>CASGAN010000022.1 GCA_949299455.1 uncultured Oscillospiraceae bacterium
TGTCAGACCGTACCAACGTGACGTGACACGTGCCGCTAATAATATAGGGCTTTGCCCGCATATGAAATACCCCCGGCTTTGCCGGGGGATTTTTATTGCGTCATATTGGATTAAAACGGGAGAATCTCCATTACAAACGAACGGGAAGCACCGGTTTCTAAGTGCTTCACACCGCGTTTTTCCTCAAAGGTGTTGCCCTCGTCCGAGCAGACTGCCATGCCGCACCACGGCTCAATGCACAAAAACGGTGCGCCCATTTTGATCGGTGTCCAGAATGCCACAAAATCAAAATCAGCAAAGCGGACTTCCACACCGCGCTCCGTTTTGTCGCTTACAAGGCGCACACGGTCGGAATGCACTTTGTCAAACACGAGCGCATCTTCGTCAAAATACGAGTAGTCAAGCGGCAGTGTCCGGCTTCCTTTCATGAAATCAACGCGTTTGTCCATGTTGATCTGGTTGTTTTCAAAATCGAACACTGGGCATCCGTCCGGCTCGTCCGCATTGAATTCCAAACGGTAATCGGAGAATGTACCGACACCATCCAGCGGCACATTGAATCCCGGATGTGCGCCGAAGCAGAAATCAATCGGCTGATTGTCGATGTTTTCGACCGTGTAGATGATCGAAATGCCGGTTTCAGACAGATGATATGCGAGTGTGAGCTTGAACTGATACGGATAGTGGGCGAGGGTTTCTTCGCTTGAGCACAGCGAAAATACAGCGTCGGTGTCCGAATGGGATTCGACCGTAAATTCTGCGGTGCGGCAAAGACCATGTTTTGCCATGCCGTATTCGGTTCCGTGGAAGGTTACCTTGTCGTTTCGGAGGTTGCCGACGATCGGAAACAGCACCGGAGAAGTTTTTCCCCAGTATTTCGGGTCTTTTTGCCACATGTACTCGAGGCCGTCGCTGTTTTTGAGCGACAACAGCTCTGCGCCGACCGATGTGACAGAAGCAGTGAAACGATCATTTTTTAATGTGAGAACCAAAGGGATCATCCTTTCTTGTTTAAGATAAAGTAATATCGCTCCGGATGTCAGCGAGGATGCCCTCGCCGATTCCGGGAACATTCAAAAGTTCTTCAACAGAAGTAAACGGTCCGTGCGCTTGACGATACCGAACAATCGCTTCTGCACGTTTTGTGCCGATGCCGTCAAGTGCAGTCAGTTCGGATACGGTGGCGGTATTGATGTTGATGCGTTCGACACGGTTTTGTGACAGTATGGCGCTGTCATCCCGAATGGGAAACATACCCTGCTGCCAGCAAAACAGAAGCGCAAACGAAACACAAAGTGCAGCGCCGCAAACAAAGAGCATTGGCCGGATTGATTGTATAAAAGAGCGGATCCGTTTCATGGCGATTGTGTCTCAATGATACTTCCGGTTGGATGTGCTGCAATGACGATTTTTTGCGGAATGCGCTCTTTTAACTCATTCACATGTGAGATGATGCCAAGATACCGGCCGCTTTGCTGCAGTTCATACAAGCAGGTGATTGCGGCATCGAGCGAATCGCTGTCGAGTGAACCGAATCCTTCGTCAATAAACATGGTGCCGATTTCGATGCCTCCTGCTGTTTCACTGATGATATCTGCAAGACCGAGTGCTAAACAGAGCGAAACTTTAAAGCCTTCGCCGCCCGACAGGGAGTTGACGTGTCGTGTCGAGCCTGTGTATGCGTCGAACACTTCGAGCGCTAAGCCGGATGTGCGGTTTTTGCTTTCACGTTCCGTTCTTCTGTTTAAAGTATAGCGTGAATAGGTCATTTGTTCAAGTCTCAGATTTGCGTGTGCAATGACCGCATCAAAATAAGAGGCGAGCACATACCGTTCAAAGTTGACTTTTTCGGTGTATGTGCCGTTTGCGATATCATAGATGAATTTTTTCTGCTCAAAATCGGACTGTGCTGCCTGAAACTCGGCATACAGGGTTTTGAGCGTGTCGAACGCACGTCTGTTTTGTGCAGTGCGGTTTGAGAGCGCTTCATATGACTGCTCGATGGTGTGAAGCGCTCGGGAAAGCGTGCTGTATTGTGTTTCGAGCGCTTCCATATCCGGACGAGTCTGACCGTTCAGCGAGTTGGTCAAAAAGCGAACCAGTTTCTTTTGCGACTGATATTCTGTGCGGTATGTTTCCACCTGCTCAGAAAGTGCCGGAAGCGATGCAAGCTGCGGCTTGAGGAGCAGGTAATCATTAAGCGGCAGTTCGGCTTTTTGGAGAGCGAGCGAAAATGCTTCGTCGGCATCTTTTTGCTGTGCGCGTGCATCTTCAATTTGAACGTCGATTTGTTCGCAAAGCGTGATAAGGCGTGCATATTCGGTTTGTGCGGCTTGGAATGCATCTTCTGCCGCTTGTTTATCCTGTTCAATCTGCTTGATCGATGCGGCGAGCAGGTCGATTTGCGACTGCATCTCTGCGGTTGTGTGCCGTTTGTCGCCGATCAGCGAAATCAGTGCGTTTCGTTCTTCTTCGCGCGCCGCAATCTGACCGTTTAGCTCCGAAAGCTTGGCTTGATATGCGTCCTTTTTGGCGGTCAGCGTTTCATTTGGCAGGCGGACAAGCGAATCGTCTGCTGAAAGCGAAAAACGCTTTGATTGAAGCTGTTCAAGTACCAGTGTCCGCTCGTTTTGCAATTCCTGCTCTGTTTTTACCATGTCGGGAAGAGAAAGCGTTTTGTCTGTGCCGGAAAACAAAAGCAGTACTTGATGGTTTGCCGATTCAACCGCCGCCTGTGCCTTCTTTTCCGCGTCACTGTCGCGATCCACTTCCTCGCGCGTCGGTGTGTATGCGGGAAGAGCGGCTTTTTTCGGATGATCAATAGAACCGCATACCGGACAGGGTACGCCGTCTGTGAGCGTGTCCGCCAAAATGCCAGCCTGTGCGGCAAGATATCGTTTTAATGTGTTGGACGATTGCATAGAGGCACTTGTCCAAGCATCACGCGCCAATTGATACGATTTGACTGCTTCGAAAAAACGCTGTGATTGCTGTATGGACTGTGCAAGTTCTTCTTCTTGATGAAACAACGTTTGATATTCGAGTGCTGTGTCGAGTGCAGAGAGCTTTAATACAATCGCTGTACGCTGTGCGGCAGCTTCCTGTGCAAGTGAGAGAAGCGTTTCCAAACGAGCGGCGTCATCGCGCTGTTTTCGAAGCTTTAACAGCTTGTCGTTTTGCGCCGGCAGAGATGCAGCCGATTGCTGTGCCTGTGTGCGGGCAAGCTGTGCGTCTGACAGTTTGCGTGCGCCTTCTTCTCTTTGTATATTTGCCTGTGCACGCTTTTTGATGAGCAGTTCACAGCGGGAAGCTGCGTCGGCCTTTGCTTGCTCCAAAACGGCGGCATCCTTTGCCGCGGTGAGCAGCTTGATGTGCAGAGAACGCTCATACATTTCGCTGCGCTGTTCTTCGAGTGTCGCAAATGCGCGCTGTGCCATATCATATTGCACAAATTGCTCATACAGACTGCGCGCATGGTCAAGATTCAGCGCGCGGACTTGTTCAGTATGTGTCTGGCGAGACTGCGCGAGGGAGAGAAGCTGTGTGCTCGCCGCTTCATTTTGGTCGCTGAGCGCAGAAAGAATCTGCTCAAAATGATACGGTTCCTCGCGCATACTTTCAGCAAGCGGGGTGTCCGGCTCTGCAAGCAGCGTCTTTACCAATGCGTTGCATTGCGCGTAGAGCGTGTCCTGCGCGGCTTTTGCCTGTGATGCATTTTGCTTTAGCTGCTCGGTGAAACGGTTGAGCAGATCGGTCGAAAAAATCTGGCGCAGAATTTTCTGCTTTTCCTCAGATGAATCGGACAGAAATTTCCGGAATTCTCCTTGCGGGAGCATCACGATTTTGCAAAACTGGTCAAAGTTAAGCCCTAAAAGCGATTCGATTTTGCTGTTCACCTGCGAAACCTGTGTGCAAATCACACCGGATTCGTCGGATAATTCTGCGGATGCCGACTTTGTCAAAAAACCTTCACCGCGCTGTTTTGCTCGAATCTGCGCCGGTTCGCGCAAAACGGTGTACTGCTTGCCGTGAACCAAAAACGTAAACGACGCGTAGCACAGCACCGATTCATCGGCATAATCACTTTTGAATGTGTCGGTCGTACGCAGTGCACCGCTTGCCTTTCCATAAAGGCAATAGGTGATTGCATCAAAGATGGTTGTCTTTCCGCAGCCGGTCGGACCGGAGATTAAAAACATGCGGCTGTCATCAAACCGGCGGAAATCAATCGTCTGCTTTTTTAAAAACGGACCGAATGCCTGAAATTCAAGAAGAACGGGAATCATCGAGCGCATCTCCTTTCACTTTGTGAAATACAGCCTTTGTATATGCTTGTTCGGAATCGGTCATTTCGCGCTGTTTCGCCTCCTTGAAAAACTGTTCAAACAGTTCGATCGGATCGTTTTGCGTATTATGCTTGGCACTTTGCAAAGAAACAGGCTGTGCGGTTTGCAGACAGTCGTAAGAAAGACCGAGCGCATGCGGATACACCTGCTTTAACCGGCGGATCGCATTGGCACGGATCTGCGGGTCGGTCAAAACAGCAAACACATAGTCGTCGGAAGCGTGTTCCGGTTCACAAAGCGCGTCGAGTGTGCCGGAGATTTTTCTCACATCGCGCGGCGTGTGAATCGGCACTTCAAAAACCGAAGCGATTTGACCGCCTTCGATGTCGATGACCGTAAATGATTTCTTTTGACCTGCTTCGTCGATCGAATATTTCATCGGGGAGCCCGAATAGCGCACCCATTCACTGCCGGCTGTACGAGCGCCGTGCAGGTGTCCGAGCGCAACATATGAAAACGGATGATCGTAAAGCGCAGTCAGCGACGACGCAGCAACCGTGAGGTCTGCATTTTCCTCATGCGCAGAAAAAAATCCGTGTGACACAAGAATATTGGGGCAGTTTTTTTGAATGTTTTCTTTGCACAGCGCCAGAAAGTGATTCATGCAGGCTTGTACCGTGCGGCAGTCAGGTGCATCAAATGATTCACGGAACTGGTGCGGTTCAAAATACGGAAGCAGAAAAAATGCGGCTTCTTCGCCCTTGGCAGATAAGATCACCGGTGTTTGCGCGCAGTCTAATGTGCTTTTTAAATACAGTCCGGCCGACTGCATCAAACGGCTTCCGAAGGAAAGGCGTTTTGCGGAGTCGTGATTGCCTGAGATCGCCAGAATTTTGATGTGTTTTTTAAATAACAAATAGGAGAACAGCTCATCAAGCATCGAAACCGCTTCTGCTGACGGAACAGACCGGTCATATAAGTCTCCTGCAATCAACAGCACGTCTGCGCCGAGCGATTCGATTTGATCAGCAAACGAAAACAGACAATCGCGCTGATCTTCAAGCAGAGAATATTCACAAAGAAGCTTGCCGATGTGCCAATCGGCTGTATGAATGATGCGCATGAAACCGCCTCCGAAAACACAAAGAAGTTGTTTCTATTATACAGCAATCCCGTTTTCTTGGCAAATTAAAAAGAAAAGAGGCATAAGAATAGAGGGCAGCAGTTCGCCGCCCTCTATTCTTATGCACTGGGTTTGATATGTGCCGTTTAGCAGCAGCTGTTGTTTGCGTTGCACGAGCAGCCGCATCCGCCATTGTTGTAGGAGCCGCCGCATCCACCGCAGCAGACCAAAAGCAGAATGATGATGAGAATCCAGCTGCAGCTACCGCCAAAACCACCACAATTATTTCCACACATAATATCAAATCCTCCTTTGATTTTTTACATCCCATACTATGTGTAAACCGAAAAGTGTGTGACAGCTTTTTGTTTGGAAGCGAAAAAATCGGACGATACTAAATATACAGTGCCGCAGCGGAGAGAACCGAAAACGGCATTTATCAAGAAAGAGCACGAGAGAAGGAGCGATGGTATGACCCAGATGGATCAATTTACAAATCGGGCAAAAGAAGCAATCGGGCTTGCAATGGACACAGCCGAACAGACAGGAAGCGAAAAAGCGGACGCACTGCATCTGCTTTATGGAATTGCAGCGCAAAAACGAAGTGTCGGTTCCGTGATTTTAGCGCGCTTTGGCATTCTGCCGGAAACCGTGCTGGAACGAATTTGTGATGATGCAGGAAGTCCGGTCAAAGAATCGGTGCTGTCTGCCCGCGCAAAACACATCCTGATGTCCGCGCAGACGACTGCACAAAAAAACGAATGCAGCACAGGAACCGTTCATCTTTTGCTCGCATTGCTGCTGGATGCATCAAAGCCGGTATGTGATGTGATCAAAGCGCACCGCTGTAATATGGAAGCGATGAAACAATCCTGTATGGAAGAGATCGCGCTGTTAAAAGAAACGTGTTCTCAAGGGTTCAGCGGCGCTGTGCCGCATCCGAAAAAGGAAATTCCGTATTTGACCGATTTGTCCGCACTTTCTGCAAGCGATACCTATTTTCCGGTGATTGGGCGGGAGAAGGAAATTGATTCTCTGATTGCGGTGCTCTCGCGGAAAACAAAGCACAATCCTTGTTTAATCGGGGAACCGGGTGTCGGCAAGACGGCTGTAGTGGAGGGCGCTGCCAAAAAGCTCTTGGAAGAAGAATGGCGGCAGACGGGAATTTCTCGGCGGATTATGTCGGTGGATCTTGGCGCAATGCTTGCAGGCGCAAAATACCGCGGTGATTTTGAGGAGCGCCTTTGCCGCATTCTGCGCACAGCGGAAGAAGATCATATGATTTTGTTTATCGATGAGATCCACATGATCGTAGGTGCAGGCGCGGGAGAGAATGCCGCAGATGCCGCCAATTTGATGAAGCCGTATCTTGCGCGAAGCAGTTTGCAGATCATCGGTGCAACGACAGCCGCAGAATATAAAAAGTATATTGCAAAAGATGCGGCGCTCGCCAGAAGATTTCAGACGATCGAAATCTGCGAACCGAATGAAGAGGATGCACAGCGGATGCTTTTTGGTGTGAAAGAATCGCTTGAATCGCATCATCAGGTCACGATTGCACGCGATGCAGTCGGCGAAGCCGTGCGGCTTTCTGCGCGCTATCTGCCGCAGCGGCGGCTGCCTGATAAAGCCATTGATGTGCTCGACGAAGCATGCAGCCGCAAACGAATCCATGCCGCGAAGGAACAGGCAATTTCACCGCAGACAGAGGATGCACTCCTGCTTGCGCTGCGTCAAAACGATGAAACAGCGGCGTGCAGACTGTATCGGGAGTGGCAGGAGCAGATGCAAACACTGTCGCTTGGCACAGTGGTTACAGCAAAAGATGTGCGGGATACGGTCGCGCAAATGACCGGTATTTCTTCGGTCGGGCAAACAGACGATATCAAAGCGCAGATTGAAACGCTCGGCAACCAGCTTCGAAATAAGATTTTAGGGCAGGAAACAGCTATCTCGGAGATTTGCTCCGCGCTGTTTGCAAGGTTGTGCGGATTTGGACGAGAGGAACATACACCGATTTCGTTTTTGTTTATGGGACCGACCGGTGTCGGCAAAACGGCGTGTGCCAAGGAAATCGCCTCGTGTCTGTTTCAAAAAGAAACAATCATCCGGCTTGATATGTCCGAGATGAGCGAGGCGCACACGGTTTCGCGGCTGATCGGTGCACCTCCCGGATATAAGGGCTGCGAACAGGGAGGTATGCTGACGGAATCGGTGCGCCGCCATCCGTATTCGCTCATTTTACTCGATGAAATCGACAAGGCGCATCCGCAGGTAACAAAGCTTCTTTTGCAGATTTTGGAGGACGGACGGCTCACCGACGCACAGGGCGAAACGGTCGATTTTTCGAACACAATCATTGTGATGACAGCAAACTGCGCGCCGCAGACAAGAGTTTCAGGATTTGGGCAAGCGGAACAGCAGGACACACGCACATATGCGGAGTCGCTGTTTCCGAAAGAACTCTTAAACCGCATCGGGTTTACGATTTTGTTTGCTTCTTTGGACGAAGCGGTGCTTTTTCGGATTTTCACAGCGCAGATGGAGGCGCTTTCTTCACAGTGCGAAGCGATCGGCGTCACAATTTCGTATGATCCGCAATCATTGTTTGCACTGTTTTACGAGCGGATGGGACGGCGGTTCGGTGCGCGCGCTGTCACACGGTTTGTAAACGGGGAGATCGAGCGGATTTTGCTAAACGAACTTTCAAAACAGGAAGAACATGTATCCGAGTTTCGGATTTGTGCACAAAACAAAGAGATCTGCGTCGTTTCGGCATCGTATGCGCTTTCTTGAGGAATCGGCACGAAGTGTATTCACAAAAGTCGATGTTTGTGCTATAATAAAATCCGTATATTTTATTTGGTCAGGAGCGCTGTGCTTGGAAGAAAACAAACAAAGACAAAAAGAAGATCCGATCAAAGCGGCGGATGCTTCCGTGATGGAGCAGGTGCGGCGGTTATTACAGTCGCGCTACGGCGATCGGATTCCGCTTGCGTATGTGCACACTTACGGCTGTCAGCAGAATGTCAGCGACGGCGAAAAAATAAAAGGAATGCTCGCACTGATGGGATACGGCTTTTGTGAAAGTCCCCGCGAAGCAAACCTCATTTTGTTAAACACCTGTGCAATCAGAGAAAATGCAGAGGACCGCGTGCTCGGCACGATCGGTGCAATGAAGCACCAGCGGGTCAATGATCCGGAACTTGTATTAGGACTTTGCGGATGCATGGTACAGCAGCCGCATATCGAACAGAAAATCCGCGAGAGCTATCCGTATGTCGACTTGCTGTTCGGTCCGCATGTGATCAAAAACCTGCCGCAGATGCTTTATTCGGTGCTCACGTCGCACAAACGTGCGTTTGATACCACCGAAACAAACGAGGGTATCCCGGAGGATCTGCCAATAAGACGCGATCAGGCGTTTAAGGCGTGGCTTCCGATTATGAGTGGGTGCAACAATTTCTGCACCTACTGTATCGTGCCGTATGTGCGCGGACGGGAAAAAAGCCGCCCGAGCCAAAAGATCATCGAGGAGTTTACTACGCTTGTAAACGAGGGCTACAAGGAGATCACCCTGCTTGGGCAAAACGTCAATTCGTACGGCAAAGGACTCGACGAGGATATCGATTTTGCGCGGCTTTTGCGTAAGCTCAATGCGATCCCGGGCGATTTCCGCATTCGGTTCATGTCCTCGCATCCGAAAGACGCAACGTTTGCGCTGATTGATGCGATTGCCGACTGCGAAAAGGTCTGCAAGCATTTCCATCTGCCGGTGCAGAGCGGAAGCGACCGCATTTTAGCGCTCATGAACCGCCATTATACAAAAGCGGATTATATGAAGCTCATTAACTATGCAAAAGAGAAAATTCCGGATATTTCGTTTACAAGCGATATCATCGTCGGATTCCCCGGCGAAACGGAAGCAGATTTTGAGGAAACACTGTCGCTTTTAAAAGAAGTGGAGTTTGATTCGCTGTTTTCGTTTATCTATTCAAAGCGTGTCGGCACAAAGGCGGCCGAGATGGAAGACCCCACCACGCCGGAGGAAAAATCCGAGCGGTTTTCGCGGCTTTTGGCACTCGAAAAAGAAATCGGTGCCAAACGATACGAAAACTTTGTGGGCAAAACGTACCGCATTTTGGTGGATGGCCCCGGCAAAACCGGTCCTTCGTATTATTCCGGCAGAAACGACGGCTATATGATCGTCGACTATGACGGAAAAGAAGAGGATATCGGCACATTTGTCACCGTAAAAATCACGAAATCTTTAAACTGGGCGCTCTTGGGCGAACGGGTGGAAGATCAATAAAAAAGAATTTTTGGAGGAACACAAAATGGATTTGGAAAAACTGACTAGAGAACTCGGCAAAGCAATTCAGGCAAGCGCAGAGTATAAAGCACTCGAAGAAGCAAAAGCAAACAACGATGCAGACCAGAAACTGCAGGAGCAGATCGAGCAGTTCAACATGATTCGTGTCAAACTGTCCACCGAGATGCAGAACGAGAAACCGGACGACGAGAAAGTCAAATCGCTCGACGCAGAGTTAAAAGGTCTTTACGCAGAAGTGATGAACAACAAAAACATGATGGCATTCAACATCGCAAAACAGGATGTGGACGACATGATGCAGCGCATCAGCAGCATTCTTGTGATGTGTGTAAACGGCGAAGATCCGGATACCTGCGAGCCGGCACCGAGCGGATGCAGCGGCAGCTGTGCATCCTGCGGCGGATGCCACTAATCGTTCATTTTAAAAAGTAAAGCAAAGGAGGAACCACATTGGCCACACTTTCCCCAATGATGCAGCAGTATCTTGACATCAAAGCAGCGCACAAGGATCATGTTCTGTTTTTCAGGCTCGGCGATTTTTATGAGATGTTTTTTGACGATGCGGTCAATATCTCAAAAGAGCTCGAGCTCACTTTAACAGGACGCGACTGCGGCCTGCCCGAGCGTGCGCCAATGTGCGGGATTCCGTTTCACTCGGCAGAAGGATATATCAAAAAGCTGATTGAAAAAGGCTATAAAGTCGCGATCTGCGAACAGCTCGAAGATCCGGCAGTTGCCAAAGGATTAGTAAAACGGGATGTCATCCGCGTGATTACGCCGGGTACCGTCATTGAAAGCAGCTTTTTAAACGAGGAGCGGAACAACTATATTGCGTCGGTGATTGCGCAACAACGCGGGTATGCCGTGTGTTTTTGCGATATTTCGACCGGCGATACGTATTTGACCGAGCGTCAGACATCCGATGTTGCATCGGATATCATCGACGAGCTGTCCCGCTTCATGCCAAGTGAACTGTTATTAAACGAAACTGCGGCTTCTTTAAAGCCGCTCGTTTCATTTTTACAAAACCGGCTTTCGTGTGTCTGCGAGACGCTTTCCGAAGAAGATGTGCAGGAAGAATCCTGCAAAGCGGTCATCGAATCGCATTTTAAACAGTCTGTAAGCGAGATCGAAGCGGTACAGACAGGCGTTTCAGCTACTGCACTCGGCACACTCATTCGCTATGTTGCATCGACGCAGAAAGACGGTGCAAAGCGCATCACGTCCGTGCGGTTTTATGAAGAAGACGCATATATGACGATTGACATGATGACACGGCGGAATCTGGAGCTTACGGAAACAATGCGTGCAAAAGAGAAAAAAGGCACGCTTTTGTGGGTGCTCGATCACACCAAAACAGCGATGGGCAAGCGATATATGCGAAAAGCGGTCGAACAGCCGCTTTATCATCTGGCGAAGATTCTCAGAAGACAAAATGCAGTCAAAGCGTTTGTCGAAAATGAATTGGTACGCGGACAAGTTGCCGTGGCACTTTGCGATGTGTACGACCTCGAACGGCTGATGACACGCGTGCTGTACGGTACAATCAATCCGCGTGAGATGAAATCGCTGTCCTATACGCTGTCGAAACTGCCGGCAATCAAAACAGCGCTTTCCGTGTTCGAAAGCGGATATTTAAAAGACCTCTGCGACCGCATTGATCCGCTCGGTGAGGTGCATGCGCTGATCGAAAATGCACTGGTGCCTGAGCCGCCCGTGTCGTTAAAAGACGGCGGCGTCATCAATCCGGGATTCAGCGACGAGCTGGACGAATACCGCACATTGCGCGATCATTCGAAAGATTACATTGCGCAGATTGAAGCCCGTGAACGCGAAAAAACAGGCATCAAAACGCTCAAGGTCGGCTATAACCGCGTGTTCGGCTATTATATCGACGTGACGAAGTCATATCTTTCGCAGGTGCCCGAAACATATATCCGCAAACAGACGCTTGCAAACAGCGAGCGGTACATCACAGAGGAACTAAAAGAACTTGAGCACAAGGTGCTGACTGCGACAGAGCGGATCACAGCGCTGGAAGCTGAGATTTTTGAAGAAGTCCGCCAGTTTGTGGCACAGCAGAGCGCTGTGGTGCAGGCAACAGCAGAAGCGATTGCGCGCGTGGACTTTTTGCTCTCGCTTGCGGAAGTGGCGGCGCAGCAGCAGTATGTCTGCCCGGAGCTGACGATGGACGGCGTGCTGCGCATCCAAAACGGACGCCATCCGGTTGTTGAACAGATGCTCGTTGATCAGCTGTTTGTGCCGAATGATACCACGCTCGATACGAAGCACAATCTTTTGATGATGCTCACCGGCCCGAATATGGCAGGTAAATCGACGTATATGCGGCAGGTGGCGCTCATTGTGATTATGGCGCAGATCGGCAGCTTTGTGCCGGCACAGGAGGCGCAGATCGGACTTTGTGACCGGGTGTTTACGCGTGTGGGTGCATCGGACGATTTGAGCGCCGGTCAGTCCACGTTTATGGTGGAAATGAACGAGGTGGCGCATATTTTAAGGCACGCCACACCGTCAAGCCTTGTGATTCTCGATGAGATCGGCCGCGGCACCTCGACGTTTGACGGTATGAGCATCGCAAAAGCGGTTGCGGCAGAGATCGTTGAAAACAAAAAGCTTCAGTGCAAAACGCTGTTTGCAACGCATTACCACGAGCTTACCGAGATGGAATCGCAGTTTGCAGGTGTGAAAAACTATAATATCGCGGTCAAAAAACGCGGCGACGATATCACATTTTTGCGCAAGATCATTCCGGGCGGTGCGGACGAAAGCTACGGTATCGAGGTCGCAAAGCTTGCCGGTGTGCCGGAGCGCGTTGTTTCGCGTGCAAAGGTGTATTTGCAGGAACTTTCCGAGAAAGCACCTGTCCGTGCAGAAAACAAAGTCACCGAATCAGTGCCGGACAATCAGGTTTCGCTGTTTGAGCAGGCGTCTGCGCCGGTGTGCGACGTACTGCGTGCGATTTCGATTGAAACGCTGACCCCGATCGAAGCGCTTAACAAGCTGTATGCGCTCAAGCAGATGATTGGTGAAAAGGAATAAAAGGAGAAACCGATGAAACGGATTCGCGTTCTTGATAAGAATGTTGCAGAACAAATTGCAGCCGGGGAAGTGGTGGAGCGTCCGGCCTCTGTGGTAAAAGAGCTGGTCGAAAATGCGATTGACGCGGGTGCGACTGCTGTGACGGTTGAAATTCGTCACGGCGGTATTACCTATATCCGTGTCACGGATAACGGCAGCGGCGTGGAGCCGGATGATGTGCCGACGGCGTTTTTGCGCCATGCGACAAGCAAGGTGCAGGTGTTTGACGATCTAAACACGATCGGAACACTCGGATTCCGCGGCGAGGCGCTGGCGTCGATTGCGGCAGTTTCGCGGGTTGAATTTGTGACAAAAACGCATGACGCACCGTATGCGACGCGCTATTGCATCGAAGGCGGAGAAGAAACCGATCATGCGGAAACCGGCGCGCCGGACGGTACGACCATCGTGGTGCGGGATCTCTTTTATAACGTGCCGGCGCGGCTTAAATTTTTAAAGCGGGACACGGTGGAGGCGGCGCAGATAAACGGGATGATCGACCGACTGGCGCTGTCGCATCCGGAAGTGTCGTTTAAACTGATCATCGACCGCAAAATAAAGCTGCACACACCGGGGAACGGGAAATTGCTTTCGTCGGTTCATGCGGTGTTCGGACAAGCGTTTGCCGAAACGCTCTTGCCGGTCGATTACGGCATGAACGGGATTTCGGTGACCGGATTTGTGTCCAGAACGGACGCCGGACGAAAGACCCGCTCGATGCAGCACTTTTTTGTAAACGGGCGCTATATTCACACGAAGCTTTGCACGGCGGCACTCGAAGAAGCATATGAAAACGCCATGATGACGGGAAAATATCCGTCCTGTGTGCTCAATATTTCACTTGGATTTGACCGGGTGGACGTGAACGTACATCCGGCAAAGACGGAAGTGCGGTTTGCGCAGGAACGCGAGGTCTATGACGCGGTGCTGTCTGCGGTGAAAGCAGCAGTCAGCCGTGCAGATATCATAAAAAGCGCACAGGCTGATCCGTCACTGCGCACGGTCAGACAAAATGTATTGAATCCGTTTGTCGAACAAGCACCTGCCGAGCAGACAATGCTGCCGCAGAAGGCTGTGACCGTTGTGCATCAGGAGGCGGCAATGCCGAAACAAACACCGCCGTCTGTGCAGAAAGTGACACCGCATGAGCAGGTGACAGAGAAACAGAAACCGATGGCATTTCCTGCACGCCCGGTTTCTTCTGTGAATCAGACAGTTGTGCATGCTCCGCGTGCGGATTATCATGTTGATCCGAAGATTGACACAAAAAAAACTGCCGGTTCGTTTTCGGCATCCAAGCAAACAGCATCCAAACCGGAAAAGCCCGATACTTCTGCTTTCCGGCATTTAAAAAAGGATGCATTTGTTCTGCCGGATAAGCAGATCAAAATGATTTTGGAAGAAGAACCGGCAGAGCCGCAGAAAACAAAGCAAACAGAACCGGCGCAAAAACAACCGGAACGTTCATTGGATGCGCAGACCGCGCCGCCGCTTGTGTTCCGGATGATCGGCGAGGTGTTTTCCACCTATGTGCTGTTTGAGATGAATGAAACGCTGTTTTTACTCGATAAACATGCCGCACATGAACGGATTTTATTTGAACGACTGAAAAAGACTGTGTCGTCAAATGAGCGGCAGCTGCTGCTTTCGCCGGTGGTAGTTAACACCTCAGCGCAGGAATATCAGGTAGTGCTTGAACATCAGTCGTTGGTGCAGTCGCTTGGGTTTGACTGGGAACTGTTCGGCAATCATTCGTTTTTACTGCGGGAAGTGCCGCTTTTACTTGCGCATCTCGATGTACGCGACTTGTTTTTGGACATTGCCCAAAAGCTCTGCCAGCAAAAACAGCATATCAGCACCGATTTATATGAAGAGCTTCTGCATTCCATGGCATGCAGAAGTGCTGTGAAAGCACATGACGATACAAAGCCCGAAGAACTTCAGGCACTGCTTGAAGAAGTGGTGAAGAACGATGAGATCCGGCATTGTCCCCATGGCCGGCCGGTGATGATTTCATTTTCAAAACAGGAGCTCGAACGCCGGTTTGGACGAATTCAGTGAAAAAGGAGCAACAGGATGGAAAAGATTCCGGTTTTGGCGGTAGTCGGCCCGACAGCATCGGGAAAGACGTCGCTTGCAATCGAGATTGCAAAAGAATATCACGGCGAAGTGGTTTCCGCGGACAGTATGCAGATTTACAAAGAGATGCAGATTGCAACCGCTAAGCCGACCGTGGACGAAATGCAGGGAATCCCACATCATCTGCTCGATTTTTTGGCGCCGGATGTTTCGTTTTCGGTTGCGCAATATGCGGCGCTTGCACATCAGACGATCAGCGAGATCACCGCACGCGGGCATCTGCCGGTAATGGCAGGCGGCACTGGGCTTTATGTCGATGCTGTTTTGGATGATTTGATTTTTGCAAAGATTGAAACAGACGAACAAAAACGTGCAGAGTTGTGGGCGTTTGTGGAAGCGCACGGCGCGAATGCACTGCATGAGCGACTTCGTGAGATCGATCCCGAGAGTGCGGCGCGGATTCACGAAAACAATGTGGGCAGAATTGTGCGTGCGGTTGAGGTATATGAACTGACCGGCATTACGATGAGCGAGCATCAAAGAAACAGCCGTCCAAAAGAAAGCCGGTACCGTTCTTTGAAAATCGGCATCAATTATAAAGACCGCGCAGTGCTTTATGATCGGGTAAACCGTCGTGTTGATCTGATGATGGAGCAGGGATTGCTTGAAGAAGCGGCAAATGTGCGTAACAGAGCGCGAAAAACGGCGGTTCAGGCGATTGGCTATAAAGAACTCGAGCCGTATTTTTTGCATCAGGAACCGCTTGATGTCTGCGTTGAGCGCCTGAAGCAGGAAACCAGGCGATATGCAAAACGGCAGATCACATGGTTTTCGCGTGATCCGAATATTTTGTGGGTATATCCGGATACAGAAACGCCGCAAGAAATTTTTTCTAAAATCAAACGCGCAGTAGAAAATTTCATAAAAGTATGATATCATAAAACAAAAAATGTGTGGATGGAATCAGCCACGAGGGGGAGTACCGATGAAAACGGTCAATTTGCAGGATGTTTTTTTAAATAAAGCGCGCACGGAAAAAATTCCGGTCACGATTTTTTTGACAAACGGATTTCAGTTTAAAGGACTGGTTCGCGGATTTGACAGCTACACGGTTGTGCTCGACTGTGACGGACGTCAGAATCTGGTGTACAAGCATGCAATGTCGACCATTTCGCCGGCACGGCCCATTTCGTTTATGAATGCATCTGCGGAAGATGATGAGAAAGAATGAAATCAAAGGTTTTTAAAATTTTGATTGCGATTGCGTCCGCCGGTATTTTGTTCGGTATCGGATGGCAGGTGTTTACTGCCTTTTACGATCCGTATGAAAGCGTCACAGTCAAACAAGGTACATACGAGAAAAAAGTGGAGCTTTCGGGCTATTTTGTGCGTGATGAAAAAGCGCTCACCGTCGAACAGCCCGGCGCAATCAGCTATGCGTATAAAAACGGCGAACGTGCGGCAAGAGAATCGGAACTTCTTCGGATTTATAAAGAGGAAGAAACACTGCAGGCACTCGAACAGCTCGACGAGCTGTCTGCCAGCCGGGAGATCTTGTCGCAGATCAACCAGGGCATCGGCAGTGATGGCTTAAATCTTGATTTAGTCAAACGGCAATTAAGCGATGTGCGCACTTCATTGATGCATGCCGTTGACGACGGCGCATATTCAGAACTGAATACGTTGAGTCAGCAGCTTTTGCTGTGCTTAAACCGCTATAAGCTCTGTATCGGTGAAGATCTTTCGTTGGAAACGACGATCGCCGAACTCGACAAACAGATTGCTGAGATCTCCAAAACAATTCCGCAGCCGGACAGTGTCATAAAAACCGATCAGCCCGGTTATTTCTGCAGCAGCGGCGACGGACTCGAGTCCACTTATACAGTGGCATCGATTGACTCTATCACAGTGGACAGCGTGCATAATGTACTGTTGAACAAGGAAAATGTACCGGTCGAGGGGACAAGCACTGTCGGAAAAATGGTGCACAGCAATACATGGTACTTTGTTTCCGAGATCAATGCGGATGATGCAGAATATTTCAAAAAGGGAAAATCGATTCCGCTGTCGTTTGCATCACATAACAGTCAAACAGTCGATACAACGGTGGAGAATATCCTCATAGAAGAGGGAAAAGAAACAGCGGTTGTGGTGTTCAAGGGCGATACCGTCAACGCAGAGCTTCTCTCCATGCGGTTTGAAACGCCGTCCGCGTCTGTATTTTCCTATTCGGGTATCATTGTTCCGAAAGAAGCTGTGCGGATTGAGCGAAATGTGAATGAAGAAGGATATTCCGAAAATCAAAAGATTGTATATGCACTGCTTGGAAAAACGGTGCGGTCACGCAAACTCGATATCATCTATGAAGATGAAAACGTGGTGGTGAGCCGTCCGTCGGAAGTAAGCGGATATGTCAGCGCATACGATCAGGTGATTATCAAAGGAAGGGAACTCAATGACACAACGCAGTAAAGAAGAAGTGCAGACAGCACTTCACACAGTGCGGGAGAATGTTTCGCGCGCGCTCAAAGAATCCGGCCGCAGTGATACGGTCAAGCTCATGGCAGTGACTAAAACGGTACCGCCGGAGGTTGTCAACTACGCGGTGGGAGAGGGTATTACACTGCTTGGTGAAAACCGTGTGCAGGAATTTTTAGAAAAAGAAGCACAATATAGCCCTGACGTCAGCGAGATTCATTTTATCGGACACTTGCAAACGAATAAAGTTAAGTATATAATAGAAAAAGTAAGCTGTATTGAGTCAGTCGATTCGATGCGGCTTTGTGAGGAAATTGAACGGCAGGCAAGTCTGCATGATCGGATCATGGATATTTTGCTTGAGGTCAATATTTCAAATGAGCCGTCAAAATCCGGCTTTTTGAAAGAAGAAGTCTGTGAAGCGGCAGATGCAGTTTCGGCGTTTCGTCATTTGCGCTTAAAAGGATTGATGTGCATTCCTGCAAAAGAAGAAAGTCATGATGCTTTTGTGCAAATGAAACAGATGTTTGAAGAATTGAAAAAAACGAATCCGGAGATTGACACGCTTTCCATGGGAATGTCGGGAGATTATGAGGAAGCAGTTCGCTGCGGTGCGACCGTCATTCGATTAGGCAGTGCAATTTTCGGGAAAAGAAATATATAGGAGGATGCAAAAATGAGCTTGGTGGACAAATTCAAAGACATGTTTGTGACAACAGAAGAGGACGAATACGAAGAGGAAGAGATGGAGTTTGCACCGGAGCAGCCGGCCGAGGAACCGGTTTCGTATCAGGAGGCACCGTCTCAGCGTAAAGGCAACAAAGTGGTGAACATTCACGCGACTGCACAGCTTCAGGTGATCCTTGTAAAACCGGAGCAGTTTGAGGATGCTGTGACAATTGCAGATCATCTGAATGCGAAAAAAACGGTTGTCTTAAACCTCGAATCGGCAAGCAAAGAGCTTTCAAGACGTCTTGTGGACTTTTTGAGCGGTGTTGCATATGCAAACAACGGTCAGATCAAACCGGTTGCAAACAGCACTTTTATCATCACGCCGTATAACGTAGACATTATGGGCGATTTGATTGATGAACTCGAAAACAACGGTGTGTATTTATAATCAATGAGTCAAAAAGACACAGAAAAACAAGATGACTATTTGCGTTCCAATGTCCAGAATATGATTGACACAGCGCAGACGAAATATTATGCGCGGTTTTCCTCATTTTTGGACGAGCGTCAGCAGGAAATTGCGCTCGGTGTGCTTAAGCAGCAGCATTTTGAGAACTATCTGTTTTTCGGCGGTGCAGAAGGATGTGAACGGCAGATGCTGGGCGTTTTTCCAGAGGGAGAAACGCCTGATGGCATGTTGTTTCCGATTCGGCCGCTGGGGATTGTTTCGCGAAAAGAGCCGCTTTCGCACCGGGATTGCCTGGGATCGCTCATGGGACTCAATATCAAGCGAACCGCGCTTGGCGATATTCTGATTCACGATACACGTGCGGTGTTATTTGCGGCAGAAGAAGTGGAGCCGTTTATCAAATCGAATTTGCTCCGTGTCGGCCGTGCGACGGTTTCGTTTTATGAGCCGGAGCCGTCTGAACTGGTGCGTACACAGACGTTTCGCGAAAAAACAGGAACGGTTTCTTCGCTGCGCCTTGACTGCGTGGTGTCGTTTCTTCTTGGGAAAAGCCGTTCCGCGGCAGCACAGATCATTTCATCAGGACTTGTCATGGTGAATCGCGTGCCGGTCATGGAATCGTCAAAACAGCTTTCGGGCGGCGATCAGATTGTTGTGCGCGGATTTGGCAAATGTTTTTTGGACGAAGAGATGAAACCGACAAAAAAAGGTCGGTTGTTCATAAAAATCAATCAGTTATTGTAGGGAAGGAATGGATGACATGACGGGAAAAGAAATCCTTGCAGCCCAGTTTGAAAAAGCGGGCATGCGTGGTTACCGTGCAGATCAGGTAGACGCATATTTGGAGCGTATTGCAGAGTATGTGGATGAGCAAAACAGCAAGATTGACGATCTGACCTATAAAATTCAGGTACTTGCGAAAAAAATCGAGGAGTACAAAGCGGACGAAGAAAATATCCGCGAAGCATTGCTTGGTGCGCAGAAACTCGGTTCGAATATGTTAAACGATGCAAAAGCAAAAGCGGAAGCAATTACATCGGAAGCACAGACTGCTGCGGATGAGATGATTGCACAGGCACGCATTAAAGTGGAAACGATCACCAAAGAATCGCTCCAGCGTGCAACAACCGATCTGAATATGTTAAAGCGCGAATACGACGCAGAACAGCGCAGCTTGGATCTTTTGAAGAACGAAGTGTCGAAATTCAAGTCGAATATTATCAAGCAGTACCGCAGCCATCTGGCAATGGTGATGTCGCTGCCGAGCACCGATACAGAAGTGCACGAGGAGGCACCTGTTTCCGAAAATGCAGAGACAGAGCAGGAAACAGCACCTGTGATGCAGGAGACTGTGCAGGAAGAAGCTGTTTTAGAGACAGCTGAGACCGTACAGGAGGAAGCACCGGCAGCTGAAGCAGTGGAAGAAGCACCGGCAGCTGAAACAGTACAGCCCTCTGAGCCTGCTGCAGAGGAAAAAACAGGCCGCCCGAATTACATCGAAAAATTCGGCGAGTTGCATTTTGGCGGATTTAATGATTCGCAGAACTGATTTGGTTTGAAAACATCTTTTTAAGGAGAGTAGCAATACATGGCAAAGGACTATAACAACACGCTGAATTTGCCGCAGTCGGATTTCCCGATGCGCGGCAATCTTCCGACCAAAGAGCCGAACATGCTCAAAGATTGGGATGAAACCGAGCGTTACTACAAATTGATGAAGAAAAACGAGGGAAAACCGCTGTTCGTTCTGCATGACGGCCCGCCGTATGCAAACGGTGATATCCATCTGGGCACAGCGCTCAACAAAGTGCTCAAAGATATCGTGGTGCGTTTTAAAAACATGTCGGGATTCAAAGCACCGTATGTCCCGGGCTGGGATACCCACGGTCTGCCGATCGAATTAAAAGCACTCAAAAAAGACGGCGTTGATCCGACTTCGATTGATGCAGTTTCCCTGCGCGAGATTTGCCGTGAATTTGCACTGTCCTATGTGGAAAATCAGAAAGGTCAGTTCAAACGCTTGGGCGTGCTTGGCGATTTCAACGATCCGTATCTGACGCTCAAACCGGAGTTTGAAGCAAAACAGATCGAAGTATTCGGCGAAATGGCAAAGAGAAACTTCATCTACAAAGGCTTAAAACCGGTTTATTGGTGCACCGAGTGTAAAACAGCACTCGCAGAGGCAGAGATCGAATATGCAGAGGACAAATGTCATTCGATTTATGTCAAATTCCAGGTGGAGGACGACAAAGGCATCTTCTCCGCAATGGGCATCAACCCGAGCGATGTGTACTTCGTTATCTGGACAACCACCACATGGACCCTGCCGGGCAACGTCGCAATCTGCTTAGGCCCTGACTATCTGTATACCCTTGTGAAAACAAACGGTCAGTACCTTGTGATGGCAAAAGACCTGGTCGAGCCGTCCATGCGTGCTGCAAAGATCGACGAATATGAGACGGTCGGCGAATTCACCGGCAGAGAGCTTGAATACATCAAGACGAAGCATCCGTTCCTTGACCGCACTTCCCTCGTGATCTACGGCGATCACGTCACACTCGAAAGCGGTACCGGCTGCGTTCACACTGCACCGGGCCACGGTGTCGAGGACTTCGAGGTCTGCAAAAACTATAAAGAAATTCCGATTGTCGTACCGGTTGATGCAAACGGCCACCTGACCGAAGAGGCAGGCGAGTTTGCAGGTCTTTCGACAGACGATGCAAACAAAGCGATTGCGAAAAAACTCGACGAAACCGGTCATCTGTTTGCAATCGAGAAAATCGTCCACCAGTATCCGCACTGCTGGAGATGTAAAGAGCCGGTTCTGTTCCGTGCAACAGAGCAGTGGTTCTGCTCGGTCGACGGCTTCAAAGACGAAGCAATCGGCGAGCTCTCCAAAATCAAATGGATTCCGGATTGGGGCGAGAAACGAATCGAAGGCATGATTCGTGACCGCAGTGACTGGTGCATTTCCCGTCAGCGTACATGGGGCGTTCCGATTCCGATCATTTATTGTAAATCGTGCAAAAAACCGATCGTCAACGACGAAACAATCAAAGCGATTGCTGATCTGTTCCGCAAAGAGGGTTCGGATGCATGGTTTAAACGTGATGCTTCCGAATTTATTCCGGAGAGTGTTGTCTGCGAATGCGGATGCCATGAATTTACAAAAGAAACCGATATCATGGACGTTTGGTTCGACAGCGGTGTTTCGCATGCGGCTGTTTTGGCAGAGCGTGACGAGCTGCATTGGCCGGCTGACCTCTACTTGGAGGGTGCCGATCAGTACCGCGGATGGTTCCAGTCCTCGCTGCTGACCTCCGTTGCATGGAAAGGTGCTGCACCGTATAAAGCAGTCTGCACCCACGGCTGGGTCGTTGACGGCTTGGGCAGAAAAATGTCGAAATCGCTCGGCAACGGCATCGTTCCGGAAGATATCATCAAAAAATTCGGCGCAGACATCCTGCGTCTGTGGGTTGCATCGAGCGACTATCATGCGGACATCCGTATTTCTCCGGAAATCTTAAAACAGCTGTCCGAGGCATACCGCAAAATCCGCAACACCGCAAAATATATCCTCGGCAACCTCTATGATTTTGACCCGAACACCGATATGGTCGACTTCTCGAAGCTCACCGAGCTTGACCGCCTGGCACTCAGCAAGCTGTCTGAGCTGATCACTCGCGTCAACGAAGCATATGACGCAATGGACTTCCATATTGTGTATCATTCGATCCACAATTTCTGCGTCGTCGATCTGTCGAACTTCTATCTGGATATTACAAAAGATCGTCTGTACTGTGAGAAAGCGGACGGTGAAAAACGCCGCGCGGCACAGACCACCATTTATCTGATTCTCGATGCACTGACCCGTATGCTCGCACCGATTCTGGCGTTCACCGCTGAAGAAATCTGGAGCTACCTGCCGCACCGTGCTTGTGACGATGCAGAGTCTGTCGTGTTCAACGAGATGTACAAAGAATTGAACATCGAAGTAGACGATGCGTTCCGTCAGAAATGGGCACTTGTTTATGCAGTGCGCGACGATGTGACAAAAGCACTCGAAGTAAAACGTACAGAAAATATGATCGGCAAATCGCTTGAAGCAAAAGTGATTCTCCATGCTGAGGGTGCGCTTTACGATGCACTCACCGCAATGAAAGCAGAGCTGCCGGAAATCTTCATCTGCTCGCAGGTTGAGATTGTAAACGATACAGCCGGCGAATTCAAAGGCGATTGCGAAGGTCTTTCCGTCACCGTCTTGAATGCAGAAGGCGAAAAATGTGACCGCTGCTGGATGTACAGCACAACGGTCGGACACCATTCCGAGCACGACACGCTCTGTGAGCGCTGTGCTTCCGTTTTGGGAATTTAATTACCGAAAACAGCAAAATTGGCGTTTTTTTAAACGTCAATTTTGTTGTGGTTATGGAGGAAAATGTGAAAGCAATCAAACGAAACATTCTTATTTTCGCGAGCGCGTTGGCGCTGATTGGCTTGGATCAGCTGTTTAAATGGCTGGCAATTCGGTTTTTGTCGGATGTGCAGACCTTTCCGCTGATTGACGGAGTGTTCCATCTCACTTATGTGGAAAACCGCGGCGCATCGTTTGGCATTTTTCAGGGAAACCGGTTGTTTTTGATCGTCTTTACGTCTGTTCTGCTTTTGGCGCTGATTGTGGCGATTATCAAAAACTGGCTCAAGCATCCGATCTTGTGGTGGGCGGCCGCACTGTTCTTGGGCGGCGGTATCGGCAATCTGATCGACCGCGTATTCCGGCATTTTGTTGTGGATTATCTTGATTTTTGTCTGATTCATTTCGCAGTATTCAACTTTGCAGATTGCTGTGTGGTTATTGCAACTGCACTTGTGATGATTTACATCATCTTTTTCATGGAAAAAAAGGAAAAACAACCGACAGAATCCGTTGCATCAGAGGAATCCGGTGATGAGTGAATCCACCTTTTTGCTGATTGCTGAATCGTCTCACCAGGGAAAGCGCGTGGACGCAGTGCTTGCCTCAGAAATGGAGGAGCAGTCGCGGTCAGGCATTCAAAAGCTCATAGAAGAAGGACTTGTGGCGATCAACGGCAAAAAAGCCGCTAAAAACGACAAGCTCAAATCGGGTGATGAGGTTTCCGTGACAGTTCCGCCGCCGAAGATGCTTGACGTGCTGCCGGAGGATATCCCGCTTTCGATTGTGTATGAGGACGCGTACCTGCTCGTGGTGAATAAGCCGAAAGGAATGGTCGTTCATCCGGCGGCAGGGAACCCCGATCATACACTCGTGAATGCACTGCTGTTTCACTGCGGCGATTCGCTGTCGGGCATAAACGGCGTGATTCGACCGGGAATTGTGCACCGGATCGATAAGGATACGAGCGGCCTTTTGATCGTTGCGAAAACGGATGAAGCGCACCGCGGATTAGCGGAGCAAATTCAGGTGCACAGCTTTTTAAGAGAGTATGAGGCGGTTGTGTACGGCCGTGTGAAAGAGGACGATTTCACGATCAATTTGCCGATCGGACGAAGCAAAACCGATCGGCAGAAAATGTGCGTCACCTATGAAAATGCAAAGCCGGCGGTTACGCATGTTCACGTGATTGGTCGGTACGAGCAGTTTACACATGTACGCTGTCGGCTGGAAACGGGCAGAACCCACCAGATTCGTGTGCATCTTTCATATATGGGACATCCGCTTGCAGGTGATGCACGGTACGGTCCGAAAAAAGTGATCGAAAAGCTTCACGGACAGTGTCTGCATGCCAAAACAATCGGATTTGTTCACCCGATTACGAAAGAGCAGCTCTTTTTTGACAGCGAACTGCCTGCGTATTTTACATCCTTTTTGGCTGGGTTATCCTAACGAAACGAGGCGATATCGTGGAGATTCATAAACTTCTTGTCGTTTCCGATTTGGACGGCACGCTGGTTCCTGTATCGGGCGTTATATCGCAGAAAAATATCGACGCGGTTCATCGGTTTTTGGAAGCGGGCGGCACATTTACCGCCGCAACCGGGCGTTCTCCATCGATCGCACAGCCGTATTTTGAACAGCTTTCGATCAAAACGCCCGTGATTGTCAATAATGGTGCGGCGATTTATGATCCGGTCGAACAGAAAAATCTGTGGTGGCAGGAACTTCCCAATACCTTTCGAGAAGTTGTCAAACACATCATGGAAGCGTTTTCAGAAGTCGTTGTCAGTGCAGTGGACGGGCAGGATACGCACTATGAAGTGCTCCTTCATGAGAACGACAACAGAATGAGCGAACAGATGCGGTACACGACGTTTGTTCCGTGCATGGCGGATGATCTTCCGGATGCATGCTGCAAAATTGTGTTCATGGCAGAAGGTGAGCAGCTCGATCAGCTCGAACAGTTTGTAAAGCAGTCGTCATACGACTCGTTTTGTTTTGTGCGTTCCGGCGGCATTTGCTTTGAAATGATGGCAAAAGACATCAGCAAAGGTGCGGCATTTAAGCGGCTTGTTTCTCTGTGCGGAAAGCAAACAGAATATACGGTTGCTGTCGGCGATTATTATAACGATGTGGAAATGATTCAAAATGCAGCGCTTGGTGTGACACTGGAAAGCGGCTGTGATGCAGCAAAGCGCGCGGCAAAGCTTGTGGTATCATCGTGTGAGGATGACGGCGTCGCAGAACTCATTACCATGCTTCTTTTTGGAAACATCCGCTTGGATGACGCAAAGAAATAAACAACAGGATTCATATTTTGGACTGCGCCAGATGCAGACTGAAATGTTGATAGATCAAACAATAGGAGGAACATTGTATGGATCAAAATTTGAAAAAAGAATTGCAGATTCTCGCGTGCAACGCACGTATGGGAATTATCAATGGTGTTCACAGTGCAAAATCCGGCCATCCGGGCGGATCGCTTTCGTGTGTGGACACATTGACATACTTGTATCACTGCGTGATGCGGCATGACCCGAAAAATCCGAAATGGGCTGACCGCGACCGTCTGGTGCTTTCGAAAGGTCACTGTGCACCGGCGCTCTACGCAGTGTTGGCAAACGAGGGCTATTTTGATAAAGAAATGCTTACGACCCTTCGTCATGTCGGTTCTTTCCTGCAGGGACATCCGGAGATGAAAAAAACACCGGGCATTGATATGAGCACCGGTTCGCTTGGCCAGGGCATTTCCGCAGCATGCGGCATGGCAATGGCTGCAAAGCTTTCGAATAAAGATACACGCGTATTTGCTGTGATGGGCGACGGCGAGATCGAAGAGGGTATGGCATGGGAAGCATTCATGTTTGCTTCGCACTATAAACTCAACAATCTGACGGTTGTCATCGACTATAACGGCTTGCAGATTGACGGCAGACTGTCTGAAGTTTGTTCGCCGGAACCGATTCCGCAGAAACTGGAAGCATTCGGCTTCAACACCATCGTGATCGACGGTCACAATTTTGATGAGATCGAAGCAGCGTTTGAAAACGCAAAAACGAGCGATAAACCGACTGCAATCATTCAGAAAACAGTCAAAGGCAAAGGTGTTTCGTTCATGGAAGACAACGTTTCGTGGCATGGCAGTGCGCCGAACGACGAGCAGTATGCAGTGGCAATGGAAGAGTTAAACGCCGCACTGGCAGAATTGGAGGGACAGGCATGAGTGAGAAAAAAATCGCAACACGCGACAGCTATGGTGCAGCATTGGTAGAATGCGCAGAGCATGACAGCGAAATCGTTGTGCTGGATGCCGATCTGGCAGCAGCAACCAAAACCGGCATGTTCAAAAAAGCACATCCGGATCGTTTCATCGACTGCGGTATCGCAGAGTGCAATATGATGGGTGTCGCAGCAGGTCTGGCGGCTTCCGGCAAAAAAGTGTTTGCCAGCACATTTGCAATGTTTGCGGCAGGCCGTGCGTTTGAAGTCGTGCGCAACTCGATCGGCTATCCGCATCTTCCGGTGAAAATCTGTGCAACACACGCAGGCATTTCCGTTGGTGAGGACGGTGCAAGCCACCAGTGCTGTGAGGATATTGCGCTGATGCGTGCGATCCCGGGCATGACAGTCATCAATCCGTCTGACGACGTGGAAACAAAAGCGGCAATCCGCGCGCTCGTTGATTTCGACGGTCCGGCATATGTCCGTCTTGGCCGTCTGGCAGTTCCGGTCATCAACGATAACGAATCGTATCACTTTGAAATCGGCAAAGGCGTTTCGCTCAAAGACGGTTCGGATGTGACGATTCTGGCAACCGGTCTGATGGTTGCTCCGGCACTCGAAGCGGCAAAAACACTCGAGGCAGAGGGCATTTCTGCACGCGTTATCAACATCCACACCATCAAACCGCTCGACGGCGACATCATCCGCAAAGCGGCAGAGGAAACCGGATTGCTCGTTACTGTGGAAGAGCACAATGTCATGGGCGGATTCGGCAGTGCAGTGAGTGAATTCTGCAGTGAAAACTGTCCGGTTCGCGTGGTGAAAATCGGCGTCAACGATACATTCGGCCAGTCCGGTCCGGCGGCAGAACTGCTTGATGTGTACGGACTGAATGCACAGAATATCGTGGACACGGTAAAACGTGCAGTTTCTGAGAAAAAGTAAGAATTTCGCAATAAAGTATCAGAAATTTTGCTTGAAAGCCTTTGTGCTTTATAGTATAATGAAAAAGCTGTATGCATTGCATACGAAAAAAATAACGCCGGATAGGCAGATAGGATGTATGGGTAAATGGATCAATTTTTAGCGATTGCAATTCAGATCGTTCCGTTTCTCCTTTTGATTGTTGTATTTTATTTTGTGTTGATTCGTCCGCAGCGCAAACGCGATAAAGAAACACAGCGGATGAGAAACAGCATTCAGGTTGGCGATGAAGTTTTGACCGTTGGTGGTATTGTTGGCTTGGTTGTCAGCATCAAAGAGGATACTGTTGTGGTGGAAACCGGCGGAGACAGAAGCAAAATCCGTTTAAAACGCTGGGCAATTCAGGAGAACCTGACAAAGCACGAAGAAGATTCGGACAACTGATTCTTTGATACCCTGCGCAGAGGGCGGAAATCAGCAGCTTTCGCATATTGACGTTTCTGCGTGAATACTATAATAGTGAAACAAACGGATCCTGTGTCGAATTGTCGGCACAGGACTTCGTGATTATTATGGAAACGCAGAAAGAGGTGCTTTTTGATGAACAACAATCCTTATCCGATTGACTGGCATCGGCTGTTGCGCGGTGTGTTGGTTGGCGTATTGATCGGCGAGGCTGTGACGCTTGTGCTGTTGTTTTTGTTTTCCTGTATGATGGCGTTTGTCCATTTGCCGCTTGCGGCAGCGGACTGGATGTCTTCTGGTGCGTTGGTGATCGGCGCGGCAGCAGGCGGTTTTTTATCCGCTGTCATTTCAAAAGCCAACGGCCTGCTCACAGGACTTTTGTGCGGCGTTGTGCTTTGTGTCTTGCTGATTTTGTTAAGCCTTGTGTTCCATCCGTTTGAAGCGACTACATTTTTTCTGTTAAAAATTGTACTTTCGCTGATTTTTTCTGCACTTGGCGGAATTCTCGGCGTAAACCGGAAACAACGCAAGAGAAAATATTGATTTTTTTTCATTGATATGCTATGATAAAAATAGTATCAACAAAGGAGTTTGATTCGTATGAAACATATCAAAACATTGAACAATGCAAATCTCAAAAATTCTGCTGCAAAAGGCGGCTGCGGCGAGTGCCAGGCATCCTGCCAGTCTGCTTGCAAAACTTCTTGCACAGTTGCAAACCAGAAATGTGAGAAATAAGAACCGGCTGATTTTGTTGTCGGTTTGGTAAGAACAAGCATGAGCAAAGGGGCATTTTGAGTGTCCCTTTGTTTTTTGGCAAATATTTTTTGAAAAAGGATGTTTCGATGATTCACAAATATTATTTAAACGGATTTTATATTGTACTGGATGTACATAGCGGCGGCGTTCATGTGGTGGATGCAGTGATCTATGATCTGCTTGATTTTGTTGCACCGCCGTTTTCGCAGGAGCTGTTTGAAAAAGCATGTGCGGCGCTTTCTGACAAATACACAAGCGAGCAGCTTTTGGAAGCATATGAGGAAATCAAAGAGCTCACTGAGGCAGGCGTGCTGTTCTCGGCAGATGATTACGAGAAATTCGCTGATATGATGGTGTCCGCACCCATCAAATCGATGTGTCTGCATGTGGCACACGACTGTAATCTTCGCTGCAAATACTGCTTTGCTTCGACCGGCGATTTTGGTGCCGGCAGAAAACTGCTCGATGCCGAAACCGGTAAAAAAGCAATCGACTTTTTGCTGACCCATTCCAAAGGACGCAAAAATCTGGAGCTCGACTTCTTTGGCGGAGAGCCGCTGATGAATATGCCGGTGATCAAAGAGGTCGTTTCCTATGCACGCAGCAAAGAGAAGGAATACAACAAAAATTTCCGCTTCACGGTTACTACAAACGGCATTCTGCTCGATGACGAGATTACCGATTACTTAAACCGTGAGATGTACAATATCGTACTGTCGATTGACGGCAGAAAAGAGGTCAACGACCGGATGCGTCCGACTGTCAACCAGAAAGGCAGCTATGACGTCATTTTGCCGAAATTCAAAAATCTCGTGGACAAACGCGGTGACGGACAGTACTATGTCCGCGGCACCTTTACGAAATACAACCTTGACTTTGCAGCAGACGTTCTGCACTTAAACGAAGTTGGATTTGATCAGGTATCGGTGGAGCCGGTTGTTGCCGATCCGAAATTCGACTATGCGCTGACTGAGGAAGATCTGCCGCGCGTGTTCGAAGAATACGAAAAACTTGCAAAAGCAATGATTGAGAAAAAGAAAAAAGGCGAAGGCTTTAACTTTTTCCATTTCATGATCGACCTCGATCAGGGACCGTGCGCGATCAAACGTCTGCGCGGCTGCGGCTGCGGCAACGAGTATGTTGCAGTCACACCGGACGGCGATGTATATCCGTGTCATCAGTTTGTTGGAATGGAGCAGTTTAAAATGGGCTCTGTGCTTGACAACTCGATCAATCAGGAAATGAAAGATGATTTTGCACGCGCAAACGTCTATACCAAAGAAGAATGCAAAAACTGCTGGGCAAAATTCTATTGCAGCGGCGGATGCAACGCAAACAACTACCAGTATGCCGGTGATATCCGCAAATCGTTCAAGCTCTCCTGTGAGATGGAGAAAAAACGTTTGGAGTGCGCAATCATGATGAAAGCAGCACTCGCAATGGACGAAGCAGAATAATTGCCGCATAAACAAGTCTGTTTGATCATATGAATGAAAAAAACAATAAAGGATGATTCATATGAGCAGGGTTGTTGAACTGAAACGAATCACGGGTGTCTTTCGCCGGAAAGGACTTACGATTCTTTTGGCAGGGTCGTTTGTGATAGGGCTTTTATATGGGGTATTGCTGATTGCGCAGGACAATGCATTTGCAAATGAAATGGCGTCGCTTTCAGGAATGAAAACAGGCGCAGGAGAACCGGTTTGGCGTCTGTTTGTTGAGCGGCTCGGTTCATTGCTTGCTTTTTTAGTGATTCCATATTTCTTCGGCTTTTGTGCAGTGGGACAACCGTTGTGCTGTGGTGCGGTGTTTGTAAAAGCGTTGGGTGCCGGTTCGTTTCTGGCAGGACTGTATCAGGAATATGCGTGGCAGGGTGTGGGATATTGTGCGGTGGCAGTCATCGTGCCGCTGACAATTTCATTTTTTATTTTGCTGCTTGCCTGCAGAGAATCCATTCGATTTTCCAATCGGATTTTTGCAGTCGCTTTGCTTGGAAAGTCGGGGAATATCGGGGTTTCTGCAATTCGTCTGTATCATATCAAATATTTGTTTATCGCTGGATTTGCAGTGATTGGCGCACTGATTGATGTGCTGTTTACCATCTGTTTTGCGAATCGGCTGCTGCAGTTTTAATATCGGACAGAAAAGAAAAAACGGGAGGAAGTTTGATGGGCGGATTTTTGGGATTTGGAAACTATGAAAAACCGGGAAAAGGTGTCGGGAAAAAGGAACGGGAGAAAAAACGGTTCTTTCAGTTTTTTGATCTCTTCTTTCGAAAATTGGGACGCTTGGTGCAGCTGAATCTGCTGTACATACTGTTTTGCATTCCTATTGTGACGATTGGACCGGCAACGGCGGCAATGACAAAAATTCTGCGCGAATATACACTGGAGCGTCCGGTGTTTTTGTATTCCGATTTTTTGGATGCATTTAAAGAAAATTTCAAGCAAGGATTTGTTGTCTCGATTTTTCAGGGAATTGTGATCGTGCTGATTTATTCTTCGGTGATCTATTATATCAGTCTTACAGTAAAAAGTGTGTGGTTTTTGCTTGTGCTTGGGTTTATTGGACTGATTGGACTGATTTTGCTGTTTGCAAGCTATTATATTTATGTGATGATGGTGTCGGTGCAGCTGAACGTATTCCAGCTCATCCGTAACAGTGTTTTATTTGCATTTGCAGGTGCGCGTACAAATATTCTGACACTGCTGTTCTCCACCGGAATTTTGGTGGTAAGCTTTTTGTTTTTCCCGATTTCCATACCGCTGATTCTATTTCTTGCATTTTCAATGAGCACGTTTATCGCTGTGTTTAACTCATGGCCGTATATTTATGCGCATTTGATCCAGCCCTACTACGAGCAGACAGGTTTGCCGAATCCGTATGAACCGAAAGAAGACGAGGATGACGACACGCTGTTCGAAGATAATATTTAACCATACAGATTATCCAATAAAAAGATCCTTTCTGAAGAACAGAAAGGATCTTTTTTCGTTTGTTATTTGTGTGTTCGGATATAGATTAATCTAAAATGAGTGCTTTCTTTTTGCCTTTTTTATTTTTGGGGTATTCTCTGATCCGAATAATGTAGTCGAAATTAATGATTTCCTCTGCACCATAAGAGTCAACAAGCAGACCGGAATCACCGATTTCTTTAAACTCATAGCAGGCCACCTTTTTCTTCCAGGTTCTCCGTTATCGGAATAAAAAACTGTCGGTAAAGCTCTCTCAGTTCCTCCGGAGCTGTTTCCACC
>CASGAN010000023.1 GCA_949299455.1 uncultured Oscillospiraceae bacterium
GCTTGAAAAACAGCTTGCCATGATGAAGATTATCCTCTACGTCAATGACCGCTGTGAAGCTATTGTCAAACAGGGTACTGCACTTTCTGAGCTTGTAGAGCTTGGCTTGTTTGATGTTCTGGCCGGCATGAAATACGAGATTCCGAACGATCATCCGGAGGCATTTGACCGGTTGTATGAGAAAATCAACACCGCACTTGCTCCGTTTGAAAAAACAGCAGCTGAAGGGATGGTGAACGCACAGTGAGTATCCAGATTACAGGACTTTCAAGCATCAACGGACCGCTCGTTGTGCTTGACCATGTCACCGGTGCAAGCTACGACGAAGTCGTCGAGCTGATCTTAGAAAACGGTACCACCCGCACCGGCCGTATCGTACAGATCGAAGGTGACCGTGTTGTCGTACAGGTATTCGAGGGCACAAACGGCCTTTCGCTGACCAACACAAGAACCCGCCTGACCGGCAAACCGATGGAACTGGCACTCTCTCCGGAGATGCTCGGCCGTATCTTCTCGGGTGCAGGAAAACCGATCGACGGTTTGGGCGAAGTGTATGGCGCAGACTACCGCGATATCAACGGCAAACCGCTCAATCCGGTTGCACGTGAATATCCGCGAAACTATATCCGTACCGGTATTTCTTCGATCGACGGACTGATGACATTGATCCGCGGTCAGAAACTGCCGATCTTCTCCGGCTCCGGTATGAGCCACAACAAACTGGCAGCACAGCTTGTGTGTCAGTCGCAGCTGAGTGACGATTCTGATGAGAAATTTGCAATCGTCTTCGCGGCAATGGGCGTTAACAACGACGTTGCAGACTACTTCAAACGCGTATTTGAGGAATCCGGCGTTCTTGAGAACGTTGTCATGTTCTTAAACCTCGCAAATGATCCGATCATCGAGCGTATTCTTGCACCGCGCTGTGCATTGACTGCCGCAGAATATCTCGCATACGAGCACGGCATGAACATTCTGGTTATCATGACCGACATGACCTCTTATGCAGAGGCTCTGCGTGAATTCTCGTCCTCCAAAGGCGAGATTCCGGGCAGAAAAGGTTACCCGGGCTATCTTTACTCGGACTTGGCTTCGATGTACGAGCGTGCCGGCATTGTAAAAGGCGGCACAGGCTCTGTTACACAGATTCCGATTCTGACCATGCCGAACGACGATATCACCCACCCGGTTCCGGACTTGACCGGTTACATCACCGAGGGTCAGATCGTATTGGATCGTGCGCTTGACCAGCGCGGTATTTACCCGCCGGTTTCCGTGCTTCCGTCGCTGTCGCGTCTGATGAAGGACGGCATTGGTGAAGGCTTTACACGCGGTGACCACGGCGATGTGGCAAACCAGCTGTTTGCTTCGTATGCACGTGTGCAGGATGCACGTGCACTCGGCAGCGTCATCGGTGAAGAAGAGCTGTCCGCAAGCGACAAGGCATACCTTGTATTCGGACGCGAATTCGAACAACACTTTATCTCCCAGGATTCGGGCGAAAACCGCACCATCCAGGATACACTGGAGCTTGGTTGGGATCTTCTCTCGCTGCTTCCGCGCAGTGAGCTGTCCCGTATGGATGCTGCACTCGTCGAGAAAAACTACAATCCGGACCGTGCAAAGCGTTTTAGGAGTGATCGCTGATGGCTACGACCGTATTCCCTACCAAGGGCAATTTGATCGCAACGAAAAAATCGCTGGCACTTGCAAAGCTTGGTTACGATCTGCTTGACCGCAAACGCAACATTCTGATTCGTGAAATGATGCTTTTGGTGGAACAGGCAAAATCGCTGCACGGCGAGATCGAGAAAACGTACAGTGATGCCTATGCTGCCTTGCAGCGTGCAAACATCACATTGGGCGTTATCGAGGAGCTTTCACAGGGAACCGGCATTGAAAACGGTATTCACATCACCTACCGCAGTGTCATGGGTGTGGATATCCCGCAGGTGAGCTATTCTTCAACGCTCAAGCAGAGCCAGTACGGCTTATTAAGCTCAAACTCCCAGTTTGACGTGGCGTACATGAGCTTCAACCGCGCAAAGGAATTGACCGTAGTGCTGGCTGAGGTGGAAAACAGCGTTTACCGTTTGGCAAATGCGATCAAAACAACACAGCGCCGTGCAAACGCGCTGAAAAATATCAATATCCCCCGCTTCGAAGAAACTGTTCGGTTTATTACGAACGCGCTGGAGGAAAAAGAGCGCGAAGAGTTCTCCCGCCTGAAGGTTATTCGTCATACGAAAGACAAACAGGCAGCAGAAGCCGCGCAAAAGTCATAACAATTCGTAATATAAACATTAAAAAATACGCTTTGGAATGTTCCGAAGCGTATTTTTTGTCTGTATTCGTGGGTCTGCCGCTTTTTAAAAGAAGGAAGGCGGACACACCGGCACATTTTTCATAGATTTGACACGCGCATGTATGATATAATTTATTTCTAAGGTGATTCAAAGGTTTCTGTGCGATCATTGCAGTGAGGAGGGATTATCATGAAGCTTTTGTATGCAGAGGACGAGCGCGCCATGTCCGAAGCGGTTGTGGATATTCTGACGTATCACAACTATATCGTTGACGCGGTGTATGACGGCGAAGAAGCGCTCGCCTACGCGCAGTTAGGACAGTACGACGGTATTATTTTAGACATCATGATGCCGAAAATGAGCGGTCTAGGGGTACTCAAAGCGCTGCGCAGTGCAGGATGCACGACACCGATTCTGCTGTTAACTGCCAAAGCCGAAATAGAAGACCAGATCGAAGGGTTAAATCAGGGCGCAGACGATTATCTGCCGAAACCATTTTCAATGAATCTGTTTTTGGCGCGGCTGCGTGCAATGCTCCGCCGCAACGAATCGTTTACCCCAACCGTACTCACCTGCGGTAATATCACTTTGAATCAGCAAAGCTGCACGTTGTCGGGCGGCGGACAGTCCTTTGTACTGCCAAAGCTTGAATATCAGCTCATGGAACTCTTGATGCGCAACCAGGGAATCTATCTGTCGACCGAAGATCTGCTTGTAAAAGTCTGGGGATATGATACCGAAGCTGAAATCGGCACCGTTTGGGTCTATATCTCCTATCTGCGCAAACGCTTGACAGCACTCAATGCCAACGTGGTGATTACCGCCAAACGAAATGTTGGCTATACGCTGGAGGTTTTAACATGATCCGTACGCTTCAAAAAAAGTTTGTCATCACTGCAATGATTGCAATTACTGCACTGCTGTTATTTCTGCTGGGTGTTATCAATATCGCAAATGTGATTGGAATGAGCAACGAGGCAAACCGTACCATGCAGATCATTTTAAACAATGAAAACGGCAAAGAACCACCGATGCAGCGTCCACCTGCTCCGCAAGGCGGGCCAAAAAACGAATACGACACGCTAATGTCCTCGAATTATTTTATCGCCCGCTTTGACGCTTCCGGTCAGCTGATCTATCTGGATACAAGCCGCACCTCCGCTGTCAGTGAATCGCAGGCAAAAACACTTGCTGAGACAGCTTATCAAAGCGGCAAGCAGCAAGGCGAAACGGCACAGTTTCGCTATTTGATCGCAAACAGCCGCATGTCTCCGGGTGTCACAGTCATTTTCCTTGATTTGTCCGAAGAACGCTTTTCCTGCATTTGGATGCTGTTGCTCTCCTGCGCAGCAGGTATTGTGTGCTGGGGTGTGATGCTTTTATTTGTGATTTTGCTGTCAAAAAAAGCGATTCGCCCGATTGCACAGACAATCGAAAAACAAAAACAGTTCGTCACAGACGCCGGACACGAAATCAAAACACCGCTTGCGATCATCCAGTCAAACACAGAGGCGATGGAGCTGTATCAAGGCGAAACAAAGTGGAGTAAGCGTATCAAGGAGCAGACAACACGGTTAAGCGATCTGATGAACGATCTGCTGCTGCTTGCGAAAATGGATGAAGGCATACTCGTGCGAAACGAAACGACGTTTTGTATAAGCGAGGTATTAAACCAGACAATCGTAAGTTTTGAAACGCAAATTCAACGCAAAGACATTCGCCTTACTGCCGCAGTTTCTGAGAATTTGACAGTCAGTGCAGATCGGTCCCAGATTGCGCATCTGTTCACGATTTTGCTTGACAATGCAGTCAAATATACAGAGTCCGGCGGACAGATTCGGATTTCACTCGAAAAACCATCCAAACAGACCGTCCTTCAAATTGAAAACACCTGTGACTGCCTCCCCGGCGTTGCTCCTCCAAAGCTGTTTGACCGGTTCTACCGGGCGGACGACGCGCGCACCCAGAAAACCGGTGGCTATGGAATCGGTCTTTCGATTGCGCGTTCGATTGCCGAGGCAAATAAACTTTCGCTCACCGCTTCCTATCTTGATACGCAGACGATTCGCTTTACCGTTCTGTTTTAACATCAAAAAAACCGCTGTACCGTTTACGGTACAGCGGTTTTCTCTTTTGGGCGATTGCTTTTCGCTGCTCTAAGTTTTATTTAAGGTTTCTTTTGTATTCTTTAAAAAAACGAAAGGAGGTCATGCAATGAATTTTCGGCATGAGCTTAAGCACGTACTTTCCTACGCGGATTTTCTCTCAATCCGTCCGCGGTTGTCTGCCGTCATGCAGTCAGACGAACACACCATCAACGGAATTTACGAAATCCGCAGTCTTTATTTTGACAATCTGTCTGACAAGGCGCTTCGGGAAAAGTTTGACGGTGTAAACTGCCGGGAAAAATTTCGCATCCGCTATTATAACGGCGACCGCTCGTTTATTCTGCTGGAAAAGAAAACAAAGCAAAACGGCCTTTGCAGTAAAGTGCAGGCAGTATTAAATGACGAAGAGATTCTCGCCGTTGCAAACGGAACGTATGACGTACTGCAAAAAAGCAATACCCCGCTCGTACAAGAACTTTATCGCAAGATCACCACACAAGGACTTATGCCCAAAACAATTGTGGACTATAAGCGTATCCCGTTTGTGTACGCACCGGGAAATGTGCGCGTTACACTCGACTACGACATCCGCACCGCTCGTCACTGCACTGATTTTTTAAATCCCGACTGCATCACAATCAAAGCGGGGGACGCACCGATTATTTTAGAGGTCAAATGGGATGCATTCCTCCCCGCTCTCATCCGGGATATCGTGCAGGTTCCCTCCACCCATACGACGGCATTTTCAAAATATGCGGCTTGCCGGATCTATGGATAAACCATTCTATTTTTTAAAGGAGATCAGATCAAATGACGTTTCAGGACATTTTCAAATCAAGCTTTTTGGAAAACATCGCAAGCGTATCCGTTTTGGATATGGTACTTTCTTTGGTACTCGCATTCGGCATCGGCATGTTCATTTTTCTCATTTATAAGAAAACATTTTCCGGCGTGATGTACTCCGCGGGATTCGGCATCACCCTCGTCGCACTCACCATGATTACAACACTCGTCATTCTGGCCGTTACATCGAATGTCGTGCTTTCACTCGGTATGGTCGGCGCACTGTCGATCGTGCGTTTCCGCACTGCGATCAAAGAGCCGATGGACATTGCATTTTTATTCTGGTCCATCGCTGTCGGCATCGTATTGGCAGCCGGTATGATTCCGCTTGCCGTGTTCGGCAGTGTCGTCATCGGCTTTGTCCTGCTTGTCTTTGCCAACCGCAAATCGCATTTTCGTCCGTATATCGTGGTGCTCCGCTGCCAAAATCATGACAGCGAACAGCAGGCCACCGCATTTCTGCAAAAGCAGGTCCAACGCTTTGTTGTAAAGAGCAAGACGGCACAAAAAGGTGCGATTGAACTGAATATTGAAATACGTATGAAAGACGACAACACCGATTTTGTGAATATTCTTTCCGAGATGAACGGTGTATCAAGCGCAGTACTCGTCAGCTACAACGGCGACTATATGTCATAATGGAGGGAAACTACTGTGTCAACGCATAAATATATCGATAAAATCTGCTGCGTTGCCATTGCTCTCGCAATCATTCTCACAATTCTATTCATGAACGCAGCAAGCTTCGGCATCGAAGCTTCCGAAACGACAAACAGCTATGAAAATCGGCTGTTTGACACCTCTGCCGTTCATACCATTGATATTGTCATGGACGACTGGGACGGATTTTTGGACACCTGCATCAACGAGGAATACACAATCTGCACCGTAGTGATCGACAATGAATCATATAAAAATGTCGGTATCCGCGCAAAAGGAAACACCTCACTGACACAGGTGTCAAGCTACGGCAATGATCGCTACAGCTTTAAAATCGAATTCGACCATTACGACAGCACCAAAAGCTATTACGGACTTGACAAACTGAGTCTTAATAATATCATTCAGGATAACACCTATCTAAAGGATTATCTTACCTATCAGATGATGGGCACTTTTGGCGTAGATGCGCCGCTGTGCAGCTATGTGTATATCACGGTAAACGGCGAGGATTGGGGTTTATATCTTGCAGTCGAGGGCGTAGAAGAGTCATTTTTAAGCCGAAACTACGGCAATGATTATGGAGAACTGTATAAACCGGACAGCCAGAGTATGGGCGGCGGACGCGGCAACGGCGGAAAATTCGAAATAGATGAATGGCAGTCCACCGAAACAGACGATGCCACCGACGACGACAATACAACAAAGACGAATCCATTCGGACAAAACGGAATGCAGCCGCCCGGTGGAATGAACGGGCAGAACGGTATGATGCAACTGCCTGATGAATCACGTCAAAATGGATTTTCCGGTTCGTTTTCCGGCAATACAGACGAACAAACACTGCCCAATGAGGGTATGGAACGTCCCATGCATGGCGAACAAATGGGCGGCATAGGCGGCGGTATGGGCAGCAGTGACGTTTCTTTGATCTATACGGACGACGAATATGAAAGCTATCAAAACATTTTTGACAATGCGAAAACAGACATCACCGATGCAGACAAAGACCGGCTCATCGCGTCATTAAAACAGCTCAACGAAGCAGAATCAATCGAAGAAGTGGTCAATGTTGACGAAGTCCTCCGTTATTTTGTCGTACACAACTTTGTCTGCAACTTTGACAGCTACACCGGTTCGATGATTCACAACTATTATCTGTACGAGGAAGACGGTCAGCTGTTTATGATTCCGTGGGATTATAATCTCGCCTTTGGCGGCTTTCAAGGTGCACAGGACGCAACCGCGCTTGTAAACTACCCGATTGACTCACCGGTGTCCGGCAGTACCATTGATTCAAGGCCAATGCTTGCGTGGATTTTTGCAAGTGAGGAATACACGAATCTCTACCATGAATATTTCGAGAATTTCATCGCAAACATGTTTGACAGCGGCGATTTTGCGCAGATGATTGACGAAGTTGAAACGCTGATCGCACCCTATGTCGAACAAGATCCAACCAAATTCTGCACATACGAAGAATTTGAAACGGGTGTCGCGACACTGAAAGAGTTCTGCCTGCTGCGCGCGGAAAGCATCAGCGGACAGCTTGACGGGACGATTCCGTCCACTTCCGATGCGCAATCACGCGACGACAGTGCACTCATCGATGCATCAAGTATTGATATCAGTGCAATGGGAACGATGAACAATCAAATGGGCGGTATGAACGGTGGTATGGGCAAACCATTCGAGCAATCATCTGAATCGGAACAATCCATTGAATCGAACACATCGCTTACACAAGGACAGAAAAACGAAACGGAATCGAATTCCTCTGATACGCAAACCGACCAGGGACAAATCATCTGGCATGATTCGAGTGATTCCTCCTCTTCCGAATCTTCGTCAGACAACAGTACTTCAGCAGGAATGCCATCAGGACGTCCACAGTTTGACGGACAATCGGGCGGAACAATGCAGCCGCCCGGCGGTATGGCAGGGGCATTCGGTCAAGACGGTACATCGCAGCCTCCTGACGCAATGGCCGGTGCAACCAAACAAGACGATACCAGTACACAAGTGCCAGACAACGGTCAAAATAATGGAATGCAGCCTCCTGACAGTGCAGCCGAACAGCCCGGACAAAACGGTATGACAATGCCATCTGAGCGTCCCGGACAACAGCAGTCTGCATCCACAGCTGTTTCGCAAAACGATTCATCCTGGCTGTTTGTTCTTATCAGTGGAATAGCCCTGCTGATTGGTATTGTCATTGCAGTGCTTTATAAGAAACGTGTGTAATCGATTTTTTCGCCCAACTGTAACGATACAAAAAAGGCGTCGCATAAAAGCGACGCCTTTTTAATACATACGACAGGAGTTACGTACAACAAGCTGCGTTTCCACCAGCGTGTCTTCTGCCTGCTGTGTCTCATCTTCAATCAGCGCAATCAGTTTTTTGGCTGCGAGCGTTCCAATACGTTCACGATTTTGACGAACCGTTGTTAACCCGCCGTACTTCGCCACAGCAATGTCATCAAAGCTTACAAGGCTTAAGTCCTTTGGCACATCAATTCCTCTTTGATGAAGTCCTGCGATCAATCCCAGCGAGATCTCATCATAAATACAAAACAGCGCTGTAATCTCAGGATGTGCAGCCACTTGGTCTGCAATTGCCACCCCTGCCTCATAGCTGTATGACTTTGCCGGAAAAATGAGCGAGGGGTTATTTTCTATGCCATACGCCTGCAAAAACTTCTGATATCCAAAAAGGCGCTGCATACTGACTTCATTCTCTCCTGCTACGGTTACAATCCCAATGCTGCGATGCCCCAACTGATACAAATATTCGAGCGCAGAAAACGCCCCGGCTGGGTTGTCCGATATGATTGTGCTTACACCGTCATGAAAGCCCTCTACCGATACCTTTGGCATATCGAGTGCCAGTAATTCTTCGAATTGTGCCGTCTTACCCGCCGGCAGATTTTCCATTCCAACCGCAAGCAGCAATCCATCAAGATTGCGCGCAATACAATGCTCCCGATAGGTGACTTCCTTTTTGCCCATCCGGTTGCTTAAAAACGTAATATCATACCCACAATTTGCACATTCAGATTTAAACGCATTGAGAATCTCGGACAAATGCGGGCTTAAAATATCATTCGGACCATCCATAATCAATGTTCCGATCATATAGGAACGCTTTGACATAAGCGACTGTGCATTGATATTCGGTACAAAATCATACGCCTTGATTCCTGCCAAAATTGCATTTCTGGTCGATTCGCTTACACCCTTATACCCGTTGATTACCTTTGAAATTGTCGATGCAGAATAACCGAGTTTTTTAGAAAGCTCATAAATTGTCATACGGCTGCCTCTTTTAAAGAATGAAATCGTTTTCTTTATCATACCACACGAAATAAAACGGTACAAGAGCAGGTTTTCAAAAAAGAAAAAGCACGTCCTTTTTAGGACGTGCTTTTTTATCTGTTTTACAGAAATTATTCTTCAACAGTCTCTTCCGCTGCTTCTTCCGAAACATGCTCTTTTTTCTGCTCATCAGCAGAGAGGAGCGCTCTCATAGACAGGCTGACACGTTTTTTCTCGGTGTCGATCTCGATGATTTTTGCATCGACTTCCTGACCAACGGTCAAAACATCAGCAATTTTCTCAACGCGTTTGTTTGCGATCTGAGAAATGTGAATCAAGCCGTCAACGCCCGGGATGATCTCAGCAAATGCACCATAAGTGGTGAACGAAACGACTTTCACCGGAATCACATCGTCAACTGCATATTTGGTGGTGAAGATGGTCCACGGGTTGTCGCATTCTTTTCTGTAGCCTAAAGAGATGCGTTTTTTCTCTTTGTCAAACTCTTTGATGTAAACTTCAACCATGTCGCCAACGTTTACAACCTCAGACGGGTGTTTGAGTTTTTTCCAAGCGAGCTCGGTGATGTGAATCATGCCGTCGATGCCGCCCAGATCAACAAATGCACCATATGCAGTCAGAGATTTGACTTCGCCGGTGTAAGTTTTGCCAACTTCGACTTCTTCCCAGAATTTCTCCTGTTTTGCTTTTCTCTCAGCGTTCAAAACAGCTCTGACCGAACCTTTTGCACGGCCGCGGCCTTCGTTGACTTCGATAATCAGCAGGCGAACTTCTTTTTTGAGCAGGGTGCTCAGATCCTCAACACGGGTGTTCGAGCAGTGCGGAGCCGGGATGAAGATTTTGGTGCCGCAGGTGTAAGCCAGAACGCCGCCGCGGACAACGTCGGTGATGACTGCGTCTAAAACGGTCTGTGCTTCGTATGCTTCTTTGATTTTCTCAAAGCCGCGCATTGCATCGCAGCGTTTTTTGCTCAGGGTTACAATGCCTTCCTGATCGTTGACTTTGACAACGCACAGTTCAAGCTCATCGCCTTTTTTGACGATATCTTCGATTTTGACGTTCGGATCATCGGTCATTTCTTCTGCCGGGATGATGCCTGCCTGTTTTGCGCCGATATCCACATGGATCTCATTCGGAGCAACGGATGTCACAACGCCCGTCACGCGCTTGCCGTTGTAGACTTTTTCGCTTTCCAGCGACTGCTCCAGCAAAGTCGCAAAATCTTCGTTTTCTTCATTTCTTAAAATCTCACTCATCGTTTTAAGAACCTCCTTGATTATATGAGCCGGCGTTGATGCTCCGGCAGTAATACCAATTTTATCATAAGCGGAAAAATCAATGTCTTTTATCTCAGCGCTCGTTTCGATCAGCACGGTTTCGCAGTATGCCGCACAGAGTGCACGAAGCTTCTGCGTATTCGAGCTGTGTTTCCCGCCGACGACAATCATCAAATCATTTTCAGCAGCAAGCCTTGCCGCCTCGCTTTGACGTTCACTGGTCGCACTACATATTGTATCAAAAATTTTGACGTTTGTATAGTGTTTTCTCGCAATTTCAAGGCATTCACGCCAAAAACTTGTGTGATATGTCGTTTGTGCGACCAAAACAAACGGGGTGTTTTGGCTAAATTCAAGCGTATCCGACAAATCTTTTAATTCTTTGGCATCCCTTGCCACGAACACAGGACCCTCTGCATGCCCTTTGATGCCCTGCACTTCCGGGTGATCAGGATCTCCTGCAATCAAAATCACAGCACCCGCTTTTGATTCACGCTCCACAATCCGGTGAATTTTCGCCACAAACGGGCACGTTGCATCCACATAAGAAATCTGGTGTGCTGTAAGCTCATCATAAACCGACTGACACACGCCATGCGAACGAATGACGACACATTCATCCGGCTGTGCCTCAAGCGGCGACGAAATAATCCGTACACCTTTTTTAGAAAGTTCCTCCACCATCTGCGGATTGTGGATGATCGGTCCGAGTGTCGCCGCTTTTTTCTGCTTTGCAATCAGATCATAAACGAGATCAACCGCGCGGTTGACACCAAAACAAAAACCGGCCGTTTTTGCAAGTGTGTATTGTTTCATGGCGCTTCCACACCCATCAGCTCAGCAATCGCGCACATCATCCGTTTGTTTGCGGCGCGAAGCTCGGTTTTTGTCTGCTCTTTGACGGCGAGTTCCTCATTCGGAATCATCTTGCCGAATTTGATCGTCACATGACGTCTTAAGAAATGCCGTTTTCCGTAAAGTACACATGCCGGCAGGATATCGCCGCCTGTTTTCGATGCAACGAGCACAGCACCCGATTTTGCACGATGCAGTTTTCCGTCTGTATACCGTGTGCCCTCCGGATAAATGCCCAACACACCGCCGTTTTTCACCACATTGACTGCATTTTCGATTGCACCCTGATCGCCTTTTCCGCGTGCAACCGGAAAAGCACCCAATTTCCGGATAATCGGAGAAAGCACCGGGACACGGAACAGCTCTTCTTTTGCCATATACTGAATCTGTTTTGGAAACACCATGCCAAACATCACCGGGTCCATGTCACTCACATGGTTGCTTGCAAGAATAAACCCTTCGTTTTGCGGAAGTTCACACGCATATTCTGCTTCGATTTTATAAAACGGAAACAACACCACGCGTACAAGACCTCTTGCAAATTGATAAAACCCCATTTTTCTTCCCCCTTATCCTTTTTTCTGTTCCATTCCCTTTTGAATCAGAGAGATGACCGCTTCCACCGATTCCTCAAAAGAGAGTTCTGTCGTATCGACCAAAACGGCATCCTCCGCCTGTTTAAGCGGTGCAGTCGCACGGGTGGAATCCGCTTCATCGCGGCGTTTGATTTCGTCGAGCAGTGTTTCAAACGAAATCTCCTCACCGCGCGCCTTGTGGTCAGCCAGACGGCGCATTGCACGCGATTCCGGCGACGCTGTCAAAAAGATTTTCACCTGTGCATTCGGCAGCACAACCGTGCCGATGTCGCGCCCGTCCATGATGACGTTATTGCGCTCGGCCAGCGAACGCTGCATATCGAGAAGCTTTGCACGGACAGCCGGAATTGCCGACACATTCGATGCATGCATTGCCATATCCGGTGTGCGGATGGCTTCAGACACATCCTCGCCGTTTGCAAACACACGCTGTTCACCGTTTACAAATTTTAAATCAACCGAAATCGAATCGAGCAGCGGCTCAACCTCTGCGGCAGATTTTGTGTCTGCACCCTTTTGTGCCACACAATAGCCAACTGCACGGTAAAGCGCACCGGTATCCACATAAATAAACGAGAGCGCCGCCGCCGCACGGCGTGCCACACTGCTTTTTCCGGCACCTGCCGGTCCGTCAATCGCAACTGAAAACATGAAAACTCCTCCTATAATAAAACAATCTCATTTAACAAAACAGTCCTGCGGCATAGCCGGTGGAAAATGCAATCTGCAAATTGAATCCGCCCGTATAGCCGTCCACATCGAGCACCTCGCCCGCAAAATGAAGTCCTTTCACACGCTTGGACTCCATGGTGCGCGGGTTGATTTCCGCACAGTTTACACCGCCCGATGTGATGATCGCCTCCTCCACGGGACGGAACCCGTCGACCGGAACGACAAACCGCTTGATATTCGAAACGAGCGTGTGACGCTGTTCCTTCGTGATGCTGTTCACCTTTAAAAACGCGGGAATCCGACAGCGGTACACAATGACCGGAATCATCTTTTTCGGCAGCAGCTTTGAAAGGCTGTTGATAAAATCGCGGTTTGCAAATTCCGCAAAATCACGCAGAATCCGCGCATCAAGCTGTTTTTCGTCGAGTCCCGGCTTTAAGTCAATCACAACCGAATAGCGTCCCGGTGTGATCGTTTTTAGATGCGATGAAGCGCTCAAAACAAGCGGACCGGACATTCCGTAATGCGTAAACAGCATTTCGCCAAGCTCATGATACAGCGTTTTTCCCGTTTGATTGTCAATGAGTGAAAGCGTTACATTTTTTAACGAAAGCCCCTGCAAATCGCGGCAGTCCTCGTCCTCGCTCACAAGCGGCACAAGCGACGGCCGAATCGGAACGACGGTGTGTCCGACTTCTTCTGCAAACCGATAGCCGTCGCCGGTCGAACCGGTCAGAGGATACGATGCACCGCCTGTCGCAACGATCACCGCCGGCGCATGAAGCACTGTCCCGTCCGAAAGCGTCACGCCGCACACCGCGCCGTCCTCAATCAGCAAGGATGAAACCTCACCTTTCATCATAGAAACGCCGCTTTCACGGCAGGCAGTTTCCAGTGTTGATGCAATCTCCGACGCATGATCGGAAACGGGAAACACCCGGTTTCCGCGCTCGGTTTTGAGTGCGACACCGCGCGATGTAAACCACTGCTTGGTATCCTGTGTATCAAATGCGTGATAAGCGCTGTATAAAAACTTCGGGTTTGTCGGGATATTCTGAAAAAAAGTGTCCGTATCACAGTCGTTTGTCACGTTGCAGCGGCCTTTTCCGGTAATCAGAATCTTTCTGCCGAAGCGGTCATTTTTCTCCACCAGAATCACACGTTTGCCGTATTCCGCAGCTGTTGCCGCCGCCATCATTCCGGCCGCACCGCCGCCGACAACGATCACATCCGCTTCTCTCATGACAACTCCTCCGCTTTTTGATAGACGTCGTATTCATCCCAGATCGACTCAAGCCGTTCAAATGTACGGGTGAGTTCCTCTTTTTTACGCAGTCCGACCGCCACGGTCAGCGCGTTAATCAGGCTAAGCGGTGCAACAAGCGAATCGACAAACGATGCCATATCACTGCGTGCCTGCAAAAAATAATCTGCCATCTCCGCAATCGGGGACGAACGGCTGTCGGTAATCGAAATCACTTTTGCGCCGTTTTTCGATGCAAACGAGAGCGCTTTCGCACTCCGTTTTGAATAACGCGGGAAGCTTAAGCCGATGATGACATCGCCTTTTCCGATCCGCATGATCTGTTCAAACATCTCCGTCGAGCTGGTCGTGTCGATCAGTTTGACATTATCAAAGATAATATTGAAGTACAAATTCATGAAACGGGCAAGCACCAGCGCACTGCGCGCACCGATAATATAGATTGTTTTTGCCGCAACAATCGAATCGACCGCACCTTCAAAATCATCACGTGATGTTTCCTCCATCGTGCGGCGGATTTTATCGATATCGGCGTTCATGACTTTATTTAAAATATCCGTTCCGCCGAGCTGTTCATCCGCTACATGAATGCGCTGAACTGCGGTGAGCTTGCTTTTGATCATCTCTTTGAGTGCATCCTGAAGCTCCGGATATCCTTCAAACCCCATTTCAAATGCAAAACGAACCACCGTCGACTCGCTGACATGCGCCGCCGCGCCAAGCTTTGACGCGGTCATATAAACCGCTTTGTCGTAATGCGACAGAATATAAGATGCGATGCTGCGCTGTCCTTTTGAAAATTCCGGCATTCGCCGTTCAATGTCTGCCAAAATATTGACTGCCATAAAAACTCCCCTCCCCTATCTTATCGTGTGACGTCACGCAGCCACCTTGTGCCGCGCAGACGAATCCAAATCAAAATATTTTTCACCGGCTCGTCCAATTTGATCATGCAATAGACAATAATCGGCGGCCAGTGCAGTACAAACGCCGTAAAATATGCAATCGGAACCGCTACGCCCCACAGAGCAAAGAGCTCAGCATTGAGCGAAAATTTCGTATCTCCGCCGCCTCGCAAAATTCCCACAATGCCAACCGCACTGATGGAAATAAAGAATCCCACGACAGAGGTCACAATCATCATGTCATAGGCAAAGTTTTTCGCCTCGGCTGACACATTATAAAAATCGACTGCGACATTGCGCATGAGTAGAATCAGAATGCACACAAGCACGCCGACACCGACTGACAGCCATTTAAACGTATAGCCGCGGTCGTTTGCCTCCTGCATATTGCCCTCGCCGATCGCCTTTCCGATGAGCACTGCTGCGGCACCTGCCACACCGAACACCATGACGGTGGCAAGTTGCTGCACAACACTTACAATCGAGTTTGCCGTGACAATCTGTGTACCAAGCTGACCGAGCAGACGCGCCTGCATCGATGTACCGAGCGCCCACATCACCTCATTGATGACAACCGGGCTGCTGATATGAATCAGGTCAAGACACAGCTGCTTATCAAATCGGAAAAAGTCACGCATGCAGAGTTTTAACTTTTTATCGAAGAACAGCATGTAAATGACGGCGATCAAAAACTCCACCAGACGGGCACACAGTGTCGCAATCGCCGCACCCCGCACGCCAAGTGCCGGAAGTCCGAGCTTTCCGAAGATCAAAATATAGTTTAAGCCGCCGTTGACCACAAGCGCTGCCACGTTTGATACGACAGCGATTTTAACCGTTTCTACACTGCGCAGCGTCGTATAAAATGAACTCGAAAATCCGAAAAATACGTAGCAGATACACATAATCCGCATATAAGACGCACCCTCCCGGATGACGTCCGGATCAGGCGAAAAAATCATCATGAGCTGCTCAGGGATCAGCAGTGAAACGATCGTGAGCAAAAGGCCCACGAGCATCGTCAGCCGCACGATCATGGTTAGGATAATGCGGATCGGTTCCGTTTCCTTTTTGCCCCAGTACTGCGCTGTCAATACCGCAGCGCCGCTTCCAAGACCAAACGTGAGCATATTAAAGATAAAAAATGGCTGATTTGCAAGCGAAGATGCGGTCATCGCCACATCTCCGAGCTCGCCGAGCATCACTGTATCGAGCATCTGCGTCAAAAAAACAACGATATTCTGCAAAATCACCGGTATGGCAAGCGCAAACAGCGACTTGTAAAACGCTCGCTCCCGTACAAATTTCGGTTTTCCTATCATCGGCTGTGTCACCATAACCTCTTTGATTTCTCCTTTTCTTTTGTTTGCTAAAAAGTTCTGAACAAACATCATCCCGCACCTTTTAAAACGCAAGATGCGGGAAATGTGCTGTTTGTTCATACGCTTTTATGACCGGCGAAACTGTCCCGGATTTCGATTTTTCTGATTTAATTCCGCAAACCGTCTTTTGATGGTTTCGGTGTTTGCCTGGCGCGACTGTGCTGCAATTTCCTCATCCGTACAAGTGGTTCTCTCAACTGCGATTGCCTGGACAACCAATTTGATCTCATCAAGTGTTCGTAAAAACTCCGATTTTTGCAGTTCTAAGTCTCTGAGTCCTTTTTCATACCGTTCATGTTCGTGCTTCACTGCAATTTTCGCATCTTTGAGCATCTGATCGCTTTTTTGCTGTGCCTCTTTGAGCATCTGATCGGCGCGGGCTTCTTTTTCGTCGCACGCAGCGTTTTTCTGCGCAATCGCTTCACGCGTTTTTGCAAGCAGATCCCGTCCGGCCTGCGCCGCTTCCGCAAGCTGCTGCTGTGCAGCCTCTTTTGCATGATCAAGCTCATGCTGCGCATTCTGACGAAGCAAAAACTCCTCTTTTTTCACGCTTTCAATCCGCTGCTGTGCTTCTTCCTCTGCGGCAGCTGTGATTTGTTTTGCTTTTTCGTTTGCCTCAGACACAATCACGTTGGCACGTTCCTGCGCATCTCTTAATAAAAGCCGCAGTTTTTCTTCTGCCGCCTGTGCTTTTTCCTTCGCTTGCCTGATCACTTCGTCCGCAGTCATCTGCGCATTCTGGTACGGTGCAAGCAGTTTTTGCAGCTCGTCAATTTTTGCTGCTTTCACTTTAAACTCGTCCCGCTCAGCCGACAAGCTCATCAGCTTTTGATACTGCTCGTCCACAATACTGTTAAGCGATGCAATCTGGCTGTTTGCTTCTTCGAGTTCTTTTGCCTGATTTCTGCGCTCCTCCTCGTACTGTGCGACAAGCTGGTCAATATACGAGAGAACTTCTTCTTTTTTAAATCCGCCGATTGCAGACGTTTTTAAACTTTTTGAAATATCCATCAGGCGCACCCCTTTTTATTGATACCTTTCATTATATCGGCTTTTTTTAAAAAATGCAACCGGTTGCCCGCGTTTATGCAAAAAACGGAAAACAAAAAACGGCAGAATATTCTGCCGTTTTTCTTTATTCTCCTTTATTCTCCTATATTCTCCCACGCACCGGTCAAAACACGGTCGTTCTGACCCGACATGGAGCAGTTTCGATGAATCACGACCGTCATTCCCTGTGCATCTGCGTCAAACGAAATGTCATCAATAAACGGTGTTTCACGCCATACAATACGAAGCTTCATCGGACTGCCTCCTGCAAATGACGCAGTATAGCTGCCAAGAAGCAATCCTTCTTCTCTGGCATCTGACCGCCATGACACCGTGCCATTCACATCGGTGTTATGGCCGAAATGAATGATTTCCTCCTCTTTGCCGAAGAAAAACGAAAGCGAAGTGTCATCAAGCTTCATTTTTGTAAGTCCCCACGGATTGTCTGCAATCACACACATTCTGCCTGCCGCCTGTGCATCGACAACGCCGTCGCCTTTTTTAAAATCAATTGAAAGCGACGCAAGCGCGGATGAAAGTGCTTTCTCTTCTGCGTCAAGTCCGCAAAGCGGCGCATCGTGAAGTGCGGGAAGAATCGTTTCCCAAATCGTCGAAAGCACCGTTTGCAGACCATTCGAACCACTGTTTATTGCAATGACCATGTCCTGATCAGGCAGCACGAGCATATACTGTCCAAACGCACCGTCACCGCGAAACGCATTCGGCACCTGACAGCGCCACATCTGATAACCGTAGCCCTGCAGCCAGTCCGGTCCTGCATCACCGAGGCTCTCCACCTGTGCACTGCTTGCCGCTTCGATCCATGCACTGTCTAACAGCTGTTTTCCGTTAACATTTCCTTTATGCAGGAAAAACAAACCGAACTTCGCGATCGCCGGAAGTGTCACATGCAGCCCGTAGCCGCCAAGATCAATGCCTTTCGGGCACTGTTCAAAATGCCATGCACCCATATCGAGCGGATCACGCAGACGCGGTTTTAAATATTCACTGACTGTTTGTCCGGTCACACGCGTTGCGATCGCCGACAGCATATAGGTCGCAGCACTGTTATACACAAACTGTGTGCCCGGCGTTTTCGGCACATCCGTATGCAAAAACGCTTTGACATAGTCAGGTACTGACGGGTCGAAAATATTCGGTGCCGGATCGTGTCCTGTATTCATCGTCAGCAAATGCTTGACTTTCATCCTGCGCATATTGTCACACACAGCATCCGTCACTTTGTCGGGGAAAAATCCCACCACATCATCTTCAACTGTCAGCAGACCTTCCTGCACGGCAAATCCAACCGCCGTTGCCGTGAACGTCTTGCTCAGCGAAAACAGCGTATGTGTCAGCTCTTTTTCATACGGATGATACCATCCTTCCGCAAACACCTGATCGTGCCGCAGGAGCATAAATCCGTGAATGCCTGCATCCCGCTCGCGAAACAGCTCGATCATGCGCAGAACACCGCGCGGATCAACACCGCACGCAGACGGCGTACTGTAGTGAAGTCCTTTGTCTGATTCTTTCATTGTCGCTTCCTCTTTTCCCTGCGTTCACCGTAATTATACGGTCTGCAAAAATGCGGCAAGCTTTCTGGCAATCAAATGATGTCCTGCATCATTCGGATGCAGTCCGTCCGGGCAAAAGCGCGCTTTGTTTGCTTCGATCATCGGCACAATGCCGCCTGCACGGTATAAGTCGAGCACCGGGATGCTGTATTCCTCCGCCGCCGCGCGTGCCAATGACACGTACTCCGCAAGCGTAAAGCCTGTGGTACGATTGACCTCCGTTTCGTTGTCGCGGTGAAGCGGCGTGATCATCACAATGACCGCTTCCGGATATTTTTCGATCAATCCGCGCAGCAGCACATTCCAAGCACCGCAGTACGTCGTGCAGATTTCATCTGTCGGAGATCCGATCGGCGCAGTACCATGGCCAAAGTCATTCGTTCCGCCAAACACCACGACCAAATCTGCGTCATCATCCATTTTTGTATACCGCACGGAAAACGCATTGCCTTCGTCATCTGCCTGTGCTGCAATTCGTGTGCCGCCAATGCCGTAGTTTTTCGCTTCCCGCAGACCAAGCATCCGTTTGACTTCTTCCAAATAAATGTTTTCTTTGTTTTCCACACCGCAGCCTTCCGTGATGCTGTCACCCAAAAAAACTGCTTTTTTTCCGTTCCAATCAAAACAGGTATTCATAAAAATCCCCTCCTTCTCTCATCATATCATACCTTTTTTTCCGTTGCAACGAGAAAAAATATAGAGATTTGCAAAAAAATCGAGCATAAAATCGCTCTGTATTTCGATTTTGGGCCGTTTCCTCTTTTTTAGTCATAATATAGACATAAATTTATGCTATGATAAATAAAATCTTGTTTTTTCAGTCAAAGGAGGCGTACATGATATGATGCAGCATCACGAGAATAAATTTTCTGAAATTACTCCGGAAATTTTTGAATTATCAAAATTATGCACCGAAAACGGTGCAATCGATCCCGCATTATATGCACAATACGAAGTAAACCGCGGTCTGCGCGATTTAAACGGAAACGGTGTCCTGACCGGTCTTACGGAAATTTCCGAAATCCAGTCGAGCAAGATTGTGGACGGTAAAAAAGTGTCCTGCGAAGGCAAACTGTTTTACCGCGGCATTGATGTGGAGGATCTTGTTGCCGGATTCGTCCGCGACAAACGCTTCGGTTTTGAGGAAACAACCTACCTGCTCTTGTTTGGTGAACTGCCAAACAAAGAACAGCTCGCAGAGTTCCAGGCACTTTTGGCAAAATACCGCTCGCTCCCGACAAGCTTTGTCCGCGATATCATTATGAAAGCGCCGAGCCGCGACATGATGAACACACTCGCGCGCAGTGTATTGACACTTTACTCCTATGATGATTTTGCAAGCGACACGAGCATTCCGAACGTACTGCGTCAGTGCTTGCAGCTGATTGCATTGTTCCCGATGCTCTCGGTTTACGGCTATCAGGCATACAGCCACTATCATGACGGCAACAGCCTGTTTATTCACAGCCCGGTTCCAGAGCTTTCCACCGCAGAAAATATTCTGCACATTCTGCGTCCGGACAGTCAGTATACCGCACTGGAAGCGCGTATTTTAGACCTTGCGCTCATTCTTCACGCAGAGCACGGCGGCGGCAACAACTCCACCTTCACCACACACGTGGTTACTTCGTCCGGTTCTGATACATACTCGGTCATTGCAGCAGCACTCGGCTCGCTCAAAGGTCCAAAACACGGCGGCGCAAACATCAAGGTTGTCCAGATGTTTGAAAACATGAAAAGCACACTGCATGACTGGACAGATGAAGGCGAAATCCGTGATCATCTGCGTTCACTGCTGCGCAAAGAAGCATTTGACCGTGCCGGCTTAATTTACGGTATGGGTCATGCGGTCTACTCACTGTCCGATCCGCGCGCTAACGTGTTTAAATCGTTCGTCAAGAGCCTCGCAGAGGAAAAAGGAAAAGAGAAAGAATTCGCACTTTATTCCGCAGTTGAGCGCTTGGCACCCGAAGTCATCGCAGAAGAACGCCGCATCTACAAAGGCGTCAGCGCAAACGTCGACTTCTACAGCGGCTTTGTCTATGACATGCTGGGACTTCCGTCCGAGCTGTTCACGCCGATTTTTGCGATTGCACGCATTTCCGGCTGGAGCGCGCACCGCATCGAAGAGCTTGTCAATGCCGGAAAAATCATTCGTCCGGCATACAAAAACGTGCAGGATCGCCGCGCATACGTGCCGCTTTCCGAACGAACATAAACAAAGGCGAAATGCTGCCGGATTCGGCAGCATTTCATTTTCATATTGTTTGAGGAGGAGATCCGATGATCAAAGCAGTTGTATTCGACATGGACGGTGTGTTGTTTGACACCGAACGCATCTCGCGCGAAGCCTGGTTTTACACGGCGCGTCAAATGGGGATTGAAGCGCAGTTTGAACCGGTGTTTCTCCGCGCCATCGGCATGAACCGGAGTGATACCCGTGAGATGTTTCTCTCCATTTACGGAAATGATTTTTCCTATGAAACGTTTCAGACAACAAGCAGCCAAAAATTTCACGAGCTGATTGAACAGGAACTTCCGATGAAACCGGGTGTGCACGAAATTCTTTCGTGGCTACGTGCGCACAAGGTTCCCGCGGCGCTTGCAAGCTCCACTTCGAAAAAAAGCGTGCTGTCCCACCTGTCCCGTACCAATCTCACCGATTTTTTTGATGATGTGATTACCGGTGACATGGTTGTTCACAGCAAGCCACATCCGGAAATTTACGAGATGGCATGCCGTGCCATTCATACAGCGCCTGTTGATTGTATTGCCGTGGAGGATTCTAAAAACGGCATTCGTTCGGCATTTGCTGCCGGAATGAAGCCGATCATGATCCCGGATCAGGTGCAGCCGGACGATGAAACAGCCGCGCTGTTATTCAAAAAATATGATTCACTGCTCTGTCTGCTTGACGATCTGCCTGCGCTGATTGACTGCTGACCACTTATTTCGCCGCCCTGCTTGTTTTGCCGGGCGGCTTTTTTCGTCCGCCCAACATCCCGCCGACCAGTGCAGAAATCAATCCGCCCGAAAAAATGAGCAGCGTCAAATTGCCGCGGTCAATTAAAAACATCCAGATACACCCTGCACACAGCACACCCGTACACGCAAGATCAATCCCCCATGCCGCCAGCGCACCGCGCATCGGAAACAGTCTTGTCAAAATGAGCAAAACGATTTGTCCGCCATCCAATGTGGCGAGCGGCAGTGCACTGAAGCATCCGAGCAGAAAATGAACGGCTGCCGCCGTTTCGTAACCAAGCCAATAAAGGCCTGCTGCCATGATGCCATTTGTAAGAATACCTGCACTGTGAATGAACAGCGCACAAAAAAAGCGTGGACAATCCCCAGGCGGAACAAGCCGGATTCCCGTCAGCTCAAAAATGAGCGCGCGCGGTGTGTATCCTGTGAGCAAAAACGCCGCCAAATGACCGCACTCATGCAAAAAACAAGCCAAAAGTGCCAACACAGCAATCCCAGTTTCATCACTAATCAAGCAAAATGCCACAGTCACCACAAACAAAAAGGTGATTTTTACGGTAAACGGACCGAATATCAGCCGAATCAAGTGCCTTCCCCGCTTTCAATCAGCAAAGAAACCGGTTCTTCCGACAGCGACGCAAACAAATACGCGGGATTTACATACAATCCGTCTGTAATGACACCGAAGTGCAGATGATTCCCTGTCGAATTTCCGGTGGACCCAACCAGTGCGATCACATCGCCGCCGCGCACGCGCATTCCTGTTTGTGCAATCCGTTCGCTGCAATGTCCGTAATACGTATAATACCCGTTTCCATGATCGATTTTGATGAAATTGCCGTATGCATCGTCATAGCGGCTTTCGATCACCGTTCCGTCCTCCGCAGCAAAGATGCGTGTCCCCTCTGCAGCCGCAAGATCGACACCAGTGTGAAAATCAAGCGCCCCCGAAATCGGATGCGTGCGGAATCCAAACGGCGAACTGAGCCGGTACGCATCTGCTTCCAGCGGAAACACAGGTGTTCCCGTATAGACAACCGGCGCAAGCGTTGCATTTGCAGGGACTTCCCCGTTTGTACCGGCTGCGGCTGCTTCATATGTAAAAACTTGAACCACTGCCCGGCTTACGGTATCCCTAACCGTTTCATGAAACGAAAAATCGGATGTGATGAGCCGTTTGACGGTATCAGATACGAGCGATGCCGCAGACGGCACAAGAATCCTCCCGAACAAGAATACTGCCGCTAACACAATGCAGACAGCCGTCTGCATATAAAGCACCATAAAAAACGAGTGTCCGCGGCGCGGCGGTGTCTCTGGTTTTTCGGTTTTTTCTTCCGCATCGCACGTTGTTTCATCCACTCCTGTGCATCGGGATTCATCGGCCGCCTCGCAGGCCGCCTCATATAAATCGTATGCCATGCCTTCTCTCCTCCTTTTTGCCATACGTATGCGGTTTTTAAAGAAATTATCCGCCGCACAGTTCATGGACATGCGCGAAAACGCATAACAATAAGCAAACAAATCGTTTTTGGAGGAGATTACTATGAAGCGATGGTTCGCTTTTTTCATGAGCTTTGTGCTCATCTGCACAGCGATATCCGCCCCTACCGTCCGCGCGGAGGAAACCGAAGCAGACAGTCCACTTGTTTCGGCGAAAAGTGCAGTATTGATCGATGCACAGAGCGGCATGGTTTTATATGAAAAAAATCCGCATGAGCCGCTCCCGCCTGCTTCCATTACCAAAGTCATGACACTTTTGCTGGTCGCAGAGGCAATCGAAAATAATGAGCTCGCGCTAACTGACATGGTCAAAGCATCGGCACATGCGGTCAGTATGGGCGGCAGTCAGATCTGGCTTAAGGAAAACGAAGAAATGACCGTTGACGATCTTTTAAAAGCAACGGCGATCGGCAGTGCAAACGACGCCTCCATGGTGCTTGCAGAGCATGTGGCAGGAACTGAGGAAGCATTTGTCGCACTGATGAACAAGCGCGCCAAAGAGCTCGGTATGAACAATACCGTATTCAAAAACCCAACCGGTCTTGATGCAGACGGTCATGTATCCACCGCATATGACATCGCACTCATGTCAAAAGAGCTCTTAACGCATGAAACGGTAACGCCGTATCTCTCCGTCTGGATGGATACACTGCGCGGCGGGCAGACGCAGCTTGTCAACACCAACAAGCTCGTGCGGTTTTATAACGGATGCATCGGCGTCAAAACCGGTACCACCGACGGTGCAGGTTCTTGTTTGAGCGCTGCCGCTGTACGAAACGACATCGCACTCATCAGTGTTGTGATGGGATGCACAACCTCCGCTGAGCGCTTCGACAGTGCGCGCGCGCTGCTAAACTATGGATTCGCTTCATTTGTGCGCTACACGCCCGCTACGACAACTGATACACTGCCTGCACTCCCTGTCATCCATGGAACAAGCGAATCCGTTTCTCTGTCTTTGGACGCATCCGCCTTTTTGATTCAAAAAACAGATCAGGAAGCGGTAACGGAATCTGTTTCGCTTCCTGAATCTATAAGCGCGCCGGTCAAAAAAGGAGAAGAAGTCGGCACGCTGACCATCACTGCAGGTGAAATCACACAGACCATTCCCATCTGCGCATCCGCAGATGTACCAAAAATGGGACTGTGGTCAGCGATTTGCCTGATATTCTCCCGCACATTTGCTTTTCGATAAAGATGTTCATAAATTTTTTTCATAAATCATATAAAAAGACTTGAATCATTCTTCGTTTTATTGTAGAATTAAACCATAACCTAATCTGTAATAAACGGAGATGAACATCATGGCAATCAAACTGAATGATACATATGTAAAACAGTTTATCGCAGCAGATGAACTGGCGGGTATGGCGCCGCAAATCAAAGCCGCACAGGAAATGCTTACAAACCGTTCCGGTCTGGGCAATGACTTTTTGGGCTGGATTGATCTGCCTGTTAACTACGACCGCGAGGAATTCGCACGCATCGAAAAAGCAGCAGAAAAAATCCGCAATGATTCCGATGTGCTGATCGTTATCGGCATCGGCGGTTCCTATCTTGGCGCACGTGCAGCCATCGAACTGCTCAAATCACCATTTTATAACAACCTGAAAAAAGACACGCCGGATATCTATTTTGTCGGCAATAATATTAACCCGACCTATTTGAATGAGATCCTTTCGCTGTGTGAAGGCAAAGACGTTTCCGTCAACATCATCTCAAAATCGGGCACCACAACCGAGCCGGCACTCGCATTCCGTGTGTTCCGTGAATTCCTGATCAACAAATACGGCGCAGAAGAGGCGAAAAAACGCATCTATGCAACAACCGATAAAGCACGCGGCACATTAAAAGAGCTGTCCGACGCAGAAGGCTATGAAACCTTTGTCATTCCGGACGATGTGGGCGGACGTTTCTCCGTTTTGACCGCAGTAGGTCTTCTGCCGATCGCTGTTTCGGGTGCATGCATCCGTTCGCTGATGGAAGGCGCTGCTGCTGCACGTGAAGCATATGCAGAACCGGATATCGAGAAAAACGACTGCTACAAATATGTCGCATACAGAAATGCACTGTACAGAAAAGGCAAAGCGATCGAAATTCTCGTTTCCTATGATCCGGCATTTGCCATGATGGCAGAGTGGTTTAAACAGCTCTATGGCGAGAGCGAAGGCAAAGACAAAAAAGGTCTCTATCCGTCGAGTGCAATCTTCTCGACCGACCTGCACTCCATGGGACAGTTTATCCAGGACGGCGCACGTGTCATGTTCGAAACCGTTGTGGATATCAAAGAACCGAAGAAAGACTTCTTCATCAAAGCAGACCCGACCAACTTTGATGGATTGAACTTCCTCTCTGAGAAAAACATGAGCGAAGTCAACCGCAAAGCAATGCAGGGCACCATCCTTGCACACACCGAAGGCGGCGTTCCGAACCTCGTGATCGAAATGCCGAAAATCGACGAGTTTGAACTCGGCTATCTGATTTACTTCTTTGAAAAAGCATGCGGTCTTTCGGGCTATGTCCTGGGCGTCAACCCGTTCAACCAGCCGGGCGTTGAGAGCTACAAAAAGAATATGTTCGCGCTCTTGAACAAACCGGGCTACGAAAAAGAAAAAGCAGCACTTGAGGCAAAACTCGGCGCAGAATAAGCAGATTCCCGGTGTCCCACCGGTTTCTAATTAAAAGTAATGGAGGACAAAACTATGATTAAACTGATTATCGGCAAAAAAGGCAGCGGAAAAACAAAGCTGTTGATCGACAAAGTCAATGCCGCAGTCAACACCACAAACGGCAATGTCGTTTGCATCGAAAAAAGCATGAAACTCACGTTTGAGCTTGATCATAAAGTCCGTCTGATCGACGCAGACGAATACGCAATTCAGGGTTATGACGCATTTTACGGCTTTGTTTCGGGCGTTCTTGCCGGTAACTATGATATCAAAGAGATTTTTGTCGATGGCATTTTGAGAATCGGCGCAAAAGACGGCGTAAAAGATTACGAAGGCTTTGGCGCACTGCTCGAAAAACTGTACAAACAAATTCCTTCCGATGTCACACTGACATTCACTGTTTCGGCTGATCAGACCGACCTGCCGGATTCTGTATTAAAATATTCGTAATCCAAACCATTTTAATCAAAAAGTCCTCCCGGATGGAAGCCATCTCCTTTTCCTTTCGGGAGGGCTTTTCTTTTTCGCAAAACGCTTTACCGTTTTAAAAAACTAAAAAAATCATGATTTTCCTCTGTCAATTTGAAATCAGATGTGGTATAATAGTCGGAAAAGGTGGTGAAACACAATGCAAATCTTAAAAAAACCGATTACAATCATCACCGGTCACTATGGCAGCGGCAAAACGAACGCTGCGGTCAATCTTGCACTGTCTGCGGCAGAATCGGGTCAAGCTGTGACAATTATTGATTTGGATATTGTAAATCCCTATTTTCGAACCGCTGATTTCGTGGAACCGCTCAAAGCACACGACATTCAAGTGATTGCACCGGTTTATGCCAATTCCAATTTGGATATTCCCGTGCTTCCGGCTTCAGTTGACGCTGCATTTTCGCAGTCAGACCGACAGGTCATTGTAGACGTCGGCGGCGATGATGCCGGTGCGATTGCACTCGGCAGATATGCAAAAAAAATTGAAGCACAGGGCTATGAGATGCTGTATGTAATCAATGCCCGCCGCTATCTGACAAAAAATCCGGCGGAAGCAGTCGAGCTGCTGCGTGAAATCGAACAGGCAGCAAGGCTTTCTGCAACCGGCATTTTAAATAATACCAATCTGGGTGCGCAAACGACTGCGCAAACCGTTTTAGACTCCCTGCCATTTGCACAGGCAGTCTGCGAACAAACCGGTTTGCCGCTTGTCGGCACCTGTACCACACAGACGGTATCCGGCCTCCCCTGTCCGTTTCCTGTCAAGCGGCTTGTCAAATCGCCGTGGGAAATAAGCGGGGCAGACCATACTTCTTTATAAAACATTTCAGAAAGGCAGGATGAAACAACAACATGGAAAAGTTCAGCATTAACTATGAACGATGCAAAGGATGCGGACTGTGCGTTTCCGTATGTCCGAAAAAAATCCTTATGATCGACACCGCGCGGCTAAACCGCAAAGGATATAATCCGGTGGAAATCACCGACAGAGCGGCCTGCATTTCGTGCGCAATGTGTGCAACGATGTGCCCTGACTGCGTCATCACAATCGAAGACTAACAAAGGAGAGACAATCATGGCAGAAAAATATTTGATGAAAGGAAATGAAGCAATCGCAGAAGCGGCAATCCGCAACGGCTGCATTCATTTCTTCGGCTATCCGATCACTCCGCAGACGGAAGTCAGTGCATACATGTCAAAAGTCCTGCCGAAAATCGGCGGTACATTTTTGCAGGCAGAATCGGAAATTGCGGCAATTAATATGGTGCTGGGCGCAGCTTCGTGCGGCGTTCGTGCAATGACCTCCTCCTCTTCTCCGGGCATCAGCTTAAAAAGTGAGGGTGTGTCCTACATCGCAGGCTCCGATCTTCCGTGCGTGATCTTAAACGTTATGCGCGGTGGCCCGGGTCTTGGCGGCATTCAGCCTTCCCAGGCAGACTACTGGCAGGCAACCAAAGCACTCGGTCACGGCGACTTCCAGCTGCTCGTATTCGCACCGGCAACGGTTCAGGAAATCGTCAACCTGATCGGCACTGCATTTGACCTTGCAGAAAAATACCGCATGCCGGCACTCATTTTGGCAGACGGTATGCTCGGTCAGATGATGGAACCGGTCGAATTCCCGGAAACGGTCTCCAAACCGGCAGAAAAACCGTATGCAACCACTGGTACACAGGGCAAACGCAAACCGAATATCACAAACTCTTTGTACTTAAAACCGGACGAACTCGAACGCACCGTCCGCGAGCGTTTTGCACGCTATGACGTGATTAAACAAAACGAAGTGCGCTGCGAAGAATATCTCACCGACGACGCAGACATCATTCTGGTCGCTTACGGTGCAACAGCGCGTGTTGTCAGAAGTGCAGTCGAGGATGCAAGAGCTTGCGGCATCAAAGCAGGTCTCATTCGTCCGATTACACTCTGGCCGTTCCCGGAGGAAGCAATCCGCAAAGCAGCTGCACGCGTCGATCACATGATTACCGTCGAGATGAGCATGGGCCAGATGGTGGAAGATGTTCGCCTGTACGCAAACGGACAGTGCGATGTGTATTTCTTTGGCCGTACCGGCGGCATTGTGCCGACACCGGCAGAAGTGCTTGAGCAGATCAAAAAATACGCAGGAGGTGCTGAGTAATGGCATCATTTCATAAAACAAACGGACTGACAGACGCAGTTTTCCACTACTGCCCGGGCTGTACGCACGGCATTGTGCACCGGCTGGTTGCAGAGTGTTTGGAAGAACTCGGCATTCTCGGAAAAACAGTCGGTATCGCACCGGTTGGCTGCGCAGTTATGGCATATGACTATTTTAACTGTGATATGATCGAGGCGCCGCACGGACGTGCACCGGCTGTTGCAACCGGCGCAAAACGTGCAAATCCGGATAACATCGTATTCACCTATCAGGGTGACGGTGACCTGGCTGCAATCGGCACCGCAGAAACCGTTCATGCGGCAACCCGCGGCGAAAATATCACCATCATCTTTATCAACAACGCGATCTACGGCATGACCGGCGGTCAGATGGCACCGACCACTCTGCCGGGACAGGTCACACAGACCACTCCGTATGGCCGTGACGTTACTCGTGCAGGTTATCCGATCCGGATGTGCGAAATGCTTTCGACACTCGACGGTGTCGCTTATGCAGAGCGTGTCACTGTGACCGATGTTCCGAATGTCCGCAATGCGAAAAAAGCGATCAAAAAAGCGTTTACCGCACAGATTGAGAAAAAAGGCTTCTCGATTGTCGAAGTGCTCTCAAGCTGTCCGACCAACTGGGGACTCGAGCCAGTGGAAGCACTCAAATGGCTCAAAGAGAACATGATCCCGTACTATCCGCTCGGATGTTATAAAGACGCAACCGAAAAGGGGGTATTCTGATGAGCGTACATATGTTGATTGCCGGATTCGGCGGCCAGGGCGTTTTGTTCGCCGGCAAAATCATCGCTTACACCGGCATGATTGAGGAAAAACAGGTTTCGTGGCTGCCCTCTTACGGTCCGGAGATGCGCGGCGGCACTGCAAACTGCTCGGTCTGCATCGATGACAAACCGATCGGCTGCCCGATTGTGTTGAATCCGAAAACACTGATGGTCATGAACCGTCCGTCCTATGATAAATTCATCAACGAAGTTCAGCCAGGCGGCACTGTTGTTCTCGATTCCACACTGATCGAGGCAGATTCCACACGTGACGACATTACCGTGTGTGCAATTCCTGCAACACAGATGGCAAACGACAACGGTCTGCACGGACTTGCAAACATTATCATGCTCGGCCAGACGCTCAAAGCAACCGGATTTTGCTCGATGGACGTTTTAAAAGAAGCAATGAAACGGTGCATCCCGGCAAGAAAGCAGCATCTGCTTGAGCCGAATCTGCGCGCATTGCAGATGGGCTATGATTATTAAGAGGAAAGAAGGACGATATATTCTATGAAAGTTCAGCTTTACAGCGGCGGATTGCACAGCGTCGGCCGTTCAGGGGTCGGACGTGCGATCAAACATCAAAAACGCGCGCTCACACTGAATCACATCGAATATACAACCGATCGAAACGATTCGTTCGATATCGCCCATATCAATACCATTTTCCCGAGTTCCTATTTCTGGGCGAAAAAATGCCGCAAAAACGGCAAAAAAGTGATTTATCATGCACATTCCACCCGTGAGGATTTTGAGCGTTCCTTTATGTTTTCCAACATGCTTGCACCGCTGTTTCAAAAATGGATCACCCGCTGTTACAACACGGCAGATGCGCTCATTACGCCCACACCGTATTCCAAACGGCTGATCGAAGCGTACGGCATCAAAAAACCAATCTACGCGCTTTCAAACGGTATTGAGCTTGATTTTTTCTGCTACGACGAAGCACGTGCAAAAGAATTCCGCAAACAGTTTGGTTTTTCTGAAGACGACAAAGTGATTATTTCGGTCGGTCTTTACATCGAGCGAAAAGGTATTCTTGATTTTGTCGAGCTGGCAAAACGGATGCCGGAATACAAGTTTGTCTGGTTTGGCTACACACCGCTTTATCAAGTGCCGCACAAAGTGCGCAAAGCGGTAAAAACAAAGCTTCCAAACCTGTTTTTCCCGGGCTATGTAGAACCGGAGCATTTTAGAAACGCGTATTCGGGCGCTGATTTATTCCTGTTCCCGACCTACGAAGAAACCGAAGGAATTGTACTGCTTGAGTCGCTCGCTTGCCGGCAAAACACACTGATTCGTGATATACCGATTTACGAGTCATGGCTGACAGACGGCGTCAATGTGTATAAAGCAAAGACGCTTGACGAATTTGAAGCGCGGATTCGCGGCATCTGTGAGCATACATTGCCATGCTTAAAAGATGCGGGCTATGAACTTGTTTCCGGTAAGGATCTAAGCGTAATCGGAAAGGAACTGCTCAAAATCTACGAGTCTGTGTTAAATGACCCGCAATCTTAAGGCACTTTCCATTCGCGTGCTTGTCAAACTTTATTTGATATGCTATACTGTAATCATCAATGAATATCTTTACTGAATGAAGGAGGCCGGTTTTCATGAAAGAGATGAAAGAAAACTACGAAATCTGCCATTGCAAAAAAGTGACGTATTCTGACGTAGAAAACGCACTGCACAACAATAAAACATTCACTGAAGTGGAAGAAGCGTTTGCAGACGTTCAGCGCATTACAAAATGCTCGACCGGCTGCGGTGGTTGCCATGACGAAATCATGAAAACCATCTCTGAGATCATGAGTGCATAATCACAAACAAAACCCTCCGACGGCGTTCTCGCCGTACGGAGGGTTCTTTTTGTATAACGAAAACCACTCGCTAGGCGAGTGGTTCAAAAAAAGGCTTATGGCGATGATGTAGAAAGAAAAACTCCTTTTGTTGTAGAATA
>CASGAN010000024.1 GCA_949299455.1 uncultured Oscillospiraceae bacterium
ACAGCTACAAGGTTGTTTCTTCTTGTAAGCTCAAAGGATTTCTCGTAATCTTTGTTTATCTCAAGGCATGGTTCAGCAACGCCCGGGGTGTAGGCGAGGGACAAGTCCTCGGATGTGTTTACTTTAACACGGGAAATTACCTCGATTTTGCCGTTCCATTCGTAGTGCTTTTTAAGTGATTCTTCTCTGATATTCATTTACAACACCTCAAAATTTGATTATTGTCTTTGAAAATTATAATACTTATTCCTCTTTGTGTCAAACAGATTATAATTATTTACAAAATAAAAACGGACACCAATGTGTCCGCAAATTTTAAAAATAGTTCTGTATTTCGCACAAGAAAAATCTTCATTTTCTTTTTTGTTTTATTTTATATGACAAAACACCGAATTTTGTCTTTCTTTTGTACGATTTTATGATGTGAAAGATGCGCAGATATGATACAATAAATATACTTGTTTTTTAAAAAATAGAGTAAAAGAAAAAACGATTTTTTCTTTTTGACCGGTTTGCAGCCGGGATGTTTTATTTGTATACTGAGAGCCGTACAACAGCTCTCTTTCGTTTGAGGAGGAAACGTTCATGGCTTTGGCTGTTAAGAGTGTTGCGGCAATCCATGACTTGTCTGGTTTTGGAAGATGCTCACTTTCGGTGATTTCACCGGTACTTTCTGTGATGGGCGTACAGTCGGTCGCAGTGCCTACTGCGGTGCTTTCGACCCACACAGGCGGATTCGGCGATGTGGTGATGGAGGATTTGACCTCCTATATTCCGCAGGCGCTTGCACATTATAAACGGATTGGCCTTTCGTTTGACTGCATTTATACGGGGTTTTTGGCGTCGAGCGAACAGATCGATCATTGTGTGGAGTTTATTGAAGCATATCCCGATGCGCTGACGGTTGTGGACCCGGTTATGGGCGACAACGGCCGGACATATCGGACATATACCGATCAGATGTGCAAACGGCTGCTCGATCTCGTTCATCGTGCGGATGTGATTACACCGAACAAGACCGAGATGTTTTTGCTGCTTAAAGAGCCGTTTGATCCGATGCCGCTGACGTTTTCACGTGCGAAGAGTTATCTTGTGAAGCTTTCGGAGCTTGGACCGAAGCAGGTGATTGTCACCGGTGTCGAGCTTGCGGATATGACCGTCAATAACATCGGTTATGACCGAGATACGAATACATTTTGGCGTGTTGTTTGCCATTATGTGCCGCAGAGTTATCCGGGGACAGGCGATATTTTTGCGAGTATTGCCGTTGGTTCGCTGTTAAACGGTGACAGCTTGGCCATTGCGATGGAGCGGGCGACTCGTTTCCTTGAAATGACGATCAAGGCAACCTACAGCTATGGCACCGATCCGAAACAGGGAATTTTGCTTGAGAAAAATCTCGGCTGGCTTGTGAAAGCCCATGAATTCAACGGATATGAGAGCTTTTGAATTTGCAGGTGTACTGCGAAAGAAAGAAGGCTTTTTTGATGAAACAGGCAACAGAGGGGAAACAGTTATTTTCACTGTATGACATGGTGGTCGTCGGTGTCATGGCGGCAATCATTTTCGTTTTGACGTATTTTGTGCAAATTCCGATTCCGACACCGGCGGGACAGACGATGATCAAATCGGCAAATATTTTCATTTTGCTGGCAGGACTTTTATTCGGTGGACTGCGCGGCGGTTTGGCGGCCGGAATCGGCTCGATGATCTATGATCTGCTTGATCCGCGCTTTATTTCCGATGCGCCGCTGACACTCATCCGGTTCTTCCTGGTCGCATATATCTGCGGAAAAATTGCATATATGAACGGTCAAAAGGGCGAAAACAAATGGTTGAATCTTGCCAGCGCATTTGTCGGCGGTTTTATGTCCGTGTTCCTTTACGCAATCCAGTCGGTGTGCAAGCTGATGATTGCTGGAAGTGATTTTTCGGCTGCTGTGATTGCGTGTGTGCCGAAGCTTGTCACTTCGTCGATCAATGCAGTTGTAGCGTTTGTACTGGCGTTTATTTTGGTGTTCCCGCTGCGTGCGGCACTTAAAAAAGCCGGATTTTATCAAAAGATTTCGATTCGGTAATCAATATCGACAGACAGAGCGAAAGATGGTGTCAAAAACAGAAACCATCTTTCGCTTTTTCTCGTTTTCGCGGTTTTTGTGTCAACTGTACTGCTCGATGAGAAATATTTTTGTGCAATCTGCATTAAATCCTATTGACAATTTTTGAATATGTGCTATACTGTAGGAAACAGCTAAATCGGTGGAAGGGTCTATGTGCAGTCAGGTTTCGGTTTTTGCATATGCGGATGCGTCGGATGTATCGCTGATATCACGATGTCGTGAAGGCGACGAACAGGCGCTTGCCGTGCTGATTGCACGGTATGCCGCTCTCATGAACAGCAGAGCTGCACGGGTGTTTGTGCCCGGTGCGGATCGTGATGACCTGCGGCAGGAGGCCTGTATGGCATTTTTGTCGGCTGTGCGCACGTATGATTTCACTCGTTCGGTGCCGTTTTCAACCTATGCGGCAACTTGCATTAAAAACCGGCTTTCCAATATGATTGCCGCTTCTTCTGCAAAAAAAGCACAGGTACTGAATCAGACGGTATCGTTTGACGAGATGGGTGAGCTTCCTTGCTCCGATAGTCGTTTGGATCCGCAGGAGATCGTTTCAAAACAAGAGACGATGAATCGTGTGGTTCGCGCAATTCATGAGGAACTGTCCTCGTATGAACGCGAAGTGCTTCTTGCATACTTAAACGGCTGCAGCTATGACGGTGTCGCGTCAAAGCTTCATTCCTCGCCAAAATCAGTGGATAATGCCCTGCAACGCGCTAGAAGAAAGCTGAAAGCGGTTCTGTTTGAGCTGTGAAATGATTCACAGCGTTTTTTACCCATAACAGCGAATGCTGTTTAGTTATACGCCCTGTCAGCTTTGTTTCAAGCGTTGGTTTCCAATAGGCGGTCAAATCGTCGGCGGGCAGAAAAATTTATTCCAAGCGAGGTTATTTATCATGTATCAAGACAAAACCCTGGTATGCAAAGATTGTGGCGCAGAATTTGTGTTTACCGCAGGCGAGCAGCAGTTCTATGCGGAAAAAGGCTTTGAGAATGAGCCGCAGAGATGCAAAGAGTGCCGCAATGCACGCAAAAACAATGCTGGCGTAAAAACTTCCCGCGAGATGTTCACTGCTGTATGTGCATCCTGCGGCCAAGAAGCAAGAGTTCCGTTTAAGCCGAGAGAAGACCGCCCGGTTTATTGCAGCGATTGCTTCGCTAAAATGAAAGGTGAATAAAAAACATAAAGCCCGGAGCTTCGTCTCCGGGCTTTTTTTGTTTAGAGCAGTTTCGTATGGATGTGTACGGTTAAATATTAAACTTTTTATTAAAATTATGTAGAAAATATTTCTTGACTATGCTGTAATAATATACAAGATACTGTTGTGTTTTAGAAAGATAGGGTGATAAGTATGAAAAAATGGGGGTTTATTGTTTTTGCACTGGCAGTAGTCTTTTTATTTACAGCGTGCGGACACACGCATGTGTGGGAAGAAGCTACTTGCACAACACCCAAAACCTGTTCGGTATGTGGAGAGACGGAAGGCGAAGCGCCGGGACATGTCTGGAAGGAAGCAACCTGTACCACTGCACAGACTTGTTCTGTCTGTAATGAGATAATGGGAGTGCCTTTAGGACATCTTGTTGAGAGTTGGACGATTTTAAAAGAACCAACCTGCACGCTCGAAGGTGAAAAATCCGGTGTTTGCAGCAGATGCGGTGTTACTGTTGAGGCGAAGGCATCCAAACTCGATCATACGCCTGGAGAATGGGTAATTACCAAAAAAGCCTCGTTAACTGAAGAGGGGGAAAGAAGCCAAAGCTGTACGGTTTGCGGCGAGGTCGTGAAGACAGAGAGCTTTGCTCTTTCTGAGGAAGAAAGAGAGTCTGCATACAAATCGATGTGCAAAGCATACAGTTATGATACCATTGCGCGGGATCCGAATGCATATAAAGATACCTATGCGAAATATACAGGAGAAATCATTCAGGTTTTAGAAGATGGAAATTCATTGAACTTAAGAGTGAATATCACGAAAAACAGTTATGGATGGTATTCTGACACGATATATGTGGTTTACACATTGAAAGATGGAGAATCAAGATTACTTGAAGATGATATTGTAACGATTTATGGAAAAAATGCTGGTACAATATCATATGAATCCATTTTGGGAGCTACGATAACACTTCCGAGTGTTAATGCAGAATATATTGATTTACATTGAATGCTTTGAAATAGAAAATCTCTTTAATAACGAAAACAATCTTGAATAAAAATAGTCCGAACAGTGAGAGTTCGGACTATTTTTTATGGATGGATATATCGGATTTTATGACAGTTTCGTATGAATGCATTTCATACGAAACTGCTTTTTTTATTTTGGACGAAAATGACGAAATCTGCCCGTTATCATAAAGGCTGCAAAGGAGGAATGCCAATGATTACCGGAAAACATCGGCGGGAACTTGAGCAGCTTAAGAAAGAAAACGAGCAGCTGAAAACGTTCCTGCTGCAAAAACAAGAGGAAGAACGGGCAGAGGTTTTAAGACAGCAGCAAATGCATAATTTTTGGGCGTATGATGGATCGCCGCAGGAGGGATGGGACGCATGAAGATTACACCGGAACAGTTGAGAGCAGAGTATGAAGCCGCACGTGCGTATAAACAGCGCATTGGCGTATATGACACTGCACAGCGCAATGAACGCTTTTTCATCGGGGATCAATGGTACGGTGTCAATGCGCCGCGCGATTTGGACAAGCCGGTGTTCAACATTTTAAAGCGCGTCGTCGCCTATTTTGTTGCAACCGTTGTGTCTGATGATGTCGCAGTTTCCATTTCGGATCTTTACGGGGAGGATTCGCTTGAGGATGTGAGCCGTCAGCTCACGGCTGTGATTGAAACGGCTTCCATCAAGGACAAAAACCGCGATGTGATTCGTAATGCGGCTGTCGATGGAGATGGATGCTTGTATCTTTACTTTGATCCGGATCGTGAAACGGGACAGGCAGTGCGCGGCGCGATTGCGGCGGAAGTCATTGACAATACGAATTTGCATTTTGGAAATCCGTACTGCGATGAAGTGGAAAAACAACCGTATTTGATCGCAGCTGTCCGCAGACGACTGCCGGAGATTCGTGCAGAGGCGATGCGCCATGGGATGCGCCGCGAGGATGCCATGCTGATTCAAAGCGACGTGGACACGAACGGCGAAGAAACAGATGCGGATGATACACGTGCAACGATGCTGGTTCGCTTTTGGAAAGAACGCGACGAAAACGGGATTCCGCGCGTACATCTGATGAAAACAGTCGGTGATCAGGTGATTATGAAGCCGACAAATCTCGGATACCGCAGATATCCGTTTGCGTGGTTTTCGTGGGACAAGGTGAAAAATTCGTATCACGGACAGGCGGCGGTGACCGGTCTTTTGCCGAACCAGATTTTTGTCAACAAGCTGTTTGCGATGAGCATGGAGCACGTCAAGGCAATGGCGTTTCCGAAAGTCATCTACAACCGCGACATGGTTGCCGGAAAATGGAACAACGATATCGGCGCGGCGATTGCGGTGAGCGGTGATCCGAACCGTGCGGTGGCATCAGGATTTCGTGCACCGGATATGTCGGCACAGGTTTTACAGATGATCGACAAAGTCATCTCGTACACGCGCGAAACGATGGGTGCAAATGATGTGATCCTCGGCAATGTTCAGCCGGATAACACCTCAGCCATCCTGGCGGTGCAGAAATCGGCGATTGTTCCGCTTGAGCTGCAGCGCATGGCATTTTACCGCTATATGGAGGATGTGGTGCGCATCATTTTGGACATCATGGCATGCGACTATGGTGTGCGGATGACGAGATCGGAACAGGGACAGCCCATTCAAACCGACTTTTCAAAGCTTGCAGGCATGGAGCTGCGTACCAATGTGGATGTGGGTGCGTCATCTTATTGGAGCGAGCTGATGCAGGTGCAGACGCTTGACCGGTTGTTTGAACGCGGGATTTTGTCGGATGCTGCACTGTATCTTGAAAGTGTGCCGTCGTCTTACATCCGCAACAAAGACAAAATCATTGAGTCGATCAAAAAACAGCAGGCGGCACTTGACAGTGAGGAGGCGGCAGAATGAATTGCCCGAAATGCGGGATTGAGATGCGGGTAGATGCGGTGAACAAAGCGGACAAACTGGTTCAGCATTTTACATGCAGGAATCCGCAGTGTGCATCGTATCAAAAACGGATGGTATCCACAGCAGTGGATGAGGATGAGAAAGGAGTGCAGAATGAACAGTAATGCGAAGAGAATCCTTCTGCCTGTGCAGTTTTTTGCGCAGAAGGACGAGGAAGAACGAGATGCGGAGCTCTTGACCGATTTGGCGGAGGAAAGCACAGAAAAAACGCCGGTGCCAGACGAAAAAGCCGATGTATTCGGCGGTGGAGAAGAGGAGTGGCGTTTATTTGTACGCACACATCCGGAGGTAACAGAGCTTCCGCGGGAAGTCATTGAACGTTTAGAGCGCGGTGAGCCGCTTCGTTATGCATACGCGATGTATGAAAACGAGCAGCTGCGCTGTCAGCTTGATCTGCTCAAAGAGCGTGCACATATTTTGAAAAAATCACCGGGCAGCCTCACAAGCGATGAAGCGGATGAGGGCGCAGATCCGTTTTTGGAAGGCTTGTTCGGCAGATAAACAGGATGATGGAGGGATTTTATTATGGCAGTCAATCTGCATGAAAAGTATGAGAAGAAGATTCAGTCGGTATTCAGAGAGGCTTCGCTGTTAAACGGCAGACTTTCGGGTGAATATTCGTTCAAAGGAGCAAAAACCGTTAAGCTGACCATTCCGCAGACGGTGCCGATGGTGGATTACGTCAGAAGCGGCGCAAATCGCTACGGCGATCCGCAGGAGATGCAGGACAGCATTCAGGAGATGACACTTACCCAGGACAAGGCGTTTTCTCTGACGATTGACAAAGGCAACAATCTTGAACAGGGTGGTGTGAAAGAGGCAGGCAAAATGCTCGGTTTGCAGGTGCGCGAGCGTGCGATTCCGCTGTCCGATACGTACGGCTTTTTAAAGCTTTCTGAGCGTGCGGGCACCATCGTTGCAAACACAGAAGCACTCACGAAATCGAATATCTGTGACCGCATTTCCGAAGGCACACTTTCGCTTGACGAAAACGAAATTCCGCAGGAGGGACGTACACTGTTTGTTCCGGCGCCTGTATATAAACTGCTCAAGCATTCCGACGAGTTTATGCGTGTTGAATCGCTCGGTGAAAAGGCGCTCGCAAAAGGTCAGGTGGGCTTGTATGACAATATGACCGTTGTAAAAGTACCGGCTAGCCGCTGGCCGGCAAACGTCAACTTCATGATTGTGCAGAAACAGTGTGCGGCATTCCCTGTGACACTCAGCGAAACAAAGCTCCACAGAGATCCGCCGGGTATTTCCGGCAATCTGCTCGAGGGCCGTCAGATTTATGATCTGTTTGTGTTTGCGTCCCGTGCAGCCGGTGTCTATGTTGAGGTCGATGCCGGTTCCGGCAAGGGAACTGTTTGTGCGGCACCGAAGATTTCGAGCGCGGGTGCGTTTACCTGTGATACTTCCGGCGTCAGCTACCGTTATACCACAGATGGCTCCGATCCGCGTTATTCGGCTTCGGCGCGTGTCGGCACTTCCTCGAGCATTACGGCACCGGGTACCATGATTCGTGCATATGCGTTCAAGGAAGGCGCTTTTCCGTCGGGTGTGACATCGTATACGATTGAATAATCATGTAAAAAAGGGAGCGGCGGGTGGGTTTTATTGAACGAAAGGAGGGGATGAATTGACGGTACAGGATTTGATGATTATATCACTTGCGCTGATGGGAGAGCCTGCGGATGCCGTTTCCGATTATCGGAGCTATGCGGTGACAGCGGTTAATATTGTGCTTGCAGAAACATTTCCGCTTGAAAATCAGCTGCGTGAAGTGAAGGAAGAAGATTTGCTTCTTCAAGCGCCTGTGATGAAAGAACTGACCGATACAATCCCGTATGATACGCGGCTGTTAATGACGTGCCTTTCCTATGGTGTTGCGGCAAAATTGACGATGGAGGACGATGATCCTGCCAAGTTTAATTATTTAAACGGTATGTATATGCAGACATTTTCCTCCGGCACACCGGGGTTCAGTCATCCGATTGACGATGCGGTTTGGGGAGGAATCGACAGATGAATGCTGTACAGATGGAATCTCAGTCCAATCGGGAACAAACAGCCAGATATACGGCGTTTTGCGGTGTGGATATGTCGTCAGACCCTACGAAAGTACAGTCGGCACGTTCGCCGTATGCACCGAATTTGATCTCGGACAGCGGCGGATTTCCGGAAAAGCGTGTGGGATGGCGCACACTTTTGACGATTGATGCACCGATCAACGGTTTGTTTTTGGCCTCCATTCAAAAAGAAGGTGAACCGCCCAAACGTTTGCATTTGGCACACGGCGGCACAAAACTTTATGACATTACCGATGTGCTGCATCCGAAAGTGCTCAAAGAGGACATTCACAATGCGCGTTCCATCGGATTTTCGACCTGCGGGAAGTTTTGGCTGTTAACGGGGCGCGAGTATTTGGTGTATGACGGCGAGTCGGTGAAACATGTTTCGGAAATCGCAACGCGTCCTGTTACGAGTATCGGCAGAGATCCGCTCGGTGGCGGACAGGTGTATGACGATGTCAACTTGCTGAGCAAATATCGGGAAAATCGGTTTTTGGCAGACGGAAGTGCGAAAAAATATCAGCTTGACACGACCGATCTTGACGCGGATGCTGTGGAAATTGCAGTGAACGGCCAGTCACTTACAGAGGGAAGTGAGTTTACTGTCGATCGAAAATCCGGCATTGTCAGCTTTACAACTGCGCCTGCACAGCCGCCGGTTGCCGGTGAGGACAATGTATTCATTCGGTTTTCCAAAACGGTTGCGGGCGCTTATGAAAAAATTGCACATTGTACGATTGCTGCACTCTATGGAAGCGGCGGTGACGGATTTGTTTTTCTTTCGGGTAATCCGCAGTATCCTGCACAGGATTTTCACAGTGCACTGCGCGATCCGTCCTATTTTCCGGATAACGGATACAGTCTGATCGGCAGTGAGGCAACCGCAGTCATGGGATATGCGCGGACCGGAGAATATTTGCTGATCTTAAAAGAGAGCGATGAGGAAAACAGTACGATTTTTTTGCGCAGCTGTCAAATGGATTCCATTGCGGATGCGCAGCCAAAGACAACGTTTCCGCTGCAGGCAGGCGCTGCGGGTGCCGGTATGATTGCACCGCGTGCGGTCGGACACATGGCAGATGAACCGCTGTTTTTGTCGCAGTCAGGTGTGTATGCGGTGACTTCCAATCAGATTACAGCAGAACGAACCGTGGAAAACAGAAGCTATTTTGTGGATGCATCCTTATGTGCGCAAAAGAATCTTTCAAGCGCTGTGTGTACAGAATGGAACGGTCGGTTTTTGATCGCGGTGGAAGGGATTGTGTACGTTCTTGACGGAAGGCAGGCGGCGGTTCGTCCGACGGACGGTCAAAAGGTATATGAGTGCTTTTATTGGACCAATATCCCTGCTGTTTGCTTTTTGCCGCAGGGAGAGGAGCTGTTCTTCGGCACGCAGGATGGACGGGTCTGCAAGTTCAACACCGATATTTTGTCAATGGACCGGTTCAATGACGACGGTGCGCCGATTGTTGCAAGCTGGAGCACGAAAGCTGACGATGACGGCGACTTTATGACATATAAAACACTGCTGCGCCGCGGATGCGGTGTGATGATCAAGCCGTATACACGTTCGGGATGTACGATCCGGTTACGGACAGAAGAAGATTTCGGAAAAGATGTTCGTTCTGTTAAAACCGATATTTTCTCGTTTGATGACCTTGATTTTTCACGGCTTGTATTCGCAGTCAACGATGCACCGCAGGTTATACCGTTTTCCGCACGTGTCAGACGGTATGTGACAATTCAGGTGATTGTTGAAAATAACGCAGTAAATGAAGGATTCGGTGTGTTCGGTATTATCCGAAGATACCGTAAATCAAAGGTACTGCGCAGATAAAGGAGGAACAACATGCTTTCAGCACATAAACTTGATTCGGCAGACTTTTTGGGAAAAAACGTGAGTTCTCTGCCGGATCGTCCGTCAGAAGCCGGTATGACGGCTGCGGAGCTCAAGGCAGCATTTGACCGCGGCGGAGAAGAAGTCATTGCCGGTCATTTTAACGATTTGATTGATACACTTTCGGGAAATGAAGGTGCGGCCGGCATCGGTACCGGAGATGGCAGAACAGTGGAGAAACGATTGGATTCATGTGTGGAATCGGAAAATGTTTCAAAACTTGGAGCAGATGCCGACGGCGTACTTCTGATTGACAAAAACGGAGAGCATTGCACAGTAGGGCATCGGATTCAGCAGGCGGATAACAGCGCCGTTCCAAACAGAAGGATGCTTGCCTTTTTGAACGCGACTGTGACGGACGATGAGCGGAATGACCGCACGCTGATTGCGCCAAATGCAGTGATGAGTGTCAATGAGAAGAGCGGTTCGCATATTATATTATCGAGCGATGATGTTGGTGCCGCATCGAAAGCGGTATTTTTGGCACATGCAGAAAATCGGCAAAATCCGCACGGCGTTACTGCACAGCAAATCGGCGCGGTGAACAGACAGGAACTTCTGCCTTTGGCTTTTGATCTGACGCTGTCAGACGGTGTGACAGCGTCAAACAGAATCTGCAGACAATGGGGTCCTTTGGTGAGTCTTAATGTGATGTTTGCATTCCATAGCGCATACAGCGGGATGGGTGTAAAACTTGCATCAATGCCGAAGGAGTTTGCTCCGCCGCAATGGGTGCTCTGTTATGGAATCGGACGCACAAGCAACGGAGAGTTGTTCCCAATGTTCGTCAGCATTGATACAGACGGGCAGATTTTAGCTGATATCATGTTTGAAGTGGCGTATATCAGCATATCGGTGTCATGGGTGCTGGATACTCTGGGTCTGCAGAGTTAAGAAAAATACAAAGAAGGGAAATGCATTGGGGGAAGAATTGTTGACTTCGGTGATTGCGGTGGCAGGGACGATCATCGGCAGTTTTGCAGGGATCATGACTTCTTCACGGCTTACACTCTATCGGTTATCCAAGCTTGAAGAAAAGGTTGAAAAGCACAACCAAGTTGTGGAGCGTGTTTTCCGTTTGGAAGAAAGTGTGAAATCGGCGCATCATCGCATTGACGAATGCAAAGAAGAATATATCAATTTGACAGGAGCGTGAGTATCAATGAAAATCAACTGGAAAGTGCGTGTGAAAAATCCGCATTTTTGGGTGCAGATTTTGTTGGCTGTTGCCGTTCCCGTGCTTGGGTATTTCGGCCTTTCGGCCAGTGATCTGACAACATGGACGACTGTATTTGAAACGATTGGGAAAGCATTTTTGAACCCGTATGTGATCGGCATGATGGTTGTCAGTGCGTATAATGCAGTGATTGATCCCACAACAGTCGGAATCTCTGACAGTGATCGCGCAATGGCCTATACGAAGCCTTATCCGGGAGGCGAATCAAAATGACAACGAAAAATGTCATTGATATTTCGGCGTATCAGCCAAAGGTTGACTATCAAAAGGTAAAAAACAGCGGGATTGACGGTGTCATTCTGCGGTGCGGTGTGACGTATTGGGGAAAACAGATCCCGGCGCAGGATGCGTATTTTCAAACACATTACGATGGATTCCGCGCTGTAAACATGCCGATTGGCGTATATTATTACAGTGCGGCTGACAGTGTAGAAAAGGCATTGGAAGAGGCGGCGTTTGTCAAATCCATTTTGAAGGGAAAGCAGTTTTTATATCCTGTTTATTATGATGTGGAAAACGAACAGCGCATGGGTCCTCTTTCCAAGGCTGCGTTGACAGCTGTTGTGGAAGCGTTTTGCACAGAGATGGAAAAAGCGGGATATTTCGTCGGCGTGTACGCAAATACGAATTATTTTCAGAATAAACTCGATCATGCACGGCTTGCGAAAAAATATACGCTTTGGCTTGCCGACTACCGTGCCGAGAATGCAAACCGTACGCTTCTTCGCGATGTATTCCAGTATACCAGTAAAGGAGCGGTATCCGGTATTACAGGGAACGTCGACTTGAATGAATGCTATAAGGATTTTCCTGCAGTGATCAAAACATCGGGTAAAAACGGGTTTTCTTCTGTTGAAACGATCACACCGCCGCCAAAGCCGTCAGAAAAAACGTACACGGTAAAAAAAGGCGACAGTTTTTGGAAAATTGCACAGGAGCAGCTTGGCGACGGTGCGCGGTATCAGGAACTTGCATCATATAATGGATTGCGGGCAGAAGATGTGATCTATCCGGGGCAGGTGCTGAAACTGCCGGGTGGCACCACACCGCCGCCAAAGCCGTCAGAAAAAACGTACACGGTAAAAAAAGGTGACAGTTTTTGGAAAATTGCACAGGAACAGCTTGGCGACGGTGCGCGCTATCGGGAGCTTGCATCATATAATGGATTGCGGGCAGAAGATGTGATCTATCCGGGACAGGTACTGAAACTGCCGTAAAAAAACCGCCGGATTTTTCCGGCGGTTTTGACACAGAAAAAAGGAGGATGTTATGTCAACAGCGCAATATCTAAAAGATCTTGAAGCGGCAAACAAGCAGTATGAGGAACAGCTTCGCAAACAGCAGCTTGCCGCCGAAGAACAGATTCGTTTGCAGGCAAATACAGAGAAACAAATACTGAATCAGGCAAGCGCAGAGGCAAAAAAATCATTTGAAGATCAGGCACAGGCAGCTTATTTGCAGCGAATGATGGCACAGAAAGTTTTGGCAGAGGCGCTTGCACATCAGGGTTATAACGGCGGACTGACTGAAAGTGCTTACATTCAGCTTGCGAACCAGTATGGACAAGCGTATACGCAGGCGAGTAAACTGCTTTCAAAAGAACAAAATGAAATTTCCGGCAAACTTCAGTCGTTGCTTCAGAAGGAGGCAGAGCGGCTTTCAAGTAGCCGCCAGAGCTATCAAAAAAAATATGCCGACTTGGCGTTTGCGTATCAAAAAGAACGCGCACGCCTGCTGGAGCAAGAGCGTGCCGCACAGTTGAAAGCGGCTGCAGAAGCGGCCAAAAAACAGTCGTCATCTTCAAAATCGTCGAGCAAATCACCGTCGAAACCGAACACATCGTCATCGAGTGCATCAAACGGATATAATCCGTCTAAAAACAATTCGAATAAAGGCGGCGGCGGTCCGACGATTCGCTATGAATTAAAATAAAAAGAAAAAAGAGCCTGTTTTTTAAACAGGCTCTTTACCGTTTTTTTACATTATACGGCACGGGTCACTTTATTTGAACGCAAGCAACGGGTGCAGGCATTGATGCGGCACGGTTTGCCGTCAACGATGGCGCGAACACGTCTTACATTCGGTTTCCACGCTCTGTTTGTACGTCTGTGAGAGTGAGAAACTTTAATTCCAAAAGTAACACCTTTTCCGCAGATATCGCATTTTGCCATGATCTGCACCTCCTTTATGTTACCGAATTTGACTGCCAAAAGGCTAACATCAAATATTGTAGCAGAAACCTTTTATAAAATCAAGCTTTTTTTCGTTTTTTTTGCACTGGATGAAAAAATCTTTTGAAAAAGCAGAAAAGGAGCCGCATTTTCTGCTGAAAACCGGAGGGAAAGCGGCTTGACAAAGCCGGTTTAGAACGGTATAATACCATTGAATCAGTAAACAGCGTTGACAGGGAGGAGTATGTGCCGCGCTGCCGCAAAGAGAGAAGATGGCTGGTGTAAATCTTCGGGCAGACGGTGCGGAAGGTAGCCCTTGAGCTTTGAACCGAACCGCTTTTTTCATAAAAAGCACAGTAGACTTCAACGGGTTTTCCGCCGTTATCGGAAGACGGCGTTTTTGCGTCGGTTGAGTGCGGAGGATTTTCTCCGAATTCAGGTGGTAACACGGAACTTTTCCGCCCTGAGCGTTTGCTTGGGGCGGTTTTATTTTTTTAAAAGGACAGTGTTTGCAATGTATGATCTACAATCAAAAATGCTTCCTGCACCGCTTCATGGCGGATTTCAAATGGATGGATATTGGGTTTGGTGCGGCAGTGTCGTGAAAGGAGAGGACGGACAGTATCATCTGTTTGCCTCTCGTTGGGGAAAGCATTTGCCGATGCATCCGGGATGGCTGTTTGAATCGGAAATCGTTCATGCAGTGTCTGCGGTTCCTGAGGGGCCGTATGTATTTTCGGATGTCGCGTTGGGAAAGCGTTCACCGTCTTACTGGGATGGTCGCAGTGTTCACAATCCCTGCATCAAAAGGCACGATGGAAAATACTTGCTGTTTTATTCCGGGTCTACGCATCCGTTTGCTGATATTAAAAAAGAGGATCAGATTACAACATCGGATCTTCGTGCGATTGCTGCAACGGCGGGACAACGCATCGGACTTGCGATTGCAGACAGTCCGTATGGTCCGTGGAAACGTCCGGATCAACCATTCTTGACAACTCGCCCGGACTGTTTTGACAGCTTCATGGTGAACAATCCGGCGCCGATTATCCGAAAAGACGGTTCGGTTTATCTTTTGTATAAATCGCGCGGTTATCAGCGGGACATGACAAAATACTTCACCTATGATGACATGAAATTTGGCGTTGCCCAAGCACCGCATTATACAAAACCGGCACATCAAGTTTTAAACCATCCGCTGTTTGACGGTCAGGAATATGACTTGGAAGATCCGTTTGTATGGCAGGATGAAGATGGACGATATTTCATGATCGCAAAGGATATGGATGGACGTGCCTGTGGAGAAGCGCGCGGCGGCATTCTTGCGTCGTCGGTGAATGGAATCGACTGGGAGGTCTGTCCCGGAAAAACATCCTATTCGCGCAATGTATTGTGGGACGATGGAAAAGTTCGGACAATGGGAAACTTGGAGCGTCCATTTATGTTGTTTGAAGATGGGAAACCGACGCATTTGTTTTTTGCAACATCAGACGGCGAAAACGGTTTGATTGATTGCAGACACACATGGAACATGGTGATTCCGCTCAGACGAGCTTAAAAATCATTTTATTATTTTATGGTATTTCAATTCAGGAGGACAAAATATGAGAAAAGAATTGGCAAAAACGTATGAGCCGAAAAGCTTTGAGGACCGTATTTATCAGTTCTGGCTGGACGGCGACTATTTTAAAGCACAGCGCGATCCGAACAAAACTCCGTATACGATCGTCATTCCGCCGCCCAATATCACCGGCCAGCTCCACATGGGCCATGCGCTCGACGAAACTTTGCAGGACATTTTGATCCGTTACAAAAAAATGCAGGGATTTTCTGCGCTTTGGGTTCCGGGCACTGACCACGCTTCAATTGCAACGGAGGCAAAAATCGTTGCTGCAATGCGTAAAGAGGGTATTACGAAAGAAGAACTCGGCCGTGACGGCTTCTTAGAGCGTGCTTGGGCATGGAAAGAGCAGTACGGCGGACGCATCGTTTCGCAGCTTAAAAAGCTGGGTACAGCGTGCGACTGGAGCCGTGAACGCTTTACACTGGATGAGGGCTGCTCCGAAGCAGTCAAAGAGGTGTTTGTCCGTCTGTATGAAAAAGGACTCATCTACCGCGGCGAGCGCATCATCAACTGGTGTCCGACCTGTAAAACATCTATTTCCGAGGCTGAGGTTGAGTACGAAGAACAGCAGGGCAGCTTCTGGCATCTGCGCTACCCGCTTTCCGACGGCAGCGGCTATGTAGAACTTGCAACCACCCGTCCGGAAACACTCCTTGGTGATACCGCAGTGGCAGTCAATCCGGAGGATGAACGCTACCGTGACATCGTCGGCAAAACCGTTGTTCTGCCGCTCGTTGGCAGAGAAATTCCGGTGGTTGCGGACAGCTATGTCGACATGGAATTCGGTACCGGCGTGGTTAAAATCACACCGGCACACGACCCGAACGACTTCGAAGTCGGCCTGCGTCATAACCTGCCGATCATCAACGTCATGACCGACGACGCCAAAATCAACGAAAACGGCTTGAAATATCAAGGTATGAACCGCTACGAGGCAAGAAAAGCAATCGTTGCCGATTTGGAAGCAGGCGACTATCTCGTGAAAATCGAGCCGCACGCACACAATGTCGGCACCTGCTACCGCTGCCATACAACCGTTGAGCCGCGCGTTTCCAAACAGTGGTTTGTCAAAATGGAGCCGCTCGCAAAACCGGCAATCGAAGCGGTTCGCAACGGCGAAACGAAATTCGTACCGGAGCGCTTTGACAAAATCTATTTCCACTGGATGGAAAACATCAAAGACTGGTGCATCTCCCGTCAGCTCTGGTGGGGTCACCGCATTCCTGCATATTACTGTGCAGACTGCGGCGAAATGGTCGTTGCCAAAGAGGCACCGGCTGTCTGTCCGAAATGCGGCGGCACGCATATGAATCAGGACGAGGATACGCTTGACACCTGGTTCTCGTCGGCACTCTGGCCGTTCAGCACACTCGGCTGGCCGAACGATACCGAGGATTTAAAATACTTCTATCCGACAAACACACTCGTCACCGGCTATGATATCATCTTCTTCTGGGTGGCGCGTATGATGTTCTCCGCACTGGAGCAGACCGGCACCGTTCCGTTCAACACCGTGTTCATCCACGGTCTCGTACGTGACGCACAGGGCAGAAAAATGTCGAAATCGCTGGGCAACGGTATCGATCCGCTGGAGATCATCGACCAATATGGCGCGGACGCACTCCGCTTGGCACTTGTCACCGGCAACAGCCCTGGAAATGACATGCGTTTCTCCGACGACAAGATCAAAGCGGCACGTAACTTTGCAAACAAGCTCTGGAACGCAACCCGCTTCATTTTGATGAATCTGTCGGACGAGGTCACCGATACTTCCCTGCCGCAGACACTGACACTCGAGGACAAATGGCTCTTGTCGCAGTATAACCGTCTGGTGCGCGAAGTGACCGACAACCTCGATAAATTCGAGCTCGGCATTGCAGAGCAGAAAATCTATGACTTTATCTGGGATGTGCTGTGCGACTGGTATATCGAACTGTCGAAAGCACGTCTTCAGGCAGGCGGCGAAACTGCAGTCTGCGCACAGCGTGTGCTCGTCTATGTCATTTCGAATACGATTAAACTGCTCCATCCGTTCATGCCGTTTATCACAGAGGAAATCTGGCAGGCACTGCCCACAGAAACCGAGAGCATCTTGGCATCCGCTTGGCCGACGTTCTCTGATGAACTCGATTTCTCTGCGGAGGAGCAGGAGTTTGCCCGCGTGATGGAAGCAATCAAAGCCATCCGCAACACACGTACCGAAATGAACGTGCCGCCGTCCCGCAAAGCGGCTGTTTACATCGAAACAGAATATCAGACTGTATTTGAAGACTGCAAACCGTTCTTTGTCCGGTTGGCTTCTGCATCCGAAGTGTTTGTCGCTTCCACGCAGTCGGTAGACGGTGCGGTGCAGATTGCAACAAAGAGCGCACGCATTTTTGTGCCGATGGATGATCTGATCGACAAAGATAAAGAGCGTGCACGTTTGACCCGTGAGCGTGAAAAATGCGAAAAAGAGATTTCGATTCACGAGAATAAACTCAAGAACGAAAACTTTGTAAGCAAAGCACCCGAAAAGGTGGTTAACGAAATTCGCATGAAATTAAAAACTGCACAGGAACTGCTCGTTAAAATTGACGAGAGCTTGAGCGCACTGTAATGTATAAAAAAAGGCGCGTCGTTTTTCTTTTGAACAAGAGACAAAAAGGAAAAACGGCGCGTTTTTTCATCAAAAGAAAAGGGTAAATTCATATGAACGAACGGTATAAGGACGCGTCCTTGCCCATTCACGAGCGGGTCGAAGACCTGCTTTCCTGCATGACACTCGGTGAAAAAGTCGCGCAGATGTGCATGATGCGCGGCGTCGAGTATGCGAAAAAGCCGTCGCCGAAGCATCCGTGCTGTGTGGAGTCTGACACGGAATTTAACACCAAGCGCCTTTTAGACACATTCGGAACAGACGGTATCGGCTTTGTCCACGATATGTATTCGACACCGGAAACATTCAATCGGATACAGCGAATTCTGCTCACACAAGAACGTCTTCCGATCCCGGCGATTTTCACCGCAGAAGCGCTCCATGGCGTGAGCGGTCTGCGCGGCACGATTTTTCCGTGTCCGATTAACTTAGGTGCGACATTCGATCCCGCACTGGTCAAAGAAGTCGGCGAAGCGATCGGCAGGGAAACACGTGCACTCGGTATGCACGAAATTTTAGCGCCGAACCTCGATGTTGCGCGTGAACCGCGGTGGGGACGCATCGAAGAAACGTTCGGGGAAGATACATTTTTGTCATCACGGATGGCAGCTGCCATCGTAAGCGGTGAGCAGAAAGGCGATGTCAGTCGTCCGGATGCCGTTGTGAGCGAGCCCAAGCACTACTGTGTACATGGCATTGCGGAGGGCGGTACAAACTGTTCGCCTGCACGCGCAGGACGGCGCGAGGTAGACGGCTGCTATCTGCCGGTCTTTGAGGCAGGTATTACTGAGGGCGGCGCGTATAACGTCATGGTCAGCTATAACGCAGTGGACGGCGACCCGATGATGTGTTCGTCGTATTATTTAAATGACGTACTGCGTGACCGGCTGCACTTAAAAGGATATACACGATCGGACTGGGGTGGCATCGGCAAATTAAAACGTGACCATCACGTCGTCAGCACCGACAAAGACGCCATCTGCCTGGCGGTTACACACGGACTTGATGTGCAGGGCTGTGATTATGAACCGGACTTTTTCAAGCAGATGGTGATGGAGCTTGTGGACGAGGGACGCATTCCGCTTGCACGCATCGACGAGATTGTACGCCGCGTGCTGTTCGTGAAATTCTCGCTTGGATTGTTTGAACATCCGTATACGGACGAGAAAGCGTATGAATCGGTGGTGCATTGCGAGGAACACCGCAAGATTGCACATCGTGCAGCGCTTTCATCAGCAGTCCTGTTAAAAAATAACGGCGTGCTGCCGCTTAATCGGGAGAAAATTACCTCGATTGCGGTGGTGGGTCCTTCATCAAATGCACAGAAAATCGGAGGCTATTCGTCGCTGCCGCAGTTTCACATTCCGTCCGTGTACGAGGAACTGTGTGCCATGATGGGCGAGCAGGTGCGCGTTGTCCAGTGTGACGGCTGCGGTATTACCGAGGAGACGAAGCAGGAACGCATTGTCGAGGGACAGGCACACCTCTATGAAGCGGCAGACACAGCAGTGGAGGAGAATCTCGAACGTGCCGTTTCACTTGCAGCTTCGTGTGATGTGATTGTTGCAGTCTGCGGCGACAATACCGTCACAAGCGGTGAGGGACGCGACCGGTGTGAACTGACGCTCAGCGGAAAACAGCGCGAACTGATTAGGCGGCTTTCTGCACTTAAAAAGCCGCTGATTCTTGTCCTCGAAAACGGCAAGCCGCTTGAAATTTCAAAAGAGAGCGATTGGTGTGATGCTGTACTTATGAGCTTTTTCGGCGGCGAAACAGGCGGCCGTGCAATCGCAGAGATTTTGCTTGGCAGATATAATCCGTCGGGCAGGCTGCCGATTTCACTGCCGCGTCATTCGACCCGCATTCCGTGTTATTATTCGATGCTGCCGGGCGGTGACACGATGTTTTTTGAGGGCGAAAAGAACGCACTGTATCCGTTTGGATATGGGCTAAGCTATACCACATTCGAATATTCCGCACTGGATATCGCACCGCAGCCGAATGGAGACGTGCTCGTTTCATGCGATGTCGAAAACATCGGTGATATGGATGGTGAAGAAGTCGTGCAGGTCTATGTAGACGATGTTGACAGCTCGGTTGTCACACCGCCGATGCTTTTAAAGGGTTTCGCGCGGGTGGCGCTTTGTGCGCATGAGAAAAAACGCGTAACCATTTGTCTGCCGAAAGCGTCGTTTTCACTGATTGATGTGCACTATCAGCGAGTGATCGAACCGGGACGGTTCCGGATTCTTGTCGGAAAGAACCCGCGTGAAGTTTTACTCTCTGCGGAGTATGTAATTGCTGCAGAACAATAAAATTTCCACAGAAAAAATTAAAAATCCTCTTGCTTTTTTTCAAATTCATTCGTATAATCAAGGCAGAAAGTGCAGGAAACTGCAAGGGAGGATATTTGAAATGAGTAAGATTACACTCAAAAAAGAAGAGATCATGGCGCGGTTCGGCGGCATGGGTTTTCACAACACAGAGGCCAACTTATACCGCGAAATGAGCGAACGTCAGTTTAACGAAGTGGTGGCAAAAGTATATCGTGAATTATCGCCTGGATTTTCTAGGATGTGGGGCGGTTTTCCGACTTGGACCAAAGAGGAGATGGACGATTTTGCGGAATACTGCGAAAAAATGCAGTGCAAAACAGGTGCAACCATCTATCTGACGGGCCATTGCGTGCGGTATCATTCGGAAGAAGAACTGTGCGAATATGCAAAAAACGTGGCAGACCGTCTTTCTTACTTGATTCATGAAAAAGGACTTTCCAATCTTCAGATTTATTGTATGTCCAACGAATTAAGTCTGGATGACTGGGGTGACCTCAATTTTGAGATGGCAACGTTTAAAAATTATCACACCCATCTGTACAATGAATTCCGCAGCCGTAATCTGCCGGTGAAGCTGCTCGCAACCGATGCTTCTCCCTGTGAGCGCTGGGAAACGATTGAATGGGCGATCGCAAACGGCATGGTGCCGATTTCAGGCGTGTTTGGCGGGCATCACTATGTCAACGACTTTGAGCCGGAAGATCTTGAATTTTACAAGGTGTTCAAACGTCACTGCCAGGATGTTGTCAATCAGTTAAAACCGTATGAGCGCCGGTTCATTCTGGGTGAATTCGGTTTGGCACAGGCATTCAAACAGGGCAAACAGAACATCAACGGCGTAAAAATGGATGTCTGCGATGCATTTTATAACGGAAAAGAATCGTATTCCGCGCTGCAAATCTGTGAAATGGCGCTGGCTGCAATGAATGCAGGCGTTTATGCAATGGCGCTTTGGACATTCACAGACTTGCCGAATCCGGAGGGAATGAGCTATCGTTTAAATAAATGGGGACTCACCCGCTGGGATGGCGAGGATTATTCGCCGCGTGACTGGCTGTATGCGTATGGTCTGCTCGTCAAATACTTAAAGAAAAACGGCAAACCGTTCACTGTCGATACAGATGATTTCCTGCTGCGGTGCGGCGGTGTTGTCAACGATAACGGCAGCTTTTCGGCTGCGATTGTCAACCGTCATGAGGAGCAGACGGATATCACTGTGGCACTCGAGGGACTTTGCCCGCATCAGGCAGCACGTGTGTATATCTATGATTCGGCAAATGTGCCGCGCAATGCGTTTGGTGATTTGCAGGCACCGTCTTTCATGGCAGAAGCAGCAGACGGCGTGTTTACGCTGACCATTCCGGCAAATTCGATCGTCGTGCTTACGACCGACTATGTGGATCGTACACCGGCACCGGTTTTGAATGTGCGGAAAGAGGACGGCGTGCTTTTGTGGGATGCAAGTGAAGAGGCTGTATATTATCGTGTATACCGCGGCGAAACACCCGATTTTGTGCCGGATATCACGAACCAGATTGCTTCCACCATCGATACAAAGCTGTCGGTTGGAGAAGACGGATATTACTGGATCAAAGCGGTTGACTGTTACGGGAATTGCTAAAAAAATATTCTGGACCATTTTCCTTTTTGGACAAATGGTCCAGATTTTTTATAAAAAAGTGCTTGACATCGCTCTTCTTTCGTGCTATTATGAGCAAAACCGATGAAAAAGAGTAAGTAAGCGGCGCAAAAGCTGTACAGAGAGCTGCTGTTGGTGGAAAGCAGTCAGATATGCGGTGCTGAATGGGCTTTTGAGGGCAAACGGAACCGGAATTTTTCCGTAGTATGTGCGCCGGAGCGGGACGCTCCGTTAACAACTGTCCGCATATCAAGATGGTATGTGTAAAAGTGGATGTAAACTTGCATCAAGCCGGGTGGCACCGCAGGAGATTTTGAATGTTTCATGCTCTTGTCCCAGCGTTTTTTGAAACACTGGGTCAGGGGTATTTTTATTTACCCTTGACTCTGCAAACAACGAAAGGAGCAGTTATCATGTTCAACGAAGCAATCCCGTACAAAATTTATCTCGAAGAAAGCGAAATGCCGAAAGCATGGTATAATCTGCGGGCCGATATGAAAAACAAGCCTGCACCGCTTTTGAATCCGGCAACACAAAAACCGATGACAAAAGAGGAACTGCGTCCGGTGTTCTGTGATGCGCTGATCGATCAGGAACTTGATGATACAACGGCATATTTCCCGATTCCGGAAGAAATTCGTTCGTTTTATCAGATGTATCGTCCGTCGCCGCTCATTCGCGCGTATTTCTTGGAGAAAAAGCTCGACACACCGGCAAAAATCTATTATAAATTTGAAGGCAACAACACAAGCGGCAGCCATAAATTAAACTCCGCGATTGCACAGGCGTATTATGCAAAACAGCAGGGATTAAAAGGCGTTACGACTGAAACGGGAGCAGGTCAATGGGGCACAGCGCTGTCGATGGCTTGTTCGTATTTTGATCTTGACTGTCAGGTGTATATGGTCAAGGTTTCCTATGAGCAAAAACCGTTTCGCCGCGAAGTGATGCGTACATACGGCGCATCGGTGACTCCGTCGCCGTCGATGAATACGGAAGTCGGCCGCAAAATTCTTGCAGCGCATCCGGGAACGACCGGCAGCCTTGGCTGTGCGATTTCCGAGGCGGTTGAAATGGCAGGAAAACAAGAGGGTTACCGCTATGTGCTTGGCAGTGTGCTCAATCAGGTTATGCTGCATCAGTCGGTGATCGGCCTTGAAACAAAGGCTGCGCTCGACAAATACGGTATTACGCCGGATATCATCATCGGCTGTGCCGGCGGCGGATCAAACCTCGGCGGACTCATCGCACCGTTTATGGGTGAAAAACTCCGCGGCGAAAAAGATTACCGCTTCATCGCCGTCGAGCCGGCGTCCTGCCCGAGCTTTACACGCGGTACATTTGCATATGATTACTGTGATACCGGTGCTGTGTGTCCGCTTGCGAAGATGTATACACTCGGCAGCAACTTCATTCCGTCGTCGAGCCATGCAGGCGGTCTGCGTTATCACGGTATGAGTCCGATCCTCTCGCAGCTGTATCATGACGGATTGATGGAAGCAACGAGCGTAGCACAGACGGATGTGTTTGCAGCAGCAGAGCTGTTTGCCCGTGTCGAAGGCACGCTGCCTGCACCGGAATCGAGCCACGCAATCCGCGTTGCAATCGACGAAGCACTCAAATGCAAGGAAACCGGCGAGGAAAAAACGATTGTGTTTGGCTTGACCGGAACCGGCTATTTCGATATGTTTGCATATGAGCGGTTCCACGACGGTAAGATGAGCGACTATATTCCGACCGATGAAGAAATCAAAGCAAGTGTGGCAACGCTTCCCGTTGTAAATGAATAAGACGAAAAACAAAGAACCGGCAGGGCGTTCCTGCCGGTTCTTTTTGATACTTGGATATTTACAGTGTGAGGCGCTGTGTGAGACGAAGATCTCTTGAAGAACTGCCGATTTGCACAAGAAAATCGCCGGATTCGAACTTCCAATCACTGTCAAGAATACTGTAGAAGCAAAATGCTTTTTTGGAAAGCTGCATAGAAATCTCTTTTGTTTCACCCGGCTGTAAAAATACCTTGGCGAATTGTTTGAGTTCTTTTTTCGGACGATCTACCGTACATTCCGGATCGGATACGTACAGCTGTGCAACTTCAGCGCCTGCGACGCTGCCTGTGTTGGTGAGTGAAAAGGCGACGTTCACGACCGGTTCGTTCTGCTCGTTTTTTGAGATATTGACATGCAGATCATGATAGGAAAAATCAGTGTAAGACAATCCATGGCCAAAGCAGAATTCCGGTTCTACATCAAAGGTGTCGTAATACCGGTAACCCACATAAATACCCTCCCGATAATGAACGGTATCATCACCCGGAAACTCGCCGAATCGTGCAGTCGGTGTATCTTCGAGTGCTTTTGGGAAAGTAACAGGCAGTTTTCCCGAAGGATTGACATCACCGAACAGCATTTGAGCCAGTGCAGTGCCGCCTTCTGTTCCCGAATACCAGTATTGTACCAGTGTGTGCGCCTGATCCACCCACTTTCTCATTTCCACCGGAGAACCGCTCATGTTAATGATGACTGTGTTTGGGTTTACCTTTAATAGAGCTGCAATCAATTTGTCCTGTTCAAAGGGGAGTTTTAAATCGGTGCGGTCTGCTGATTCCATATCAAACTCATGGTTCAATCCGCCGATATAGAGAACAAGATCGGAGTGTTCAGCAAGACGGACTGCTTCTTCGAATAAGTGTGTTTGATTTTCTTCTTTGTCAGAGGAATATCCTTTGGCATAGTTTACTTGATAGTTTCCGCCCAAATACATCTTGAGTCCCAGCAGCGGAGTGATTTCATATAAAGCTCTTACTTCGGAACTGCCGCCGCCAAATGCGTGCAGTCGGTTGGCGTTTTCACCGATCACTGCAATGGTTCGATGCGGGTCTTTTGGAAGCGGAAGCAGATGTTTTTCATTTTTTAAGAGGACAATAGAATCGCGGGCTGTTTGACAGACGCTTTTGCGGTTTTCAGGCGTGTTGTAAGCGCCGCTCTTTCGATGCACAGGGTCCATCATCTTTAAACGGAACATCATTTCAAGGATACGGCGGATGAGGTTATCGATGGTTTCTTCTTTGATCTCACCTGATTGAATCTGTTCTTTTAATGGGTTTGCATAATAATAGTCGTTGTATTGGTTGTTCACGTTCATTTCAAAGTGAACGCCCGCGTCCAGTGCTTTTTTGGTGTCATGAACAGCGCCCCAGTCAGAGATTACCATGCCGTTGAATCCCCATGTGTTGCGCAGTAAATCCTGCATCAGCGCTGTGTTTTGGCAGCAGAATTCTCCGCGGAATCGATTGTATGCACCCATCACAGCCATGCAGTGACCTTCCTGAACCGCAGCCTGAAATCCCGGCAGATACAGCTCATGGAGAGCGCGTTCATCCATTTCGACATTGACATCCATTCGTCGGGTTTCCTGATTATTTGCCACAAAGTGTTTGATGCAAGCGGAAACGTCATTGTTCTGAATTCCCTCAATAAATGGCACGCACATTTTAGAGATTAAGTGCGGATCTTCCGACATATATTCAAAATTTCTTCCGCATAAAGGAGACCGTTGGATATTGATACCCGGTGACAAAGAAACATCTTTGCCTCTGCCGCGCACTTCGCGTCCTAAGGCGTTTCCGGTTTCATATGCAAGCTGAGGGTCCCATGTGGCAGCCAGTGCAGTAATACAGGGAAAACTCGTGGCAAAATCGTCGGTGTTTAGCGTATAGGAACATGTTTCGCGGTCAAATTCACCGCGTACACCCATCGGACCATCTGAGAAATGGAACGGCGGAATCCCCAGACGTTTTACTCCTTTGGTGTCATATACATTATCGCCGTGGAGCATCGACAATTTTTCGTCAAGCGTCAGTTCGGAGAGCAGATGTTCAATTTTATTTATTATATCCGGGCATAAGGGTTCAAGTGTTTGGTGCTGATTCATGTCTGTATTTCCTCCAACTTATACTTGTTTTGATGATCATTTCTGTTTGAAAGCCGTAATTTATTATAGCAGTGGAGCATTGAAATACAAGTGATTTTGAATACGGAAAATTCACATTTATTGCACTGCAAAGACCAAAAGCCCCGGCGGGAACTTCCTGCCAGGGCTTTTGATAAACAGCATTTTAAATTAAATTCAGATGTTTTGAGAATAAGCGGTTTGCAATAAAAAACGATGTGGTGCCAATGAGTACATACAGAATCGATGAACCGATCAGCACACTCAACAGCATGTTTTCCGATAACGCAGCGGTGCTTGTGAACAAATCCATCCCGAAGAATAAGAACAGCACAATCAGCATACACACACTTAAAAGTTGTTCGATCATGTAAATGCCGATGTATGCCGCAAATGAAGTGACCGCCCGTTTTTCTTTGGCAAGTTGACCGATGGAAACGGCTGCATATATGGTGCACATAAAGGCGGTCGCGCTTAACAGCAGCATCGCAATCAGTATGATAATGACTCTGTTTTCATTGATTTGCAGTACCGCAAACACTTGATCAAGAATTGTACCAAGCTGTGCGTATGCGCTGTTTGGAATCAGCAGAAACACGCATCCAACCGCCGCCGCACCGGCAACGATCAGCCATATCACATAGGTGAACAGGTGACTTGCCAGATGCATGGACGGTTTTACCGGGAGCATAAACAGAAAATATCCGTGTGCACTTGTCATGTTGCGGAAGAAATGACGAATCGACAGCAGGACAATACACAAAAACATTCCCACAATGCCGAGGATAGAAACCGGCAGCAAAAAGGCATACAGGAAATTTAAAAATGGGAGTGGATCTGCGAGCGATTCTACCCCTTTGGTAAAGCCTGCAAGAAGTACAATACCGAAAATCAGCGGCAGAAAGATGCGTGCCGTGCATTTAAAATGATAAGTGAATAGATGATTGAACAGTTTCATGATCTGTATACCTCCCGGAACAGTGCATCAACCGATTGATGGTGTGTTTCACGCAGTTCATCAACGGGTGCATGCAGAATCAGTTTTCCTTGTTTTAAGAAAATCGCCTCGTCGAGAATTTGTTCGACATCGGCAATCATGTGGGTGGAAATGAGAATGGATGCATCCTCGTTGAAATTCGTGAGAATGGTGTCGAGGATATAGTCGCGGGCAGCCGGGTCAACACCGCCGATCGGTTCATCGAGCAGATAGAGCTTTGCATGACGGGACATCGTCAGGATGAGATGCACTTTTTCCTGCATGCCTTTTGACATGGCTTTTAAGCGTGCTTTTTCAGAAAGCCCGAGATCCTTTGCCATTCCCTGTGCTTTTTGAAGATCAAAGTCAGCAAAAAAGCGGGAAAACAGAGCGAATAAATCAGAAAGCTTCATCCATTCCTGCAAATACGATTTGTCGGGCAGATAGGAAACGTACGATTTGGTCAGCACACCCGGTTCGTTTCCATCAATTTGCGCACTGCCGCTTGTTTTGGTGAGCATACCGGCGAGAATTTTTAACAGCGTTGATTTTCCGGCGCCGTTTTCACCGAGCAAACCGACGATTTTTCCCGGTTCAATTGTAAACGAAACATCGTCGAGCGCACGGAATACGCCGTATGTTTTGGTGAGATGTTCACAGGTGAGAATTGGTGTCATAGGTCAGGATTCCTCCTTTTTCATTTTCGCCAACAGTGCTTCGATTTCCTGCGGCTGAATACCGAGCTGTGCCATTTCGTTTAAAAATTGCGAAACGCGCAGACGAGCGGTTTCCTGTTTGATTTCTTTGATTTTTTCTTCATTTTCTGTTACAAACCGTCCGGCTGTTCGCTGTGTGTAGAGCAGGCCGCTGCGTTCAAGCTCGGAGAGCGCTTTTTGCATCGTGTTTGGATTCACACCGGCTTCTTTTGCAAGATCACGCACGCTCAAAAGTTTTTCACCGGGCTTAATTACACCGGAGATGATCGCATTTGTGAATTGTTCGCACAGCTGAATGTAAACCGGACGGGTGTTGTCAAATTCCCAGCGCATGAAACCCTCCTTTGTATTATTGTACTAACCGGTTAATACAATAATACAAAGTGAGACGGTATCTGTCAAGTGTTTTTTGAAAAAATAGAACAGATGTGGTATGATAGGAGAAGCAAGGGATGGAGGGACGTCGGATGGAAATCAAAACAGTGGATGAAGCACTTTCTTATATTCACACACGCACGCGCTTTGGCTCGCAGAAAAGCCTTGTACGGATGCAGTCGCTGATGGCGCGGCTTGGAAATCCGCAGGATACACTTTCGTTTGTTCATGTAGCAGGGACAAACGGAAAGGGATCGGTGAGTACAATGTCGGCTTCCGTGCTGCAATGTGCGGGATATCGTACGGGACTGTATACCTCGCCGTATCTCGTACGGTTTCACGAGCGGTTCCGCGTAGACGGCGTATGCATTTCGGATGAAATGCTGGTCGCACTGACACAGCAGGTCGCAGATGCAGCCGAACAGTTGACTGCCGAGACGGGACTTGAACCGACAGAGTTTGAAATTGTCACGGCAGTAGGCTTTTTGTTTTTCAAAGCAATGGCGTGTGATGTTGTTGTGCTCGAAGTGGGACTTGGCGGACGGCTTGATTCGACCAATGTGATCAAATCGCCCATTTGTGCAATGATTGCACCGGTATCCGCCGATCACACGGCGATTCTGGGCGATACCATCGCAGAAATCGCCGCAGAAAAAGCAGGGATTATCAAACCGCATACGGAGGTGATCTGCGGCCGTCAGGAGACAGAAGCGCTCGAGGTGATTCGCCGCGTGTGCAAGGAAACCGAAAGCACGCTGACTGTTGTGCCGCAGGAACTTTGTACGGATGTGGAGGTGTCGCTGTCCGGAACGCGGTTTCGGTTTGACGGTCATCCATATCATTTGCGGTTGATCGGCACACACCAGGCACAAAATGCGGCAATGGTGCTTTGCCTTATAGAGCGGATGCGGCAAAACGGCTTTCATATTCCGCAGAATGCAGTGGAGGAAGGATTGTCCAAAGCGTTTATTGCCGGACGATTTGATGTACGCGGAAACAATCCAATTGTGGTGGTGGACGGTGCACATAATCCGGATGCAGCCGGCGTGCTTGCGCGTTCTTTGGCAATGCTGCCGGTCAGCCGATATGTTGCAGTGATGGCGGTGATGCAGGATAAGGACTATCGAACGGTGATTCATACGATTGCGGGTGTTTGCGATGCGGTTGTTGCGTGCGAGGTACGGAATATGCCGCGCACCCTTTCCGCAAAAGAATTAGCACAAACCGCAAAAGACGTTTGTCCTCGCTGTGAAACGGCGTCAGATGGGCTTGCCGCACTGATTCGTGCGCGCGAAATTGCAGGAAAGAACGGTGCGGTGATCGTGTGCGGTTCTTTGTATCTTGCAGGAGAAATCGTTGGAGCACTCGAAAGTCAAGGTGAATAACAGGCTTCGACACAATTCGTTTGGCGCGTGCGCTATAATAGCTGTAAAAGACAGCCAAAGAACGATTGACACAAAATAAAAAATCGAACGGAATGGAAATCGGATGTCTTTTAAAAAGACATCCGATTTTTTATGGGAAAAGAAAGGAGCAGGCAGCAATGCTTAAACTGATACGAGGGCAGGACCGTCTGACTGCCGCAATCATCGGAGAGATCGACCATCACACGGCGCGGCGTATCCGAGAGGAGACCGATGCCGTTTTGCAGCAGGACTTGCCGCATGAACTCATTTTTGATTTCAGCGGCGTGACATTTATGGATTCAAGCGGCATCGGACTGATTATGGGGAGGTACCGGCTTGTTTCCCAGTGGGGAGGAACCGTGACAATTGCCGGTGCACCCAGCCGGATTGAACGAATTTTAAAGATGTCCGGAATTGAAAAATTGGCGCGGATTCATCCGATCAAGGAGGAAGAAGTATGATGATACAAAATGAAGCAAAACTCTCGTTTTTGAGTAAATCGGCGAATGAAAGCTTTGCCCGCGTTGCAGTATCGGGCTTTTTTATGCAGCTTGACCCGACGGTGGACGAGCTGACCGATATTAAAACAGCAATCAGCGAAGCGGTAACGAATGCGATCGTTCATGGATACCGGGAAACGACCGGAATTGTATACATAACGCTTCGCATTGTAAACGGCAGAACGGCGTATGTGAAAGTGCGTGATACAGGATGCGGCATTCCGGATGTCAAGCAGGCAATGGAACCGCTGTATACAACGGCGCCGGAGGAGGAGCGTGCAGGACTTGGATTCGCGGTCATGCAGTCTTTTATGGATACGGTACGGGTACACTCCAGACCGGGAAAAGGAACGGCAGTGATTATGACAAAATCGCTGCGGACACGCGAATGAACACTACACCCGAAGAACTTGACCGTTTTGTACAGAAAAATCTGGGCCTTGTCCACAGCTGTGCCAATCGGTTGAAAGGCCGCGGCATCGAATATGATGATTTATATGGAGCGGGATGTGTCGGGCTTTTAAAAGCGGTTGCCGGATTTGATGAATCACGTGGACTGATGTTTTCAACGTATGCCGTACCGGTGATTCTCGGAGAGATGAAGCGGCTGTTCCGTGACGGCGGCGCAGTCAAAGTGAGCCGGGGACTCAAGGAGCTTTCGCTCCGCGCAGTACGTGAACAGGAACGTTTTATGAAAGAACAGTTTCGTCAGCCGACTGTCTCAGAACTGGCTGAGCGGCTGTGTGTTTCGTGTGAGCAGGCGGCACAGGCGATTTCTGCAAGTATTCCGCCTGTTTCGCTGACAGTGGAGGAAGGCGACGGCAATGAATTTGATTTGGCACAGGACAGCGAGGAAGAGCGCCTTTGTGAACATTTTTCGCTGCAAAGCAGTATTCGCGCGCTTTCTCCGGATGACCGTGCGCTGATTTCTTTGCGCTATTTTAAAGGGAAAACACAAACCGAAACGGCAAAGGCATTAAATATGACACAGGTACAGGTATCCAGGCGGGAAAAGAAGATTTTGATCTCATTAAAACAGATGATGGCAGAAGAATAGCACGGCGAAAAAGCAGCCGTGCTGTTTTTGTATAACGAAAACCACTCGCTAGGCGAGTGGTTCAAAAAAAGGCTTATGGCGATGATGTAGAAAGAAAAACTCCTTTTGTTGTAGAATAAGAAT
>CASGAN010000025.1:0-23882 GCA_949299455.1 uncultured Oscillospiraceae bacterium
AAAAGAAGCAGAGTTCGTCAAAACTCTGCTTGCCGGAAAACAGTTTGAATTCCCGGTATATTACGACGTAGAAAATGAACAGCGCATGGGCAAGCTCTCGAAATCTGCTTTGACTGAAATCGTCGAAACATTCTGTGAATCGCTTGAGGATGCCGGATATTTCGTCGGTGTGTATGCAAACACAAACTATTTTGTGAACAAGCTCGATCATGCGCGGCTGGCTGGCAAATATACGATCTGGCTTGCAGACTATCGCGGAGCAAACGCAGATAAAACGTTAAAACGCGATATGTTCCAATATAGCAGCAAAGGCACCGTAAAAGGCATTGCGGGCAACGTCGACGTGAACGAGTGCTATCGTGATTTTCCGCCGATCATCAAAGGCGCCGGGCTCAATGGATTTTCGGGAGAAACAAGCAATCCGGCACCGCCGCCAAAACCGTCCAGTTTTTTCCCGGCAAAAGGTTGGTTTGGCATGGGGGACAAGCACGAAAACGTGGCAAAGATTGCTGCGTTTATGCGCCGGGTTTTTCCGGCGTATACTGATGAGCGTGCTCTTGGCAGCTTGTACGGCCAGTATATCCAGAAAGCAATCAGAGAGTTCCAGCGTCGGACTGGGATTGAAGCTGATGGAAATGTCGGTCCGATCACGCTTTCGATGTTGGAAAAGTACGGATTCGAAAAATAAATAGTCAAAGAATGAAGAAAAGCGCTCAGGTTTTTGCACCTGGGCGCTTTTTGCTGTGTATCATAACTTATTGATATGAGACGGAAGCGTCCTCCTTTTTACATTCAGAATTGATTTTTCGATAAGATACAATAAGTTTCGCAAATCCGTACAATTACATAAAAAAAGATTGAATTTTTCGCTTAACCCTGCTAATATTAAAAAATAGAATTAAAATACGGGTGATTTTTATGCCTTATCTCGAACTAAAAAAACTGCACTACATCGACAGCGACAAATATGCGCGGGAATATATGGAGCGTTTTGCATCAGCGGAAGCGGTGAAACTTGATTTTTATATCGGAAAAAATCAGGCTTTTTTTCTCCTGAATGCCGAAGTGATGACCCTCGCTTATCAAATTGCAAGAATCGATAAACGAATCGGAAAGCTGTGCGGCCGTTTGCCCGGAGTCGCTCTAAAGCAATACACAAAAAAATGTCTGATTGACGAAATTGTAGTGACAAACCGAATCGAAGGCGTGCACAGCAGCCGGAAAGAGATCGGGGATGCGTTGGACATTCTCGAAAAGCAATCGGATGCAAAGGGAAAGCATGCGCGTTTTTTGAGTCTGGTAAATAAATATCTGAAACTGTCCGCGAGCGCTGAGATTTCACTGAATCAATGTCAGGATATCCGTGACCTTTATGATGAGATTCTTCTGGAGGAGGTCGTATCGGAAGACCGCACCAATCAACCAGACGGGAAGATTTTTAGAAAAGAGTCCGTTTCGGTGTACAGTGAGTCCATGAAAGAAATCCACTGTGGAGTAACACCAGAGAGCAGAATCATAGAGTCTATGCAAAAAGCACTCGATTTTTTAGGGGATGATTCTATTGACTTGTTGTTCCGGATCTGTATTTTCCACTATCTGTTTGAATATATCCATCCGTTTTACGATGGGAACGGGAGAATGGGACGGTTTATTCTCAGCTATGGTGTTACCAAAACGTTAGAACCGTTGGTGGCTTTCAGAATATCGGGAATCATTGCAAAAAATAAAAACACCTATTATAAGGCGTTTGAAACCTGCAACGATCAGCGCAATCTTGGTGACCTGACGCCGTTTTTGTTGATGCAGTTACGGATTCTGCGCACAGCAATGGAAGAGCTGGAGGCATCTTTGTATGAGAAATGGCGTACTTGGGGGAAATACGAGGAAGCAGTTAAGCCGTTTTACAATGACGACAAGGATTTAAAAAAGATATACAGTTGTATGATTCAGGCGGCTTTGTTCAGTGAAAAGGGCATTTCTATGCAGGAACTGCAGGATGTCATGCATCAAAGTGATTACAAGGTGCGCAAAAACCTAAAACGGATCCCAGAAGAACTGATCGTTTGCAAAAAGAAAGGGCAGTTCAAATTCTATTCGATCAATCTGGAAACATTGAACGGCATCATGCTGAAAAACAGCGTGAAAGCGATGGAAAACAACTGAATATGATGCAATGAGAAAACGTGCCTGAGCGGATATTCGGGCACGTTCTTTTTGTCTGAAAATTTTTACAACCATAACCTTAAAAATGACGAAAACGACGTCATTTTTGCTTTAAAATAATTTTTAAATAAATTAAAATTCAGAGATAAAACGCTTGAATTTTAAAAACGAAACGTTTAAAATAGTTGACAGGAGGACCTCTGTGCGATAGAATAATTAAATTGTCTAATTTTTTGCACTTTGTAGGTGCTTGGCATATCTCCTGTTTGAACGAGTAAAATAGCAGAAAAGGAGATGTGCGGATGGAGTTGAGTGAGATGGAGAAAGTTCAAATTGAAAAAAAGGTAGATTTTTTACTTGCTCTCTTTGGCTATTCGAAAGAAGACAGATATGTCGATATTGTAGAATTCACAAAGAAGATGAGATTTACTGTGGGAAATGCAGATTTAAAAGAGGATGAAGATGGGCTCTTGCTTATTTCTCAAGAAAAGAAAGTGATTGCTGTTAATTCCGATCGGTCGATGGAATGGAAGCGGTTTATTATTGCTCATGAATTTGCGCATTATTTTTTACATTATGTTCTCAATGGTACTTTTAAAAATTCCACTCAGGAAGCTGTGCTTCTACATCGAGAAAATAAAAAAGGACGCAACGAATCAGAAAATGATGCGGATTATTTTGCTGCTGCATTGTTGATGCCACGCGAAACATTTAAAATGCAATATGAAAAATATAAAAGCGAAGGCCTTGAAGATAATGAGATCTATTTTCAGTTGGGAAATATTTTCGGGGTGCCATTAGAAAGCGCAAAACGGCGAGTTGAAGAGATAAAAGAACTGGAAGAGCAGAAATAAGAGGTGTTTTCTTTTGGATCAGGAATTCGAAAAAATCGATGGCTCGATGGGCGACGCTTTGCGGAAAATGCTTTTCGTTGGCACGAAAAATGAGGAAGCTCTCAGAAGGGGATATCGCGATCCATTTGAAACGTTGGAACAAGCAAGGCGAGATCGGACAATATCAAAGCTTTTAAGCATTTATGTAGATTCATATGAAAATAAAATGAAACAAAGCAGAAGATCCAGACGTGCACTGTTGATCATTTCTTTGTCCATTGTTATCTGCTTTTCTATAATATTAGGAGTTTTAGCTTTGGCGATTTGTATTTCTTCTGAATCCTTAAATGTTTCTGATATAGTAGCGTTCATTACGGCCTGTATCTCTTTCATTTCGCTTATTATCGGCCTGCTTACAATCATCACAAAATATTTCTTCCCTGAAAATGATGAAAAACATATTACTGAAATTGTCCAGTCAATTCAAAATAATGACCTGAAAAATAAACGGGAGAGTGCAAAACACCAGTTTGAAGCACAGAAGGACAAAGACGAATCATGAACTTTACTGATTATATAAAGAAATCGCTTCAAGAAGATTCGGAACTCAAAAAAGAGTATGATGCGTTAGCGGCGGAATACGAACTTATCTCTCAAAATATTTCGGCACAAACAAAGCGCAGCATGGCAAGTGTATTAGAATACAAAGGATACTTTGCAAAAATTGAATACAGCGCTGAGGATGGCGTTCTGTATGGAAAGGTCGAAGGGATTAAGGATTTCGCCAACTTTGAGAGTGATTCTGTGGCTGGAATCGAAAACGAATTTCATGCCGCAGTGGATGATTATTTGGAACTGTGCAAGAAACTTGGACAGGAAGCAGACAAGACACGTAGCAGTACGTTTTTATAAGAAAAGTATAGTAAACAGAAACGTAACACCCCGTCTGGAATTAAATTCTGGGCGGGGTGTTTTTGTCATAACTTATTGATATTAGGCGGACCGGATGGAGAAGCAGGTGCTGCACTTCGATATTTAAGCCAGCGCTACAGCATGCCGAGTGCAAAGGTAAAAGCCGTACTGACCGATATCGGTACAGAGGAGCTGGCGCATGTTGAAATGGTGTCTGCGATTGTATCGCAGCTTACCCGGAACTTAAAAGTAGAGGATCTTGCAAAAGGCGGATTTGATGCTTATTACGTTGATCATACAACAGGCGTTTATCCGGTTGATGCAACAGGAAATCCGTTTACAGCAGCAACATTTCAGTCAACAGGCGATCCGATTGCAGATCTGCATGAGGATCTTGCGGCAGAGCAAAAAGCGCGGCTTACCTACGATAATATTTTGCGTTTGGCGGATGACCCTGATGTACGCGAACCGATCAAATTTCTGCGTGCCAGGGAATTGGTGCATTTTCAGCGCTTCGGTGAAGCACTGCGGATTACGCAGGAAAGCTTGGATTCGAAAAACTTTTATGCGTATAACCCGGCATTTGATAAACGAAAATAATCAATATTGCAAAAATGCTCCCTTGTTTTTACAAGGGAGCATTTTGTGTTGCCACATTATGAAACAGCGATCGATGTTAATCGATACGTTTTCACCTGATGAGGTGTGAGTGTCACGGAGGAAACCGGCGCACTGATTTCATTTTCAAGCAGATCACATTCTGTCAATGTGTATCCTGCAACCTGTACAGTGCCGTCTTTTCCGGCAGCTTCATAGACACGCAGGTAGATGTGATCGTTTTTCGCGTAGCACGCACTCATTACAATGTTTTCGGGCATACAAATCGGCAGGATCACCTCGGATTCAGCACCGGACTGATCGGATTTGATTGCATAGGAAACAAGCGGATATGTGTAAGCAAGCGCCTCGCGGTGCAGGGAAATCAGGTCGAGCGCACCGACAACCGGGCGAAGTGAAAATTCGTGTGTACACGTTCCCCACAAGCATTTTTCACCCCAGACATAACGGTTATTATATGCCAGCGGGATAGAGAATGTCTGTGCGTTTTCTTTTGTCAAACACATTGAACCGCGGTTGAATACGGCTATGCCCTGCACATCTGTACCGACTGCTGTCCAATAGTTTCCTTGAATGTACGGTTCATTCGTCGGTGCAATCAAAAACGGCAGATCACGGACGGCGTCACATGGCTTATCAAACGGAACAGAGAAGCAAAAACGCAGCTTTTCTTCGTGGACAAATCCGTTTGTATTGTCCCGGAATGCGGCAAATTCACGCCCGTATCCAATCGTTTCACCGCGATGATCGAATTGTGCACGGCACCCAATCTGCAAAGAATTTTCTTCAAACCGCAGTGTGCATTTGCAGGGAATCGGTCCCACTTGTCCATAAAAACAAGCTTCAGCAACCATTGGCCGGCATGTGACACGCCATGTGCCGCAGCTTACAGCAGGTGTGTCATTTACAATTCCTGCAAATAACGCGCCGGATTCTCCGTTGTCAATCAGAATGGTTCCGGTTTTACGGTCTTTGATCCGGTAAATTCCGTGTTCGCTGAATGTAACTTCATAAAATGGTGTTGTCAGAATGTGATTCTCATAGGTAAAAGATGAAACAGGTGCACTGCCGTTTGTTTCGGTGATGGTGTAGACTTTTGTGCTCATCGGTTTCATGTGAGCGGTAAAGCGTACACGAAAACGGCATGGGTTGCCTGATGCATCTCGTTCGGTTACATCATATCCACACGGAATGATTTCATCGCCGCATACAGCGGTGAGTGCCGTTGGTGCAGTGCGGAAAAAGCCTGTTTCCGCCTCAACCATTTGATCCATTTCCATACCGGAATCGTTGATCACAAGAATCGAACGTCCTGCTGCCCCGGACATGCGTTTTGCAAGACGGGAACAAGCGGTTTCATACGCCTGTTTTCCGTATTGATTGCATGCGGAGAGAAATTCCTGTGCTTCATCGAGCAATCCGCAGATTTGAATGTCATGATGCTGCGAGATGAGCAGGTGTTTCCATGCATTTGTGACATTTTCCTGATCGGATTCGCCGGTACACAGTGCAGTCATGGCGTTTAAACGCTCTGCATGTGCGACCAGTGTTTCTGCCGCACGGCAATCGGAAAAAATACGGTTTCCGCAGTATCCCCATGGCATTCTCACATGAAATTCATCTGCCGACGGACGATACGCATCGTTTTTCGCCGCTTCAAGCGGATAAATATGAAGCAGATCTTCGAGTGTCACCCAGTGATAGCGGTCAACGGTTTCCACATGCTGTGTCAGTTCTTCACACCGCTGAACAACGTCGTCATAGCGGGAAGCGAGCAGCGGTTCATATTGCTTGAATTTCTCCTCAAACAACTCAATCGGTTCATCCCATTCCCGCGGCCAGCGTGTCATAATGTAGTTGTCCATTGTGGTTGCACCAAACTGTGCGCCTTGTTCTTTATAGGTGGGAATGGTGGGAATACCGGAGCCGTCCTCGCCGTACCATGTGCCGAACGAAGAATCATAGGTCGGGTTGTAGCCATACATCTGAAAATGTGTCCGCATCAGCGCCATTTTGTAGCCGGCTTGCAAAATCAGCTGCGGGATTTGGCTGTGGTAAGCGTGTTCGCTGATTGCATATACATGCGGACGCACACCGAAATGTTGTAAATCAGCTTCAATGGCGTAGGTGATCTGCCGCACATTGCTTTCTTCGCTGATGAAAACGGCAAGCGGCTGTCCGTAGGAAGACGAACCGATTGAGAACCGACCGGGGAACTGTTTTAATGTGTCCCGGACTTTTTCGATAATTTCCGGATTTTCGATTGCATATCGGTCATAGCAATATGCTTCGTTGTCGAGACCGATTTTAAATTTGGGATATGAAGTCATCCAATTCACTGCACTTTCCATTGACGATGCAAAATCGGGACCCCACAAGATATATCCGCCATGATCATAGCTTAATAAATACATTTGTTTTTCGCTCAAAATCCTCATCCTCTTTCTTTTTCTTTTTTAATGCTACTGTAGCATATTTGTCTGTTGTTTGCAATAAAACATGACATTTTTTCATTCAGTTTTGATGAAATCATTGCTGTTTTGTATTGAATTTTTTGAATGGTATTGCTATACTACGGGTGAATCAATCCAACGCAATCAATCATGAACAAACATAAAAAGACAAGAGGGGATTTGGATGACACAGCAACGGAAAATAGAAAATCCATATAAAGCGCAGGGCTGGAATACCTGGAACACCGCGAATGTGCTTTCATATGTTCATATGCCGGAAGGGTTTGCCGTCAGTTTGGCTTTAAAAAACGATGCAACCTGTCAGGCGTTTGACCGTTTTTTGATCGGACGGTTTGGCGAAAATGAGGAGCACATTCACCCGGGTGTACGCAGTTATGACGGAACGTACACAGAACTCACGATCACGATCGGAGAAAGTGTCCAATTCATGGTACAGACTGCTGTGCAAAATGACCAGCAGTATGTTTTGATAACACCGCTTAAAACAAGTCTTCGCCCGCCGGTGCTTGCAGTCAGAGCTTCTATTTTGTTCCGTCAGCCGGGATATACCTATTGCGAAAATGATCATTTGATCGGTGTGACGCCGGGGCGTCAGTTTTCTGTGCATATCACCGGAAAACGCTGTGAAGAAGCGCATCTGCAGCTGGAATCTCCCCATATCAGTGTAATACTTGACGAGCCGATTGCCGTTTCGACCGATTGTGCGATGTCAGTTGAAGAGGTTACAGACATGATCGCGCAGGCAAAAGCGTCTGTTTATGAAAGTGCGGAACAATATGGTGAACTGGCACAGGCATATCAGGCAATGCGCAGCTGTCTTGCGTGGGATACCATCTACGAGCCGGAGCACCGTCAGATTTGTTCGCCGGTCAGCCGTCTTTGGAATCTTGGATGGGGAGGTTATGTACTGTTTTGCTGGGATACCTTGTTCGCAGCGGAAATGATTTCGCTCGAAAACAAAGAGCTTGCCTATTCAAACGTGTTTGCGATTCTCAATGAAATGACGGAAAACGGATTTGTGCCGAATTTCGGTGCAGCCAATGATTATAAAAGCCGGGATCGTTCACAGCCGCCTGTTGGTGCAATGACGGTTTTGAATATTTACAATCGCTGGAAGGAAAAATGGTTTGTCGAAAAAACGTACGATCATCTGTGTGTTTGGAATCAATGGTTTTTTGAACATCGGAGAGCGACGGATGGTACTATGTGCTGGGGATCTGATCCGGTTACACCGCAGATTGGTGCCTATTGGGAAACACATGGTCCGTGTGAGCGGTTTGGTGCTGCGCTTGAATCGGGACTTGATAATTCTCCGATGTACGACGATATCCCGTTTGATGAAAATACACATCTGATGCAGCTGTCCGATGTCGGATTGTGCGGACTGTTTATTCATGACTGTGACTGCATGGAGGCGCTTTCAGATATCTTGGGACGTGACGGTTCGGTGTTCCGTGAACGCAGAGAAGCCGTGAGCCGCGCACTTTCGACACTTTGGGAATCCTCGTATGGATTCTTCTTAAACCGCAGAACAGACAACGGTGCGTTTTCTTATCGGGTTTCACCGACCAATTTTTACGCGCTGTTTGATGCCACTGTGTCGGCAGAACAGGCGAATCGGTGTGTGAAAGAGCATTTTTATAATGCGCAGGAATTCTGGGGCGACTATATTCTTCCTTCGATTGCGCGAAACGATCCGGCATATCCTGATCAGGATTACTGGCGGGGACGCATCTGGGCGCCAATGAATTATCTTGTGTATCGTGCGCTTGAAACAGCGGGGGAGAAAACTGCCTGCAAAGATCTTGCGTCAAAATCATTGGCGCTTTTGATGCAGGAATGGACGCTGCACGGCCATGTGCACGAAAATTACGACGGTGATACGGGCATGGGCTGCGGTGTGAAAAACAGTGATAAGTTTTATCACTGGGGTGGACTGCTCTCGTATATCGCACTGATCGAGGCAGAAAAGAAAAGCAGGGAAGAAAAGGCGTGAGCCGTATTTCAGCAGTAAAAGTCATAAGCTTCACTTGTGAAATTGCTTGATTTTCAGTGAATCCGAAAGAAATCTCTTATATAAACACAGCTTTTTATTTTGTATCAATTGATTTTAAGAAAGAAAAAGATTATACTTAAGATAATCTATGACAGGGAGAGAGGAACGTATATGGATTCAATGGAAATGTATGATTTTGCTGCGAGTTATATAAACGGTGATGAATATGTATTGTGGCAGGGAAAACCGGAGAGAGGAAATTTATTTTCCGGACGTGATGTGTTTCAGATATTGTTCAGTGTGATCTGGCTTTCGTTTTGCTGCTTTTGGGAGTTTACCGTTTTGCAAAGCGGTGCACCGATTTTCTTTGCACTGTGGGGCATTCCGTTTATTCTGGTCGGATTATATATGCTGTTCGGACAGTTTATCAAACGTGCGAAGACACGCGGCCAGACGTATTATGTGATCACAACGCGCAAGATTCTTGTGAAAACAGGAAATCAGATTCAGATGTATGACGGAAAAGAACTTCCGGCAATGCACATTCAGCTTCATAAAAACGGAACAGGTACCATCCAGTTCGGTGAACAGTATTATACAAGAAGAGGCGCTGTGTATAGCTGTTCTTGTGTGCTTGAAAACATCGCTGACGTTGCACAGGCACAGAATGCAATCGAAACCATGAAGCAAAACGAATACTGATTTACTTCATGTAAAACAGCCTGAGAAAATCATTGATTTTCTCAGGCTGTGTTTTATTTGTGCGAAATTTCTTCAGCTGCGGGCATCGTTTGTGCCCAGCGGCCTTTTGTAAAATCCAGGATATAAACCGGTGCACTTCCGAGTGCGATCGATTCTTCTGACAATGCGGTAATTGCCATCCAGCTTGCGGCATCATACACGTCGATGGGCATTGGTTTGTTTTGTTTTAAGCAGTCAAAAAACACGGAAAATTCGAGCCAGTCCATTCCGTCATGCGAGCCCTGCACGCCGTCTTTCAAATATTGTTTCCACACCGGATGCTCGTAAGCCGCTTCGTATTCTTTGGCGTTATTCAGGCTGCTTGTACGCCATTCAAAGTCATGTGCGGCGTCTTCCTCTCGATCCAAAAACACAGAGTCGGTCGCCTCTTCATACATGCCTTTTGTTCCGCGCACCGTAAAGCCGCGGGAATAGTAACGGGGAAGTGTTGTATCCAATGTCAGCACAATCGTTTCACCGCGTGCGCACTGAATTACTGTTGTTACAATATCGCCTTGCGCAAAGGTAGCCGATGTTAACGCTGTATCATCCGGCTTTTCTTTTTGAATGTATGCGTGGAGGCCAGCCGATTTGGATGCAGTGGAGGTGAGCTTTATCATGCGGTTTCCATGGCCGATAGACAGAATTCGTGCAATCGGTCCTAATTCATGCGTGGGATAGTTTTCGCAGTTTCTCGAAAGATAATTGCGCAGGCGATAGTGACGGTTTTCTTTACCGAACGAGATTTCTTTGCGCAAGTCATGATGATATCCGCCGCTGCAATGGACAATTTCGCCCAGCACACCGTTTTGCACCATATGAAGCACCATCATTTCTCTTCTGCCGAAACAGCAGTTTTCCAAAAACATGAACGGTGTCTTTGTCTCTTCATAGGTACGCACCAGTGTCCAGCAATCCTCTACTGTATAAGCGCCGCCCACTTCCATGGCGACAGCTTTTCCGGCTTTCATTGCAGCAACAGCGATTTCTACATGAGATTCCCATGATGAGGCGATAATCACCGTATTGACAGCTTTATCCGCAATCATTTCCCGGTAGTCAAGATAGACAGCAGGTGCTTTTTGTCCTGATGCACATACAAGGGAAGCTGCATGCTGCGCTCTATCCTCATAGAGATCACAAACTGCGGCAACTTCCGCCTGTTTCTGCGGTAAAATGACGTATTCGAGCAAACCTGTACCGCGCTGGCCAAAACCGACCATTCCAATTTGAATTGTTTCCATAAAGTAAATCCGCTCCTTTTATCGGGAAAAAGAATATGTTTATTAAAACACAAACGATGAGAAAAATCCAGTGCAAAACGACAAATTCCAGATTCTTTTGCATAAAAAACGGCTCCTGCAATAGCCAGGAGCCGTTTGATTTCGTATTATTTTAAATGCAGGGCATCACATTGCCGCCGCAGACGGGAAGATACGTTCCCGTGATATAGCTTGCCAAATCGGAAGCTAAAAACAATACAGCGTTTGCAACTTCCTGGTCGGTGCCGCGCCGTCTTAACGGAATGAGCGCATCGCTCTGCGGCTGTACCTCCGTGTGGTTTTCGCGGTCACGATCGGAAATTGTCCAGCCGGGTGCCACTTGATTGACAGTGATGCCGAACGGACCGACTTCTTTTGCAAGTACCCGCATGACACCGTCCATACCGCGTTTTCCTGATACATACGCCGATTGACCGTGGAAGTTCTGCATTGCGCATTCGGTGTTGATTCCGATCATGCGTCCGTATCCGCGCTCTTTCATAAACGGTAAAAACGCCTTTGCCATGTTGACATTCTGCATCACACAGCTTTTAAACTGGCTTTCGTAGTCGGCAGGATTTTGCTCCAGTACGCTCGTCCACGGCACATACTGCACCACAGCATTGTCAACGATGATATCCGGCATCGAAAACGATGCGGCAATCTGATCACGCATTGCATAGACAGAGTCGAGTTCTCCGACGTCGCATGACACTGTAAAACAGCGGACATCGAGCGCGCGGATTTCCTCTGCCAGTGCGTTTGCCTTTTCCTCGTTTTTGTGATAGTGCAGAATGATATCTGCGCCGGCTTTGGCGAGTGTTTTCGCCATCACGCGGCCAAGCTGTCCGGTCGCACCGGTGATGAGCGCCGTTTTATTAGAAAGATCAATCGAAATCATATGAAAACCTCCTGCGGCGATTACTGATCGTCGTTCTTTTTCTTTCCGGTCACTTTGTTTAATACCATGACACTGATCATGATGACCGCAATGACACAGAAAATGCCGAACATACCCATTCCCATAATCGGAAGCGTTTGAAGAAACAGTGAAACGTTAAACATGGAAAAGCCTCCCTTATCGTGCAATGAGGTTTAAAATAAGACCGCCGGCGATGACCGAAGCAATCTGACCGGAAACGTTGACACCGGTCGAGTGCATGAGCAGGAAGTTCTGCGGATCTTCTGCGAGTCCCATTTTGTGGACAACGCGTGCCGACATCGGGAATGCAGAAATACCGGCAGCACCGATCATCGGGTTGATCTTTTTCTTTAAGAACAGATTGAGGATTTTTGCAAACAGCACGCCGCCTGCAGTATCAAAGATGAATGCCACAAGGCCCAGACCGATAATCATAAGTGTTTGCAAATTCAGGAATGCTTCAGCCTGCATTTTGGTTGCAATCGTCAAGCCAAGGAACAGGGTAACCAGATTTGCGAGCACTTTCTGTGCGGTTTCGGAGAGGGAATTGAGCACACCGCACTCACGCAGAAGGTTGCCGAACATCAAGAAGCCGATGAGAGCAACAGAGCGCGGCGAAACAATACCGGTGATGATGGTGATAATGATCGGGAACAGAATGCGTGTTGTTTTAGAAACGGTTTTCTGTTCGTACGGCATCCGGATCAAACGCTCTTTTTTGGTGGTGAGGAGCTTGATGACCGGCGGCTGAACGATCGGAACGAGCGCCATATAGGAATATGCAGCGACGATAATCGGGCCGATATAATTTGACTGGAAGTAGTTTGCTACGAAGATGGATGTCGGGCCGTCTGCTGCGCCGATGATTGCGACAGATGCAGCATCTTTTAAGTTAAATCCAAAGAATGCAGCGACGCTTAACGTAAAGAAGATGCCGAATTGTGCAGCCGCACCAAAGATCATCAGTTTCGGGTTTGTAAGAAGCGGACCGAAGTCGATCATTGCACCGATACCGACAAACAGCAAGAGCGGGAACAGCTCGTTTGCGATACCGTTGTTAAAGAGCAGGTCGATGACGCCGGTTTCTTCGACACCTTCATAAATCTGTGTGACTGCGCCCGAAAGCGGCAGGTTTACCAAAATCGCACCGAATCCCATCGGCAGAAGGAGTGTCGGCTCCATGTCTTTTTTGATTGCCAGCCAGATGAGCAGTCCGCCGATTGCCCACATGACAATCTGCTGCCATTGAATGTTCAGAACGTTTCCGAACAAGGCCTCCATTGTACCAAATCCTTTCTTTTTTGAAAAAATAAATGAAATAGAAAAAAGACTTTTGCCCACGCCTTTGATGTGTGGAACAAAAGTCTCGCTATTGAAAACAAAGAGCGGGTGAGAACATCACCGTGTATTGACGCCACTTGTTACAGCGTGAAGCTGCAAGCTACTCCCTTTTATTCGAAAACTGTTTAAAAATCACGGGCGGGCTTCGTCCGTTCCGTCGTTTAGGATACCATGTTTTTTGAAAAAAAGCAAGGCAGGAAACGCGTTTTCTTCGTTTCTGCCCTGTATTTTTTAAAAAATGATGAATATTAACGGGAAGCGATTGCGTTCATGATGTCGTCACGCATCCGAATTGCTTCTCTGCGTGCAGCACCTGCAAAATCGGTTTCATCGCAGCCTTCTTTTTGATATGCGCACATGATGCCGCGGGACGAGTTGATGATTGCGCCGATGCCGTTTTTGTCAAAGCCGCCGCAGACGTCTTTTGCACCGCCGCCCTGTGCACCATAGCCCGGAACCAGGAAGAAGGTGTGCGGCAGTTTTTCACGCAGTTCGGTGAGCTGTTCCGGATACGTTGCGCCGACAACTGCGCCGACTGCACTGTAGCCGTATTTGCCGATGGTGTCTGCGCCCCATGCTTCGCACATGTCGCCCATGACTTCGTACACACGTTTGTCACCGATCATTTTGTCCTGCAATTCGCCGCTCGAACGGTTCGAGGTTTTGACGAGCACAAAAATACCGCGGTCACGTGCTTTGCAGACGTTTAACAGCGGGGTGATACCGTCTGTGCCCAGATAGCCGTTTACTGTCAGCATGTCTGCGTCAAATGCACTGACTTCGCCGGCGTCAGTTGCGGTGACACCCAAGTGTGCGGTTGCGTATGCTTCCATTGTTGCACCGATGTCGTTGCGTTTGCCGTCGGTCATGACGATCATGCCTTTTTCTTTTGCATAGCGGATTGTTTCGCTGAGTGTACGCACACCCTGCCAGCCGTACATTTCATAATAAGCAGCCTGCGGTTTGATTGCCGGTACAATGTCGCAAAGCGCATCAATGAGCGCGCGGTTAAAGCAGAGAAGCGCCTGTGCAGAGGCCTCGAGCGGATCGTCACAAGCGGCAAAGCACTCTTTGCGGATATATTCCGGTACATAAGCAAGTTTCGGATCAAGACCTGCAACGGTCGGGTTTTTGTATTCGATAATTTTGTCAATCAGTCTGTCCATTCCCATGTTTTTCGTTCCTTTCTGTATCAGCGCATGACGTAGACGATTTCGCCGTCTACAAATGTGTAACGGACGCGTCCCTGCATCCGTTCAAATTTGAATACTGTATTTTTTGATTTCGAAGCAAGCCGCTCCGGCAATACGGTCCATTTAATATTCGGGTCGATGATTGCGATATCCGCAGGCATTCCCGGCTTTAAGCTGCCTGCTTCGATGCCCAAAATTTTTGCCGGATTGGTACTCATCAGTTCGATCAGCTTTTCAAATGAAATGATGCCCGGTTCCACCAAAAAGCGAATACCTGCTGCCAACGAAGTTTCGAGTCCCACTGTGCCGTTCGGCGCTTTCATGAAATCAGCTTTATCACGTTTGGTGTGCGGTGCATGGTCAGTAACAATGCAGTCGATCGTGCCGTCTTTGATGCCTTCGATGATCGCCTGCACGTCCTCCGCTTCACGCAGCGGGGGATTCATGCGGAAATCTGCGTCTTTTGCGCGGAGTTTTTCGTCTGTGTATGCAAAATAGTGCGGACAGGTTTCGGCAGTAACCTTTACGCCGCGTTTTTTTGCCGCGCGAATCAGTTCGACCGAACCCTTTGTGCTGACGTGTGCAATATGAATATGGGTTCCGGTCCGCTCTGCGATCTTGATTTCACGCTCTGTGATCGAATCTTCACTCAGTCGGTCCATGCCGGGAACGCAGAGTTCTTCGCTGACTTTGCCTTTATTCATGATGCCGTTTTTGATGATCGAGAGATCCTCACAGTGGGACGTGACAAGAAGTCCATGTTTGTCCGCCTCGATCATTGCCTGTTCCATCATTGCTTCGTTTTCGACCGGACGGCCGTCATCGGAAACAGCGCGCACGCCCTTTTTTTCATACATCGAAAAATCGGAAAGAGACTGCCCTGAAAGCCCTTTGGTGATGGCGCCGCAGATATACACCTTTGCGCGTGCGCGTTTTGCTTTGTCATTGATGTAGTCGATAACTTCTTCACTGTCGGTTGCCGGTTTGGTGTTCGGCATACACAAAAGGGAAGTGACGCCGCCGGTCACTGCGGCACAGCAGCCGGTGTGAATATCTTCTTTATCGGTAAATCCGGGATCACGCAGATGAACGTGCATATCGACAAGACCGGGAAGCACGGTAAGTCCTTTCGCTTCGAGCACACGGTCTACGTGATCGGTAATTTTTTCTTCCACTTTAACGATTTTTCCGTCTTCAATCAAAACATCCGCGGGTTTGCAGATGGATTGTGATGGATCGACCACAAATCCATTGCGGATGAGCATATTTGCCATAGAAAACGCCTCCTTGCAGATTGTTTTTTCTTTTAAGTATACGGGGTTTGTCGGATAATGTCAATCAAAACACCTTATATGAAGAAAAAGACAATGAAAAAGAGCAAGCCAATAACATGGCTTGCTCTTTTCTAAAAAGGTCAGCGAAGTTCTGTCAGTGCGGATACACACTGCATCATTTCTTCTTTGGAAGAAAACGATGCACCTGATTGCAAGATGGATTCTTGAATATAGGCGGGGAGAGAATGAAAGTACGCGGTCATCTCTTTTGCCTGTGCTTGGCTGGATGCCTGAAATGAAAACTGTTTCATCAAAAATCACCTCGAAAAAAGTATATCCGTCAATTCTGTCGTTATACACATTCGAAAGGCTCGTGGATGTGAAATACTTCCTGTGCCGAGTCATAAATAATGGTGGAGAGGCTGCCGGTTTCCTCGTCTTTTAAGTGATTTCTTAAAATGCGCAGACCGAACGCAAAAATCAGATAAGAAATCCGCACATTTTTGACCCGTAAACAGCCGATCCGCACGCCTTCTTCTAAAAACGGTGCAAATGCGTCAGCTGTCTGCAAAATGAACTGGTCGAGATACTGTTCATATTGTTCGTAGGAAAGTCCGCTTTGCTTTTGCAGTCGGTCATAATATTCCGAAAGCTCGGCGGCACGGAGAATACAGCGGGAAAACCGTGTAAGATAAGGCGTTTGCTCATCATTCACAAGCGATGTGAGTTCCGCTAAATGCACCTGCATCCGGCGGACTGCAACTTCTTTAATGAGGTCTTCTTTGTGTTTGAAATGATGATAAAACGTCCCCTTTGCAATGCCGGCGCGTGCGGCGATTTCGGAAACGGAAAACGCGCTGTTTTCTTCGCAGAATAAAACCTGTTCGGCTGTTTGAATGATTTTTTCTTTGGAGCGTTCTCCTTTTTTCATGGTTATGCCTCCTTTGTGCGCCGTTATTCAACCGATTTGAGTGATTCGACCATGGAAACATGCGTCAGACGCGGGTGCATTGCCGCCTGCACAGCCAACGTGAATACAAGCGTCAGCAGCAGCGCATAGACATAAGAAAGCGGCGCAATCGTTCGATGGAACATCACCATGTCCACTTCTGCAACGGTAACAACAAACTGATGCAGAAGAATGCCGAGTCCGCATCCCAAAATCATGCCCAACAGGGAAAGAATCATGTTTTCACGGAAGACATACAGATCGACTTCTTTGTCAAAGAAACCGAGCACCTTGATGGTTGCAATTTCGCGAATACGTTCTGTGATGTTGATGTTGGTCAGATTATAGAGCACTACGAATGCCAGCAAGCTTGCCGAAAGGATCAGCACAACGATAATCAGATTCAGCCGGTCAAACATGTCGTTGAATGTCTGCGTCATCGTGTCAATTTGTGTGACACTCAAAATCTCCTTGTTTTCAAGAATCTGTTCGGAAAGAGCACTTAAATCGGCGCCTTCTTCCGTCTGCACAAAGATCGCCCGGTATTCCGGCGTCTGTCCGCCAAATACCTGCTCGTACTGCGATTTTGAGAGATAGATGTAATGGTAAACGTAGTTCTCTGTGATACCTTCCACCGGAATGGAAACCGTCCGGCCATCCGAAGTCTTGCAGGAAATCGTATCGCCGACCGACAAGCCGAGTGTATCTGCCATCTTTTCGGTGATCAGTGCACCTGAAGAAGGGAAGGAGAGCGCTTCTTTTGTTCGGCGATCTCTGAAGGTGATGAAATCTTCGATGACCTGCTCGTTTTCCGGAACAAACAAATACGCATCCACCGACTCGTCATTGGAAGCAGTTGCAGTGACCTGTTCCTGTGCAGCAATCATCGATTGTTTTACTTCGCTTGAATCGTGAAGCAAATCGAGAATCTGCTGCTGGCGTTCGGTCGGTTCCTCCGGTGAATAGACATGATTTAATACAACATTCAGATCATAGTGATACAGATCATTAAACTGTGAAGAAACAATGCCGGTGATAGAGTCTTTTAATCCGAAGCCCGTGAGCATCAGTGCTGTACATCCCGCAACACCGATGAGCGTCATGAAAAAGCGCTTTTTGTCCCGCAGGATATTGCGCATGGTGAGTTTCTGTGTGAACGAAAGGTGTCCCCAGATAAACGGAATGCGCTCTAGGAACACACGCTTGCCGTTTTTCGGCGGTTTCGGACGAATCAGTCCTGCCGGTACTTCTTTTAGTTCCTTATAGCACGCTGCAACGGCTGCAAGAATCGTCGCTGCAAAGAAAACAGCGGAAGCGAGCAGTGCAAGCGGCCAGTTGAACGGTGTTTGAATCGGCGGCGTGGTGTACATAATACTGTATGCTTTCCAGATGACGCGGGGAAATACGACGAACCCAACGCTCAGTCCCACGACACAGCCGATGAATGTTGTAACCGCCGCAAAAATCAAGTATTTTGCAATGATTGTTTTGCTTGTGTATCCGAGTGCTTTCAAAACGCCGATTTGTGTGCGCTGTTCTTCGATCATACGCGTCATGGTCGTCAGACAAACAAGCGCCGCTACCAAGAAGAAAAAGACAGGGAAGACAGCGGCCACTGCATCTACGCGGTCAGCATCCTGCTCAAATCCGGACAGTACCGTATCAGTTGCACGCGTTTGTGTGTACCAGGTTGGCGTCTGCACATCGTCAATCTTCGTCTGTGCATCCAAAAGCTGTTCATGTGCATCCGAAAGCTTTTGTTCGGTTTCTGCTTTTTTCTGTGCAAACAGTGCTTTATTTTCTTCGAGTTCTTTTTCTCCTTGCTGAATCTCTGCCAGCGAATTATTTAAAACGCGCAGTCCCTCTGTTTTTTGCTGAAGGAGGGTGTTCATTCCTTCGGTGTATTGGCGTTCGCCGTTGGCAAGCTTTTGCGCACCGTTTTGATATTCGGAAAGTCCCGATAAATACTGTGCGTTTCCGGTTTCCCATTCGGCGCGTTTTTCATGAAGCGTCTGTCCTTGCTTATCGAGCTCTGTTTTTGCTTTGGCAAGCTCCTCATAGCCTTTCACACCTGCCTGTGCAAACAGCAAATCTCGTTTTGCCTGTGCAACCAGTGCGGCATCTTCGGGAGATTCTGCCATGACACGATCATATTCCGCCTGTGCTTCTTCTAAGCGGATTTTGGCAGTGCTTTCGCTTTCATATACGTCATCAAGCAGTTTTTTTGATGTTTCCCATCCGGTGAGTGCCGCCTGAAAAAGCTGTTCGCCTTGTTCAAGCTGTACCTTTCCGTCATCGAGCTGCTGTTTTACTGCATCAAGCTGTACCTTTGATTCTTCAAGCGTTTTTTGGGATTCATCCAAAAGCGTGCGGGTTTTGCTTAACTGCAATTCACCTTCGGAGATTTTTAAATCCAGTTCTGATTTTCCGAGTTCCCATTGATTCTTTCCGTCTGCAAGTTTCTTTTCTGCCTCAGCAAGTGCTTGTTCGCCTTTGGAAAGCTCTTCTTCTGCCTGTTTCTTTCCTTCTTCGTATTGTTTTGTCGCCTTGTCGAGTTCTTCCTCTGCAGGACCGATCAATTCATCACGACGCCGTTCGCAGGCATCTGCGCTGACGGACTCCACTTCGTTTTCAATCGAATCCATTTCTTGTTCGTAAGAGGAGCCGAATGTGAACAGTTCTTCTGAAAAATCGGTCGTCAGGTACACTTCCGTATATGCTTCCATCGAAAACGCTTCCGGAAGCGTAAAGAGGAAACTTGATACCTTGCCGCTTCCTTTTGTTGTAGAATTGCTGAGACTTGAAAGATACAGCGGGTTTTTCACATAGCCGACAATCTGAAATGAGGTTTCGGCAAGAGAATCTTCTGCGTCCGGATCGCTTTGCACATTGACCTTCATTGTATCGCCGATTTCACAGCTTGGCGGAACGCTGTCGTTTAACACGAGCACTGCTTCATTTGCAGCAGTCGGCATTCGCCCTTCGACCAGAACAGAATTGTTGATTCCTTCTGTGATCGAGCGGATTCGCACAACGTGTTCGCCCGCTTCGCCGGCATCTTCCGGATTCGGCGGAAAGATGATGGTGTCATATTGATACGCGCCGGCCGCTTTTTCTACGCCATCGAGCGAAGAAAGTGCCTGCATATCATCGTCAGTCAATCCGAGCGTTGACATCACGCGCATATCCATCAGATTGTTCTCTTTATAATAAGCATCGATTGACTGCTTCATGTCGATACTGGTCGCTTTAATGCCGCCGAAAAATCCGGCGCCCAGTGCAACGATCGCAACAATCGAAAAGAAACGGCTTTTATTCCGCAAGAAATCACGCAGAATTTCTTTTATAAATGAATGCTTCATAGATCACCACTCCAATGTCTCGACCGGAACAGGGTGTTCATTTATGTGCATGGAGGACACTAATCCGTTTTTGACCTCGATCACCCGGTCAGCCATTCCGGTGATGGCCTGGTTATGTGTGATGACGATGACGGTCATGCCGGTTTCTCTGCAGGTGTCCTGTAACAGTTTTAAAATCGTTTTACCGGTTTGATAGTCGAGTGCGCCGGTCGGTTCGTCACAGAGCAAAAGCTTTGGATTTTTTGCAAGCGCGCGGGCGATTGCAACACGCTGCTGCTCGCCGCCGGAAAGCTGAGCAGGGAAGTTTCCTTTTCGTTCGGAAAGTCCCACCATGTCGAGCGTTTTTGCGGCATCGAGCGGGTTTTTGCAGATTTCGCTTGCAAGCTCCACGTTTTCGAGCGCTGTGAGGTTCTGCACGAGGTTATAAAACTGAAACACAAACCCGATATCCGAACGGCGATATGCAGTCAGTTGTTTGCGGTTATAATCGCTGACGAGGTTGCCGTCGACTGTGATTGTGCCGCCGTCACAGCTGTCCATGCCGCCTAAAACGTTCAATATCGTCGATTTGCCGGCGCCGCTCGGTCCCACGACAATCGCAAATTCTCCTTTTTCCACACAGAAATTCACACCGCCCAGTGCATGAATGTCGACTTCACCCATGCGGTATGTTTTTGTTACATTTTTAAACGTAATGAAAGGTTCCATAGCATACCCTCCCGAATAAAAACCGACCGCCAGTCGGTTTTGCTTTTCTTTATTATAGCATGTGTGATACGCGGATTCGTAACAAAGCTGTGAACAATCGACATTCTTTTCATGTTTTTTTACCAGCGGATTTGTGGTATAATAAACTCTGCAATCAAAAATAAAAGGAGAAATTCAATGATACATTTGGACGAGCTGTTATCCGAGTCGATTGGAAAGCGGCAGATGTTTCGACTGATTGACATCATTTTGCTGATCATGGCGACCTTTTTTGCGCTGGTCATTCGCTTTGCATTTTTTCCGATGCAGTCAGGCGACTATGTTTATTTTTTAAAAGATTGGTATGAATCGCTGCAGTCAGCAGGCGGAATTCCAGGAATCGGACTTTCAATCGGCAACTATACGCCGCAGTATCTTTACATTTTGGCCCTTTTGACATATCTGCCGATCAACAGTTTGTTTGCGATCAAGATCGTGTCGTGTGTATTTGACATTTTGGCGGCGATTTTGGCAGCAAAGCTGTTTTTGTCGGTGCACAACAATCGCACCGGCGCCATTCTTGCATATACGGCGGTACTTTTGTGTCCGACAGTGTGGTTAAACAGTGCCGCATGGGCGCAGTGTGATTCGATTTTCACGTTTTTCCTGCTTGCGTCCTTTTTTGCGGCAGTGAAAAATCGCCCGATTTTAACATCTGTATTTTTTGGACTTTCCTTTTCGTTTAAATTGCAGGCAGTCTTTTTTGCGCCGCTGTTGCTCGTGCTTGTTTTGCGCGGGAAAATGAAATTCCGCCACCTGTTTTTAATTCCGGCGGTCTATGTTGCAGGGCTTTTGCCGGCGGCTTTGGCAGGGCGGAATTTCTTTGAAATGCTGCTGGTCTATTTTAAACAGGCGGGCACATACCGGAATTTATCGAAAAACGCTGCAAGCTTCTGCGCAGTACTGGCAGATTCTCAAAGCAGCGGCATGAGTACCGCGATGATTCTTTTATGCGGTGCGGCAGTGCTGTTTCTGCTGTGGTGGATTTGGGAGAAAAAAATGCCGATGACACCGGACTTTTTGCTCCAAGTATCGCTGCTTTTTTTGATTCTTGTACCGTTTTTGCTGCCGCACATGCACGAGCGTTATTTCTTCCCGGCAGATGTGTTTGCGCTGCTGTATGCGATTCGCCGGCCGAAACGTTTTTATGTGCCGCTTCTTGTGGTGGGTGCATCGTTTCTCACATATCTGCCGTTTTTGTTCGGAGAAGAGCCGGTGCCGCTCGTTGTCTGTGCTGCAATGATGGGAACAACACTTGTGCTGGTGGCAAAGCAGCTTTATACGGACGGGAAAGCGGCAGAAAATCGTTTGGCCGGTGTCCAGTACAGCAAAATATAAATATTGGACTGAGATTTTAGCACTCGTATCGAAAGAGTGCTAAAATTCATGGTTTAGACATAATTTTGATAAGCATAGATCATAATTAGCCGCTAAAATAAAAATCGTACCGAACAGGTACGAGCAAATAAGACGCAAACAGAAAGGCGGTATCATGATGAATGCTCAAAAATTTACACAGCGTTCGCTCGAGGCGATTCAGTCCGCACAGGAACTGGCAATCGAACAGCAGACGCCGCAGCTGGACGAGGAGCATGTACTGCTTGCGCTTTTAACGCAGGATCAGGGGCTTATCCCACAGTTGCTTTCTTCCATGAATGTGGATACGGCTCGTTTGACTGCGGATACACAGGCGAAGGTGAATGCGCTTCCGTCTGTTTCGGGTCCCGGACGGGAAGCCGGAAAGATTTATGTGACACAGGATCTTGACCGAATGCTTACCACAGCGGAAAAAACGGCTGACAGCATGAAAGATGATTTTGTTTCGGTGGAGCACTTGTTTTTGGCAATGCTCGATGTGCCGAACCGTGCGGTCAAACAGCTTTTCTCCGACTATCATATTGAAAAGAACGCATTTTTGAATACGCTGATGTCCGTGCGCGGCAGTCAGCGTGTGACAACCGATTCACCAGAAGCAACGTATGACGCACTCAAAAAGTACGGCACCGATTTGGTGGAGCGTGCGCGCAGTCAGAAGCTCGATCCGGTCATCGGCCGTGATGATGAGATCCGGAACGTCATCCGGATTCTCTCGCGTAAAACGAAAAACAACCCGGTGCTTATCGGTGAACCGGGTGTCGGTAAAACGGCAATCGCAGAAGGACTTGCACAGCGCATTGTCCGCGGTGATGTGCCGAACAGCCTGCAGAATAAGACGATTTTCTCACTGGATATGGGTTCGCTCATTGCCGGTGCAAAATTCCGCGGTGAGTTTGAAGAGCGGTTAAAAGCCGTACTCGCCGAGGTTAAAAAGTCGGACGGACAGATCATCCTGTTTATCGACGAGCTGCACACAATCGTCGGTGCAGGCAAAACAGACGGCGCAATGGATGCCGGCAACCTGTTAAAGCCGATGCTTGCGCGCGGTGAGCTGCACTGCATCGGTGCAACAACACTCGATGAATACCGGCAGTACATCGAAAAAGACGCGGCACTTGAACGCCGGTTCCAGCCGGTTTTGGTCAATGAGCCGACCGTCGAGGATACAATCGCGATTCTGCGTGGCTTGAAAGAACGCTATGAGGTTTACCACGGCGTAAAAATTCAAGACCAGGCAATCATTGCGGCGGCAACGCTGTCGAACCGCTATATTTCTGACCGGTTCTTGCCGGATAAAGCAATCGACTTGATCGATGAAGCGTGTGCAATGATCCGCACGGAGATCGACTCGATGCCGACAGAACTCGATGTCATCCAGCGCCGCATCATTCAGCATGAGATTGAAGAAGCTGCACTGTCCAAAGAAAACGATACGCTTTCGAAAGAACATTTGGAGGAAATTCGCAAAGAACTCGCCGAAATGCGCAGCCAATTCAATGAGATGAAGGCAAAATGGGAAAACGAGAAATCGGCAATCGGTAAAGTGCAGACACTCCGTGCGCAGATTGAAGATTTGAACAAACAGATCGAGCGTGCCGAGCAGGAATATGACTTAAACAAAGCCGCTGAGTTAAAATACGGCAAACTGCCTGCACTGACCAAAGAGCTCGAAGCCGAGGAGAAAAAAGCGGAAGAGCTCCCGGGCAATCAGTCACTTC
>CASGAN010000025.1:23943-53697 GCA_949299455.1 uncultured Oscillospiraceae bacterium
AAGAGGAAATCGCGCGGATTATCGAGCGGTGGACAGGTATTCCGGTGGCAAAACTGATGGAAGGGGAGCGCGAGAAACTTCTGCATCTCGACCAAAAACTGCACGAACGTGTGGTTGGTCAGAACGAGGCTGTTACCAAAGTCAGCGAAGCAATTCTTCGTTCACGTGCAGGCATTCAGGCGCCGAACCGTCCGATCGGTTCGTTTTTGTTCTTAGGTCCGACCGGTGTCGGCAAGACAGAACTTGCAAAAGCACTTGCAGAACTGCTGTTTGACGATGAACATAACATCGTGCGAATCGATATGAGCGAATACATGGAGAAATACTCTGTGTCCCGCTTGATCGGTGCTCCTCCCGGATATGTCGGTTATGAGGAGGGCGGTCAGCTGACTGAAGCGGTTCGCCGCAAACCGTATTCGGTTGTTTTGTTCGATGAGGTTGAGAAAGCGCATCCGGATGTGTTCAACGTCCTGCTTCAGGTGCTGGATGACGGCCGGATTACCGATTCACAGGGCAGAACCGTTGACTTTAAGAACACGATTCTGATTTTGACTTCGAACCTCGGTTCAAACTTCCTGCTTGACGGCATTGATGCATCGGGTGAGATTACACCGGAAGCAGAGGAACAAGTGGAAGCATTGCTCAAGCGTTCGTTCCGTCCGGAATTCTTGAATCGTCTGGATGAGATTGTCATGTATAAGCCGCTCACGCGCGACGATATGACAAAGATCATCGATTTGATGCTCAAAGATGTCAACCGCCGCCTGGAAGCACAGCAGCTTTCGTGCGTCGTCACACCGGAGGCAAAGGCATATATCATCGAAAACGGTTACGATCCGATGTATGGTGCACGTCCGCTTCGCCGGTTTATCCAGCGGAATGTCGAAACGCTCATTGCAAAGGCGATTTTGTCGCAGGATATGCAGATGAACAGTGTGCTGACTGTCGGACTGCAAAACGGTGCGCTGACTGTAGAGGTTTCCAAACCGGAATAAAAGGCAAATGCGCCTGATATGAAAAAATCCTGACCGAATGCCACGATGGATAAGAGCGTATAAAAAGTTTTATACATTTGTGGCTTTACAAAGGTAGAGAAAAAGGCATCAATCTTTCGATTGGTGCCTTTTTTTGATTAAAATCACGTATTCGAATAATGCAACTTTTTTGCTGCATAGAGTGGTTACAGAAAATGAGTAGATATTTTAAATAAGCATAACTAATAGTTAGATATATTGAATGGATTATCTTCTCATGATATACTGTTTTCGGAGGTGCTGGTATGGAACTTCGTGTACTGAATTACTTTTTGGCCATTGCAAGAGAAGAAAATTTTACAAAAGCAGCTAGTCAGCTTCATGTTACACAGCCAACATTATCACGGCAAATTGCAGATCTGGAACAGGAACTCGGCGTTAAGCTGTTTGTTCGCAGCAATCATAATATTATTTTAACAGAGGACGGAATGATATTAAAACGCCGTGCGCAAGAAATTTTATCATTAGCAGATAAAACAAAACGGGATTTCCTGCAAAAAGACGAGGCGCTTTCCGGAACAATTTCAATTGGCAGCGGCGAGTTTCGATCCACAGAATATTTGGCAAAAATGATTGCAGCGTTTCGTCAAAAATATCCGAATGTAAAATATGAAGTATACAGCGGAAACGCAAACAACATCCGGGATTATATTGAACGAGGACTTTTGGACATTGGGCTAATGTCAGAGCCTATAGATATGCGAAAATATAACTTTGTGAATATGCCTGTCAAAGAGCAATGGGGCGTGTTTGTACCAAACGATTCTCCGCTTTCAAAAAAGGAATGTATCGCTCCTGAAGATCTAAAAGGTATGTCCATTGTTACTGCAACAGGTGATTTTAATCAAAGCCGTATCGGAAAATGGCTTGGCGAGTATAAAGATCAGGTGGAAATCGCAGCGACTGCTAATTTACCTTATAACGAGGCGGTGTTAGCCAAAGAAAATATAGGTGTAATGCTCAGTATAAAACTGAATTGTACGTATGAAAATCTACACTTTGTTCCCTTACATCCTGTTTTAGAGGTTTCGACAGCGCTAGGCTGGAAAAAGGAGCAGATATTCTCTGCTACAACATCTGCTTTTATAGATTTCGCAATACAATACTTAAAAGGCATATCTCATGATAAAATATAAGTATTAGACATTTTATATGTCTGGATTTACAATATCGGTGATCGACCTGAGAAATCCAACCCGGAGCAATGGCAACAATCTGCTTCATCTTGTAAACAAGTATATGGATCTGTACAAAGAGCAACCGAAAGAGCTGGTCTACAAGGCCCGCTGTGAGAAGTATGCCAAGATCATCAGCAAGACCATTATCCTCTCCGGAATGGATGCGGCCAGCTTTGGACAGAACGCCTATTTCTATGATGCGGCGGAAGGTCTGCTGACTGCGACCATCTTATTGGTCGCTGAGTTCTGCGAGCCGGAGAAGCGTCACATCGTCTCCGTGTTCAAGATCATCCAGGAGCTGTTGGCTCCCTCGCAGAAAAAGGGAAAAAATCAGTTCCAGCAGCTCATGGAGCTTCTGCCGGATGACCATAAAGCGAAATGGTTTGCCGGGGCTGCTCTGAATACTGCTGAACAATCTATGGCCAGTGTTATGAGTACAGCCCTGTCCAGGCTGAATGCCTTTTTGGATTCCGAACTGGAGCAGCTCCTATGCTTTGATACGGAGATTGATGCGGAGAAGTTCTGCCGGGAGAAGTGCGCTATCTTCCTGATCATGCCGGAGGAAAATCCCAATACTTTCTTCATGATCTCCCTGATCATCCAGCAGCTCTACCGGGAGATCCTTGCCGTGGCAGATGAGATGGGCGGGAAACTGAAAAACCGCTGTGTGTTCTTCTGCGATGAGTATGGCACCCTTCCTAAGATTGAGAGCGCCGAGATGATGTTCTCCGCCTCCCGATCCCGCCGCCTGCAGATCGTGCCGGTCATCCAATCCTTTGCCCAGCTTGAAAAGAACTATGGCAAGGAAGGGGCAGAGATTATCGTGGACAATACCCAGCTCACCATCTTCGGCGGCTTTGCGCCGAACAGCTCCTCGGCGGAAGTGCTGTCCAAGGCCCTGGGGAGCCGGACGGTCATGTCCGGATCGGTCAGCCGGGGGAAGAACGATCCGTCCCAATCCCTGCAGATGATGGAACGGGCGCTTATGACGCCAGACGAACTCAAGAGCATGCCAAAGGGCCAGTTTATTGTGATGAAGACCGGCTTCTATCCCATGAAGGTCAGGCTGAAGCTGTTCTTCAAATGGGGCATCCAGTTTGAAGAAGAATATGCTGTGGAGGAAAAAGGCAACCGGAAGGTGGCCTATGCTGAGAAGCAGGAGATCCTGGACGGGATCGTGAAGAAGTACCACCCGGAATGGCTGATGGCGGAAACTCCGCCGGCAGAGGCCATCCCACCGGCAGGAGGGCAGGTACAGGCCATGACAGAGCGAAACCAGCCATCCCCCGGGGAGAAAAGAAAAGGCGGCGGCACAGGGCTGCGGACTGCGCCAAGAGCCAGCAGACCGGAACGTAAAGCGGAGGAAGTAATATATGATACTCCTGCCGCCAATGCGCTTTATGAAATGCTTCCTCTTGAACTCACCTTTGAGGATTTCAACGGCATAGAAAAAATCGCTTATATGGACAATAAGCTTCCTACAGAAAATGAACCGGATGAATTTGACCCCGACACGGGGGATTTGTGCCTGTATGCACCGTGGGGTAATTTATCAATTTTCTATAAGGATTTCCATCATTCAAAAGGTCTGATCTCTCTCGGACATATTGATTCCGGTATGGATGTTATTAGTCATATAAACGAAGGTTTTTCGGCTGTACTTGAAAATTTGAATAGAAGAAAAGGTGCAACCTCATTTTACTGAGGCTGCACCTTTATTTTTAAAATACTTCTTTTTCTTTGTTATCGTTATTTGCCCGCGATGGTCAAGCCGTCTACCAGTGCGTCTGCACTGCCGAGCACCGTTACACCCGACGGGTAGTCGAGGTAAAATGCGTTGTCAAAGCCGCGGATATTTTTTAACAGGTCAAAGAAGTTGCCTGCTACCGTAAACGAACGAACCGCGCCGCCGAGTTTGCCGTTTTCAATCGTAAAGCCTTCGCTGTCGATCGAAAAGTCACCAGTGATCGCGTTTGCGCCTGCGTGAAGTCCTTTGAGCGCTGTGATATACACACCTGACTCGATACCGTCGATGAGTGTGTCAAACGAAACATCTCCCGGCTGTAAATAGAAGCAGTAGGGACTTACTGAAACTGCATCTGCATAGCTGTGTTTTGCACCGTTCGCCGTGGAAGCAACGCCGGCTTTCTGCGCTGTTTTGCGGTTATGCAAGAGTGTTTTCAGTACACCGTTTTCAATGACCGGTTTTGTAAATGTTGCAACACCCTCCGCGTCAAACGACATCTGTACCGGACTGTCCTTGTAAAACGGATCGTCGATGAGTGTAACACACGATGCCGCAATCGTTTCGCCCTCTTTGCCGGACAACAGCGAAAGGCCCTTCTGTGCGGCGTCTGCCGAGAATACGGATAAAAATGCCGACAGAATCGTGCACATCTGCTCGCCGCTGAATACGACAGGCATTTGTCCGGATGTCTGCTGTTTTGCATGGAGTTTTGAAACTGCACGAGAAACTGCGGTTTTTGCAACGTTCTTTGCATCAAGCTCGGACAGCTTGCCATAAGCGAACGTCATGCCGTCGGTCGATTCTTCACCGTCGCGTGCAACCGGACCGCTTACCAGTACGTCATAACCGTAGTCAGCAGAAAGATCGAGTCCGTTTGAGTTAAACAGCCAGATTTTTTTACGCACGCCGCCGCAGGAGGTTTCTGTACCGGTTGTGATGCGGTCATCTGCCGCATATGCCGCTTCCTGTGCTTCCATTGCCGTGCGGATATAATCACTGCTCGATGCGAGCGGGGAACGGCTCTGCACCACCGGGCGATACGTGTCGCCCGCCTTGTAAAACGGCTGTGCATCGCCGCTTTCGATGAGGCACGCGTTTTCGAGCGCACGTGCGGGGAGCGCGGCGAGTTCATCTTCCGTAAACAGCTCGGTCGACGCATAGCCGATGTTATTGCCGTTTAAACACCGAAAGCAAACGCCTGCAACTTCTTCACTGCTGAATTCTTTGACTTCGCGTTCAAAGATTGTGACATCAGTGCCTTGTGCCTCTTCAAAATAGAGCTCATACTCGTTGATTCCTGCTTTGGCAGCGGCATCCGAGATGATCTGTTTCATTTCATTCTGATTCATAACGCATCCTCCTTATCTGCCGCCGACGGTGATGGACGAAACGCGGATGAGCGGCTGACCAACGTCTGTCGGGATGCTGCCGCTCGAGGAGCCGCACATGCCCTGAGCCGTTTCAAGGTTTTGTCCAACCATGTCGATGTTCATGAGAATTTCTTTACCGTTTCCGACGAGGCTTGCGCCGCGGACCGGCTCGCAGATTTTGCCGTTTCTGATGATATAGCCCTCGGTCACGGCGAAGTTAAATGCACCGGTGAGCGGGTTGACTGAGCCGCCGCCCATCTGTTTTGCGTATAAGCCGTCCTCAATCGAAGCGATGATGTCTTCGTTTTTGTCTGGACCGTTTTCGATAAATGTGTTCGTCATACGGGAGGTCGGCGCAAACGAATAGCCCTGGCGGCGGCTGTTGCCGGTCGGTGCCATGCCCATGCGTCTGCCGTTTAGTTTGTCGATCATATACGATTTCAAAATACCGTTTTCAATCAGCACGTTGCGTGCAGATGGCGTACCCTCATCGTCGATGTTGATAGAACCCCATGCGTTCGGGATAGTGCCGTCATCGACTGCGGTGACCTTTTCGTTTGCGATCTGCTGACCGAGTTTGCCGGCAAACTGTGATGCGTTGATTGCCACGGACGTTGCCTCGAGAGAATGGCCGCACGCCTCGTGGAAAATAACGCCGCCGAAGCCATTTTCAATCGCAACTGTTTTGGTGCCTGCTTTGCAGTATTCTGCATCGAGCATCGTGAGCGCCTGGCACGCAGCTTTTTCACCGATCGAGCGCGGCGGAATCATTTCGAACAATTCAAGACCCATCCGTCTGCCTGGTGAGCAGGAACCGGTCTGGTTTTCACCCGGCTTGCTTGCGACAGCTTGTACTGCCATGCGGGTGCGGATCTGCCGGTCGGAAGTGAGGAGCCCGTCGCTGTTTGCGATGAGGATTTCGTGGTCAACGTCAAGCAGTGTTGCTGCCACCTGCGAAATACGGTCGCCCTGGGCAAATGCTGCGTCGGACGCCTCTTTGACGAGGTCAATTTTGACCTGTTTTAATGCGGTTGCCGGAACAATGCGAATCGGGTGGATATCACCGAACCGACGTTCATTTAAGTGGATGGAAATCTCTTCTTTTCCTTCGCCGAGTGCATCTGCCACACGTTTTGCGCAGGCAATCAGACCGCTGCGGGTTAAATCGGTCGTTGATGCGTTGACGCAGCGCAGTCCTTTAAAGACACGGATACCGACACCGCTTAACAGCGCGTCGGTGACCTGCTCGACACGGCGGTCGATCATGGAAACCTGATTGGTTTTTGTGCGCTCCGCATAGATTTCAGCGAAATCCGCACCGGAAGACATTGCTGTATGAAGTGCTTCCGTTAAAAGTTCTCTCTGGATCATAAAATCTCCTTTCCGCACACAAGGTGCAGGGAATGTTTCGGTATGTTTTGCTGTACATATGTTTGCCAAACAAACCGCTTTGATTTTTATTGTATACTATTTTCTTCTGAAATTCAACTGTGCCGCATCGTGTTTACAGACAGGACATACAAACACGAAGTTTGAAAATCATACGAATTTGTAGTATAATGAAGAAAACACAACAGGGAGGTCGTATGATGAAAAAGCTTGACAAAGAACAGCTGAAACTTTCAAAAGTGAAGGAAGTCAAGGTTGTAAAAGAATTTCGTGAGTTTATTTCGCGCGGAAACGTGATCGACATGGCCGTCGGCATCATCGTCGGTACTGCGTTTACTGCGATTGTCAATTCGATGGTGAAAGATATTTTAACGCCGGTCGTCGGATTTTTGATGGGCGGTGTCAGTTTCGAAGATTTAAAATGGGTGATTGCGCCTGCAACAGAGGAAACAGCAGCAGTTTCGCTCAACTACGGCATGTTCATTCAAAAGATCGTCGAATTTTTAATCATTTCACTGTCGGTTTTTATTCTTGTAAAGGTGCTCAATATGCTGCGCAGAAAACGCACAAAACAGGAGGAGAAAAAAGAGCCGCCGAAGCCATCGGACGAGGTACTGCTCCTTACAGAGATCCGCGATTTGTTGAAACGCGATCAGCTGCCTGCAGCGGACGCGTCCGCCGTGTCAGAATCGGATGAGTATGATACTGCTTCTGTACATAACCCAGAATAAAATCAAAAAGCAAAAGGCTGCTCTTTTTAAGAGCAGCCTTTTGCTATTGTTTTGCTTTTGGAAACGGCAGTTCCTCGTACATTGTCTCGAGCAGCTGCACTAAAAAATCACGATCATCAACGCAGTCGACACGCAGATATTTTTTCCTGCCGTCTGCATTGATGGAATCATAACATGCATCAGGAAGCATTTTGATTGCAGACGGTACGGGCTTTACTAAAAAACGATCATCACAAATATATGCTGCAACTTTTCCGCGGTAGTAAAGCAAATATTCGCCCATCATTCTGCGATAGGTGATTTCTTCAAGCGAGGATAGCTGGTCTAATAAAAAATACAAATAGTCTTTACTCGTTGCCATAAAATAGCCTCCTTCAAAACCATTGGGATTATGATTTGGAATCCGTGTGTTCAATCAATGAAGCAAACGAAATGGCGTCTGTGCCGAATTTTTGGCGTACACGATCCATTGCCGCATCGATTTTTTGGTTTTTTTCTTCTCGGCTTGTATCGTCAAACGCAAAAAATGAAGTTTGCATGCCGAGTGAATCGGGTACGAGATTTGCACCGCCGATACCGAGCATTCGCACACGTGTGGAATCATTGGTGCAGCTTTCGATCAGCTCCCGTGCACAGCGATACATTGTTTTAGCGGAGTGTGTGGGTGCCGCAAGCGTGCATTGCCGCTGAATAGACGTAAATGCAGGCGTTTTGATTTGCAGCTGAACCGTCTGACATTTTGCGCCTGCCTGCCGCAGCCGGGCAGCTACCTGATCACACAAAGCGAGCGCGGCAGGCAAAATTTCCGCTGTGCCGCACAGATCGGCAGGATAGGTGATCTGATTGCTCACTGATTTCGGAAAACGGTTGACTGCATCCTCATAGCATGAAACAGGTGCATGTTCCATGCCGTTTGCATACAGCCAGAGCATTTCGCCCGCTTTTTGCAGATGGTGGTTTAGAAAATCACGGTCGCAGGCAGCTAAGTCGCCGATTGTATGAATCGCATATTTTTCAAAAAAAGCAGTGGTGCGCTTGCCGACAAAGAGCAGGTCGGAAACGGGCAGGGAATAGAGCAGTGAGCGAAAATTCTCACGTGTGATAACGGTGGTGGCGTCCGGCTTTTTGTAATCACTGCCAAGCTTCGCGAAAATCTTGTTAAACGAAACGCCGATCGATACGGTGAGTCCCAATTCGTTTTTGACGCGCTGGTGGATGGCTTCTGCGATTTCTTCGCCCGTTCCGAACAGCATTCGGCTGCCTGTGACGTCAAGCCAGCTTTCATCGATGCCGAACGGTTCAACCAAATCGGTAAACGAACAGTAGATCGCGTTTAGTCGTTTGGAATATTCATGATAAAGCTTGTGATGCGGCGGTGTTAAAAACAGATCAGGACATTTTTGTTTTGCCTGCCAAATTGTTTCTGCTGTTTTGACGCCGTATGCTTTGGCAAGTTCGTTTTTTGCTAAAATGATGCCGTGGCGACTGTCCGGATTGCCGCAGACTGCCATCGGGATCTCTTTATATTCAGGGCGAAGAATGCACTCTACCGAGGCGTAAAAATTATTGCAGTCGCTGTGCAGAATTACGCGGTCCATGTAGTTCACCTACCTTTTTTTCAGTATACCACACACGCATATTTTATTCAAGAACAATCGTTCATCACTTGCGGTGCTGCAATCGCTTCGCGCGCCTTGCGGCGTTTCCGTGTCCCTTGTGGGGTGGATTCGTTGGAAGGAAATCGGTGTCGTTGCAAAAGAAAAAGCAGGGGAAAACCCCTGCTTTTGTTTCTTTAATATTGGTATTTTTCGTGGAAGAATTTACGCATTGGGCAATCCTGCCCAATGCGACTGCCCCACCGCAGGTGGCTTAGCCGGTTAGAGGGTGCCGAAAATGCGGTCGCCTGCGTCACCCAGTCCCGGTACAATGTATGCGTGATCGTTCAACTTCTCGTCAAGTGCTGCACAGTATACTTCAACGTCCGGATGTGCTTTTGTCAGTGCGTCCAGACCTTCCGGCGCAGCAATGATACACATGAATTTGATCGATTTCACACCATGGTTTTTGAGCAGACGAACAGCATCCACCGCCGAACCACCGGTTGCCAGCATCGGGTCAAGCAAAATCACGTCACGGTTTTCAACGTCTGCCGGAAGCTTGCAGTAATATTCATGCGGCTCTTTTGTCACCGGATCACGATATAAACCGATGTGTCCGACTTTTGCCGCGGGAATCATGTTCAGCACACCGTCCACCATGCCAAGTCCGGCACGCAGAATCGGAACAAATGCGAGCTTTTTGCCGGCAAGTGTCTTGGCCGTTGTTTTGCAGATCGGTGTTTCGACTTCGATTTCTGTGGTAGACAAATTGCGGGTTGCCTCGTAGCACATAAACATCGCAATTTCGGAAATCAGCGCCCGGAATTCTTTCGAGCCTGTCCGTTTGTCGCGAAGAAGCGTGACTTTGTGGTCGATGAGTGGATGATTCATGATAAACGGCTGTTTCATAACATGACTCCTTTTTATGATTATTTTTGTTCCAGTGCAGTGATTAAATCGACGCGGCGCTGATGTCTGCCGCCTTCAAACGGTGTTTTCAAGAAAATGGACAGCAGTTCTTCTGCCAAACCGCCCGCAATAACACGTGCGCCGAAGCAGATCACGTTTGCATCATTGTGCAGACGGGTGTATTTTGTGGAGAAGCAGTCGGTGCACAGCGCAGCACGAATACCGTCAATCTTGTTTGCTGCGATCGAAATACCGATACCGGTACCGCAAATTAAAAGCGCGCAGTCTGCTTCTTTTGCAAGAACCTTTTCACAGGTTGCCTCTGCAATATTCGGGTAGTCAACGCTCTCCTCCGAGTAGCAGCCGCAGTCGATCGGCGTGAGTCCCTGGTCAGAAAGCCACTGAATCAGCTGATTTTTAAGCTGGAAACCAGCATGATCGCTGCCGACGGCAATGCGGGAAAATACAAATTCGTTTGTCATAATGATTGTCCTCCTGTTGATTGTTTACGCAGCAGTTCACGCTGTGCCTGCGGCAAACGTAAATAAAATGGCATTAAATTGGCGGCATCAGTGCAGTCTTGCGGGAAATGGCTGAGTGCACAGCGTGCAACGCTCGATGCGCGCTGCATCCGGTTTGGTTCGGATGCCAAAACGAGTGTCGGAAATTCATCGGAAAGTTCTTTAAAGCACAGATGTGCACCGTCTCCGACGAGTGTAATCGGTGCATCCGCAAAGGATGCAATCGTTTCCTTGAGTGATTCAATCGAACATGCTGTATCCGGCGTCAGACGTGTGATCGTTTGATTTTCTGCTTCAAACAACGCACAATACACCTGCTTGCAGCGTGCGTCCATCGCCGCTAAGATGATACCGTTTTGATCGATCATATTATACGCGAGTGCTTCCAGTGTCGAAACGCCGATGCACGGCTTTGAAAGTCCGAGTGCCAAGCCTTTGACCGCACCGATGCCGATGCGAAGTCCTGTAAACGAACCGGGACCGCTGCTGACCGCGAACAGCTCTGTTTCGGAGAGTGCAGCGCCGCAGCAGGAGAGTGCCGATTCGATCATTGGCATCAGTGTCTGTGAGTGTGTGCGCATTGTATTCACGGAAAATTCCGCAATGACATGGGTGTCATCGCAAAAACTGACCGATGTGGTTTTTGCAGAAGTGTCAAGCGCAAGAATTTTCAAAATTTTCCGCCTCCGTAAATTCGAATCGACCGGGTGGTTTCACCGGTTTTTTCAATGTCAATAAAAATGGTTTGTTCCTCGTCAAGCACACCGGCGATGTTTTCACTCCATTCAATCGCCAAAATTCCGCCTTGCTCCATATAGTCAAAAAAGCCGGTGGAGTAAAGATCGTCAAGTGTGTGCACCCGGTACATATCAAAGTGATACAGCGGGATGGGACCCGGATATTCATGCACAATCGCAAAGGTGGGACTTGCTGCTTCGCCTTTACAGCCAAGTCCTTCAAACAGTCCGCGGACAAATGCTGTTTTTCCCGCACCAAGACCACCCAAAAAAGCAATCACATCGCCCGGAGAAAGCTTTGCGGCAAATTCTTTTGCAATCGATTCTGTTTCGTTTACAGAATGCGAAGTGTATTGTTGCATAATTCCTCCTATAAAAAGAGTTTTCCTCACAAAATAACTGTCGGCGACCATGCGTTTTTTCTGAAAAAAGCGCAAACCGACAGTTTTTCCGCTTCTATTATAGTATTTCACAAAGACAAATTCAAGTATTCTGTAGAAAAAAAGAAAAAGGTATGGTATACTAAAACCAATTCTTGAAATCATGTTAAAGGAGAAACGATCTATGCTTTCGGACATCAAAATCGCACAACAGGCAAAAATGAAGCCGATCATGGAAATTGCAGAGGACTTGCAGATTAACGAGCAGTATGTTGAGCCGTACGGACGGTATAAATGCAAACTCGATCATGCGCTGTTTGATTCGCTCAAAGACAAGGCGGACGGAAAGCTTATTTTGGTGACGGCAATTAACCCAACGCCTGCCGGTGAGGGAAAAACCACAACAACAGTCGGTCTTGGTCAGGCAATGAAAAAGATCGGCAAAAATGCAATCATTGCGCTGCGTGAGCCGTCCTTAGGACCGGTGTTCGGCATCAAAGGCGGCGCGGCTGGCGGCGGCTATGCGCAGGTTGTACCGATGGAGGATATCAACCTGCATTTTACCGGCGATATGCACGCGATTACTGCGGCAAACAATCTGCTTTCCGCACTGGTTGACAACCATTTGCAGCAGGGCAATGCACTTTCGCTCGATCCAAGACGCATTTTGTTTAAACGCTGTCTTGATATGAATGACCGTGCACTGCGTAATGTCACGATCGGTCTGGGCGGAAAACTCAATGGCATTCCGCGTGAAGACGGCTTCCAGATCACAGTTGCAAGCGAGATTATGGCAATTTTGTGCCTTGCGACCGACCTTGCGGATTTAAAAGAGCGGCTTGCATCGATTCTTGTGGGCTATACGTATGATAACCGTCCGCTGTTTGCGCGTGATTTCAAAGCAGAGGGCGCAATGACGGCATTGTTGAAAGACGCACTCAAGCCAAATCTTGTGCAGACACTCGAGAACACACCGGCGATTATGCACGGCGGTCCGTTTGCAAATATTGCGCACGGATGCAACTCGATTACCGCAACAAAGCTTGCATTGAAACTCGCAGATTACACAATTACCGAAGCGGGCTTCGGCTCTGACCTTGGTGCGGAGAAATTCCTGGATATCAAATGCCGGTTCGGCAATCTGCATCCGGACTGCATCGTTGTTGTTGCGACAATTCGTGCACTGAAATACAACGGCGGCGTAGACAAAGCGCATGTAGCAGAGGAAAACATGGATGCGCTCAAAGCAGGCATCAAAAATCTCGGTGCGCATATCGACAATATGCGGCTGTACGGCGTGCCGGTTGTGGTGGCGATCAACCGTTTCTTGACCGATACCGACGAGGAAGTCCGGTTTGTTTCTTCGTACTGTGCAGAAAAACAGGTGGAATGTGCATATTCCGAAGTATTTGCAAAAGGCGGAGATGGCGGCATCGAGCTTGCTGAGACCGTCTGCCGTGTTATTGAAGAAAATGCGGAAACAACACACTTTGCACCGATTTACGAAGATGACACCACCGTCTATGAGAAAATGGATGCGATTGCGAAAAAGATTTATCATGCGGGTGATGTTTCTTATACACCGGCGGCAAAACGTGCCATTCGCGAGATTGAGTCGCTTGGAATGGGCAATTATCCGGTCTGCGTTGCAAAGACACAGTATTCACTGTCGGATGATCCGACGCTGCTCGGTGCACCGGAAGGCTTTACACTGAATGTACGCGACGTCCGCGTCAACGCAGGTGCGCGCTTTATTGTGGCATATACAGGAACGATTGTGACAATGCCCGGTTTGCCGAAAGTTCCGGCAGCAGAGCGCATTGATGTCACTGAGGACGGCGTCATCGAAGGCCTCTTCTAAGGCACCTGCGGTGCGGGCACTTGCAGTGCGGCAGTTCACGCCTAACGGCGTGGATTCTATCGAGAGAGAAGCCTTTGTTATGGGGGCTTTCTTGAAGAGCGCTTCCGCATTGGGCAGCAAGAAACAGGCAGAGCCTGCCCAATGCGAAGGAACGCCGCAAGGCGCGGCGAATCAATACCGCTTAGCGGGGGAGGAGTTTATGAAAGGAATTTTGAATCGGGTGGGTGAATTTTTAAAAACGCTCGATTTGATTACTGTGTTGATTTGTTTGGCTTGTTCGGGAATCAGCATGGCGTGTTTGCTTTCATTTTATTCATATGGACAGCGAACCGCGAAAGTTGTCATTGTACAGGCGGCGGCAATTCTGATCGGATTGGTCGTTGCGCTGTTTCTGTCAAAGATCGATTATAATATCATGACAAAGCTTTGGAAAATGCATGCGCCGCTTGCCGTTGGGCTTGTATTGCTCACATTTGTGATCGGTGTTGCACCAAACCCAAATGCACCGACCGATAAAGCGTGGCTCGATCTTGGCGTCACGACATTTCAGCCGTCGGAGCTTTTAAAGCTGTCATTCATTTTAACGTTTTCGCTTCATTTGTCACATGTGGGCGGCGAAATCAACCGGCCGAAGAATTTTCTTTTGCTGTGTCTGCATGCGATGGCGCCGTTTGGATTGATTGTCCTGCAAAGTGATATCGGTACCGCGATGGTATTTATGATGATTTTTGTCGTTATGATGTTTACAGCAGGACTTTCCTGGCGGCTGATTGCCGTGGGACTCATCGGCGCTGCTGCGGTTGTGCCGGTTGCATGGATGTATCTGCCCGACTTTTTAAAATCGCGCTTTTTGGCGGCACAGAATCCGGAACTTTATCTGTCCGGCGACGGAAAAGGATGGCAGCAATATCTTGGACGAATTGCGCTTGGTTCGGGACAGCTTTCAGGCCGCGGACTGTTTGAACAGGACAGTCTCTACTATGTACCCGAGGCACACAACGATTTTATCTTTTCTTATATCGGTCAAACAATGGGCTTTATCGGCTGTCTTGCTGCGCTGTTGCTTCTGACGGCGTTATGTGTTAAAATATTGCTGACAGCACGTGCGTCAAAAGATACAGAGGGAACACTCATTTGCTGCGGCGTGTTTGCAATGCTGTTTTTCCAGATTGTCGTGAACATCGGCATGGTATTGTGTATTGTTCCGGTTGTCGGCGTAACGCTTCCGTTTTTCAGCGCCGGCGGCACATCCGCTGTCGTCAACTATATGGCGATCGGATTGGTATTGAGTGTGTACCGAAAAAATAAAAAGACAACGACTGTATTTTAATATGGAAAGGAGAACGTTATGCGAGTGATTACCGGAAGCGCACGCGGACGTGTGCTTTTGCCGGTTGCCGGAATGGATGTCCGTCCGACAACCGATAAAGTGAAAGAAGCCGTGTTCAGTGCGATTCAATTTGAAGTGGAGGGCGCGCGAGTGCTTGATCTGTTCTGCGGCTCCGGTCAAATGGGAATCGAAGCACTGTCCCGCGGCGCACAATCCTGTGTGTTTGTGGATTCTTCGCGTGCGTCTCAGGATGTGACGAAAAAAAATCTCACGACAACAGGTCTGATGAAACAGGCGCGTGTTGCTGCAATGGATTATCAGATGTTTTTGAAATCCTCGAAAGATACGTTCGATCTCGTGTTTTTAGATCCGCCGTATTCAAAAGGATTTGTGCAGGAAGCGCTGCCGCTGATTGCACCGCTTGTTTCTGCGCACGGCGTTATTTTGTGTGAGCATGAGCGCAGCGATCAGCCGCCGTTGTCGTTTGATGGCTTTGTTCGGACAAAGGAATATCGTTATGGCAGAATTTCGATTTCCGCGTTTCGCAGACAGAATCAAAAAGAGGAGGCGCAGGAATGAGAATTGCAGTGTGTCCGGGCAGTTTTGACCCGGTGACAAGAGGACATTTGGATATCATTACGCGTGCTGCAGGATTGTTTGACAAGGTGATTGTGACAGTCAGTGTGAATGCGGAGAAATCACCTTGTTTTTCACTTTCTGAGCGTGTGGAACTCATTAAAAAGTGTATTCCTGATCTGCATAATGTGCAGGTGGATGTGATGGACGAGCTTTTGGCGAACTATGTAAAACGTGTAGGAGCTTGCGCGATTGTCAAAGGTCTCCGCGCAGTTTCCGATTTTGAATATGAATTTCAGATGGCACTCGCAAATAAAAAGCTGTATCCGCAGGCGGAAACCGTCTTTTTGACGACCCGTCATCAAAACATGTATTTAAGCTCAAGTCTTGTCAAACAAATTGCTTGGTTCGGCGGTGATATCAGCGACTGTGTTCCGCCTGAGATTCATGACATTGTGAAAGCAAGACTGTTTCGTCAAAGACAAATGAAGGAGGAAATCCACCATGACAATACGTGAAAATCTCGATTTAATTGATGATATTTTGGATGCGGCATGGACCGTACCGCTGTCCGGCGGCCGATGCGTGGTTGATATTGAAAAAATCCGCGAAGCACTTGATGATATCCGTTTGAATATGCCGAGTGAATTAAAACAGGCTCGTACGATTGTCGATGATCGCAAAATCATCATTGACGATGCGCGCAAAGAAGCTGAATCGAAAGTGAAAATTGCAGAAGAGCGTGCAAAAAAACTTGTGGATACCAGCGAGATCGTCAAACAAAGCCAGCAGCGCGCAAAAGAGATTCTGGCACAGGCGAATACACAGAGCCGCGAGATCAAACGTGCCGCAAACGAATATGTCGAGAATATTTTAAAGAATGCGGAAGAACTTTTGATCAATTCGCTGCAGGAGATTAAGACAACCCGTCAGGCAGTACGGAAACCTGCAGCTGCACCTGCTGTCCCGTCTCCTGAGATTAAATCTCCTGAGACAAAACACGATGTCAGGGATTCGGAACACACCGAAAAGACAAAATAAAAAATAAAAGATGAAAAAGATCACCTGCAGATATTCTGCAGGTGATTATAGCAGAGAGGGGATTTTTGAAAATGACCGTTTATGAAAACTTAACATTGGATGAAGAACGCGCACTGTACGGTATCAGTCATGCAACTGTTGCAAATTGTCTGTTTGACGGACCGGCAGACGGAGAATCCGCATTGAAGGAGACAAGTGATCTTGTTGTTTCAGACTGTGATTTTCGTCTGCGCTATCCATTTTGGCATACACATCGCGCTACTGTTGAACGCTGTACAATGACAGATACCTGTCGTGCAGCACTTTGGTATGATGAAGACATTTCGATTTCAAATTCGAAGCTGAACGGCATTAAAGCGGTGCGTGAATGCAAATGTGTTTCGATTTCGGATTCGGAGATTGTTTCGCCGGAATTCGGCTGGTTTTCGCAGGATCTCACATTGGTACATACGTCGCTGACTGCTGAATATGCATTTTTGAAAACGTCGAAAATGAAACTCTCCGATTTTACACTGAACGGGAAATATTCGTTTCAATACACGGAAGATGTGCTGATTGAAAACAGCGTACTCAATACAAAAGATGCTTTTTGGCACAGCAAAAATGTCACTGTGAAAGACAGTGTTGTGCGCGGTGAATATCTTGGATGGTATTCGGAAAATCTGCACTTGATCCGCTGTAAAATTATCGGTACGCAGCCGCTTTGTTATGCAAAAGGACTTGTCCTTGAAGATTGCGAAATGGAGGGAACAGACCTTTCCTTTGAAAAAAGTGATGTTCAGGCAACTGTACGCGGCGAAATTGTCAGCGTGAAAAATCCAATGAGCGGATACGTCACAGCAGATAACATCGGTGAAATCACCATGGACGAATCTGCGAACGGCTCAACATGTGTGATTACCTGCACGCATAAATAAAGGTGAAAAATTCCGGAAACGAAGACGCCGGCGCTGCATTGGAAGCGCCGGCGGTTGTGATTATTTTGTGTCTATCTCTTTGTAAAGTGTTTCCCACTCTTTCAAGTGATTGAGTTTGCAGAACGCATCGCGAATAATATCGCCGTGTTCCTGCATCCAATCTGCACATGCATTTTTTACACGATACAAATCATCCGCATAGGATGGATCGTCAATCAAGTTGTGCATCTCATTCGGATCGGCTTCCATGTCAAAGAACTGATCTTTGTCGGCGCCGTTGAATACGTATTTGTATTTTCCTTTCCGGAACATACGCTGTGTCACAATAACAGAGAATGCACCCATACCTTCGCACATGATTTCGTCGCTCCAAGGAAGGTCGGGCTGATCGATAAAATCATTGAGCGGACGTCCGTCGCCATATCCAAACGTATCGGTCGGTTCATAACCGGCTTCTTTTAAAATCGTTGCATAAATATCACAGGTTCCGACAAATGCATCCTGATGATAGCCTTCATATTGTGCGCGTGCCGGCTTGATAAACAGCGGGATTTGTGTGGTGTCGTCATACATACTGTACGATTTGTTTTCCAGTCCGCCGTGGCAGCCTTGGTTGTCGCCGTGGTCCGCTGAGAAAATAATCATGGTATCCTCATACAGTCCTTTTTCTTTCAAATAATCAAGGAAACGGCCGATCTGCGCGTCAATATGAGTGGTACAAGCATAGTAATGACGAAGTGTATCCTGGAAGAAATCCCACGACACTTCCGGACGGCGAATCAGGTTGTAAATGCGTGGTCCATCCGATACATCCTCGGAGAAGGACGGATTTTGCGGAATCTCGATATCGCGATACATATCAAGATATTTTGTCGGCGCAAAGAACGGTTCGTGCGGTCCCCAGAAATTCAGCTGGAAGTAAAACGGCTGATCATCCTGCGACAGTTCGTCAACGATCGCTTTTGCACGTTCAACCAAGTAATATTCGATTGTAGATTCAATCGGAGAAGTGACCTCACCGACTGTTGAATGGTCACCCGGCAGTTTTCCGGTGGTCTGATTGATGATCGAAAGGGGGAGATTGTTGTCTTTTAAATATTGTTCAAACTGCGGGAAGCGCCAGCCGCCGTTTCCGTGACCGGGAAAATCATCGCCGATATAGCCGATTTCAGTCGGAACACAGCCGCGTCCGATATACGGTGCAACCTCTAAAAAGCCTTTTTCCAAAATGCCGAGCAGTGCTTTTCCTTCACCGGTTGCAGTTTTATCTTTTCCGACGCCTAAATGCCACTTACCGGTATATCCGCAGCGATATCCGACTGATTCTAACCGACGGTTTAACAAAAACGGTACGTCGGACAGCTCGTGCGTACGGCATCCTGTCTGGAACGAGTTCGTTTCCATACCGGTTTTGGACGGATACAATCCTGTCTGCATAGAGCCGCGTGCAGGTGTACAAACCGGACAGGTGGTGTATGTATTGTCGAATACAACACTCTCTTTTGCCAATTGGTCAAGCACAGGCGTTTTGCAGATGGTATTGCTCCGATATGCAGACAACGTATCTTTACGATGCTGGTCTGTGCAGATGAAAATGATATTCTTCCGTTTCATTGTTGAAAATCCCCTCTTTGGATTTTGATTTGTAATACCATTTAACTATAACACAACACACAATTGAATGCAATGGTGAAAAAGAATTTATTACGGGAAAGAAAAAAGGATTTCTTTTTTATGATTTCATATTTAAAATGCGTAATTTCAAAAGATATGAAATAAAAATATATAAAATAAAAGAAAATATGATTGATTTTTATATATATTTTTGATATGATTAAATCAAACGAATAAAGGGATGTGAGATTATGTCGTTGATTCGCAGAGCTTTTTTGTATCTTACAAGAAAGCGTGTGAAAACAACCAGTTTGTTTGTCATTGTTTTGGTCATCGCAACGCTGGCGCTTTCGTCTGTTTCGTTAAAAGACGCACTGGAAACAGCACAGCTGAACGTGCGGCAGTCGCTGGGCGGATGCCTGATTGTAGTGCCGAACTATGATAAAACAGAGAACTGGGAAGCTGATACAATCATGGGAGGAACGATTCCAGTGATGAATTTTACCGGTATGCGTCCCACCAAAGAATTGGCGGAAACGATCGAGCAGGAACTTGATGGTTTGCAAGGGTATAACTTATCCGGCGGTGATTTTGTGCGTCTGTTCAAAGCGCCGGACGGCAACCCGCAAAATGGGTATGATCTTTCTCACATTGCAGTGGGAATTAATTCGTATGATGCAAAGCTTATGGCCGAAGCAAAAGAAAGCGGATTTGCACATTCAGATAACGCCGCTACCTATAATGTGAGTGTCTGCACGGATTCTTCCCTTGATTATTACTTTATGAACAACGAAGTGCGGTTGGTGGCAGGACGTCATATTAACGAAAACGAAACCGGCGTTGTGATGATCAACGAGAAGCTTGCGGAGTTTAATGATCTGCAAATTGGCGATATGATCTATGTTCGTGATTCTAATGTTCATCTATATCAAAAAGGAATGACCGAAGCTGTTTTTGCACCGGTTGAGATTGTCGGTCTATTTGAAGTTGTCAAGGAATATCCTGTTGAGTTTTCTTTCACGGCGCCGGAAAACATGATATTTATCACGGCCGGGACACGTGAGATTTATGATGTCACATATGAAGAAAGAACAAGTCCTTTTAAAAGCATTTACTTTTATGCAGAAGAACCCGATGATCTTGATCATATGATCGAGCAGGTGCAGGCGCTTCCCGGATTTGAAGAAGGCGGCGACTTTGTGGTAACGGTTCGAAACGAAGCGCTTAATGCCATCAAAGGCCCGCTTCAGAATATCGGTCAGATTGTCACCATTTTAATTGTGCTGATTCTGGTTGTCGGTGTGATTATTTTAAGTCTTGTACTCTCCGCACGAACGAAAGAACGTGTGCGTGAAACAGGCATTTTGCTTTCTGTGGGTGTGAAGAAAACAAATATTCTGCTTCAGTATCTTGTGGAAATGACAGTGATTGTACTGCTTGCGTGCACAGTATCTGTTTTCAGCAGCATGCTTGTTGCAGAAAATGCCGGAACAATGATTTTGCAGGATACGGTCAACAGTGGAATTGAAAGTTATACCCAGCAGCTTGATGAGGAGGAGCGAGTGAATAATGCGGATGTAGCGGCGGAAGAAACGCAAAATCTGACAAAGCTCACCGTTTCCATTGGAGCAGGAGAGATCGCCGTGCTGTATGCAGGTGGTCTGCTGCTTGCATGGATTGCAGTTGCCGCTTCATCTGTTCCGCTGTTCCGATTAAAACCGCGTGAGATTCTTTCAAGAATGAGTTAAAAAGGAGAGATCTGTTATGTCAATTATGGAAGTCCGCTCTGTTACCTATTCCTATGACGGAACGAAAAATGTGCTGAACGATATTTCCGCATCGTTTGAAGAAGGCAAAGTGTATGCAATTTTAGGACCGTCCGGCTGTGGAAAAACGACGCTGCTGTCTTTGATCGGCGGACTCGACGTTCCGACGAGCGGAACAATTTTGTTTGACGGAACCGACATTCAGCAGGCGGGTCTTGAAGCACATAGAAGCAAGCATGTATCGTTTATTTTTCAAAATTACAATTTGATTGATTATATGACACCAATTGAAAATGCAGCGCTGTCTGCTACAAAAGAGGCTGCTGGAGCGGCATTAAAGCGTCTTGGACTTACAGACAGCGAGATCAAGAGAAATGTGTTGAAGCTGTCAGGCGGTCAGCAGCAGCGTGTTGCCATTGCAAGGGCACTTGTCGCAGATACACGGGTGATTTTGGCGGATGAACCGACCGGAAACGTGGACGATGCAATGTCTGTTGAGATTACGAAGATTTTAAAAGAAAGCGCAAAAGAAACAGGCAAATGCGTCATTATCGTTACGCATTCGATTGATCTGGCAAAGGAAGCGGATACTGTTTTTGTTTTGAAAAACGGTGTGCTTCAGGAACAGAAGCCTGCTGAACTGGAAACAGGATCAAATTGACAGGCGGGTGCCGGTCAAGAAAGGATGTGACGCATATGTCACCACTGCATAGAGCATATTTGTATCTGACACGAAAGCGCGGAAAAACAATCCTGTTGTTTTTGATTATTTTAGTGATCGCCATGATGGCGCTTTCGTCGTTTTCCTTAAAAGGAGCCGTGCAGACCGCACAGCTGAATGTGCGTGAGTCACTGGGCGGCAGCTTTTTTGTGGAGCCAAACAAACAAAATTACAATAAATACGAATATGACGAAGAAACCCAAGAACGCATTTTTATCGGAAAAATGCCGACAAAGGAACTGGCGGAATCCATTGCCGGCGAGTTGGATGGCTTGTCCGGTTATTGCTTAACCCGCACTTGGCGTGCGCGGATGAGCAAGGAGGAAGGCGGACAAGACGTTAACTTGGTGCCGGGCAATGCAGGACCGATGGATCTGCTCATGCAGGAGCAGGCCAAGCAGGAGGACAGCCAGACGGATATTTATATTACGCTTGGCGTTGATATTTGCACCGATTCTGCGTTTCATCCGTTTTTTATGAATCAGTCGATTTTGCTGACGCAGGGCGAGCATATCACGGAAGAAGACGATGATTCCATTTTGATCAGTGAGGATCTGGCAGAGAAAAACGGATTATCAGTGGGCGATACCGTTTATCTGCGTGATCAAAACAGCGTGCTCAAAAAAAACAAAGCAGAACAACCGATATATGCACCTGTCACAATTGCCGGATTGTTTTCCATCAACGGCACATCCGATGCGGAATCCGGATATACCTCTGCGGAAAACATGATCATCACAACACAAGATGCAGTGAAATCTTTTACCGTTGCATCGGATAAAGAGCTTGAACAATATGATCAGATTCACTTTTTTGCAGAAGACCCTGCGGATATTGCCTCTATGGTTGAGATTGTTGAACGGCGTGATGATTTTTATCAGACAAATGATTTTCTTGCTTATGCCAATAATGAACATATCGTTGCGGTAGAAGGACCGCTTCAGAGCATCAATCGTTTGGTTGATTTTTTGATTTTGCTGGTTTTTGCAATCGGTGTGATTGTGCTGTGGCTCGTGCTTTCATCACGCATCAAGGACCGCATTCACGAAACCGGCATTCTTCTTTCTGTCGGATTGCGAAAAGCGAATATTCTTGCGCAGTATCTCGTGGAAATCACAGCGGTCACACTGCTTGCGTGCACAGTGGCGATTTTTGGAAGTGTGCTGATCTCTGATGTAACAGAAGAATTTCTGCGCGGTACATTGACAACAACAGCGCAGCAACAGCAGGAGAGCTCCATGGTTATACAGCCGGAGGATTCAATCGATACACCGGCTGCACCGTCAATCATTGGGAATACACAGCAGCAAAAAGCGCTGACAGAGATTTCGGTGACGATTGAGCCTGTACATATTTTCCTTTTGTATGGTGCAGGACTTTTGCTGTCCTGGATCGCTGTTGCAGCGGCATCGATATCGCTGTTGCGACTAAAGCCGCGCGAAATCCTTTCAAAAATGAGTTAATGCTTTTATTTCACAAAAAAGGCTGCATGTAATATGCGGCCTTTTTGTTTTGTTGTGAAACAAAATAAAACGAATTTCGTTACATTTTGTTTTAAAGAAAACGATTTTTTCATCACAATCGAGGTCTATAATAAAAACAGAAAGATTGGAGGTGCCAAACATGAAAGAACGTCTTTGGCTGATTACGGGAGCGGCAGGGCACCTTGGCAGTGTAATCGCAAATATGCTTGCACAAAGAGGAGAGCGGATTCGCGGACTGGTGCTGCCGCATGACCAAAACGCGCGCTTTTTGCATGCGGATGTCGAGTTGATTGAAGGGGATATCTGTATTCCGCGTACGCTGATCCCGTTTTTTGCATATGATCCGCAAACACAGATTCCTGTACTGATTCATACTGCTGGTATTGTGTCGATTTCCTCCAAGAGCAATGCTGCGCTGTTTCGCGTGAACGTAGAAGGAACACAGAATATCGTCCATATGTGCAAGCAGTATCAGATTCCGCGCATGATTTATGTCAGTTCCGTTCATGCCATTCCCGAAAAAAAGCGCGGAGAAGTGATGACAGAGTCTGAGGTATTTGATCCTGATCTGGTACGCGGGCAGTATGCAAAATCAAAAGCAATTGCGACAAAATACGTACTGAGCCAGAACGGAACAGGATTCTCTGTTTCGGTCGTGCATCCGTCTGGAATCATCGGACCGGGAGATCGCGGAAACGCGCATTTGACGCAGCTTGTGATTGATTATTTGAGCGGAAGACTGTATGCATGTGTCAAAGGCGGCTATGATTTTGTTGATGTGCGTGATGTGGCTGAAGGAATCATCTCGTGTGTTGATCGCGGAGAAAACGGCGCTTCCTATATTCTTTCAAACCGGTTTTATGAAATTCGTTCGTTTTTAGATGTGCTTCAAACAGTGTCACAGGGGAAAAAAATCAAAACTGTTTTGCCGCTGTGGCTTGCAAAAGCGACTGCACCGCTCTCTGAGTGGTATTACCGGCGTTTAAAACAACCGCCGCTCTATACGCTGTATTCGTTGAAAACACTCGAAAGCAACGGGCTGTTTTCTCACAAAAAGGCGGATGACGTATTGCTGTATCATCCTCGGCCGCTTGAAATCACTTTGCGTGATATGACTTCATTTTTAAAGCAGACGGATCGAATCAAAGAAAAAGCACTTGTCAAGCGAAAACAAAAGAAACTGCAATATCAGCGATAAATACAGTAAAATCCACGCGGAGAAGAACGGTTTCTTCTCCGCGTGGGCTTTTTCATGGGAAAAAAGTTTCCAAATCGATTGTATTCGATGAAAAAACATGATATCCTATATTTATCTGATTTCTTTAATACATTAAAGGGTGTGCGTGTAATGAAAAAGACAGAGGTATTTGACAAAATTCGCGGTGGATTGATCGTTTCGTGCCAGGCGCTTCCGGAAGAACCGCTTCACAGTTCGTTTATCATGGGAAGAATGGCATATGCAGCAATGCTGGGCGGTGCTGTTGGCATTCGTGCAAATTCCGTGGAAGATATCACCGAGATGAAAAAGCTTGTGGATCTTCCGATTATCGGTATCATCAAGCACGATTGTGATGACAGCCCTGTGCGGATTACGCCGACAATCGAACAAGTGGATGCACTTGTGGCATGCGGCGTTGATATTATTGCAACTGATGCAACCGATCGAATTCGCACAAAAGGCGTAACACTTGACGCGTTTTTCAAAGAAGTCCGCGAAAAATATCCGGATCAGCTGTTTATGGCAGACTGTGCAACGTTTGAAGAAGCGCTTCATGCACAGGAAATCGGGTTTGACTTGGTGGGCACAACGCTTCGCGGATATACGGAAAACACAAAAGGTATGCAGATTCCCGACTTTGATCTGCTTAAAAAATTGGCAGCTGAACTTCATGTCGGCATTATCGCAGAAGGCGGGATCTGGTCGCCTGAGCAGCTTCGCAAAGCGATTGACTGCGGTGTGTTGGCTGCTGTCGTCGGAACGGCAATCACCCGCCCGATGGACATTACAAAACGATATGTAGAAGCGCTGAAATAACGCTTGACGAAAGGAAAGAGTTTGATGGCGCAGGAACGATTTGAAAAACAGCTTGACTTTCTGATTTTGATTGACAAAATGAAAAATATTGAGCGTCAGACACTGATCGCAGATGGTTCCCGTCGGGAAACAGATGCGGAACATTCCTGGCATATTGCAGTGATGGCACTTTTATTAAAAGAATATGCAGCAGAAACGATTGATACTGATCGTGTGGTTCGTATGCTGCTTGTGCACGACTTGGTTGAGGTGTATGCCGGCGATACCTTTTGCTATGATGTGCAGGGAAATCTCGACAAGCAAAAACGGGAACAGGAAGCGGCTGACCGGCTGTTTTCCATGCTTCCGGACGATCAGCGGGACGAAATCCGCGGATTATTTGAAGAATTTGACCGTATGGATACACCGGATTCACGTTTTGCCGCTGCATTGGATCGATTGCAGCCAATCATCAACAATCATTTGACAAATGGTCATACTTGGCGTAAAGGTCATGTAAAAAGCGTACAGGTGTATGAACGAATGGCGCCGGTGAAACAAGCTACCCCTGCGCTTTGGCCGCTTGTAGAACGTATTGTTGCGCATGGTATTGAAATCGGTGCCTTGACAGAATGAAAGGAGCGCACGACAAATGAAAACGATTCTGCTTGTTCCGCTGGACGAGCGTCCATGTAATTACCAGTATCAGTCCCTGATGGTGAAAGATACAGATTTCACAGTAAAACTGCCGCCGCTTTCGATTCTCGGAAAGAAAAAGACGCCTGGCGATCCTGATCGGATTTTTGACTGGCTGTATGAACATGCGGCAGATTGTGACGGTGCAGTCATCTCGATTGATGCGCTTGTCTATTCAAGCATTCTGGCCTCCAGGCTTCATCAGGACCCGCTTTCGGTGCTTTCTGCCCGCATTGCACGTCTGCGTGATTTAAAAGCAGCGTTTCCGTCATTAAAGCTGTTTGGCTTTACACTGATTATGCGGAATCCGCGCTATTCAAGCGGCGATGAAGAGCCTGATTACTATGAATATTGGGGTCGTGAAATTCATCGGTACGGCGTGATCCGCCACAAAATGGAGCTTTCGATTGAAACGCAGGAAGAGCGGGAAGAGTATGACGATATTTGCCGCCGCTTGCCGCAGGAATACTTAAACGACTATCTTTCCCGGCGTGAAAAGAACATCGAGATCAACAAAATGGCGATTGATCTTGTGCGGGACGGTATTTTGGACTTTATGATTGTGCCGCAGGATGATTCAAGCCCTTATGGATTGACAGCCAAAGATCAGCAGGCTGTGCGCAGCTATATTCGAAGTACGCATACACAGCTTTCCGTCTACATGTATCCGGATGCAGACGCGGTGGAGAATACATTGATTGCGCGTATGATTAACGAAGCAAACGGTGTGCGTCCGCTTGTGTATATCAAATATGCAAGTGCGCTCGGCAGCAGTGTAATTCCGCTTTATGAAGACCGGCTTGTAAATGAAACGATCAAATATCAGATTCTTGCAGCCGGCGGATTGGTTGCATCGAGTGTGCAGGAAGCGGATCTGGTACTGATGATTAACACACCGGGCGGCAATCCAAAAGAGCACGGGATTGACCAACCGATTCCGCCCACTATCGAATATGATGCGTACCGCAATCAGATTGAGCAGGTGGAATATGCATCATATGCAATGGAAACGCTTCATAAACCGGTGTGCTTTGCGGATGTGGCCTATGGAAACGGAGGCGATCCGGAACTGTTTTCTCTGCTGAAAGAAAAGGGAATTCTTTATTCTGTTGCAGGGTATGCGGGTTGGAATACCTCATCCAATACGCTTGGAACCGCAATTCCGATGGCAATGATTTTTTGTATTTACGGTCCGCGCCGTGCGCACGAAGAATATCTTGCGGCACGGTATCTCGAGGATATCGGATATATGGCATTCGTACGGCGTGAAGTCTGCACAGAAGAACTCGAAAAACGCGGACTTACTTATTTCTTGGTGGACGGTGAGGAAGGGCAGGTTGCATCCATCGTCAAAGAAAAATTGCAGGCATTTGCAGATCAAATGCTGTGTGATGATACGCATCATGTGGTACTCAAGATATGCAGAATGCCATGGAATCGTATGTTTGAAACAGAGGTTCACGTATGTTTTGAGTAAGAAAATATCGGTGATTTGACGATATTGATATTTTTTGAAAGGGGGATGCCTGTGGCATCTTTGTCAAAGCGAAGTACATTTTCAAGCCGTATCGGATTTGTTTTAGCGGCAGCCGGAAGCGCGGTCGGGCTCGGAAATATTTGGCGATTTCCGTATTTGGCTGCGAAGTATGGCGGCGGAACATTTCTTTTGGTCTACATCATTCTGGCGGTTACGTTCGGATTTTCTCTGATGATTGCAGAAATTGCGCTCGGCAGAAAAACGCGTCTTTCCGCAATCGGCGCTTACCGCGCATTAAACCGAAAATATTCCTTTATCGGTGTTCTTTCTTCGATTATTCCAATCATCATTGTACCGTATTATTGTGTCATTGGCGGTTGGGTTACAAAATATATCGAAGTATATTTGACCGGACAAGGTGCAGCTGCTGCGACAGATCATTATTTTAATTCTTTCATTTCTTCGCCGTTTTCACCGATTTTATGGCTGTCGGTATTTGTGATTTCTGCAGGTGTCATCGTTTTGCTGGGCGTTGAAAAGGGAATTGAAAAAGCAAGTAAAATCCTGATGCCGGCGCTTGTAATTTTGACACTGATTATTGTGGGATTTGTACTGACAATGGAGAATGCCGGTGCTGGTATTGCATATTACTTTATCCCTGATTTTTCGAAATTTTCAATAAATTTAGTGCTTGCGGCACTCGGACAACTGTTTTATTCCATGTCGCTTGCAATGGGTATTATGATTACATATGGATCGTATATGCCTAAAGAAACCAATCTTGAAAAATCGGTCGGACAGATCGAACTGTTTGATACCGGTATCGCAATATTGGCAGGACTTATGATCGTTCCAGCGGTATTTTCAGTTTCCGGCGGAGATGAAGCAATGCTTCAGTCTGGTCGTGGTCTGATGTTTGTAACACTGCCGAAGATATTTCAAAAAATGCCTCTTGGCAATGTAGTTGGTGCACTGTTCTTCATCTTAGTGTTTTTTGCTGCGCTGACTTCTGCGATTTCACTATTTGAGACGGTCATTTCAATTTTCACGGATCGCTTGAAATGCAGCAGAAAAGCCGTATGTATCGGTGTCATTTTGTTTACGTTGGTTGCGGCAGTTCCGTCTTCGCTTGGTTTTGGTTTGTGGAACGGATTTACGATCTTTGGATTCTCGATGCTGGACTTTTTTGATTTCTTGTCAAATAGTGTATTGATGCCGATTGTTGCGTTTCTTACCTGTATCTTTATCGGATTTGTTGTAAAACCGAAAACAGTGATCGAGGAAGTGGAGCTTTCTGCAAAATTCCGTCGTAAAAAAATGTTTGTTGTCATCATCAAATATGTTGCGCCGCTGTGTATTGTTGCAATTTTGATTTCCTCTGTGTTGAACTCGTTTGGCATTATTTCATTGTAAAATTCATTGCGGTGTCATCATCGCATGTGCAGGAGAGATTCTCCCACTTCTTGACAAAACAAATGTACTGTGCTATATTATAACACAGTATCAGCGAATATAGTTTAACGGTAAAACTCCAGCTTCCCAAGCTGGCGTTACGGGTTCGATTCCCGCTATTCGCTCCATTATTTAGAACCGGAAAACCCAGTAAATACGGGCTTTTTCGGTTCTTTGTTTTTGCTGTTTTTCCGGATTTACCGTAGTTTTACCGTAGTTTTTGCATTTTTCAGTGCAAAGGCACATTGTAAACCGTTATCGTTGTAAATATTATATCATGCCTTTCGGATTTTGTCTATTTACAAAACAGGTTCAGCATGGTATAATATCTACTGTATTTTACCCTTTTTATTTTGTGTCCGGCTGTTTGACAGTCGGGCTTTTTTTATGTACTTGAAATAGCACGAAATGCCCGTTATATCGTCAGCAACCCGGTTTTCTTCGATGAGGGTATAGCCTTTCGGTACATACGGCTTGCCGCCTTGCAGTGCTTTTTTGTCCTGCTTGCTTGCGTTCGTATAAATAATAGTCGGCTGTTTAAGATTCCGGCTTTCCGTCCATCGTTTGCCGGTTCGGTTGCGCGTTTCTTTCATGAGATAGTCGGCCAGATTGCTGTAGTCCGTGTCATGAGAGTAAAGCGTCTGAATTTCCACGTTACCCGCTCCGGGTGTCTTTTCCCATTGTGTTATTACTTCTTCCGCGCTGATCCGCGACATGATAACATGATGATGCAGCCGTTTTCCCTGGTATTCTGTGACGGCTATAAACTTCACGTTTTCAAGATTGGCTTTTTCTTTATTTAAACGTTCCGTTTCTTTGGCAACATCAATCACTCCGGCCAGCGGCAGCAAAATTTCCGCCGTCCCGAAAACAAAAAAACTCTGGAGGGAAGATTCCCGATCCAGAGCAGACAAAGGGGACAGCGAAGCTGCCGCGGTTTGGTTTTTCTTTCGTCCAGACTGTACTGTCGGCTCCGGAATCTCACCGGATCGTACCTTTCGGCTCGCGGGCTATACCGCCGGTAGGGACTTGCACCCTGCCCTGAAAAAACAACACCATTGAGTTGTGCCTTTATTATAGCGCGTTTTCTCTGTTTGTAAAGGGGCAGGTCCGCTTTTTGGCCCGCCTTTGGGAAAAACTGCCGTTTTCGGGGGTTTTGTTGTGAAGGCGTGCAGTTACCCCAGCAGGGCGGCCAGGTCCTCCGCGTCCAG
>CASGAN010000026.1 GCA_949299455.1 uncultured Oscillospiraceae bacterium
TTCCGTCTTTCACAGTCAGTGTGAGCGTCTCTGTCCATCCGTGTTCATCGGGTGAAGCCATTTTTGCAGTATAGGTACCGTCCTGCAAGGATTTCGGCAGACAGCCGCCGCAGATTCCTGCAAATACCACGGAAACCAACAACATTGATAATAAGATCACAGTTCGTTTTTTCATTCATATTCTCCTTAGGCTTTGCAAACAGAAAATTACAGGAACGTCAATCGGATGGAATCCTCCGCTGTCACGGAAATTGCCTCCACACGATCTGCAAAATGGTCGATCAAATACTGTGCAATCGGATCTTCAATCTCATGACGAATCACCTTCCGAAGATCACGCGCATTATATTTTCCGCCGCCTGCAAGTTCTGCGATTTTTCTCTTTGCGTTGTCATCATAGCACAAGCGGATATTTTTCTCTTTGAGCGCCTGTGCCAATTCCTCTAATAGTATACCCGAAATCTCTGCAAGATTATCAAGTGTGAGCCGATTAAATACGATCACTTCATCCACACGGCCTAAAAATTCCGGCCGCAGGAACATCGACAGTGCATTCATTGCTTTTTCTTTGTCAATCTCATTTACCGTCCGATTGAATCCAACCAATGCACTCTTTTCACCAGAGCCGGCATTTGAAGTCATGACAATGACCGTATTTTCAAAATTGACCTCACGTCCCTGCGCATCGCTGATACGTCCCTCATCAAGGATTTGCAGCAGAATATTCATGACATCCGGATGTGCTTTTTCAATTTCATCGAACAAAACAACCGAATATGGTCTTCTGCGTACTTTTTCGGTGAGCTGACCGGCTTCATCATACCCTACATATCCGGGAGGTGCTCCGATCAAACGTGCAACCGTATGCTTCTCCATAAATTCGGACATGTCAAAACGCAATACGGGATCAACGGAATCAAACAGTGCAGCTGACAATACTTTGACAAGCTCTGTTTTTCCGACACCGGTCGGACCGACAAAGATAAACGATGCCGGACGTTTTTTAGTCGAAAGCTGCAAGCGGCTGCGTTTGATTGCACGCACCACCTGGTTCACAGCTTCCGGCTGACCGATAATCCGCCGATTGAGCTGTTCTTCCAAGTGGATGATTTTCTGATAATCATCCTCTGCCACTTTATTTGCAGGAATACCGGTGCTCAGTTCGATAACCTTTGCAAGATCAGAAACCGTAACCGGAATGTTCTGAATCGCCTCTTCGAGCGGTTTTAATTCCTCTTTCACACGGATGAGTTCTGCTTTCACCTGTGCAATCCGTTCAAAATCCGGATTTTCCGCTGCTTCGCTTAATTCTGTTTCCTCTTTGGTGAGCGTATGAAGCTGTTCATTCAGCTTTGCATAATCCGCAAGCTCCTTGCTTGCAAGGGATGCACATGCACATGCCTCATCCAGCAAATCGATCGCTTTATCCGGCAAAAACCGATCAGAGATATACCGTTCCGACCAGATGACAGAAAGCTTAATAATTTCATCGGAAACCTTTACATGATGGTGCTGTTCATAATACTGCTTGATTCCGCGCAGCACTTCAATCGAATCATCAATCGACGGTTCTTTGATGGTCACTGGCTGGAATCGGCGTTCCAGCGCAGAATCCTTTTCAATATTTTTGCGGTATTCATTAAATGTCGTTGCACCAATCACCTGGATCTCGCCGCGGGAAAGCGCCGGTTTCATAATATTGGCCGCACTCATTGACCCTTCAGAGTCACCGGTTCCAATCAGTGTATGCACTTCGTCGATAAACAAAATAATATTGCCTGCTGCTTTGATATCGTCGATCAAGCCTTTTACGCGGCTTTCAAACTGGCCGCGGAACTGTGTTCCGGCAACCATTGCGGTCATATCCAGCAGATACAGCTCTTTTCCCTGCAGATGGAACGGCACATCACCGGAAACGATCCGCTGTGCAATTCCTTCTGCAATGGCCGTTTTACCGACACCCGGTTCGCCAATCAAGCAAGGATTGTTTTTTGTTCTGCGGCTTAAAATCTGAATAACACGATAGATCTCCTGGTCACGGCCGATGATTCGGTCAAGCTGACCGTTTCGTGCTTTTTCACACAGATTGGTACAATAGGATTCCAAAAACTTATATTTCTTTTTCTTTTTATCTTTTCCTTTGGAATCTTCATTTTTTTCTGTTCGGGATTCCGGTTCAGTTTGTGCAAGCGGATTCGCACCGCCGAACAAATTCTGCAAAAAATCAGGCATAGTCCCGGCTCCACCCGGTTCAAACGAATCACCATCAGCCAATTCCATCAGCTGTTGGCTCATCGCTTCCATTTCTTCATCGGTAATACCCATCTGTTTCATAATCTGCTCAGCCTGAGGCAAACCTGCTTCTTTTGCACACACCCAGCAAAGGCCTTCACTGATTGGTTTTCCGTTTTCCATCCGCTGTACAAACACAACAGCAGGACGTTTTTTGCATTTACTACAAATCATTTTGATTCTCCCTCACTTGCAGGTGTTTTCAAATAATCCATCAGATATTTTGCAAGCGCAAAAATCACTAAGAACATGGAAACGGCAATAATCGTCCAAATGCCCACCGGATGCTTTCCGATTGCCGGAAATACCAAAAGCAGCGCCATTGCGAAATACATTTCGAATGTAGAAATCTTTCCATACCATTTTGCATACGGAACACGTTTCTTTTTCCCTTTGAGCATCACCAATCCGCCGATCATCATCACAAGTTCCTTGATGACATATACGACAAACAGGATCATCAGCTCCGGGAACCGGAACATCAGACAGCCAATGACAGCGGCTTGTGTCATCTTATCTGCAACCGGATCAAGCATTTTTCCAAGATCGGAAATCATATTGAACCGACGTGCAATAAAACCATCCAGAATATCTGTGATTCCTGACAATATTAAAATCAAAATCGGCCACAGTGCAATTTGATCATCCGGAACGTTTATGTATTGCCAGATAAACGCCGGAATCAAAACGATTCGAAAACAAGAAAGCATATTTGGTATGGTCATAAAAAACACCCTCTTTTAAATATGGAACAAACCGAAAAAGAATCGGTAGACAAAACTTTGGTCAATTATTTCCTGATTAAACCACGAAACACCGCCTGCTGAAAGTGCAATAAACAGCGATCCTGCAATTCCAAGCAGAAACAGTACCAAAACAGCGAATACCACGCCTACACCGGCACCCAATACCGCATTGAGTGTTCCGACAACAGGAATTTTCCGCACCGCACCAAATACAGAAGCGAGTGCTCTTATTATTATAGCGCAAAGAATGAAAATTAACAAGCAAAAAAGCATTTGCAAAAGTGCACACACAATCGGTTCGAGCACATTGTCGGTGATAACGCTGCTCAAATTGTCGATTGTCACATCTGTTTGACTGCTGATTTGCTTAATCAGTGCTTCTTGTGAGCCAACCTGCGCCAATACCGGATTTAAGAAAAATGCAGGAATTGCTGCAATCACAGCCGGCAGAACGGAAGATACCGTCGCCGATGCGCCGGATGAAACAGTTGCTTCATTGATACTTTGCAGTACAGAGGGACGAACAAACGTTACAAAAACGAAATCAGCAGCATAACCGCTCAGCCAAAACGCCAAAACAAACGAGACAAGTGTACCGGCTGCCAGTGTTACTGTTTTTAAAAAACCTTTCCGATATGACGAAATCACAATCAGAAAAAAGATCATAACCATCAGGAGATCTAGGACAATGGAACCAATCTGCATAACATCCTCCGTTTTTTAGCTGATATAATACTTTTGAATGACTTCACCGCTTAATAAAATAACTGCTGTCTGATTACATGCAATTTTCTGAACTGAATGCGGCAGATCAATTTGCTTTGTCTGTTTCAGTGTTCGATCAAATACATAAATCCCTTCACTGCCGAGAAAAACAAGCTGATCATTCGACACATCAAGATCAGTCGGAACCTCTTCCACCTGCGCAGACGCTGTAACCGTTCCGTTTTTGCCAATGGAAGTGATCTGTGAAACGCCGTTTTGCTGGATTTCCGTCACAACCGTTACCACATTCGGCAAATCGCATGACATCTGAACCAATGCACCTTCATACGTATACCGTACTTCCTGTTTTCCATCCCGCAGTACTGCAACACTGTCTTTTCCGACCACTGCAATCGTTTGTGCATCCAGATATGAAATGGAAAGCGGCAGCATATCATAAACAGTTTGAATCGAAGCCTTTGCTTCTGTCTGTGTATCCAAACGATAGATTTCTGCACAAAACAGACCTTCTGACGTATCAATCGCACATGCGGAAAGGTAGCGGCTGTCTGCAGAAAACGCGAGCGACGAAAACGTATCGGCCGCTGCGCCAAACCAATATTTAAGGGCAAGCTTTTTGTCATACACCTGCACATACGATGCATATTGATCATGTGTGGTGGCAATGGCAATACTGCCGTCTTTGGCAATCTGCCCGCATAAAATCGAAAAATCAGTTTTTTGTTCCGAGATATTTCCGGAACTGTCCATTGTGAAAAACGCCGTGCCTCCGCGGTCATACAGCAAAAGCATGTCGTTTTGCTTGCAGAGCACAGGATTTGTATAACCATGGAACTGCTCTTTGCGCACCGTTCCGTCCATGTGATAAAGCGTCAGCGACGATTTTGACAAGACAACAAATCCATTCTGCATCGTACAAATATCGGTAGGCTGTTCTCCTGTCAACGTGAGCGGAAACCGTTCATCTCCGCCGTCAAACAGCCGAGAGATTGTCCCAGCCGGCAGAATCGCCACCACACCTGCAAGAATACACGCCGCAGCAAGCACACAAACAGCATAAATCCACCGTTTGCGCCGATGCTGCTGCTTTTTTTGTTTTCGATATGCTTCCAGATTCTGAATCTCAGCCAAACAATCACCTTCTTTCAGTAATCAACACGATTGAGATATAAGCCATACGGCGGCGCAGTACGGCCAGCTTTTGACCGGTCCAGCAGATGCAGGATCTCCTCCATTCTGCCATGTGCGATTCGTCCTTCCTCCATCTCGAGCAAGGTTCCCACAATAATGCGTACCATATTATATAAAAAGCCGTCTGCATGGATTTTCATTGTAACCATATCGCCTTCTCGAATGAAACGAATCTCCGAAATTGTGCGAATGGTTGACATTCCTTCTTTATGGTTCGGATTGCAAAACGATGTAAAATCATGTGTGCCAATGAGCGGCTTTGCGTTTTCTTCCATCCGTGCACAATCAAGCGGGAATTTGCAGTGCAGTGCTAAGTCAGACAAAAACGGATCTTTCACCGGATTATTATAGATTCGATAGAGATATTCTTTTCCCTTACAGCAATAACGCGCATGAAAATCAAGCGGCACTTCTTTGCAGGAGAGGACAACAATATCCTTTGGAAGAATACGGTTTAACACCTCCGGAAATTTATGTGTCGGAAACGGAACGTCCGTTTTCATACTGAAAAAGCAGCTGTTTGCATGAACGCCTGCATCCGTACGGGAACAGCCAGTAATCGGTTCCCGCCGTCCGAATACCTGTTCAATTTTATCCTGCACCACTTCTGTGATCGATAACGCATTCGTCTGAAACTGAAATCCATGATAGTTTGTTCCGCGATACGCGATCTCAACCAATAGATTTTTTGTCATAGCTCCTCCTGTCAAATAAACTTTGGCAAAAAGATATCCATAAGAATTGCCGCAGCAAACAAGACGCCTGTCACAGATGCAGCAGCCGCATCCAACCGCGAAAAATAAAGCTGTTTCATGCGCGTGCGTCCTTCACCGCCGCGATAACAGCGGCATTCCATCGCAAGCGCCAAGTCCTCTGCACGGCGAAACGCCGATACAAACAGCGGAATGAGAATCGGAATCAGCGCTTTTGCACGTTTTACAATACTGCCGGTTTCCAAATCAGCACCGCGGGCTTTCTGCGCAGACATGATTTTGTCGGTTTCCTCAAGCAATGTCGGAATAAACCGGAGCGCAATCGTCATCATCATTGCCATCTCATGCACCGGAAAGCGAATCACTTTAAGCGGCTTTAGTAGCCGTTCGATCGCATCGGTGAGCGCAATCGGCGAGGTGGTATAGGTCAGCAGCAGCGATCCGATAATCAAACACACGATACGAATTGCCATCAGAACCGCAACTGAAATGCCTTCCGCTGTGATTTTGAAAATCCACCAGTGAACAAGCGGTTCGCCGTCTACGAAAAAGAGATTCAAAATCGAGGTGAACACAATCAGCGGCAAAATCGGTTTGACGCCGCGCCAAATTGCGTTCGCAGGAATTTTTGCAACGATATATGCGCCAATCAAAAACACAGCGATCAATAAAAATGAAACCGGGTTTCTGACAATAAACAGCACGATAATGAATGCAAGTACCAATAAGATTTTTGCACGCGGGTCAATCCGGTGCACAATCGATTTTCCGGGGAAAAACTGCCCGATGGTAATATCAGATAACATCGTTCGTTCCCCCTTTTTGTAAAAACTTCTGCAAAAGAATTTCCTTTGCGCGTGCAATCGTATAAACTTCTTCGCCGGCTTCAAATCCCTCTTTGGACAAAAGCGAAAACAGCCGTGTCACCTGCGGCACAGACAAACCAATCTGCTCAATCTCATCCGCGCGCGAAAACGTTTCGGCCACCGTACCATATGAAAACACACTGCCCTGATTCATCACCAGTACTTTGGAACAATATTTTGCAACATCCTCCATGCTGTGCGATACGAGCAGCACCGTATTTTTTTCAGCACGATGATAGTCCGAAATCAAATTCAGAATGGTATCCCGTCCCTTTGGATCAAGTCCGGCAGTCGGCTCGTCCAAAATCAGCACTTTCGGACGCATCGCAATGACGCCTGCAATCGCCACACGCCGTTTTTGACCACCTGAAAGCTCAAACGGGCTTTTTTTACGGAACTTGTCAGAGAGTCCGACACATTCCATCGCATGGGAAACGGCTTCATTGATCTGTTCCTCGGTAAACCCTAAGTTTTTCGGACCAAACGCGATATCCTTTTCGACCGTTTCCTCAAACAGCTGATATTCCGGATACTGGAACACAAGGCCCACTTTAAAACGCGTTTTCTGAAGAATCTGCGTATTTTCAAAAATATCAGTGCCATCAATATAAATATGACCGGAAGTGGGCTTTAACAGACCGTTTAAATGCTGAATGAGTGTCGATTTTCCGGAACCGGTATGTCCAATGACACCAACCAGCTCGCCTTCTTCAATCTCTAAGTTGACATCATGAATAGCGGCTTTTTCAAACGGTGTTCCTTTTCCGTATAAATGTGTTAAATGCTCTGTTTTAATGATTGCCACCGTTTAAGCCTCCATCATTCGTTTGAATTCTGCTGCGAATTCTTCCACTGTCAATACATCCGGCGCAAACGGAACGCCCGCTTTGTTGAGTTCATAAGCAAGCTCCGTCACCTGCGGCACATCCAAGCCGATTTCTTTCATGCGCTCCACCTGCAAAAAAACAGCCTTTGGCACATCGTCCATCAGCACTTTTCCGCCGTCTACTACCACAACGCGATCAGCCGAAGCGGCTTCATCCATAAAATGCGTAATCAAAATGACGGTTGTGCCATGCTCTTTGTTGAGCCGCTGAATTGTTTTTAATACTTCACGGCGGCCATGCGGGTCAAGCATTGCAGTAGGCTCGTCCAATACAATGCAGTCCGGGTTCATTGCAATGATCCCGGCAATGGCAACACGCTGTTTCTGTCCGCCCGAAAGCTGGTGCGGTGCGTGCTCCCGATAAGCAAACATGCCAACGCCTTTTAACGCCGCATCGACACGCTTGCGGATTTCTTTTGGCTCGACACCCAGATTTTCAAGTGCAAACGCCACATCTTCCTCAACAATCGTTGCAACAATCTGGTTATCCGGATTCTGAAACACCATGCCGACATGCTGACGAATTTCAAAAATCATATTGTCATCGCGTGTGTCGATTGCGTCGACATAGACAACGCCTTCACTCGGCTGCAAAATGGCATTGATATGCTTTGCAAGCGTCGATTTTCCCGAACCGTTATGACCAAGAACCGCCACAAATTCCCCTTTTTTCACCGAAAGGTTCACATCATGGAGAACCGGAATCGGCTCTGCCTCTTCCTCCATTTGATGATAGGAAAAAGAAACATGTTTAAACTCTATTAAATCGCTCATATTCTATCCTTTACTTTTCTGCTTTCCAAATCGCTGTCGAACCGCACGGCAAAACAAGCCCGCTTTGTGTGACCGGCAGACCAATCTCCTCTGCTGACACGCTTCCGCCGAATTTTTTCTGGATTGTCACGCCCAATAAGTACTGCATCACAGACGGCGGCAGCCCGGTCGTATAGGAATTGAGCAAGAAAAGCGCCGGATCATCCGAAAGCACACCCGAACACAGATCGACCATCTGATAAATCTGGTCTTCAAGCTTCCAGACCTCGCCGCCGGGACCCCGCCCATAAGACGGCGGGTCCATGATGACGATATCATACCGTTTGCCGCGTTTGATTTCGCGCGCGACAAACTTTTCACAGTCATCGACAATCCAGCGGATCGGACGGTCGGAAAGATTCGAAAGCGCCGCATTCTCCCGTGCCCAAGCGACCATACCTTTCGATGCGTCGACATGGCACACCTCTGCGCCTGCCGCTGCACACGCAAGCGTTGCACCGCCTGTGTATGCAAACAGGTTGAGCACTTTCAGCGGGCGGTTTGCGTTTTGAATGGTATCCATCAACAGCGCCCAGTTGACCGCCTGCTCCGGAAAAAGTCCCGTGTGTTTAAACCCGGTCGGGCGAATACGAAACTTGAGCGAACGATACGACACCGTCCAGCTTTCGGGAAGTGTTTTGAAAAACTCCCACTGTCCGCCGCCTTTGTTCGACCGGTGATAGCGTGCATCCGCACGTTTCCAAAGCGGATGTTCTTTTTTTGTATTCCAGATGATCTGCGGGTCGGGCCGAACCAGTACATGAGTTCCCCAGCGCTCAAGCTTTTCCCCGCCGCTTGTATCAATCATTTCATAATCTGTAAAGTCGTTTACAAAACGCATGAATTAAAAACTCTCCTCAATAACGCTGCAAATCGCGTCACAATACTTCTTGATCTTTTCTTCGTCTGTTCCTTCGAGCATCACACGAATGAGCGGCTCTGTTCCAGATGCACGGACAAGCACCCGTCCGGTTTCTCCGAGGGCATTTTCCGCCTCTTTGATAGATGCCTGCACTGCCGGATGGTCTTTATACTCCTTGCGTGCCTGTGCGCTTGCATGAACCGAACGCATCACCTGCGGCGATTTTGTCATTGCCGCAGCAATCTCAGAAAACGCAAGACCAGTTTCTTTTACAATCTGCAAAAACTGAATTGCAGTGAGCTGTCCGTCGCCGGTGTTTGCATAGTCGGACAAAATAATGTGACCGGAATCCTCGCCGCCCAGATTATATCCGTTTTTGAGCATCTCTTCGAGCACATAGCGGTCACCGACTGCCGTGGTAGCAAGCGAAATGCCCTCTTTTTTGGCAAACGCCCGCATGCCGAAGTTTGACATGACGGTAAGCACTGCCGTATCTTTTTTGAGCGTGCCGTTTGCTTTCATATGTTTTGCAAACGCTGCAATAATCTGATCACCGTCGATCTGCTTGCCGTTTTCGTCCACTGCCAGACAACGGTCTGCATCGCCGTCAAACGCAAATCCGCCGATGATATCGTCGTGCGTTTTGACATAGTCACAAAGGGCTCCCATATGAGTGGAACCGCAGTCTTTGTTGATATTCTCGCCGTTTGGTTCAGCGCTCAGTACCACTACATCGGCACCGAGTGATTCAAACAGCGTTTTTGCCGTTGCGCTCGCACTTCCGTTTGCACAGTCGAGTGCAATCCGCATTCCGTCAAACCGAACGGAAACAGTGGAGAGCAGATGCTCAATATAATCGTTTTTTGCATCTGCACAGGAGGAAATCCTTCCGAGTTCAACACCGGATTTCAAAGTAATTTCCTGCGGCGTATCGAGAATGAGCGCTTCAATCTCTGCTTCCAGTTCATCCGGCAGTTTATAGCCGGAGGAGCTGAACAGCTTGATGCCGTTAAACTCCACAGGATTGTGCGATGCCGAAATCATCACGCCGGCATCGGCTTTGTATTTTTCCACAAGATAAGAGGTTGCAGGCGTCGGAATCACACCAAGATACACAGCGTCCGCACCGACGGAGCAAAGGCCTGCCGCGAGTGCCGCCTCCAGCATTTCCGAAGAAATACGCGTATCTTTTGCGATCAGAATGCGCGGTTTATGATGGGTATGCCTTGTCAATACAACTGCTGCCGCTCTTCCGATCTGCATCGCCAGTTCGCAGGTGAGCTCTGTGTTCGCAACACCGCGTGCGCCGTCTGTTCCAAACAATCTTCCCATAGTAAATCGCTCCTTTTTCTCTATTCAAATTAAAAAGATAATTGCTGCCCTTCCTCTAAAATTCCCAAATGCGCATATGCAAGCGGCGTCGCACAGCGGCCTCTTGGTGTGCGTGCCAAAAAGCCAAGCTGCATCAGATAGGGTTCATACACATCCTCAAGTGTAACCGCTTCTTCGCCAAGTGCTGCTGCCAACGTTTCAAGTCCAACCGGCCCGCCTTTATAATTCTGAATAATCATCCGAAGCATTCTCCGGTCGACCAAATCAAGGCCGAGTTCGTCAATCTCAAGTTTTGACAATGCAATCGAAACGATTTCTTTTGTAATCGCACCGTCACCCAGCACCTGCGCAAAATCACGCACTCGTTTTAATAACCGGTTTGCAATACGCGGCGTTCCGCGCGACCGTTTTGCAAGTTCAAGCGCTCCATCGTATTCACACGGGATTTCAAGAATGCTTGCACTGCGTGTGATAATCTCCGCGAGTTCCTCCGGAGAATAAAGCTCCAGCCGAAACAGCACGCCGAATCGGTCACGCAGCGGCGAAGTGAGCTGTCCTGCGCGCGTTGTTGCACCGATCAGCGTAAAATGCGGCAGATCAATCCGAATTGAGCGGGCAGACGGTCCTTTTCCGATCACAATGTCGATTGCAAAATCCTCCATCGCCGGATAAAGCACCTCTTCAACAGAACGTGAAAGCCGATGAATCTCATCGATAAACAGCACATCGTTTGCGTTGAGTCCGGTGAGAATCGCCGCCAAATCGCCGGGCTTTTCGATCGCAGGTCCGGAAGTTACACGGAGATTGACGTTCATCTCATTCGCGATGATCGCCGACAGTGTCGTTTTACCGAGTCCGGGCGGGCCATATAAAAGCACATGGTCAAGCGAATCGCCGCGCGCTTTTGCCGCCTCAATATAAATCGAAAGGTTTTCTTTCACCTTTTCCTGCCCGATATATTCGCTGAGTGTTTTCGGTCGGAGTGAATATTCGGTATCGATATCATTCGATGTGAATTCCGGTGCGCTTAATCGCTCCTCGAATCCGCAATCCTCTTCTTCATAAAACATACTGTGTTACACCTTTCCTGCCAGTGCTTTTAAGCCGCGTTTGATGAGTTCCTCGACCGAAAGGCTGCCATCCAGCGAAGAAACCGCATTGGTCGCCTCTGCACGCGCATAGCCAAGCACCTCGAGTGCACTGATGGCTTCTGCCGCATTCGCCTGCACACCGGCTGCAGGTACCGGAAGCTCTGCACCGGTGATACCGCTTGCCGCCTGCTCTTTTGATACTTTATCCCGAAGTTCCAAAACAATACGTTCCGCCGTTTTCGGACCGATGCCCGGCGCACGAATTGCTTTTGCGTCACCGGATGCCACTGCGAGTGCAAACCGCTCCGGCGAGAGGTTTGAAAGCACGGAAACCGCGCCTTTCGGGCCAACACCCGACACGCCGATCAGCAGCTTAAACATCGTGCGTTCCGCCTCATCGTAAAAGCCGTATAAGTCAATTGCATCTTCTTTCACGGCAAGATGTGTGAAAAGCTTTACCTGCTCGCCTGTTGTAGGCAGTTTGGAAATCGTCATCATAGAAGTTTTAATGGAATATCCGATTCCACCGCATTCAATCACCACATGATTTTGTTCAACGAATGCCAGTGTTCCGCTTACGCTGTAGATCAACGGTAATTCCTCCTTTTGCACGCATTGCCTGTTCCAATAATCTCGATGATGCACTGTGCGCATGACAAACCGCAATCGCCAGTGCATCTGCGGTATCATCCGGCTTTGGCACCGACGAAAGACGCAAAAGCCGCTTTGTCATCTCCATCACCTGGATTTTCTGTGCTTTTCCATAGCCGACAACTGCCTGTTTGACCTGCATCGGCGTATATTCATAGTTCGGCACACCGCACTGTGCACATGCAAGCAAGATTACACCGCGTGCCTGTGCAACGTCGATACCGGTTGTTTTATTATTGTAAAAAAACAGCTTTTCAATTGCGACTGCATCAGGACGGTGGCGAACCAAAAGTTCTTTTGTTTCCTCATAGATTTTCAAAAGCCGTTTCTCAAACGGTTCGTCAGGTGTCGTAGTGATTGCACCGTATGCAAGCGTCGTAAACCGCGCCTGAAAATACTCTACCACACCATATCCGACAATCGCATAGCCGGGATCAATTCCTAAAATTCTCATTCTTTTCTCCATACTCTGTATATCCGTATAATTATATCATAGAACAAAATTTCATGCAAGAAAAACGACTGTTTGCGCAAAAATATTTATCAATAGCCTTTGCAATATAAGTACCGAATAGCAATACACCAAACAGCATATACTATACCATAGAAAAGAGGGATCATATGATAAAAAAATACATTTGGCACTTTCTCCTCCTTTGCGCTGGTACAATTTTGTTCGGTACCCTGCTTCACTTCACCTACGAATGGAGCGGAAAGATGGCTTGGGTTGGAACCTTCAGCGCAGTAAACGAAAGCACATTTGAACACCTGAAACTGCTGGTAACACCGCTTTTGCTCTTTGGGATCATCGGGTGGATTTGTCACCACAGCCATTTTCAAAACATTTTCCCCGCCCTGCTCTTTGCCATCCTTGCGGGCACGCTTGCCATCACCGCTTTTTTCTACACATATACGGGCATCATCGGAACAAACTTTTTGGTTCTTGATATTTTCTCGTTTATCTTAGGGGTCTTCGTTTCTTTTTATGTGATATTTCGTACGATTGCAAGCGATCGATTCACCTCGACAGGATGGAATGTGTTCGCGGTCATTGCAATTCTCGTGATTGCCGCTTCTATGGTGTTTTTCACGTTTTATCCGCCGCAGATCGCTTTATTCAAAGACCCGCTCACCAAAACATTCGGCATGTAAAACCGTTTGAAGCCATCCATCTGCAAAAAACAAGCCTTTTCTTTCTTAAATATTTGTGGTATATTTAAAAAGCAGAAAGGAGGCTTATTTATGATTGATCGAGAAGCTGTTGTTCCGGGCATCGGCAGAGGCGGTATGACCGATAAATATCAAATCAAAATTCTCATCTGCTATTTGATGTCTGTTGTGGAATCCCCTTTTACAAAAGAACAGCTGCATGAAATTTTTGCAGACGGACAGATTGTCAATTACTTCAGCTTTTGTGAAGCAATCGAAGAGCTCTCCGAAAGTCATCACATCGAAAAGCAGTCGGACGAAGAATCCGGCGTTTACACCTTAAATCCGCTTGGTGCGGAAACGGCGCGGCGACTGTCGCGTTCGCTCCCAAAATCCATCCGTGACAACGTTGTGCAGACAGCGATGCAGCTGCTTGCACGAAAAAAATACGAGCGTGAAAACGAGGTTCGTATTACACCTATCACCAATGGATTTTCCGTCACATGCACGATTCATGACACATCATTTGATTTGATGGAACTGACGCTTTATGCGCCCGACCGGATTCAAGCCGAACTGATTAAACGAAACTTTTTAAAAGATCCCGTAACGCTGTATCAAAACACCATCGAGCTTTTGACAAACAGCTGATGATTCAAAAACGCAACAGGGCAGGAACAAACTTGTTCCTGCCCTGTTTTATTATGTTTCCCAATAAATTTGCTGCTCTGTCCGCAGCGCATAGGTGCAAAGCTTCGTTTCATTCAAATGTGAAGCCATCGAAACGGCTGTGATCTGATTGTTTTCATACGTTTTATAATAATAGATCCCTTTTGACACATTCACACAGCAGGAATATGTCGTCAGATCGAACTCTTTGCGTTTCGTCCGGACACAGCCGCGCACCATTGCCACTGCATCCAGCATATGAAACACCTGTGCCACACATGCGTTTTCCGTTTGATCGCATACGCTGTTGCATTTGCAAAACAAAGCCTTCACAAACCGAGAGGCCGGAGAAGAATCACCCGGAAGGCCGATCGCGCCCATTCCCTCACCGAACGGCGAAAGCGCAAGATTTTCGGCAAATTGATTTTCAGGAGACGAGGCGGACAAGTGCAGATATTGCCGAACGTTTTCCCTGTGAAAAGGAAACGGTGGATTGTTTGTAAGCACGCCATACGGATTATCATAAACAGAAAGCATGCCGTTTGATGACTCCAGCACGATACAGGACATTTCATCTGCCACAATCCAGTGCAAAGGTGCAAGCGGCAATCCTTCACAAAACGGCACTGCAATCACCGAAATATCAGGGATTATCCGTTTGACCTCCTCCACATTGGCGCAGCATCCAAGCAGATATGGAATGAGTTCATACGGTGCAAGCGGCTTGCTGTTCGTTTGTCCATCTGTTTGATAGGATGCATTTTCCGGGAAGAACAGCCCTGCCATGCACAGTCCTTTTTCGTTTACAGCCTCTGCATAAAGCGGTGTGTCGTTGGTGACATTCGCCATTCCAATCATCGCGTAATGCTCATCTACCATCGGAAGCCGTTTGGTCTGAATCGGAAAACGGCGCGGCGTAATCACCACCTGCTCCCCAAACGAGCTTACAATATCCATATTCCGCCCGAAATAAAAATCTCCATTTGAAAACGTCAGCGCAGTGCACATCAGATGCATCTCCCATCTGTATTGATCTATAAAAACAGTATACCCTTTTTCAAAATAAATACAAGATCAAAATGGCCGTTCTCTCTTTTAAAACGCTTTACGATTCAAGAATTTTCCCATCCACCGAAATGGTCACCACCTGCCACGGAATAAATTTCCCGCTATACTGAAGCGCTTTTTTTACTGCATTCTCAAGTCCGCCGCAGCACGGCACTTCCATACGGACGATCGTCACGCTTTGGATTCGGTTTCGGCTGATAATCTCCGTCAATTTTTCGCTGTAATCAACACTGTCGAGTTTCGGGCATCCGATCAGCGTGATTTTCCCTTTCATGAAATCATTGTGCAGATTTGCATACGCAAATGCAGTGCAGTCGGCTGCAATCAAAAGCTTTGCACCGTCAAAATATGGCGCGTTCACCGGTACAAGCTTTAACTGACAAGGCCATTGTCCAAGCTGAGAGGAAACTTCCGGATGTACGATTTCAGACGCAGAATATGCCAAAGGATTCAGCTTCTTTGCCTGATGGCCGGGACAGCCTGCATGTGTGCTGCAAGCATTCGAAACTTGTTTCTTTTTGTTTTCCATGACTGCATGTTCATCATAAGCCGCAGCCTCACGTTCAACAAATGTGATAGCACCTGTCGGACAAGCCGGCAGACAGTCGCCCAGCCCGTCGCAGTAGTCATCGCGCAAAAGTTTTGCTTTTCCGTCAACCATGCCGATGGCTCCTTCATGACATGCCGCAGCGCATGCACCGCATCCATTGCATTTTTCCTCGTCTATTGAAATAATTTTTCGAATCATTTGTATCGCTCCTTGTTCATTGGTTTATTGATCTTACAATTGAAGTATACTATAATCAAATAAAAAAATCTGTTGTTATAACAACAAAAGGAGCATAAAATGAACCATTCTATCGAGGATTCCATGTTATTTTCAGGCATCAGCCGAGATGAAATCACATCACTTCTTACATGCTTGACTGCCACACCGAAACATTTTCAAAAAGGCGAAATCATTCTCTCAGAAGGGACGCCGACCGACCGCATCGGCATTGTCCAGTCAGGTATGGCGGTGATTTCATGCTGTGATGTGTGGGGAAATCACAATATTTTGGGAAACGCATTACCGGGTGACTTGTTCGCAGAGGCATATGCGTGCATTCCAAATGAACCGCTGCAAATCTCTGTGACTGCCGCAGAACACACAACCGTTTTATTCATCAACGTAAAAAAACTGCTCTGTCCGTGCACCAAAGCATGCGCATTCCATGCAAAGCTCATCCAAAATCTTTTGACCATCTGCGCAGAAAAAAACTTACAGCTTGCAAGACGGATGCTGCACATCAGTCCAAAATCAATCCGCAGCAGATTGCTGTCGTATTTTTCAGCCTGTGTCAAAAAAACAGGAAATCCATCATTCGTGATCCCATATAACCGTCAGCAGCTCGCCGACTATCTGGGCGTGGATCGAAGCGCCATGTCACACGAGCTTTCCAAAATGCAGCATGACGGCCTCATCCGATATGAAAAAAATCATTTCACGGTGATGGATTCCTGTTTTTGATATCCATTTATTTGTTACACAGTATCTGCGAAATAATAGAGATACACGTCTTCGAGTGTCGGTTTAACCGGTGTTGTCTGCGTATATTCGGGTTCCGTATCACTTACAATGCGCACACAGATCTGATCGTTTTCATTTGCAATATTGCTGATTCGATATTCCTTTTGTGCATTAGGCAGCTCGTCAGGCGAAATCAAGGAGGAAAACACCTTACCGGTCATATTATCAATGATATGTGCCGGTGTATCGAGCAGAAGCAGTTTTCCCTTTTTAATGAGCATAATTTCCTTGGCAATAAACTCAACGTCCGACACCACATGCGTCGCGAGAATCACAATCTTGTTCTGTGCAATCTCACTGATAAAGTTCCGGATGCGGATGCGTTCTTTCGGATCAAGTCCGGCAGTCGGCTCGTCAAGAATCAAAATATCGGGATCATTTAACAGTGCTTGTGCAATCAAAATTCGCTGCTTCATACCGCCTGAAAACGTACCGAGCTTTTTATGCGCAGATTCTTTCAAATTCACAAGTGTGAGAAGCTGTTCAATCCGCAGTTTTGCTTCTTTTCTCGGGATTCCTTTAACTGCTGCCATATACCACAGAAACCGAACCGCCGAAAAATCATCGTAAAGTCCCTGCTGCTGCGGCATATAGCCAACCCGTGCGCGAAACGTTTTCCCGAGTGCACGGGTATTTTTTCCGTCAAACAGCACTTCTCCGATGTCCGGCGTAAGATTGTCCGTGATAATATTCATCAGTGTCGACTTACCGGCACCGTTTGGACCTAAAAAACCGTATACACCCGGTGTCAGTACGGCACAAAAATCGTCAAGCGCCTTGACACCGCCTTTTTTATAGGTCTTGCTGATATGCGAAATCGTGAGTTCCATCACGCCACCTCCTTTTATTCATTGCAGAATCTGCGTCTGGCGACCAGACCAAACGCGCCGCACAACAAAGCAAACACAACCGCTTCTGCGACCGCCGTGAAAAATCCGCCCGGCAATGCAGAGATTTCGTTTAAGCAGAACAGCCCGTTTGCTGTAAATGACAACAGCGAGAACAGTCCAAGCATTTCAAACAGCATCGGCAGCAAAAAAACAGCAGACGAAATGAGAATCAAAAATGCCCGGCGAATCCGGAATACAGAAAGCGATAATGTGAATGCGCAGACAATCAATCCGCCAATCAGCCGCAAACCATACAAGCAGAAAAGATACGTACCGATGCTCATGGAAACCGGAATTTCCGAAAATTGTTCCATGCTTTGAATCGGAACGTTTAAATCCCCGATCGGAAAAAAGCGCACCATATCAATCAGTTCTCTGCTGTAAAGCACGGCCCACAAAACAATCGCAAACAGGAATAACACAGCATATTTTGTGAAAAACAACCGTCGTTTTCCGTGTTTTGCCGCTGTCACAATACGCACCATCCCGGTTTGATATTCATATGACACAAGATAACTTGCGGCAAAAATCAGCAGGAAAATATAGAGAATCGATGTCACCTGACCACTTTCCGGACGATCAAAAAATTCCTTTGTATACCGCTCGTTTACAAACGCACCCGTAATTCCGCGCGTTTCTTTGAGTGTTTGCAGATATGCAGACTGTTGTTCGATCACGCGGAGCGGTTCTTCTTTTTCCTGCACCCGGTTGCGCAGCAGTGTGGCCTGAAGCTCTGCATCTTGGCTTGAAATTTCGCCCAGTGCGGCTTTTTCATATAACGCGCTGATTTCCTCACCGATCGCATCCAGCGAAGCACGTTCTGTCTGAATATACTGAATTTTTTGATCATTTAACGCACCCGCAAGCGTATTTGCATATTCCACATACACCTGCTCCGGTGTGTACAGGAAAAGCTCGGTCTGGCGCAAGCCGTACACCGTCAGCAGTATGACCGCAAGCAGCAAAACAGCCGCTTTGCCGCCGATCAACAGCTTAAACAGCTCATGAGAAAACAGCCGGCTGCTTTTGCGAACCCGTGCAAGCAAACGTGCAATCCGATCGGATGCTTTTTGCAAAAATGCAGCGCCGCGCAGTTTTATTCCTTTCACAAAGACCAAAAAGATTCCTGCTACTGACAAAACAGCCAAACACGCAGAAAATCCATACGAGAACAGCACGCGGTCTACCGGCAATGTGAACAAGTTGATGTTTTGATACTGTGCATACAACGCATATGTATCGGTCAGTTCGAAAAAGTTCATATATTTGAAGAGATTCAAGTATGAATACGGCGGGATGAGCAGGTATGTAATGAAATTTATGCATACCACACCGCCGATCAATACATACGCTTGCCCGCTCGAGGAAGAAAGGCTGAAAACCGCCGCAAACAGGAGTGTAATCAGCAGCATCGCCGCCGCTTTGCTGAGCAAAAACACGATGATATACTGTCCGACCGTCATCGGAATCGTACAGCGTGAAAACGCCTGCATCGACTGCACATAGCGTGAAAGGTCACCGAATCCACCGTATACATACGAGGCACTTAAAAAGATAGCGCCGTAACAAATAAGGCTTACAATGAAAACAATCAGCACAGCTGACAGCAGTTTTGCTCCTGCAAGGCGCGCACGCCCGTTTTTTGCTGTACGCAGCAATGTAAACAATCCGCTTTCTTTCTCTTGCAAAAAGAGCAGAAAACACAGAAAGAACGAAAACAGAAGCAGTAATCCGTCTGTGATGCGAAAAGTAGACGCCGCAGTAAGTCCTGTTGAATCACCAAACGATAATGGAAGCGAACGAAGCGGTGCAAAATCTTCCGGCGTTTTCATGATATTATTATACGAAAACGTACCCTTTTGCCCAAAGATACTGATTTGCTGCATCTTTTCCGCCTGCGCCTTGATGTTATCGATGGACTCATCAAAACCTTCGATGTAATTCGCCTCTTGAATCAATCGCCGGTATACGAATTCATCCTGCTGCAAAGCCTTGACCCGCTCGGGATGCTTTACATAATCATCATATTCTTTTGGAAACTGCTTTTGGAGCTCGTCGAGCTGCTGCTGTCGCTGTGCTTCATCCGGGATTCCGGAAACACCCAGAATCTGCGAATAGGCGTCGAGCTTTGCTTCGATCTCCCGCAGACGATCAATCGTTTCTTCAGTGGAAAGGCCCTCATATTCCGCAAGGATTTCCCGGTAACGCGGCAGAATTTCATCTGTCAAAAAGGTATCCTGCCGGCTTGTGAAAAACAGCACGCCGTTTCCCACCAAAACGATTGCCAAAAACAGATAAAACATTTTTTTGGTTGCAAGCTTATAAAGTTCATAGCCAAACTGCATGCAAAACACCTCCTTGTTTTTGTTATCTCACCCCATTTGAATCCAATTACAAGCCGGAATTGGTATAATAAGCAGTAGGCGGACTCAAATTTCCCCAATCATCCATCGAAAAGACTGTTTCTGTCTTGAATTGATTCTGCTTGTCAATCACTTCGATACACCAATCTTTGGTATCCCACCAGTGTATGAACGCAAACCGTTCATCTCCGGGGTAAAAGGTGAAAACCCGCGATTTCGGCGATCTGAATGAGTGCAGTATATCACCGCTGCGGTTCAGAATATCAAAATCATAGACGCCGTACACCTCGCTGGTTTCATCAAAGAAAGGCTCATACAAAGCGTGCGCCGAAAACAAATTGCTCCCGTCTGTGGTTAAATCAAATAAATCATCCGCTTTTTCCATTTGGAACGATAAAAACGGCGTTACTTCATACGTTTTCCGATCCATCAAAAAACTCTCTCTGGTCATTGCTGATTCAGCGCTGTATCCTGTTTGAACCAGCAGCTGATCTTCAAAAATGCCGGAAAGAAAATATTTCTTTGCTGCAGGCTGTACCTCATTTTTTGAAATGCAGTAGTCGAACAGGCAAAAATTCTGGTCCGTATCGTCCGCATCAAAATAAATATGGTCGCCGTAAGGAATGAAATCCTCATCGATCGAAGTCGATTCAAATACAGCTTCCACTTTTGCATCCGGATCGTCAAGTGGGAAGCGATACAGCGACTCCCTATCACCTTTTACACCTCCGATATAATATCCGTATCCGCGATGGAGCTGCAAAGAATGATTCTCTATATTCACGCGACGGATCGGTTCACGATTTGATCCATCCGGTGATATTTTTGTCAGTTGATCGCCCACCGATAAATCCAGCACATCATCTTCTGTAGAACAGCCTGTAATGGTATAAACAGCATTTTCATAATACTGCACAAAATCTTCTCCGCCTATGTATCCGTTGCATTTCCAGACTTCTTCCTGATTTGTTTCTTGTTCGTGTTTACAGTCCGGCCGGTTGCATACAATGACAGCCTGCTTGGATTCTGCATCCATGAAAAATAAAAATGCATCCACAACAAAGTAGTACCCGTTTTCTGCAGGTGCAAATTGTACACCGTAGGTAGAAACAAACGAATAGGGTGCATCCGTTTCCTTGTGATAGTTGTCGGGAAGATCGTCATAATTCGGTTTACACGCAGAAAATGTGAGCATCAAAGATAGACAAAGAAATGCACTGAAAATTTGTCGTGTTCGCTTCATAAAGTGTCCCTCCTTTACTTCAAAAGATGGCCCGCGTCGTTACTGCTTATGCACCATAGCTAAGAACAGGTGTAATGGAAAATGAATTATTCTTATCAAGCAAATAAATGAAACAAGCCTGTTCTGTTGCATATTTCAAGTCCCATATCAGACCGTACTCCCCAAATCCAGGAGCAAACGCAAATCCATTCGACAAAAACGACGTGTCAATCGTCTGAAGTGCATTCTGATCTTGATCCCGCACCGTGATGGTGGAGGGGTAATAATCATTCAGTGCTTCCGGTGTGCCGTATTTCTCCTGTGCTTGCTGTTGTGCCTGCTCATATGCCTGTGTTCCATACAGTGGAATTGTGCGCTCATAAAAATATTGTTCATCCAGATCGGAACCAATTCCAAAATCCTTCTGCGGCGCAGACAGCGACAAAAACGGCGTACATTCACACGTTTTCCGATTCAGCAGCTGATAAGAAACTTTTGAATAGTCCACAATGTTATATGCATCTGATCGAACCAAAAGCTGATCCTTCCAAAAGCCATCCACCACAATATCCTCACCGATCAAAACCGTTTCGCCGGTGACTAAGCTGCAGTCATACAGTTCTCCACAAAATACGTCATCCTCTGGCGGAAGCAGCAAGCCCACATATACATGGCTTCCATAAGCGAAAACGTCGATCGAATATCCTATTTTTGAGAAAAACAGTTCGGGTTCTGTGTCAGGTTTATCGAGCGGCACACGATACAATTCAACTTTCGAATCCACCTTATACATATCATAGTAAACATACCCGCGATGAATGAATAAATTGTTGGTCAAACTCTTGCCCACTCGGATGGGGCAAATCTGTTCACGGTTCACGCCGTCCGTTGAAATCTTTGTGAGCACCATTCTTTCAAACGATGAAAGAGGGTGCATCGGGTCCATCTCTTCCGTATCAATCGTTACCGTATATAGTGCGCCCTCATAAAGCTGCACAAACGGGAGAACATTTGAACCCAAGTAGCCGCTGCATTGTGCTAATAATTCAGGATCTGTTTCCTGATCATGTCTGCAATCCGGCCGATTGCAAACAACCGCCGCCTTTTTTGTCTGCGCGTCCAGGAAATAGAGAAACCCTCCGCCCACAAAATAGATTCCCTGTTCCGTTTGGGCGACCGAAAACATATTTCCTCCAGCAGAGCAGCTTAGATACGGATAGTCCGTTTCCTTGTTGTAGCTGTCAGGAAGAGAGGCATAATCGGTTGATCCACATCCTGACAAGGATAGCAGGCTGATGGTGCAGACAACTGCGCAAAACATGGTAAAAAAACGTTTCATAACTGTCACCTCCATTAGTCCAAAGAAGAAACATGTGGTTTCAAACTCTTTTCATTCCCCGAAAATATATTTGTGCGTACAAATCCATTTTCTTTATCGATCAAATCGAGCGTAATATTTCCGGTCATATGTTCAATAATTCCGTAAAATGCAAATTGTTCGTCTCCCGGCGCAAAAACCATCGTGCTTCTTTCCGGATAGCGAAGCGGAGTGGAAAATGAAGGATTCCCTTTTTCATCGAGCACTGAAAACTGATAGGTGCGCGTTTTTCCAAGATTTTCTCCCGACATATCCGAAAGCGGAATGCGCCATTCAAAAAGCTGTTCACCATCTGTCTCAAGCGTTACGTTGTCAGTGCCGTCCTTTATATCCAATGATACAAACGGAGAAATTTCTTTTGTTTGTCGGTCAAGCAGTGCATATTCACCGGAAACAGCTTCATCGACAGAACGATCATTTTTCGATAAAAGCAGTTGATCTTTATAAATACCGCGTAAAAAATAGCTTTCTGCCAGCGTCTGCACCTGATTTTGAGCGATCGAATAGTCAAGAATTTCAGAATAATATCGGTTCGTTTCTTGATCAAATGTTGATGAAGAATCAAATGTTGATGAAGAAAAATAAATATGGCTTCCATACGGGATAAATCCACCGACATTACCCTCCACACAATAAACCGTTTCTGTTTTTGCCTGCGGATCATCAAGCGGGAATCGATACAGCGCCTGTCCCTCTTTGCTGGCCTCAACATAATACGCATAACCGCGGTGAATCCGAAGCGGCTGTGCAAATCCTCGTGTGATCGAAATTGGTCGAATGTCCTCACGCTTTGTGCCATCCAGGGAGAACTTTGTAAGTTTATCCCCTGTACCCAATGCAAGCGCGTCGTTTTCTGTAGAACCGCTTGTCAGCGCATATACAGTTCCTTCATATACTTGTACATTACGAAAACTTGCACCGCCCAAATATCCATCGCACTTCCACACCTCTTCGGAATCAGTTTCGTACTGATGTTTGCAGTCGGGACGATTGCATAAAACAGCCACTTTATTGGATACGCTGTCTAAGAAAAACAGAAAATCGCCTTCCACATAATAGTATCCGTTTTCTGCCGGCGCGATTGCGATTTCATTTACTGAAATGAACGAATACGGGTAGTCTGTTTCGCTGTGATAGCTGTCAGGAAGAGAGGCATAATCTGTTGACTGGCATCCTGACAAAGCGAATAAAATGAACATAGAAATGACTGCACCAAACCACTTTGCTGATTGCTTCATCATAATCACCTCGCATAAATCTCACAACAACTCTGCTTTATGATGCATTTGTCATTACAATAAAATCAATATCATCTAAGACGCCCAAATATTTCTTTTCAACTTTATTTTATCACAAATTTTCAAAGAAGTAAATGATGCATTCTTCGTTAATTTGAATAATTTTTTATTATAAAAAGTATATATAATCACATATCATTCGTGTTAATTCATTATTTATGATAAAGTCCGCTATCATTTCTCCTTAAATACGTAAAATAAAAAATGCTTGCTGTCTTTCATTACAGACAGCAAGCATTTTCATATCATTACTTTTTGATTCTGTTTGCTAATGGTCAATGATTCAACACAAAAATCAAACAGATTTTTTCTCGATCTCCACAACACACTCTGTATGTGATGTATGCGGGAACATGTCAACCGGTTGAATTCTGCGCACTTTGTATCCGCGCTTTACAAGAAAATCAAGATCCCGTGCAAGCGTTTGAGGATTGCAGGAAATATACACAACTCGGCGCGGTGCAAGCGTCACCACCGACGAAAGAAATGCTTCGTCGCTTCCCGCACGCGGCGGATCCATCAGCACAACATCCGCGTGCGCACCTTCGTGCGCCATCTGCACCATAAATTCTCCCGCATCTGCATTGTGAAAATAAATGTTTTTAATTTCGTTGCGTTTCGCATTCGCGATTGCGTCCCGAACAGCATCGCGATTCACTTCGACGCCGATCACGTGACCGGCCGTTTTGCTCGCGACCATTCCGATCGTTCCGATGCCGCAGTACGCATCAATCACTATTTCTGTTCCGGTCAGCTGTGCATATGAAACAGCTGTCTCATATAAAATTTTGGTCTGTACCGGATTGATCTGATAAAATGATTTCGCAGAAATCCGAAATACACAGCCACAGAGCACATCTTCGATATATCCCGGCCCATACAACACCATCTCACGATCACCAAGCACCATGCTGGTATGCTTTTGATTGATATTCAGCACAATCGTGGTAATCTCCGGATACTTTTCAAGCAGCGCTTTCACAAAATATTTTTTCGCAGCAAAAATCGGAGATGTCGCAACCAGAACAACCATAATCTGATTTGTAGCGAATCCGCGTTTGACCAGTACATGACGCAAAAAGCCGCGTTCATTGCGCTCATCATACGCCGTCATCTTAAACGAACGCATCATTTTTCGGATGGATACAATAATCTCATCCGCTTTCTCGTCTTCGATCAAACAGCTGTCAATCGGAACAATCCGGTGCGTGCTCGACTGATATACGCCCGAAATAATCCGATTGTTGCGGTCAATCGAAAAAGCCGCCTGTACTTTATTCCGATAATGATACGGATGTTCCATTCCGATGATCGGCTGTACGTGTCCGAATCGCCCAAGCAATTTTTCGACTGCATTTTGTTTGAATTCAAGCTGACGTTCATACGACATGTTCTGGATCTGGCATCCGCCGCACCGACGATAGACCGGGCATTTTCCGTCATCGCGGCGCACTGTTTGATGGGACGCAGCAGATGGATGTGTTCGTTTGTTGGACTGACGGTTCATCTCTCACTCTCTTTTCCTATATTCGTTGTTTGGATTGCGTGTAAAATCGGCTTGTCTTCCTCAGATACGCTGTGGATTTTCGATGGAAAAATGGTTTCTGCGATCGTATATGCCGCAAGCCGTGCACCCGTTGCGTTGGCATGTTCGCCATCGTCGGAAAACAGCGGAATCTCAGGATTGTGTGCAATGAAATTCCACCAAACCTCTCCCACAGGTGCAACGGCGCACCCGTGATTCTGCGCCAAATGCAAATACGCATCTGTCATCGGTTTTTGTTCGGCATATCCATATCGTTTTGCCTGCCAGGTCATGTATAAAACAGGTGTAGCACCCGCTTGACGAATCCACGCAATCAACCGCGAGGCGCCCTCTTTCATCTGTGAAAGATCGCCCATGGGATGTGCTGTGTGCTGCAAAATCACATAATCGTAACCGCCAAACAGAATATTAAATCGAACTTCCGGCTCGTCAACATGGAACATGAATCCCTTTCCGCCATGCGCCAGCATCGTCACAGAAACAGAAATCTCATTTTTTTCACAAATTGTTTTGAATATCTGCGGCATGTCATGATAATACGTATGACTGTTTCCGATAAATAATATGTTCACAGCAAATCCCCCTGTCTGTCCTGTTTTTTATGATCTAAACCACTGTTTTGTTTTACAGCATCGTGCGGCGCAGCGTCTCTCCATCCATTGGGCTGAGCAGTGCCGGTGCGATATCAAAAACGGTTTTGCATCCCACCTCTTTGGCACTTGCCAAACGATACACCGCACGCGCATAAGCCGCAATGACAGAAGCGGTAAATTCCGGGTTGGAATCGAGTTTTAAGCGGTATTCAATCAAGTGGTTGTTCTCCTGATTGAAGCCTGTTTTTCCTGTACGAATCACAAAGCCGCCGTGCGGAAGCGATGCATGATTTTTCTGAAGCTCTTCTTTGGAAATGAAATGAACCGTTGTATCATAATCAGCAAAATAGTTCGGCATCTCTTTGATTTCTTTTTCGATTTTTGCAAGATCCGCACCCTCTTTTGCAACAACATAGCATTCTCTGGTGTGTTTTTCGCGTGTTGTCAAGGTCGGATTTGTACCGCTACGTACAGCGTCCAGTGCACTTTCCACCGGAACCGTATACTGGCGAGCATCTGCGACACCCTCAATTCTGCGAATCGCGTCAGAATGTCCCTGGCTGACGCCTTTTCCCCAGAAGGTATAATCTGCACCGTTCGGAAGCACTGCATTTGCATACAGACGATTCAGCGAGAACATGCCCGGATCCCAGCCTGCGGAAATCAGCGAAACGGTATTTCCTTTTTTGCTTGCTGCGTCTACATTGGCAAAATGCTCCGGAATTTTTGCATGTGTATCAAAGCTATCAACCACATTGAAATGCTCTGCGAGCATCGGTGTCTGTACCGGAAGATCGGTTGCCGATCCGCCGCAAAGCACCATGACGTCAATTTCATCTTTGTGCGTCAGCACATCATCTGCATGATAAACCGGTACGCCCTCGGTTAAAATCGAAACCGTTTTCGGATCACGACGTGTAAAAACAGCAGCCAGTGTCATATCTTCATTATTTTTCACAGCGCATTCGATGCCGCGGCCGAGATTTCCATATCCAAAAATACCCACACGAATCTTCATAAATCAAAACAGCTCCTTTTTTGTTCTTCAGTCACAGATTCTTTCTGACTGGTATGTCTTTCATTATACACGTTTTTTGAATTTTGTACATCTTTGTTTTGCAAAAAACAGTGTATAAACGGTTAAATTTTTCGTTTTTCTTTTTATTTCCTCTGGTTTCTGAATTTTGATTCAAAAAATATTTCAGAACTGCAAAATCTCTGTTCAAATAAAAAAGGCTGGTGTACCAGCCTTTTTTATTTGAACAGATGTTTAATCATCATCCGGTTCAATCACAGCATAATCGCCTTTTTTGCGTTTATATACAAGATTGATCTCGTTGGTATGCGCATTGCGGAACATGAAAAACGTATGGCCAAGCAAATTCATCTGCAAAATAGCCTCTTCCACACTCATTGGTTTAATCGGAAACCGTTTTGTGCGAACGATATCGTATGTTTCTTCATACTCAGCCTCGTCTGCTTCCTCCACAAACAGCGGAAGCGCGTCAGTTTTCCACTTCTTTTCGAGTTTGCTTTTGTTTTTGACAATCTGACGGCTCAGCGCATCCGCAACAGCCTCAAGCGAATCAAGACGATCGCCGGTTGTCTGCTCCGCACGGAAATACATGCCGCGTGCACGAATCGTCACCTCGACAGTCTCACGGTCACGCTCATTTGTAACAGTGACGACAGCCTCTGCATCATCGTTAAAAAACTTGTCAAATTTCGCAAGTTTCTTTTCCACACGATCCCGGAACGAATCTTTTACGGTCGTTTTTCTTCCTACGATTTTGATTGTCATAAGCTCAACCCCTTTTTTGTGTTGATTGGGAATCGGACGATTGCCTTTTGGTTTCCCTGTGTTTAGTATATCATATTTATTAAAAAAGTACAATATATTTTTTATTTTTCGTGCAAAATAATTATATGAGCACAATACACCGCAACAAGCGTTCAATCAAAATCTTAAAACGAACAGTCCTACGAAAAAGAAAATCATCTGTGAATATACAGCCGTGTCATTTCAGTATCACAATCTCCTTGAACCATGCACAAAAACTCCCATCCGTAACGCTCATAAAATCCTATATGATCTGTAACCAAATAGACGGGAGAAATTCCTTTTACACGGCAATCTTCTACAGCGGTACTCAGAAGCTTTCCCGCAATTCCCTGACAACGATATGCTTCTTCCGTATAAACCGCGCAGATGTTTGGCGTTAAATCTTTTCGGTTATGAAAATCATTCGCAATCACGCCCAGTCCGCCAACGATTTTTTCTGAGTCGAGGCACAAATACCAGCCGTATTCCGTTTGATGACTCAAATAGGATTCCATACATTCAAGATATGCCTGTTCCGGCACACCCCACTTGCTGTGAAACCACTTTGCAGCTATACATTTATATTCCGGCCGTTCCCGCAGTGAGATGATTTGATATTCATTCATCATTCTTTTCTCCTACAAATAGTAAATGATTCGTCATACCGAAAAACTCCGGCTTTTCGCAGATATAAAAATGATATCGAAGATACTGTGCATAGTCCTCATCGCTCATTTCATTGATTCTTGCCGCCATCAGCTCACTTGCACCGTCACTGGCAACCTCGTGCAAAATCGTTACTTCGCCACGGGCAAGAAGATTCCTCGCAGCATCCACCGTGTGAAACACAAACGGAAAATCATTTAATCTAAATGTTTCTTTATTGTAATCTCCGGATGAAAAGTAATTTGCGTCATATGAAAGCTCTGTAAGAAAAACGAAATCATTCGAAATAAACGCGAAGAAAATCTTCCCGCCATCTTTACAGACACGTTTTGCCTCTTTAATGCACTTCAGTTTATCTGCATCATTTTCCAGATGATAAAGCGGACCAAACAAAAGCACAATATCAAATGATTGATCGTC
>CASGAN010000027.1 GCA_949299455.1 uncultured Oscillospiraceae bacterium
ATACAGCTCAAGACAGGACAAACCCCGATGGAAGTCCGTTATGCTTATGCTGCATAACAGGTGTCCACAAAAAATGTCTACTTGACAGGGGGCGTGTCAAATGCCTGTCCATTTTTTCATACACGTTTCACTTATAATTTTTCGAGCATCTCGACAGTGCCGTCCAGCCAGTCACCATCAAACAGCTCGATCATACCGCTGTCGCATGCTGCTGCAACCGCCGGATCGATCGGCAGTTTCGCAAGCACCGGAAGACCGTATTTCTCAGCTGCTTCCTCAACATGGCTCTCGCCGAACACGGAAATGTGCTTTCCGCAGTCCGGACATGCCAGATAGCTGTAGTTTTCGACAACGCCCAAAATCGGCACGTTCATTTTCTGTGCCATTTTCACTGCTTTGCCGACGATCATCGAAACGAGATCCTGCGGAGAGGTCACAACGATGATTCCGTCCACCGGCAGTGACTGGAACACGGTCAGCGGAACATCGCCGGTTCCCGGAGGCATATCGACAAACATAAAGTCCACATCGCCCCACATGACATCGCTCCAGAACTGGGTGACTGCATTGCCGATGACCGGACCGCGCCATACAACCGGCTCGGTTTCATCCGGCAAAAGAAGGTTAATCGACATCACTTTGGTGCCGAGCTTGCTCTGCACCGGGAAGATGCCCTCTTCACTGCCGGTTGCACGCTCGGTCAGATGAAAAATTTTCGGAATGGACGGACCTGTGATATCTGCATCCAGAATGGCGGTTTCATATCCTTTTCTGCGCATCAGTACTGCAAGCATCGAGGTGACAAGAGATTTTCCCACGCCGCCTTTGCCGCTGACGATACCGATCACTTTTCTCACATTGCTGTGCGGATTTGCCGGGGTAAGCATGCTCTCCGGCGCTGTGCGCTCGCCGCAGTTTTCACTGCACGATGCACAGTTATGGCTGCATTCGCTCATGATTCATACGCTCCTAACGAAAGTTTACTTCATTTGTATACAATAAAGAATACGCCTGTTTTCCTGTTTTGTCAAGTCCTCACGCCATGGCACTGCGCATTGTTAAAATGTACCGGTCGCGGTCTCTCGGGTCGGGTCCCCGGTGACGTGTAGCCGCACCGACACCCGGTGGACAAATCTCATAGCCGTCAAACCGAAGCGAAAGACTTCCCTTGCCTTTCGTTTTCGCGGCAAGCGTCACACTGTAATCCATGACGGTCGATGCCGGCACACGCGCTTCTGCTAAAAACATTCCGTTTTTAATCACCGGCACATCCGGTTCAGCACGCAATGCAATAAAATCGCCGAGCACTGTTTTTGCATATTCTTCGGGCACTGCGACGCGCATTTTCTGCATTGGTTCGAGCAGGTGCGTTCCTGTGTGCAGCAGTGCATCGTACAGCGCAAGCGGTGTTGCGAGGAAAAAGTCCATTGGATGGGTGTGAATCGTGTGGTGATTGCCGTCCGACAGCACCACATCCATATCAATGATCTCCCAGTTATACAGTCCCTGTTGTGCCGCACGATAAAGCGCCGTTTCCACATGACGCTGATACCGATAGAACATCTGATTATTCGGCACAACCGACGAAAATGTGATGCCGCTCCCGCGCGGCAGTGGTGTAATATCGAGCGTCACAATCGCCCAGCACGGTTTCGGCATGGTATACGCCTCGTGTCCGCGGCCCGGCTTGATCGGTGTTTCCTTATAAATGACCGACGGCGCAGAAAACGTACAGGAAAGGCCATAGCGCATTTGCAGCAGTTCGGTGAGCACTTCGAGCTGGATTTTTCCCGTCACTTTTACGTCAATCTCCTGCTCTCCCTGCTCATAGGACACGGACATACCGGGATCTTCGGCAGAAAGCTCTAAAAGTGCCTGCAGCAGTGCATACCGCTCGCCATCCGTCTGCGGATGTGCACGCACGCAAAACAGCGGCTCTGTCAATTCATAGTTTGGTGCACCGGAAAGCTCGCCAATGATATCGCCCACACGGATATTCGAAAGGCCGCACAGTGCGGCGATTTCTCCGCGCTGTACCGTTTGAATATCGGTGAATTTTTGTCCCTGATACCGCCGGATCTGTGTGATTTTCTGCTCACTGCCGTCTGCAAGCTGTACACTGTCGCGGTTTTTCAGTGATCCGCCGAACAGCCGCACGTGTGCCACACGTCCCATCGTTTTGTCGTGCGTCACCTGATACACAATGCCCGAAAGCACATCGTCTGTTCTGTTTTTCTCCGAAAAATCACATGCAGCAAGAAGCGAAAGCAATTCCTCCACGCCCTTGCCCTGAAGTGCCGCCAAGCAGACAACCGGCGTCACTGCTCCCGACGAAAACGCATCCACAAGCAGTGCTTGTGCCTCTTTCGGCGAAATTTCCTCGCCGGAAAGATAACGTTCCATCAGGGCATCTGACGTTTCACACAACGTTTCGACCGATTCGGTCAAAAACGCCGGATCACTTATCTCACGCTTTGACAGCGTACAGTCTTTTTCTCCTTCGTTATGAACGGCGGTCAGACAGACTGTGCGCAGTGAAAAACGTTCGTGGAGTTCTTTGATAATTTCATCAACCCGGCTTCCTGCACGGTCGACTTTATTGATTGCAAGAATCATCCGTGTATTGGTACGGCAAAGCGTTTCGATCAGCAGTTCGGTCTGCGGCTGGATGCCCTCCACCGCCGAAATCAGCACGACCGCCGCATCCAATGCCGCAAGCGACCGTTCTACATCCGCCGCAAAATCGGCGTGTCCCGGTGTGTCGATCACATTGATCCGTACATTCTCATGGATGAGTGAAACGACACTCGTCCGCACAGAAATGCCGCGCTTTTGCTCCACCTGCAGAAAATCGCTCTGCGAAGTGCCTTCATCCACGCGGCCGACTGCACGTATCTGACCGCTTCGGAACAAAAGCTGTTCGGTCAGCGTCGTTTTTCCCGCATCGACATGCGCAACAATTCCGATATTGACTGTTTTCATATCCCTTCTCCTATATCAAACGATAAAGCGTTTCAACATCCGATTTTCCGTTTTCACACGGCAACTATTTGTTACTATAGCACAGGATATTTAAAAACGCAACAAACGAACGAATCTGCCGTTTCGTTTTCATAAAAAAGCAGTACAGAACCGCATTCGATTCCGTACTGCTTTCTTTTTGTCTATTGGTTTAAATCCGATGAAGTGTAAATGTGGTGCCCTCGAAATCGAGCAGAAGCGGCACAAGCAATCCGGCATTCATCAAAACGGCACCCGACAAATCACAGGACAGCTCGTCAATATGATAGACGGCATCCGCATCGAGTCCCGCAAGTTTTACCCGAAGTCCGCGGACTGCTGGGCGGACGAGCTGGCGCACATAGGTGCAGACCGCTTCCGATTTATCTTTCGATACAAACATCCATGCACAGTCATCCGACTCAAACGGGCTGACCAGGCGGTAAAAATCTCCGTGTTCAACAAGCGGCGCAATCTGATGATAACGAGCAGTCTGTGCGGCGATCTCTGCACGCTCTTCGTCTGACAGCGAAAGCGGATTCAATTCATAGCCGAATGTCGCACTCATCGCAACGAGTCCGCGTGTCGCAAACGGTGTGCGGCGGCCAAGCTGATGGTTCGGCGAAGCGGACACATGTGCTGTCATACAGACCGGCGGATATGCAAGCGAGGTACCATACTGAATCCGCAGACGTGCAATCGCATCGGTGTCATCGCTTGTCCAGATCTGCGGATGATAACGAAGCATTCCGGCGTCAAACCGTCCGCCGCCGCCCGAGCATCCCTCGAACAGCACGTCCGGGAACTCGCTCGTCAGCCGGTGGAGCAGCCGGTACAAGTTTTTCATATAACGGAACATCAGCTCCGGCTGGCGGGCAGGCGGCAGGCACGCGGAATATGCGTCGGTAATATGGCGGTTCATATCCCATTTGACATACGAGATCCGGTGCGCACGCAGCACACTTGCAATCGTTTCATACAGATACTGAAGCACATCGTCTCTGGAAAGATCAAGCACCAGCTGCTGACGGCCCAAGCAGTACGGACGGTCCGGATGGCGAATCGGCCAATCCGGATGCGCGCGATACAGTTCGCTGTCCTCGGAGATCATCTCCGGCTCAAACCACAAACCAAACCGCATACCGACCGACTCACACGCATCAATAATCGGGTTAAGGCCGTTCGGCAGTTTCCGTTTATCGCAGAACCAATCGCCCAACGAGGTGGTGTCATCATCGCGGTGACCGAACCATCCGTCGTCGAGCACAAACGTATCAATCCCGAGTCCGCGGCAGCCTTCAATCAATTCGAGCAGTTTTTTCTCGTCAAAGCCGAAATAGGTTGCTTCCCAGTTATTGATGACAATCGGACGAACCCGTTTTGCCGCCGGAAGCACGCAGACATTGTTCCGGATCATGTCATGCAGCTGCTGCGACATGCGGTTTAGACCCTGATCAGTGTAGGTAAACATTGCTTCCGGTGTGCAGAATGTTTCACCGTCGCACAGCTCATACGAAAAGTCGAACGGATTGACACCGCACTGAATGCGTACAGAGTCAAACGCGTCAGTTTCCGCAGAGCAGACAAAGTTTCCGCTGTAAGAAAGCATCATGCCGTATGCTTCGCCTGCATGCTCTGTCGTTGTCTTTGAAGCAAACGCAACAAACGGATTGTGATGATGGCTCGATGCGCCGCGCCGGCTCTCCACCGAGTGCGTACCGCAGGAAAGCGGCGACCGTGTGATCTGCCGTTCACGCACATGCGTACCATCCAAAGAAATCATGTCAAACGATGCAATCGGCAGATCGATGCTCATACTCATCGCCGAAAGAATCGTGACCGGTGCACCGGTGTTGTTTTCGATTCTTGCACTGCGGGTAATCACATCGAGTGCTTCGTATACCGTGTAATCCAGATGAACACGAATACCGCTCTGATCGCACAGTGTCACAGTCAGCGTTTCATCCCCCGGCGCTGCACATGGCAGTCCGTCAAGCGACGGTTTTTCGGTTTGAATCGTATGGGATTCATACACAAGATCCAAAAGACGGCTGCCGTCCTCGAACTGTACATGAATCGCCGGCGCACGGTAGTCGCCGTGGCCATACACCGGATATTCAAGCGGCATTAAATCCTGACTGAGCGTATGATCCGGTGTGCGCTTAAATACCGGCGAAAATCCGCTTGGATAGACCTGCCAAAGATACGAAAGATCTGTGTTTGGAATCTTTTTTCCGTAATACTGCGAGAACAGATATTTTCCTTCGAAAATCGAAAACTGATAGCTCGTATGTGCGGTAGAAAGATGAAAAAGCTTGTGTTCCTTATCAAAAAAAATGGGCATTCGGTTCCCCTCCCGATTGTATTTTTTCAACGATATTGTAACGCAAACAATCGGACGGCGCAAGACAAAAATGCACGGATTGAGTTTTTATCAAAAAACGTGTATAATAAAAAAAACCCGTACAGAAAGCAGGGAATTATATGGAAACAATCATTGAACTGTATGACCATGAGCCGATGCGCAATGTATTGGCGCCATCTGTCATTCGGCCTGCGCGTGTGATCTATCTCGGCGGACAGCTGCTTGAAGATCCGCACCGACAGCAGTCGCTTACCCGTTTTTTTGAAATGAAATGCAAAGATACTGAGGTCTTGTTCTTTACGGTTGACACCTTTGATTGTGATGCCATTCGTCAGATGCTCACCGAAATATTGTTTCGGTATCCGGACGCGGTCATCGACATTACCGGCGGTTCAAGTATGATGCTGTTTGCGGTGGGAATGTTCTGCAAGGAACACCCGGTACCCGTATTTTCCTATCACGGAAGAAAAAACAGACTGTTTGATGTATTCGGCTGTCCGCAGGCACGCACCCTTCCCTGTGAACCGAAATTCACCGTATCGGAAGTGCTGTCGCTTGCGGGCGGGTCACTGCTTCGCTACGGACACATCACACCAAGTGATTTGACGCCGTCTGTTTTGGAAAAAACGGCGCAGGTGTTCTCGCTGTTTTTGGCGCATCCGCACCGCTTCAACCGGATGATTCAGTATTTTCAGGCGGTCTGTTCTCATGATTCAGACGGCAATGCACTTTCTGTACGTGCACCGATGTCTGTGCGTGTTTCCGGCGGAAAATCTGTTTCCTTTGACGGTGAACTTTTGGCACGTCTTGCCGATTTCGGACTGATCCACGACCTTCACGCAAGCAACGGACGGATACAGTTCCGGTTTGAAAACGGGATCATCCGCCAATGTTTAAATGATATTGGCGTGTGGCTTGAAATGTATGTGTACAAGCAGGCTGTCGAAAGCGGACTGTTCGACGATGTGCAGATCAGTGTTGTGGTTGACTGGGACGGTGATATTCATGCACCGGTCAACACGATCAATGAAATTGATTTGATTTTAACGCGCGGCGTATCGTCACTGTTCGTCTCATGCAAATCGGGCGTTCCGTCGACGATGGCGCTCAACGAAATCAACACGCTGACCGAATGGTTCGGCGGCATGTTTTCAAAAGGCGCGATTGTGACCATGTGCGATTTGTCCGCATCCTCTCCCGCAACCTATCGCCGCGCAATCGATATGGGCCTTTGTGTCATCCAAAAAGAAGATATTGAATCATCAAAAATCGCAGAACTGCTGGCGGCTGCGGCGCCGGCTGCACCGCTTCTGTGTCCCGCAGAATAAAAAGGAGGCTTTTATGCAAATTTCCAAACTCTTTGAACAAAAATCACCCGTATTATCCTTCGAGGTATTCCCTCCGAAAAAAGAAAGCCCGATTGAAACCATCTATCAAACACTCGATGAACTGCACGGCCTTTCGCCCGATTTCATCAGTGTTACATACAGTGCCGGCGGCAGCGGCGGCAACCATCTGACATGTGACATTGCTTCTGCGATCAAAAATAAATACGGCATTCTGCCGATTGCGCACCTTACATGCGTCAGCGCTGATAAAGAACAGATCAATGCGGAGCTTGACCGGTTAAAAGAAAACGGTGTGGAAAATATCCTGGCGCTGCGCGGCGACATCAATCCGAATGTGCCGAGAAAATACGATTTTGCTCACGCAAGCGATCTGACTGCGTTCATCAAGGAACGCGGCGGATTCAGCGTATCGGGTGCTTGCTATCCGGAAGGACATTATGAAAGCGAAAACCTGATTGAAGATATTCTGCATTTGAAAAAGAAAGTGGACGCCGGTGCAGAACACCTGATCTCTCAGCTGTTTTTTGACAACGATCTGTTCTACAGCTTTTTAGAGCGGGCGCGCATTGCAGGAATCTCTGTTCCGATTGAGGCAGGCATTATGCCGGTCGTCAACAAAAAGCAGATTGAACGCATGGTTTCTCTGTGCGGTGCAAGCCTGCCGCAGAAATTCGTTAAGATGATCAACCGCTATGAGCATAATCCGGAAGCACTGCGCGATGCAGGCATTGCCTACGCTGTCGATCAGATCGTCGATCTGATTGCAAACGGTGTGGACGGCATCCATTTATACACGATGAACAACCCGTATATTGCACGCAAAATCTGCGAAAGCATCGGCGCACTGCGCCAGACAAACGTATGACAGCAGAGCGCGTGTGTACACGCATCCCACTGTCTGAAGTGCTGCGCTATGCCGGATGTCACGGTCACGATGAACGCGCAGAGCAAATGGCGGCAGACAGCATCCAGGCACTTTCTTCGGTCATCCGGCCGCGTGTGATATCAAAAGTCTGCCGTGTGACACAGACGCCGGACGGCTGTCTGTTTGACGACGCGCTTTTGATTCCCGGAAACGATCTTTCCGCACTTTTAAACGGTTGTGATCAGGCCGCACTGCTTGCCTGCACACTGTCTGCACAAACTGACGCATTCATTCGAAAGGCCGAACTTTCCGATCTTTCAAACGCGCTGTTTTTGGACAGCTGTGCAACGGCGGCGGTGGAAGTTGTCTGCGACTTATTTGAAGAAGAGCTGCAAAGCCGATATCCGGATATGAAACGCGCCATGCGCTACTCACCGGGATACGGCGACGTGCCGATCACTGTTCAGGAGCAGTTTCTTTCGTTTTTGGATGCACCGCGAAAAATCGGTCTGTGTGCAACTGCTTCTTCCATCCTGACACCGCGAAAATCGGTGACTGCAATCATCGGCCTTTCGAAAACGTCGGTTTCTCACGCCAAGCGTTCGTGTGAAACCTGCAATTTAAAAGATCACTGTCAATTTCGTCAAAAGGGGGACTTTTGTGGACGTTAAAACACTGTTTGACCAGCCGTTTATTCTGCTTGACGGCGCAATGGGCACCATGCTCCAGCAAAAAGGCGTAAAACCCGGAACGGTGATGGAAACACTCAGCATCACCGCACCTGAATGGATCGAAGAAATTCACCGCGCTTACCGCGCTGCCGGTTCGGAGATTCTTTATGCCAATACATTCGGTGCAAACCGGTTAAAACTCGAAAAAACGGGATATTCCGTCGAGCAGATTGTGTCTGCTTCCATCTCAATCGCAAAACGGGCGGCAGACGGTGCGCTGTGTGCACTCGACATCGGTCCCACCGGCAAATTATTAGAGCCAAACGGCAGTCTTTCGTTTGAAGATGCATATGAAGTATTTGCTGAGGTCGTAAAAGCCGGTGTATCTGCCGGCGCTGATTTGATTGTCATTGAAACAATGACCGATTTGTATGAGATGCGTGCCGCATTGCTCGCCGCAAAAGAGCACAGTACGCTCCCGGTTCTTTGTACCATGACATTTGAAGCAGACGGCCGTACCTTCACCGGCACGGATATTCGCTCGGCTGCCATCTCGATGACCGCACTGGGCGCAGACGCTGTCGGCATCAACTGCTCACTTGGACCAAAAGAGGCCGGACTGCTTGTGCAAACCATGCACGAAGTGACCGATCTGCCAACCATATTAAAACCAAATGCCGGGCTGCCTGATCCGGAAACCGGCGCATACGACGTGGACGCATTGCAGTTTGCGGTCGATATTGCAGCCGCTGCTTCAAACGGCGTTTCGTTCATCGGCGGCTGCTGCGGCACTACGCCTGAATATATCCGCGCAGTCAAACAGGCAATCGCCAACATCAAACCGGTACGTCAAGCAAAAAAAGACGCGCTGTTTGTGTGCAGTGCGACAAAAGCCGTACCGATTGACCGCGTACGTGTGATCGGTGAACGCATCAATCCGACCGGAAAAAAACGGTTCAAAGAAGCACTTTTAAACCGCGAAATCGACTATATTCTGTCGCAGGGACTTTCCCAGGTGGAAGCCGGCGCCGATATTCTCGACGTGAATGTGGGACTGCCGCAGATCGATGAAACCGAAATGATGGTCACGGTCGTCAAGGCGCTTCAGAGCGTTGTCGACGCACCGCTTCAGATCGATTCTTCTTCCAAAGAAGCCATCGCTTGTGCACTGCGCGTCTATAACGGCAAAGCGATCGTCAACTCAGTCAACGGCGATGATGAAGTTCTCGACACTGTTCTTCCGCTTGTCAAACAATACGGTGCGGCAGTCGTTGGCTTGACGCTGGATGCAGGCGGTATCCGCAAAACGGCGGAAGAACGATTTGCGATTGCCAAAAAAATCGTGGACCGCGCGCTTTCTTACGGCATTCCGCGCCGTGATATCTGCATCGACTGTCTGACATTGACGGCATCCGCCGAACAGGAAGCCGCAATGGAAACCATCCGCGCGGTACGCATGGTGCGCGAACAACTCGGCGTCAACGCGGTATTGGGCGTGTCGAACATTTCGTTCGGTCTGCCGAACCGACCGCTTGTCAACCGCACGTTTTTAACGCTTGCAATGGGTGCAGGATTAAATCTTCCCATTATGAATCCGAACGACACCGAAATGATGGACGCAGTACGCGCATATGCGATGCTCGCCTGCGACGATCTGCACGCAAATGAATTCGTTGCGCATTACGGCGCAGATACACCACAGAAAAAAGCCGAACCTGCCGCTTCCTCCACACATACACTCCATGACGCTGTATTCCATGGACTTCGCACGGAGGCTGCTTCGCTCACCAAAACACTCCTTTCCGATACAGATCCGATGACGATCGTCAACACCATGCTCATTCCTGCGCTCGATAAAGCCGGCGCATTGTTTGAAACCGGCAAACTGTTTTTGCCGCAGCTCATTCAATGTGCACAGGCGGCACAGGCTTCGTTCGGTGTCATCCGCGAAACAATGGCTTCGCAGGGAAACACCTCGGTGAGCAAGGGGAAAATCATTTTGGCGACGGTCAAAGGTGATATCCACGACATCGGCAAAAACATCGTCAAAGTACTCCTTGAAAACTATGGATTTACGGTCATTGATCTTGGCCGCGATGTTGCACCCGAACGAATCGTGAAAACAGCAATCGAAATGGATGTGCCGCTTGTCGGATTAAGTGCGTTGATGACCACAACGCTTCAAAGCATGGAACAAACCATTGCACTGTTAAAACAGGAAAAACCGGATTGCGTTGTCATGGTTGGCGGTGCCGTACTGACAGAAGAATATGCGCAGAAAATCGGCGCTGACTACTACTCAAAAGACGCCAAACAGTCTGTTGATATTGCACAGCATTTATTTGGTGAAAACAAATAAACAAAAGGGCACCGCTTTTTAAGCGGTGCCCTTTTGTTTGGGTATGGATATATAAAAAGAGAAGATTGCAATATAAAAACTGTTCTGTTCACCCTTCATTATACGCTTGTGTAGTCAAATGTCAATGTAGGAAACCACGGAAACAAAAGAAAAGCAAGAATCACGTGCGAGAAAACAAGAATCCGAAAGTCCTTGCATAACAAAAAAAGAATCAATTGGATAAAATTTAAAGTTTGTTCATAAAATCTATTTTTCCTGCTTCACAAAGCAAAGAGAGGACAGATTCTTTTTTTGCGAGCCACGGCGAAAAAGCGGTTGCAGATCCGGTACAAATGCCAAGCTGTAGCGCATCCTCAAACGATTTGGTGCGAAGCCATCCTGTCAAAAATCCGGCGACCATGGAATCCCCTGCGCCGACTGAATTGACAAGCGTTCCCTGCGGTGCATCAGTAAAACACGTGTCCCCGTTCTCTGTAAGCAAAACGGCTCCCTGCTCTGCCATAGACACCAAAACGTTCCGCGCGCCGTTTTCCTGAAGCTTTTTCGCATAATGTGCAGCTTCTTCTCTCGTCTGAATCGTGACACCGAACAGTTCACCCAGTTCGTGATGATTCGGCTTTACAAGAAACGGCGAAAACGTCAGTGCACGCATCAGCAATGCGCCCGATACATCCACAATCACCTCCGCTTTACGCGAAGCAGCCGCACAAAGCAGCTGCTCATATGCATCTGACGGAAGCGATGCGGGTACACTGCCTGCAAGCACGACAAAATCTCCCGCCTGCAAATCGGAGAGCTTTTCAAGCAGTTTTGAGAATGCTTCCGGACTGATATGCGGTCCGCTGCCGTTTAATTCCGTTTCACACGCACCCGATACCTTTACATTGATTCTGGTAAACCCGTTCGCCAGTTCAATCATATCCTCATCGCAGCCGGCTTCGTTTAACAGCCGGCAAAGCTCTTTTCCAGTGAAGCCGGCGCAAAAGCCAAGCGCTTTCGACGAAATACCGAACTGTTTTAAAACAAGCGACACATTGATTCCCTTTCCGCCGGGATAAATCGTTTCATGCTGCGTCCGAATCACCGAACCGGTTGCCTTTCCGACCGTTTCCGCCACATAGTCAAGCGATGGATTCAGTGTGATGGTCATAACCATAGATAAAAGCCCTTCTCTCTGCTTTTTTCCTTATCATAACATGAATTTCTGCATCGGTAAACGACTTTTTGATAAAAAACTGTTTACATTTGTTTCACGATGACGGCACAGTTGTTTCACGATGCGCGCACGAAATCAATACATAATCGTAAAATAACGATGGTAAACTAAGCACATCAAAAGTTAAGGAGGGTATCAACAATGACCTTTGAAGAGAACAATCAATTTGGATATAAACCAAACGAACCGGAAGAAACAACCGCTGGTTCACATCCGGATACCACCGCATGGACAGCAAACGCTGCAGAAACCACCGATGCTTATGCACAGACTCATCCGGATATGAACACAGCCGCACCAAATGGATACACCCAAGACGGACAGCCGTTTTACTCGGCACCAGACACAAGCTATGGCACTTGGCAGCAGGAACCGACAGCGCCGCAGTGGGGAATGGCAGAACCGCCGAAAAAGAAACATGGAAAAGGCGGACTGATTGCATTGCTGCTCGTAGGATGTTTTCTCCTTGGCCTTGCAGGAAGCGCCGCCGGAACCATATTGCTCAACAGCAAATGGCTTGGCGGTCTGACTTCTAATCAGCAGGAGGAATCCTCCGGCACAAACGGAAGTTCCTTGAATACATCAGACGATTCCACCACAGCACCGACTTCTGTCACAGATGTTGCAGACGCAACAGCAAACAGTGTTGTTGAAATCACAACCGAAAGCGTCACAACCGGAAACTTCTTTCAACAGCAAATTCTGACCGGTGCAGGCAGCGGCGTCATCATCACTGCCGATGGCTACATCGTCACAAATAACCACGTGATAGAGGATTCCAGTAAAATTACGGTTACACTCCGTGACGGAACAAAACATGAAGCAAAACTTGTCGGAACCGATGTACAGACCGATTTGGCTGTCATTAAAATTGAAGCAAACGGCCTCACACCGGCGGTATTCGGTGATTCCGATGATTTAAAAGTAGGGGAGCAGGCAATCGTTATCGGCAACCCGCTCGGCCAGCTGGGCGGATCGGTCACAAGCGGAATCATCAGTGCGCTTGACCGTGAAATCACCATCGGTGGTCAGGTCATGAACCTTTTGCAGATTGATGCAGCCGTAAACCCGGGTAACTCCGGCGGCGGCTTGTTCAACGCCAAAGGTGAACTGGTCGGCGTTATCAATGCAAAATCGAGCGGCGAGGATGTGGAAGGCATCGGCTTTGCAATCCCATCCAACACGGCCAAAAAGGTCGCAGATGAACTCATGAAAAACGGTTACGTTTCCGGCCGTGCATCGCTTGGTATCAGTGTAGTACAGATTGACGATGCACAGACTGCGCTGATGTACCGTGTCGATAACATCGGCGTGTATATTCTGAGTGTAAACGAGGGCTCTGCTGCCGAAAAAGCAGGACTGCAGGCAGGCGACCGCATCGTGACGATCAACGATACCGAAGTCATGGAGACCGCAGACCTCACCGCTGTGCTCAGCACATTAAATGTCGGCGATCAAGTCAAACTTACCATCTCAAGAAGCGGAAAAATCGGTACTGCAACGGTGACCCTTCAGGAACAGACACCGAGCAAGTCCGGACAGGAATCTGCTGAAAGCAGCGCCGCATAAATCCCTCACGCGTTTTCCTTTTCATTTCTCTCTCACATAAAAAAACAGGGCGGACAATTCTTGTCCACCCTGTTTTTTGTTATATCAAGTACATTTCTTCGGGTGCCGGAATGATACAACTCTCTTTTTGCTGCTGCGGCAGCGCATCCCGAAGTTCTTTTACATATCCGTGCGCCCAGAAAAAATTAATCGGCGGCTCCTCGTATGTGCCAAAGTGCTGGCACACGATCGTTTTTGGGGAAAGCCATTCGATCAGCTGCAGTGAATGTTCCACATGCGTGTTGTGCTCTGTTGGTGACACAAACAGCACATCAACCGGTGCCATCTCCATATGCTCCTCAAGCAACAGTGTATCCCCCGGCTGATAGATCCTCTTTCCGTTCATCAAAAACACATAGCCGCAATCCCGCAGATCTGCACCGCTGTAGACCGTCCCCTGCTTATGTCCATGCACCGCACGAACCGTTTCATATCCGATCGTTCCGATTTGTCCGTGCTGTCCCGGCTGTACAAATACGGCGCACTCGCACATTCCTTCAATCTGCTCCGCCTTCGTTTGACAGCTTTTCGGAATCACAAACCGGCATCTGCTGTTGTTTAGAAGCCATTGCGCTGTTTGCGTACTGAAATGATCCTCGTGCGCATGTGTATAGCAGATGAAATCTGCTGATAAGCAGCGTGACAGTGTTTCGTCCGAAACCTGCCAGATCCGCTCCGCGTTGAACAAATCCGGATCGGTTAAAATGATCGTTTCCCCGTCCGACAGCAAAAATCCGTCGTTTCCAAGCCACTGCGCTGTATTTTGTTTCATCAAAAAATCCCCTTTCTTTGCTTCATCATAGCAAGTCTTTTTGTAAAGCGCAATCATTCTCTTTGCAAAGAAGCCGCGGAAATCATTCCGCGGCTTCTTTGATCCTCTCTCTTCTCTATCTTTATAAACGTTTATTCAATTTCTTTGCGCCAAGCGTCTGCCTGCGCTTTGGTCGGAACAACGACATCCCGCATCAGATAGCTTTTGCCGATGTTTTTCCATTTCACCGCACCGATATCATGATACGGCATAACCTCTGCACCAATGAGGTTCGGATGTGTCTGCTTAATTTCACGAATTGCCGCAAAATGTGCATCGCAGTCATTGACACCCGGAATGATCGGACAGCGCAGAAGCACCGGTTTTTGTTTCTCACGCAAAAGCGAAAGACTTTCATACACCGGTTCATTCGGCGTACCGGTATAGTACTGATGCTGTTTTGTGTCATAGTGCTTGAAATCGACCAAAAACAGATCAACCAGTTCACACAATGCAGCGAGCCGTTCGTTCGACAGCACACCGTTTGTTTCCACACAGGTGTGAATCCCCTCTTGCTTGCACAGCGTTAACAGTTCGCACAGAAAGTCAAACTGCATTGTCGCTTCTCCGCCGGAAACCGTGATGCCGCCGCCCGAACGCCCGTAATACGGCAAATCCTTGCGCACAACCTCCATCACTTCCTCCGGCGTCATTTTTTCACCGATCGTCTGAATGGCATTCGCCGGACATGCTTTCACACACGCACCGCATGAGGTACATTTCTCAAACGAAAAGCGGTGCTCGCCTGTTTCGCTGTCGATTTCATGCACATGCGCAGGACATACTGCCGCGCATGCGCCGCAAGAAGTGCATTTGACTGTGTCTACCTCAAGCTGCGGTTCACATGAAAACGACTCCGGATTGTGACACCATGCGCACGAAAGGTTGCATCCTTTCAAAAAGACGGTTGTACGGATGCCCGGTCCGTCATGCAGCGAAAAACGCTGAATATTAAACACAGTTCCCTGCATGTTCAGCACTCCTCGATCGTTGTACGCAGTAAAATCTCATGCTGTACGATCGGACTTAATTCCACAAACCGTGCGCTGAAACCACCGATACGGACAATCAGGTTCTGATATTTCTCCGGGTGGATCATCGCCTGCTCGAGATCATCCTTGCCGATGGAGGACAAGTTTGTCTGAACGCCGTTGTTTTCATAAAAGATTTCGAGCAGCATTTTGATTTTATCAAACTGGTTTTTGAGCAAGTCCTTGTTGAAACGGATATTGTGGACAACGCCAACATGTTTGGAAGCATCAAACTTCCGCATTGAATTGAGCGTTGCCGTCAATCCGTTCTTGTCCCCGCCGATCGACGGACTGTTGCCGTTCGACAGCGGTTCACCTGATTTTCTGCCGCACGGTGTCGCTGAGGTGATTTTTCCGCGTTCTGCCGAACCGGAGTTGTTCACGCTCACAATGTGATACCGATAAAGATTCGTCTGTTTGCCGCCTTCTGTGTGCAGATCGGAGATATTATTGAGCACACGAACCGCAATCTCATCCGCTTCATCATCGTCATTGCCGTATTTCGGCGCGTTTAAGAGTGCCTGACGTTCTTTCTCATACCCGACGAAATTCGCATCAAGCATCCGGACAAGCTCTGTCAAGGTAAACAGTTTTTGATCGTATACACAGTGTTTGATTGCCGTAAGGCTGTCCGCACAGGTAATCAAACCGAAAATTTCGCTCGTTGCACACAAGTACCGGCATCCGCCCGAGAAAATGCCTTTTCCTTTTTCCATGCAGTCATGGGTAAGCAAGCTCAAGTACAGATATTCCGATTCTTCGCCGGCAACCTGATAGTTTAACTGCTCATGATATGCCATTTCCTCACACGGAACACGCATCATCTCGGAATATGCCGAAAACAGATCTTCAAACGTCTCGTATTCCGACACATCTTTCATATTTTCTGCCTGCAGCGTATTGGTAAACGAATCATAACCGCGATGCAATACCACATCAAGTGCCTGTGCCAATGTCACACCGGTGTTCGGCGTTGCCGCACCGCATCCCTCCATGATATACTCACCGCATCCGAGCGGAACCCAGTGTTTCGCCGCCTCTTCTTCGCTGATGCCATACGATTTCATGACACTCGGAACGACAGTTTCATCACTGTACACGATCGGATACACCGCACCTGCCGCGATATTTTCAAGCGTTTTATCCATGAGTTCTTCGTTCATTCCAGTATAATAGCGCAGTGTCAGCTGCGGCACAACGTCGATCACCCGCTTGGATGTTTCGATAAACAGCAGCGCCAGTTTATCGGCTTCTTCCGGATTGGTGCGTCCTTTGCCGCCGATGATGATGCGGCTGTCATGTACCTTGCTCACGCGGATAATCGCTTTGTAGAACGACGAGAGCCAGCGAATTGCCTCTTCTTCATCAATCCGGTTTTCTCTCACGTCGTTTGCATAAAACGAACCGAGCGTTTCATCCAAACGGCCGAAGTTCATGAGATCAGAGCACACTGCATAGATCCAGATGAGCTGCAATGCTTCTTTGAATGTCCGCGGTGCATTGTCTTTAATCCACGCAAAGTTGTTGCGAATTTGCGTGAGTTCGTACATCCGGCGCTCGCAAAGTGTCGGGTCACAGAGCATCTGTTCTGCACTGTCGCGGTACATTGCACACGCATCCGCAATCACATCAAGCGACATCTCGAGTGCATCATAAAAGGTGCTGTCGCCGTTTTCTGCACGAAACGATGCACTCCGTCTGCGCAGTCCCGGCAAGCCCTCTGTAACAAGCAGTTTTAAATCGACGTTCATTCCTGCCACACGGCACACGGCGTAATAATAGCGGCCGACAGCAATCTGCTTGTGATACTTCTCATAAAACCGTGCGCGGACTTTCGCTTCGGTGTTTTCTTTCTTCCAGAATGCACGCATCTGTTCGATTTGTTCGATGTACGATTCATCCACCGTATCACGAATGCTGTCAAGCGCTTCCTTCACACGGTCATCCCAGTAGTAATAGGTATAGCTGCCGCCATACTGCGGGGAAAAACCGACAAATCCGTGTTTCATATATCCGACGATCAAGTCCTCATCGCCGATCGGTTCCAGCACATACGGAACCTGAAGCGCCAAGCATTTTACTTCTCTGAGCGCTTTGTCCGGCTCGCTCTGATAGGTGCGTGTAAACGCCAGTGCGTAGTCAAGGTCCTGTTTTGCATTGTAAAACATATTGATTCCTCCGATAATTGTGTGCATATCCTGCACACGTTCCTCTTGCCTTTATCATACGAAAAAATTTTTTTAAAATCTACTGTACCATTGACGTGTTTTTATGGTATATTGATATTGTATTTTGATGATCGAACATAAAAAGAGGGGGGAACCAAATGATCCGGCTGACAACAAAAAAACGTCCGGATGCGGTACGGATGCTTGTATTAAAACAAAACAGCATTGAAGAAACCTTTCCGCTTCACTGTCATGATTTCCATGAATTTTTCCTTGTGACAAAGGGACGTGCGCTCCACCTGGTGAACGGCTCGTATCAGATCGTGTCCCGCGGATCGCTCGTATTTGTCCGTCCCGACGACGAACATTGTTATGATTACTATAAATCGCAGGACTTTTCGTTTTATAACTCCGGACTGCCGCAAGCGGATTATGACCGTCTGTGTGCGTTTTACGGCGAGCAGGAAGTGCATGCACTGGATGCGTTACCGCTTTCAAAGCATGTGATCTTAACCGATGCGCAGACGCATCGGCTGGAAGAACCGATGGAACAGCTTTTAACCATGAAAGAAAGCGAACAGCGGACGGCACTCTACCGAAGGATCAGCGCAGAGGCAATGTATTATTTTTTGACCGCAGATAATCGAGACAGTGACACGCGTCCGCCCGATTGGCTTTTGCATGTATTGGACGAAATGGCCAAGCCCGAAAACTTTGTACAGGGACTTTCCCGGCTTATCCAGATTGCAAATTATTCACAGGAATACATCAATCGGGAGTTTCGGCGTCATCTCGGCACCACGCCCACCCGATATATCAATGAGCTTCGGCTTCACCATGCACACGAACTGCTGACAACCACCGATCTTTCGATTGTCGATATCTGTGAGCTGTGCGGCTTTCATAACCTGAGTCATTTTTACACCTGTTTTTACAACTATTTTGACACGTCTCCGGCAAAGCTGCGGCGTACAACCGGAAATCAAAACAAGGAGGAATTCCATGCAGATTGATTTTACCAAAGGGTCTGTCGCTGGTGCGATGCTGCGCTTTTCCTTGCCGTTAATCGCAGGAAATCTCCTGCAGCAGTGCTATAATATCACCGATACACTGATTGTCAGCAAGCTCGGCGCAGATGCACTCGCTGCAGTCGGTACTTCTTATGCAGTGATGGTATTTCTCACTTCCGTGATTCTCGGTTTGTGCATGGGCAGCGGGATTCTATTTTCGATGCTGTTCGGTGCCAAAAAGCAGGATGAACTGAAAACATCCGTATTTTTATCATTCGTACTCATCAGTATTCTGACTGCTTTCATCACCCTGCTCTCACTTTTGTTTTTGCCGCAGATGCTTTCTTTTCTCGATATTCCGCAGAAAATTCGTCCCATGACGCAGGCGTACCTGTTTTTTATCTTTTTAGGTCTTCCGGCAACCTTTTTCTACAATTTTTTCGCATCCCTGCTGCGTGCCATCGGAAATTCACTGATGCCGCTGATTTTCTTAGGGGTGTGTGCCGTGTTAAACGTTTTCCTCGACTGGCTGTTTGTATTTCCAATGCAGACGGGTGTTGCCGGCGCGGCAATCGCCACCATCATCGCACAATTTGTATCTGCTGTTGGAATGACTATTTACTGCATCAAAAAAGCACCCCATCTGATTCCGCACCGCCGTCACTGCCACTTTGACCGCGCACTGTTTGCGAGAATTATCAATTTTTCACTTCTCACCTGTGTACAGCAATCGGTCATGAATTTCGGCATTTTGCTCGTACAGGGCGTTGTCAACCGATTCGGTGTTTCGGTCATGGCAGCGTTTGCCGCTGCGGTGAAAATCGATTCCTTTGCTTATATGCCGGTGCAGGACTTCGGCAATGCGTTTTCCACATTTATCGCACAAAACAAAGGCGCCGGCGAAGCTGCCCGCATCAAGCAAGGCATCCGCACAGGGTTTCTTATCTCCTTTTTGTTCTGTATTGTGATTTCGGCAGCAGTGATCCTCTTTGCCGCTCCGCTCATGACAATTTTCATTGATCCCAGTGAAACGCAGATCATCCAAACCGGCGTAACGTATCTCTATGTGGAAGGCTCATTTTACTTTGCGATCGGGTTTCTGTTTTTGTTTTACGGTTTGTACCGCGGACTTGGAAAGCCGGGAATCTCGGTTGTGCTCACGGTCGTTTCACTTGGTTTGCGCGTTCTGCTGGCATATGTGTTGTCTCCGATTCCTCAAATCGGCGTGGTTGGCATTTGGTGGGCCATCCCGATTGGATGGGTGATTGCGGATCTCATCGGTGCACTCTTTTTAAAGCGATACGTAACCTCTTTCTCCCGTTAAGAAAAATCTTTCAAAAAATCCTGAAGATTTCATACGTAAATAAAGTTCTATATTGACATCTGCATAAGCCTTCTTTTGAAGCACTCGCCCAGCGAGTGGTTTTCTTCATACAAAAAACGGCACAACCGATTCTTTCGGTGTGCCGTTTTTCATTTTTATTTAAAAGTCACGATGGTGACACCTGTTTCGCCCTCACCGTATACGCCGAGGCGGAACGTTTTGACCTGCTTGCAGTGTTTTAGGTAATCATGAACAGCGCTGCGCAGTGCGCCGGTTCCCTTTCCGTGAATGATCGTCACCTGCTCAATATGCGAAAGCAGACTGCGGCTTACAAACATATCAAGCTCCATGAGCGCCTCCTCGACCGTCTGTCCGCGCAAGTCAAGCTCCATCATACCGCGTGCCGTTTTCGCTCCTTTATTGGACGAAATCGTGCGGATCGACGCGCCGTTGAGCTTCGGCTTTTTCGCTTTTTCGTCAAGCCGCAGATTCGACACCGGTACGCGCGTTTTCATAATACCCGCCTGTACGAGCACATTGCCCGATTTATCCGGCAGCTCTAATACTGTCGCCGTCTTGTCGATATCCACAATCAGCACCGTATCGCCCTTTTTGAGCGGACGCGGCAGCACATATCCTTCATTCGAACGCTTCACAACCGGATTTGCCTGGTCAGAGAGCTTATCGAGCTTTCCGCGCAGCTGTGATTTTGCCTCGCCGGTTCGCCGGATGAAGTCCTCTTTCTCCTTTTCACGACGAAGTTTCTGGAGTTCATCCATAATAAGATTCGCGTCAAGCTTCACTGCATCCACAATCCGGCTCGCTTCTTTGCGTGCCTGCTCGATGATCTGCTCTTTTTGAATGATCGCGTCATGGTTTGCCGTGCGCAGCGACTCCCGCTCCTCTTTGAGCGCTTTGATCTGTGCTGTTAACTCGCGGTTTTTCTCCTCATTTTCCTGCCGCGACGATTCGAGCCGATCAATGACATCCTCAAAGCTCTTTTTGTCGCTCTCCACAAGCGAGGATGCACGCGAAAGAACCGACTCACTGATACCGAGCCGGCGCGAAATCTCAAACGCATTCGACCGTCCGGGTGTACCGATCATCAGCCGGTACGTCGGCTGCAGCGTCTTTACGTCAAACTCGCACGATGCGTTTTCAACGCCCTCTGTTTCGAGCGCGTAAACCTTTAATTCCGCATAGTGTGTCGTTGCCGCAACAATGGCACCTTTTTGGAATAATTCCGTCAAAATCGACTGTGCAAGTGCCGCACCCTCAACCGGATCGGTTCCGGAGCCGAGTTCGTCGACCAGCACCAAACTGTGTGAGTCGGCTTCGTTTAAGATCGACACGATATTCGTCATGTGCGCCGAGAAGGTAGACAGGTTCTGCGCGATGCTCTGTTCGTCGCCGATATCGACGAGGATTTTCTTGAAAATCGAAATCGTACTGTGATCGGAAACAGGAACAAGCAGACCGCACATCGTCATGAGTGTGAGTAGTCCGATCGTTTTAAGCGTAACCGTTTTACCGCCGGTATTCGGACCGGTGACAACGAGCGACCGATACGACTGTCCGAGCGAAAGCGTGATCGGCACGACCTTTTCTTTCGCAATCAGCGGATGGCGCGCGCGGTTTAACACGATCTGCCCATCCTCAGTAATCCGCGGAAGCACAGCATTCATCTGCTCAGCAAGGCGCGCCTTTGCAAAATAGAGATTGAGCGCAATCACTGTTTCAAAGTCGGACGCGATCACATCCGCCTGCTCGCCGCACAGCGCGGAAAGCTCCGCCAAAATGCGCTCGATCTCGGCTTTCTCCTGTGATTGCAGCACACGGATTTCATTGTTCGCCTCGACAACTGCCATCGGCTCAATGAACAGCGTTGCACCCGAAGATGAGGTGTCATGCACCAAACCGCTCACGGTGCTCTTGTATTCCGCCTTGACCGGAAGTACATACCGGCCGTCACGCATCGTGACGAGATTTTCCTGCAATGCCTTTTGATACGTCGATGAGCGGATCATTTTATCGAGTGTTTCACGAATCCGGCTGCCTGCCGAACGGATTTTGCGCCGGATGGACATGAGCGTATCGCTCGCCGTGTCGCTTACTTCTTCCTCGGAAATAAACACGGACGCAATCCGTTTTTCAAGCGGGCGGTTTGCCATAAGCATGGAAAACACCGGCTTTAATGTATTCTGCACATTGGCGCACTGCTCATACCATTCAAGCAGTGTACGCGCCTGTTTTAAGACGGCCGCGATATTCAAAATCGCGCGCGGTGTTAAAATGCCGCCCACCTGCGCAAGCTTTAAATGCTCGGATGGGTCATCCATTTTTGTGAACACAGGCGTGCCGAAATGCGCCGATAGCAAAAATGCGTCGTTTGTCTTTGCTGTTTCATCCTTTACAATCGAAAGATTGTCATTCGGTTTTAGCGACAGCGCGCGCTGACGCGCCGTTTCACAGCAAGTCAGTTCAGAAAGTCGGGTGAGGATTTTGTCAAGTTCCAGCACCCGGCAATATTTTTCGTTAATCATATGTTACCTCTGTCAAATAATGTATTAAAAATCGTCCAGGATTTGAGCTCTGTTTCGGTGTGCATCTGTGTATAGACTTCCGCTAAATCGTAAAGCTGCCGGCTGCATGGTGCGGGAATCTGGAATGAAAACAGTTTCTCAAAGGGAGAAAACACAATATGCCGCACCGCTGCAAGCACCGCCGGATGCAGATGCACACACATCGTATCGGGCGACGCATATTCGGACATTTCATAGCATTCCTTGCACATCAAACGCCCGTAAAGCGGCAGAAAGACCATTTCGTTCGATTCATACGCCGCACACCGGTCACACGCCACGACATTCGGCATAAACCCGCTCAAAGAGAGAATCCGCAGTTCAAACACCGGCTTTAAGTGCGCAATCGGATACGTTTCCTTCTCCAAAAAATAGCAGGTGTTTAACAGCAGCCGCAGTACCTCGGCGCAGTTTTCCTCTGTGGGGGATAAAAACGCACAGAGCTGCACAAAATAGCCCGCGAGCGACAGCTTTACCACATCGAGCCGCAAATCATAAAACGATTCAATAATTTCCGCGCTGTCCACCGTTTCATACGATTTGCCCTGAAACAGACAAAACTCGCTGTAGCACAAAACTTGAGTCGCACCGGTCAGCGGACTTTTCGGCGAACGGCTGCGTCTTGCGCAGACTTCAATCAATCCGCGGTCAGCCGTCAATACCGTGAGAATCCGGTCATTTTCCCCGATACCCCGCTCCTTTAAAATCATTCCCTTTGTTTTTTTCTGCATCGCTTATCATTCCCGTTAAATCGCCGTGTACGCACCGCGCATACAACAGATAGTCGTCAATCTTTCCGCTTTGTTCAAAGCGCTTCCAAAGCATCGTTTCTTTTTCCGTCTGCACGAAAACACCTCCGGACAAAAATCATAGATCCGTTTTTGCGGATTATGATTACTTTTTGCACCGGAGGAGCATTCATTCATGGAAATGATTGTTACGAATCATCCGACAGCCCAAAATTGCGGATCATACTTTCCTGATTGCGCCAATCCTCCCGTACCTTCACCCAGCACTGGAGATTGACCTTCGTATCAAGGAACGATTCGAGATCAGCTCTTGCCGCAGAAGCAATCCGCTTTAACGACTGGCCGCCCTTGCCGATAATCATTCCTTTATGGCTTGCTTTTTCACAATAAATCGTCGCTTCAATATCGAGAATCGGACGATCCTCGCGTTCACGCATTTTCTCGATAATCACAGCCGTACCGTGCGGAATTTCCTGCTGCATAAATAAAAGCAGCTTTTCACGGATAATCTCCGCCGCAATCACGCGCTCCGGCTGATCGGTGAGCGTATCGTCCGGAAAATAATGCTCGCCTTCCTCTGCGTAATTCGTAAGTTCACAAAGCAGCGCGTCCGTCCCTTTTTTCTCCGCAACGCTCAGCGGAATGACCGCATCAAACGGATACAGTGCAGTAAGCTCCGCAATCCGCTCGGCAACCACCGATTTATCCGCATACAAATCGGTCTTGTTAATCACAAGAATCGCCGGAATCTTTGCGGCTTTGATATTTTCAATGAGCGACAGCTCCGACTCGGTCAGCGCACCGCGCGGTTCCACGACAAGCATGACAATGTCCACGTCCTTGATCGAAGTGGTCACGACGCGGCGCATGGTGGTAGAAAGCTTTGTTTTCGCCTTATGAAAACCGGGCGTATCCAAAAATACAAACTGCACCGGTCCGTTTGTCAGCACACCCATAATCCGTGTACGAGTGGTCTGCGGCTTGCTTGTGACAATCGCGATTTTCTCACCCAGCAAAAGATTCAAAAGCGATGATTTTCCGACATTCGGTTTGCCGACAATCGCGACAAACGCTGATTTTGACTGATTATTCTGTTCCATTTGTTCCTCTGTTCTCTTGTTTCATTTCGTTTTGCGGAATTGGGATAACAAACACGACGATCACGGATAACAGCATCAAACATAAAAGTCCGATCCATCCGGTCGGCATCGTCATCATCGAATAAAGCGCAGGCAAAAACCGATCAGTCCATACAAATAAACATAGTCCGACCAGCACACTTGTAATCGCTGCAATCAAAACGGCACCTGCCGCTGCATCTTTTGCCAAACGAATGGCAGGATGGATATCCGGATGAAGCCGGTCTGCGAGCGATTCCACCGCCGTATTCGCTGCTTCTGCACCGATCACCAATCCAAAGCACAGCAGCAGAATTACAAACTCCATCCGGCTTGGCTTAAAAAACAGGCAGAAATAAAGCACCAGCAAAACCGCACAAAGATGCACGCGCATATTCCGTTCCCGTTTGATACATGAACCGATTCCGTGCGCAGCATATAAAAAGCCGCGCAAAAATCTAATAAATGAGTTCATCGATTATACAATATAGCTTCCGGTTCTTGAAAGACCGAGCAGCTGCAGCACATTTTCTTCTTTTTCACGCATCTGACGTGCAGCCAAACCGCCGTCCTCATGGTCGTAACCCAACAGGTGGAACATTGAATGCACGGTCAGGAAGCCAATTTCACGCTGAATGGTATGGCCATACATATTCGCCTGTTCAAAGGCTTTCTGCGCTGAAATCACGATATCGCCAAGCATATATGCACCGGTTTCCTCGTTTTTATCCCACTCGCCGTTTTCGCCGAGCGGAAATGACAGTACATCGGTCACAGCATCTTTATGACGATACTGTTCGTTGAGCTGTTTGATTTCATGATTTGAAATGAACGAAACGCTGACCTCTGCGCTGCCCTCAAAGCCTTCCGATACCAGCACTGCGTGGCAGCAGCGGCGGATCAGCAAGCGGATTCCGGAGGGGATTTTCACTTCCTTCTGTCTGTTGCTAATCAGTACCTTGAGCTTATCCATGGTTCATCGTTCTCCTTTTTTCTCAAATTTTGCATACGCTTTGATAATTTCCTGTACAATCCGATTCCGGACGACATCCTTGTCATTAAAGAGCACCGTGTCGATATCGTCGACATGTGCAAGCACCTTCATGGCGTCAATCAAACCCGATTTCCGCGCATCAGGAAGGTCGATCTGTGTCACATCGCCTGTGATCACTGCTTTGGAGTTTGCTCCAAGACGCGTCAAAAACATTTTCATCTGTTCGCGCGTTGTATTCTGTGCTTCATCAAGAATAATAAACGAATCGTCAAGCGTACGGCCGCGCATATAAGCAAGCGGCGCCACCTCAATCACACCGCGCTCCTGCTGTCTTGCGAATGCTTCCGCGCCGAACATATCAAACAGCGCGTCGTACAGCGGACGCAGATACGGATCGACCTTCATCTGCAAATCACCGGGCAAAAAGCCAAGCTTTTCGCCTGCCTCAACTGCCGGACGGGTGAGAATGATGCGGCTGACCTCCTGCGCACGGAACGCACGCACTGCCATTGCAACCGCCAAATATGTTTTGCCGGTGCCCGCAGGGCCAACACCCAAAACGATTGTGTTGTTCTGAATGCTTTCAATATACTTTTTCTGACCGAGCGTTTTCGGACGAATCGGTTTGCCGTTTGCCGTCACACAAATGCAGCTGTCGGAGAGATGCTTCGCACGCTCCACCTGAGATTCATCGGTCAATGACACGAGATACCGCACCGCCTGATCGGTGATCGCCTCGCCGCCGCGTGCCATCTCAAACAGCGCATCAAGCGCTCGGCAGGCCTGATTGATTGAATCCGGCTCACCCGTAATTTTGAGCTGTGTATCACGGCTGATAATCTGCACATGAAATGCCTGCTCAAGCTGATGCACGTGTTCATCGTACGCGCCAAATACCGCCGAAAGAATTGCAGGTGATTCCACTGAGAGTAGTTTTTCTGCCATGATGCCATCCCTTTCAAAGACCATACTGAAAAAAGCACAGAGATTCTGTTGTAAATTATTATATCATATTGTTTCATTTCTTGCAACTAAAATTCTGTACAAAACACACAGTATTTTTGCCGTTTCCTTTTTGCAATAAGCGAAATACCCAAAATCTGTCGTGTTTCTCTGGATTAATAAAAATCCCCCGGCAAAGCCGGGGGTATTTCATATGCGGGCAAAGCCCTATATTATTAGCGGCACGTGTCACGTCACGTTGGTACGGTCTGACATC
>CASGAN010000028.1 GCA_949299455.1 uncultured Oscillospiraceae bacterium
AGAACAAAAAGTTCTCTGCATGAAAGGATGACAGAATCATGGCAAAAAGTGAGGAACGCATTCAGAATATCAAAGAATATATTTTAGAATTTCAGTTTACATATCACAGGACACCTACAATGGCACAGATTGCAGAAGCCGTCGGCACGGTAAAAAGCAATGTGTATAAATACCTTTCTGAAATGGAAGACCGGGGGATCCTAACACGCAGTAAACGGGAAATTGTAATCAACGATACAATCCAAGCAAGCGCTGAACTCAACCGTGTCCCGATACTCGGCAATGTGTCCTGCGGTCTGCCGGAATACGCTGAAGAAAACTTTGAAGAATATGTGCCTTTGCCTGTGGCACTGTTCGGACAGGGTGATTTTTTTCTTCTGCGGGCAAGCGGATACTCTATGATTGAGGCAGGTATTGAACCCGGCGACCTTGTGGTAGTTCGGAAGCAAAATACCGCAGAAGAAGGAGATATTGTCGTTGCGCTGGTAGACAACGAAACCACACTAAAGAGGTTTTACAGCGATAAAAAACACCGGTGTATCCGGCTGCATCCTGAAAACAGCAAGATGAAAGATATCTATGTTCAGGACTGCACTATACAGGGCGTTGCTCAAAATGTCATTAAAACACTGTAAGCACATTGAATGAAGGAGGGATTAAGATGCAGGTATATGTATCCAACAGAGAAATTGAACAAATAGCGGAAGGACTGGTTCATGTGGCCTGCGGGAAGCCTCCACCGAAGCGGATAGATATTGACGCTGTTGCGGCATATCTTGGGCTGACTGTCCGGTATGAAAAATTTGCTGAAAGCGATCAGGACAAGATCGGCTTCACTTCGGACGGAAAGAGTGCATTGACTGTTTTTCGCAACGGGCAAAAACAGAGAATCATATTTCCAAAAGAAACAATTGTCCTTGACAGCTTCTTGCGATACCCATGCGAAAGCAGCCGGCGTCGATTTACATTAGCGCATGAAATCAGCCATATCCTGATCAACAGGGCTGATCCGACTCATACAGCTCCCTGTTTTAACCGAGTTTATGATAAAGGAAAGGAGTGTCTCCATGAAGATCAGTCATACTTTTGGAACATTCATTAAAGAAAAAAGACAGCAGAGAGATATCTCTCTGAGAAAATTTGCAGATCAGATTGGAATATCGCCGGTTTACCTCTCGAACCTTGAAAACGACCGTATGCCCGCCCCGAAAGACGAAGTCGTTTCTACTATGGCAAGATTACTCCTTCTGAACGATACCGACACCGCAATGCTTTATGACCTTGCTGCCAAAGCCAAGAGCAACGTGACGGTATCGCAAGATCTGCCGGAATACATAATGGACAAGGACATAGTCCGAGTTGCACTGCGAACGGCAAAGGATGTGGATGCCACCGATGAGGAATGGCAAGAGTTCATTGCCCATTTAGAGGAACGCAGGAGGAAGATTCAGGAGGGCAAATAATGACCGAAGTTAAATATATCAGACCGGAGCTGATTGAAGCCATAGCCAGGAACACGCTGAAGAACTACGATGCCAGCCTCATACTTGGCTATGAAGCAAAATCTGTTCCCATTGAGGATATCATCGAAAGTATGGACTTGTCGTTGGAGTTTCAATATATCCGCAAGAATGGCAGAATCCTCGGAGAAACCGTATTCGATGATGACTACGTTCCCATCTACAATATGGACGAAAAGCGGTATGAGCTGATCTTTGTAGAGCGAGGCACTATTATCTTGGATGCCAGTCTGCTCCGGTGCAGAACACAAGGACGACTTCGTTTCACCGCAGCTCATGAGCTTGCTCATTGGCTGATCCACCAAGAACTCTATTCAGGAACCGGTGATACCGCAGCTATGGCAAAGAGTATCTCGAAAAGCTCCGACGCGGACAAGTATATAGAACGGCAGGCAGATATGCTTGGAAGCGCATTACTGCTTCCCATGTGCCAAGTTAAAAAGGCGTTTTATCGCTTATCGGGTGATGATCGTGTTTTGCAGTTGGCAACGCAATTCGGTGTATCAAAACAGGCAATGGAAATCCGACTGCGCAATCACCATCTGATATAAAGCCGATAAAACGGCTTTTTTTACCCATAGTGTTCAGTTTTTACTGAACGCAAAAAGCACCTACTTGATTATATCATGGAAAAGTCGAAAAAAATGTCATTTCCGAGGACATAATCTAATAAATTTCACGGTGCATTATATGTATAATAAAGGCGAGGAAATAATCGAATTATACTGATATCGCTGACTTTTTATCACAAAGAGGAAAAAGTGCGAGGTGGATCTGCGAAAAACAAGGTCTGTTTTATCGGGAAAGGTCGAACAATTATCCTCAAATTCAAAACAAAGGAAGTGATCGGAATGCTTATTATCGAGCAGATATATGAGTCGAGCGACATCAAGAGCGATTTTGTAAGATGTCCCTCATGCAAGAAAGGTCGGCTCTGCGACAAACCAGCCGGAGAGCGAGCAACGGTGATCGCATTGAAACCCGATCACGTCGGAAGGACAAGCAGTAAGATCATACTGAAGTGTCCCAAATGCGGTCATAAATTTATGATCCACCTACCAAAAGAATAAATTTATAATTATGTTTCGTACATAGTTCAACCGCTGGACACGCTGGATTAATCCAGTATAGCAAGCCGGAAAAGAGCCTGCATCCACCTTAAACGGTGAGAACGAGGACTTTCGAGTTAGGGCATGACAAACAGCTTTTAGGCTGTATTGTTATGTCCTTTTTCTATTGCATCCTTTCTGCCTAAAAGCGGAAAGGATGTTTATGTTTAAGAGAACCTGCAGCTCAGGCTGCCGCGATCCTCCCGATCAGTCGTTTTGAACATTTTTCAAAAACGATTGATTGGAGGTAATTACGGTGAAAAAATACGCACCGAGAAAGGTTTTTATATTAGAGAACGGCGAGTACATAGAGATATCCTATGAGGAATTGTGCCGCCGTGAAGAAAACGATCCGTCCTACAAGGACAAATTCTTTATTCCTCTGCACGGAATGATCATGGAGGTGGACGAAACCGCCTACCGTGATTTTTACAAAGCAAAGGATCGAGATGAATATCTCGCATGGAGAACAAAATACAAGGATATTTCGTACAGTCAGTTTGACGATGACGAATGCTGCGGCGAAGATATGCTCGCAGATGACAGCGAGGATATTGCAGAAGCGTTGGCTTGGCAACAGATTTTGGACAAGCTCCGCTTGATAATATCTATGCTGCCGGAGGATGAAAAAGAACTGATCATGGCACACTTTTACAAAGGTAAGTCCCAAACTGCACTTGCCGAGGAATACGGTGTGAATCAGTCCAGCATCAGCCGCAGGATCAGCAAAATCCTCGCCAAGATAAAAAAACTTTTAGAAATTTAAAATTTTTGCGCATAGCCCCCTCACTGAAGTCCCATGGAAAGTGAGGGGGCTTTTTCTGTAGGCCTCCGATGCTCCTTGATAAGTGAATAGTACAGCACACCGACCACTTTCCCTCTGCTGTCGGCGAAACCGGCAAGCCACATGAGCGAACGCGCAGGCTTCACCCTTTTTCTAATGGACACGAACCTGTCGCCTTCAGGACTCAGACGGTACGGCGCACCCGTAACGAAGGCGATGACAGGCAGAGGTATTAAAGATACTTGCGTTCAGTCAACAGGTCGAGCGTTGAAGCGGTCGCAGAGCCGTGAGCCGTCGCAACCAATGAGAGCGCCCCGCAGCGATCCTGGGGGTGGTGAGATTCCAATGAGGTCAAATGCATGACCGGTGGGTGTGTTCCCGTTAGCCGAGGGATGGCGTGGTTCTAATATCGGCAAAGCACAAAACGATTGATACTAACAACACAAGGCGGTCGTTTGCACTCACAAGCATTCGACCGCCTTTTTTACTTATAACGGAGGCCAACAATGAACAAGAATGTAAAGCGCGGCGAAATTTATTACGCCGATTTAAGCCCTGTGGTCGGCAGTGAGCAAGGTGGTATCCGCCCTGTCCTCATTCTGCAAAACGACACCGGTAATAAACACAGCCCCACTACTATCGTGGCGGCAATCACAAGCAGAAAAACAAAAGCAAACCTGCCCACCCATGTGCCATTCACGGCAGACTGCATGAAAAGCGAATCCATCGTCCTGCTCGAACAGATCAGGACCATCGATAAATCCCGACTTGACGAATACATCGGAAAGATTGATAAGAAAACAATGGGCGCAGTAGACAAAGCCCTTATTACCAACTTCGGAATCAAATATATGGAGGTGTTACTGTGATGAGCGACAAGAAAGCATTTGCATATTTCCGAGTCGGCAATGCCGAGCAGCTCGGTGAAGCAACAGACAATCGGGTGTTCCTCTATTGCCGTCAGTCCTATGATGATTCGCACTTTATGAATCGGCAGCAAGAACATCTGCTTCGCCATTGCTCGGATAAAGGATATCGTGCAGAAGGCAGTATAGCGGTTGTAGCCAGCGCCAAAGATGAGAAGGAAAATATGCTTCGACTTGCAGAACGCCTAAAAGCCGACGGCATCAAAACGATGCTCATCAGCGATCCCTCCCGTATCTCGTTAGATCCCCAGGATTTTATTGAGATCGTCTCTGCCTTCCATAAAAACGGAGTAACGATTGAATACCAGGACGGCGATGGCAACACACGGAATCTGTTGGAGGTGCTGGAACAGCTCCGAACAGCAAACCTTAATCTTGCAGAACCGGAATGCGGTGAGGACGAAGCACCCGACGAGAGTCCTCACATTCAGATGTAGGAGGTGCCGTATGAACACTACTGACAGAAACAACACAGCCTTCGCCTACAGCGTAGGACTATTGAAAATGCTGCTCGAAATGCAGCTCATCACAAAGGAAGAATATAAGAAGATCGTTCGCATCAGCGCAGCTCACTACGACGCGGAAAACATTTGTGTCTGAAAAGCAAATTCTGCGGATAGTCGCTGGACTGTTCCGAACTCTCGTGGTAGTGTTTGTGTTGCCAAACGGCAAACAACACAGCAGGTCAAACCTGCGGAAAGGAGAACAAGATGAAGATTACGGAAATCACGACCGTGAAACAACAGATAGCCACCAAAATCAGATTGGCAGCCTATTGCAGAGTATCAAGTGATTCCACCGATCAGCTCCATTCCTTTGCCGCGCAGATTCGGTACTACAGCGACTACACCAAGAAGCATCCCGAATACGAGCTTGTCGACATCTATGCCGACGAGGGTATCACGGGAACCGAGATGAAAAAGCGCGACGAGCTGAACCGACTGATCCGTGACTGTAAGAAAGGTCTCATCGACCGCATCATCGTCAAGTCGGTATCCCGATTTGCGAGAAACACGGAAGAACTGCTCGTAACTCTGCGTATGCTGACAGACCTCGGAGTCAGCGTGTATTTCGAGGAACAAGGCATCGACACCGACAAACTGAATATGGAAATGATCGTAACATTCCCCGGTATGGCTGCGCAACAAGAAAGCGTGAACATATCGGGGAATATGCGTTGGAGCTACCAAAAGCGGATGCAGTCCGGCGAGTTCAACTGCACCTGCCCCGCATACGGCTTCGACCTCATAAACGGTCAGATGGTTATCAACGAAACCGAGGCGATAGTAATACGCCGAATATTCAGCCTCTACCTGCAAGGCTTCGGAATGCAGGCAATCGCAAACATACTCAACGATGAAGGCGTACCAAGACGGTACGGACACACCCACTGGTACAGCGGTACGATCAAGTACGTGCTGACCAACGAGAGGTACATGGGAGATGCCCTCCTTCAAAAGAAATTCACCACCGAAACCCTCCCATTCCGAACGATGAAGAACACAGGGCAGCTCCCAAAATACTACGTGGAGAACAGTAACCCTCCAATCGTCAGTAGAGAAACCTACGAAGCGGTACAAGAGCTGATGCGCTCAAGGCAGACAAACAACGGACGGAAGGTACACGACCATCCGCTGTCATCCAAAATGAGATGCCCCGAATGCGGAAGGAGCTTCCGAAGGATCGTCACAAGAGGTACAGCCTACTGGACTTGCGCAGGCAGATCGTCGGGCGCTACCGACTGCGATAACCGCAGAGTCCGAGAGGACATGGTACGGTCAGCCCACCGAGAGTGGTAAGAGTCATAGAACCGACCATCCCGATCCACGAAACCGTAAAAACAACATACCGAGCCTTGCGAGTGGCAGCCTACTGCCGAGTGTCCACAAAGCAAGAGGAACAGCTCCATAGCTACGAAACGCAGGTCAAGCACTACACCGACCGCATCAACGCCGAGTCGGGATGGATACTCGAAGGCATCTACGCCGACAAGGGTATCACCGGAACGAGCTACAAAAAGCGTGATGAGTTCAACCGAATGATCCGCCGATGCAAGCAAGGCAAGATCGACATGATCATCGTCAAGTCCATCGCCCGCTTCGCAAGAAACACCGTGGACTGCCTCAAGTTCGTCCGAATGCTCAACGACCTGGGCGTGGTGGTGTACTTCGAGGAACAAGGAATCTACACTAACCAACCCGGCGCAGAGTTTTATATTACCATCTACGGATGCATCGCACAGAGCGAATCCGAGAATGTCAGCGCCAACGTGAAATGGGGCAAGGCACGGAGCGCAAAGGAAGGCAACGTGCCGTTCCACTACAAGAACTTCCTCGGCTATCGAAAAGGAGCTGACGGCAAACCCGAAATCGATCCCGAAGAAGCGGAAACCGTAAGATTTATATATGAACGCTTCCTCGCAGGCGACAGCCTCGGCGGTATCGCCCAAAAGCTTGAAGATATGCAAATCCCAAGCCCCAAAGGAAAAGCAGTATGGTCGATGACCACAATCCAGTCCATCCTCTCCAATGAGAAATACAAGGGCGATGCGGTCATCAACAAGACCTACATCAAAGACTGCCTATCCAAAAAGGTCATGGTCAACAACGGCGAACGCCCGAAATACTACATCGAGAACAACCATCCTGCCATCATCGATGCGGTCACCTTCGGCAGAGTCCAAGAGGAACTTGCAAGACGAGCCGGAAAGCCCAAGACCAAAAAGGTCGGCACAAAAACCGAGCAAGGCAAATACTCAAGCAAATACGCCATGACCGAACTGCTCGTCTGCGGAGAATGCAAGACACCGTACCGCAGATGCACATGGACGGTAAAAGGGCAAAAGAAAATCGTGTGGAGATGTATCAATCGGCTTGACTTCGGCAAGAAATACTGCCACAACTCACCGACTGTAGAGGAAAGCATCCTGCAACGAGCCGTCATGAGAGCCATCATGGAAACGGCACAGCAAAACCTCGGTGTGCTGCAGACTCTGAAAGCACACATCGGTATGGCCTTGGAAAATGAGCCAACCGAGGACAACAGCATGGAACTGCAAATCCGAATTGCAGAGATCGATGCAGAATTCAAAGCAATGCTATCAAAAATATCCACCGAAACGGTGGATGCCTTCGATGAAGAAAACGCCAAACGGCTCATGGATGAAAAGGTCGCACTGCAACAGCAGCTCGCCGCCATCCAAGACGGTCAGCTCAAAAGAGAGCAAACCAAAACCCGACTCGACGATATATACACCATCCTGGACGGACTGAAAAACCGCCCGATGGAATACGATGAGCAGATCGTAAGACAACTGCTCGAATGCATAACGGTAGATTCCAAAGAACAGATCACGGTGATTTTTGTAGGCGGTCTCAAAGTGGTACAGCCACTGATCGACTGACGGTGGCTCACCACCACACACTAAATTAGAAAGCTCAAGATATTTTGTGAGAGTTCGAAGTCATACGCAAAACGGCCGAAAATATCTTTTTTATAGTCCTTACACACACGAAAACCGCTAAGAATGCTCTTAGCGGTTTTTTCGTTTGTAAGTGAAAAGCACAGCACGTTTTGTGTTGTGCTTTTTATTTTTATGTGCTACACTAACAGCAAAAAGAAAAAGGAGATACCAGCGATGAGATTGCGCAGTCTTCTGTCACTTTAAAAATTGACAGGAGGAATTCAAAATGAAAGAATTTAAAATCAATCCATATCAAAACGATCATGAGGAAGAAACGCTTGCGTTGTATCGCGCTGTCGGATGGAGCAATTATTACGAACGCCCTGACATGCTGCGGCAGGCACTCTCGGATTCCCTGCTTGTGCTGGGTGCATTTTCGGACGAAAAGCTGATTGGTCTGATCCGTGTCGTGGGGGATGGCGCGTCGATTCTGTATATTCAGGATTTGCTCGTACTGCCTGCGTATCAGCGAAAAGGTGTCGGAACCGCTTTGCTTCGGTCTGTATTTGAGATGTATCCAGATGTGTATCAAATTGTGCTGATGACGGACAATACGCCAAAGACGGCCGCATTTTACCGCAGTCTTTCGTTTGTTCCGATGGATTCGATTGGATGTGTTGGTTTTATCTATTGCAAATAAAGAAAAAGGGGATTTTGAACGATGGTAAAATGTTATCAAAAGGATTATCCGCGTCCGCAGTTTGTGCGCAGTGCGTGGGAAAACTTAAACGGAACCTGGACTTTTGCATTTGACGACGAACACGTCGGGAGTACAAACGGCTGGAACGGCGGATTTGCGTCCGACCTCACAATTAACGTGCCGTTTTCCTATGAAACAAAACAAAGCGGCATCGGTGATGAAACGGTGCACGATACGGTCTGGTACCAAAGAACAATAACGGTGTCAAAGGAATCGCTCAGCACAGACCATTTGATGCTCCATTTTGAAGGATCGGACTACCGCACAAACGTATGGCTCAACGGCGTTCATATCGGAATGCACGAAGGCGGCTATGCACGCTTTTCGTTCGATGTTACAGACGCTGTACGCGACGGAAACAACCTGCTCGTCGTCAAGGTGGAAGACTCTCTCGATGACGGACAGCCGCGCGGCAAACAGCGCTGGATTCACGAGAATTTCGCCTGCTGGTATGTGCAGACGACCGGTATTTGGAAAACTGTCTGGATGGAGCAGGTTCCGGCACAGCACATTACTTCAGTGAAAATGACACCGAACACTGCTGCACGCAATGTTTCCATTGAAGCACAGATTGACACGAACGGCGCACAGGATTTGTGGCTCGAAGCCGTTGTCACATTCGGGGAACTGCTCATCAACAAAGTACGGATTCCTGTTCTGCAAAGCCGTGTACACACCACCATCGATTTGTACAATACCGCCACAACGGAGAGCTGGGGTGCGTTTTTGTGGGACCCATATCATCCGAATTTGTATGACATTTCGTTTCGTCTGTTGTCGGACAACACAGCGGTCGATTGTGTTGGTTCCTATTTTGGTCTGCGTGATGTCCGCATTGAAGACGGCAATGTGCTCTTAAACGGCGGACCGCTGTATCAGCGGCTGATTCTCGACCAGGGATACTGGAAAGATTCCCACCTGACTCCGCCTGATGAAGAAGCACTGATCGAAGACATCGACAAAATCATGGCACTCGGCTACAACGGTGTACGCAAGCATCAGAAAATCGAGGATGAACGGTTTTTGTACTGGTGCGACGTCAAAGGCCTGCTCGTTTGGAGCGAGATGGCGGCGGCATACCGATTCCATGATGACGCGGTGCAATCATTCACTGCACAGTGGATGGAAATTGTGCGCCAGAACTATAACCACCCCTCTATCATCACATGGACACCGTTCAACGAGTCCTGGGGTATTCAGACAGTGGAAACCGACCGCACACAGCAGCACTTCACCGAGGCAATCTATCATCTGACCAAGAGCTTTGATCCGATGCGTCCCGTGATTGTAAACGACGGCTGGGAGCACACAATCTCTGATATCATCACGCTTCACGACTATGAAGCAGAGGGCGAGATCTTTTTTGACCGGTACAGCAATCACAAAGACGAAATTCTGTCGGGCAATGTGTTCTTGGGCGCGTTTAAATCGGCGATCGCGAACGGTTTTTCCTATCAGGGACAGCCGATTATCATCAGTGAATTCGGCGGCATCGCATTTAAAAACGGACAGCAGGGCTGGGGATACGGCGAAAAAGTTGAAAACGAAGAAGCGTTTATCGACCGGTTTGACCGGATTACCACCGCAATCAAAAAACTGCCGTACGTCTGCGGCTACTGCTACACGCAGGTCAGCGACGTTCAGCAGGAGATTAACGGTTTGATGGATGAGGAGAGAAACTTTAAAGTCGATCCCGAACGCATCAAAGAGATCAATACGCGCCGCGTCATCAGCACACGATAATAGAAAAACGCAAAACAAAAAGAGTCACCGACTGGTGACTCTTTTTTATGATGATTTATTTTTTAAAATGCGTTTTTTCTCAACAAAGTGCTTCGCCAAATACAAACTGCAAACAGAAATAGCCGCACCGAACAGCACATCGGATGCATAATGCGCACCGATCATCACGCGTGAAACTGCCATGACAATCGTCCATACCGTCGGCAGTATATAACACGCCCATTTGGCTGCACGGTGTTTTACATATGGTACAAACAGCGTCACGATGAATAAAAGCGCCGCATTTGCTGTATGTCCCGACGGGAACGAAACAAACCCGGTCACACCCTGCGGCAAAAACCACGGCGAAAAATCATCCGGTGCGCAAAGCTGCCGAAATCGTACGCGTCCCCAGCACAGCTTCAGTACACATACACTCACAAGCGTCAAAACGACTGCCAGCAGATAAATCAAAGAAATTTGCAGTAGCCGTTCACAAATATGTGCAGGCGCATGCAGCAGATATTTTATAAACAACAAAACAAGCACCGCTGTGACGACCGAAAAGACAATCGCAGCAGCGACGGAAGCTTTTGCAGTGATAAACAAACAATATCCCACCGAAGCCGCGGCACAGCCGATCCCCACGGCAATGTACCGTTTGCGGTGAAGCGGATGCTGCTTTTTTACCGCACACACCGCGACACAAACCCCTGCAAAGAGCAAAAGAAAGGGTGCCGCCAGCAGCCCAAACGATTCAAGCAGCTGCAGCATACGCCACGACGGATGAACAACAGCGGCTGAAATCTCAAAATCATAGATTCCGAACGCAATACAAAGCGTCAAAAAGCCGGTCACTGCGCACACGATTCGGATGTTTCTGCGTGTCATCTGTTCATCTCCTGCCAAACCATTCATCGTTCTTTTTTAAGATTCTTTCCGAAACGAAACAAAATATCTCTTTATTTTTCACAGGAAGGATGATACAATAAAGCATGCTATTTATCCATTTGCGACTCTGCGTTTTTAATCAAGTTAAACAGCGAAGAAGCAAATAACGGATAATCTTTTGCAAGCGACTCGGTCGAAATCGAAAGCTTCTGTGCCGTCTGCGGAACGGACGAAAGCGACTGCGCCGCTTCTTTTGCGCGCGATTCGCAAAGCACCATCGCCGCAAGCGCCTTTGCCTGTGCACATGACGGCGAGACGGTAAACAGATTCTGTTCGTTTTTCTGATTGATCTGATAAACCACACGGAACGAGCGATACACTGACAAATTCAAGAACGCGGAAACTGCCGTGGTGAGTTCCTTGTCATTCGCTGTTTGCAGCAGATCAAAAATAATGTTGAGTGCATTGGCAATCAGCTTTTTGTTGAGCGTCGGCAAAATGCTGCCGCGCATGATATTTTCTTTGCCGAGCACATCCGGTTCGGGAATATCCTCCACTGTGAGCTGCGCGCCGGTCCGTTCGGGAGAACGTCCGAGCAGATAGTCACAGGAAACACCGTAAAAATCAGCAGTACGAACAACAAAATCAAGTCCGCACTCACGAATTCCTTTTTCATAATGGGATAAAAGCGCCTGCGAAATTCCAAGCTCTGCCGCTGCCTGTTTCTGGCTGATGCCACGCTCTTTTCGAAGCAGCGTCAAAATTCGGGGAAAATCGGTGTTCATTCTGTCACCCCTTGTCAATTTGTTAACGTAACGTAAATTATATTATAAAAGCTACTGATTGTAAAGCGGTTTTGGGCGAAAAATTGCCGTTTTTTTCGCTTTTTGCGGCAAATGATGTCGTTTGAGCCGAAAAAACACTGATATACCGCAGAAACAATCGCTTTTATTTGTTTTTATAAAGCAGAAAGGATGTTTTTTCACTATGCCAGCATATCGTATTTATTTGATTCGTCACGGCTTAACCGAGGCAAACTTTTCAGGAAAATATATCGGTGCAACCGATGTGGATCTGTGCGAACAGGGCGTTGCCTCGCTTTTGTCGCTCAAAGAACAGTACGAATATCCGAATGTGGGACGTGTGTATTCAAGTCCGCTCAAGCGCAGTATTCAGACCGCGCGGCTGATTTATCCGCATATGACGCCTGTCACTGTTGATGATCTGCGGGAATATTCCTTCGGTGAATTTGAAAATAAGACCACCGAAGAATTAAAAGAACTCCCCTCCTACCGTGCATGGCTTGACAGCGCACAGCAAACCGTTCCGCCTCATGCAGAAGCACCTGCCGATTTCAGCCAGCGTGTACTCGACGGATTGGATGCTGTCATCCGCGATATGATGAAAGACAAAATCAGCGACGCCGCAGTGTTTACCCATGCAGGTGTCATCACCGCACTGCTTTGTGCGTGCGGTCTGCCCAAACGTCCGTACTCGGAATGGGCTGTCGAGGGCGGATGCGGCTTTACACTTTCGATCAATGCATGGCTTTGGGGCAACGAGCGTTTGTTTGAGGTATTCACACCGCTGCCCTACGGAAAAGACGTAGATTCCGTCATGCTTGACTATCAAAAAGAATTGGATACCGAAGAATAACCTCGCATCTTTACTTTAGTCTGTTCATATCACAACTGCACCCAGACAGCGTTTTAAAATTTTTTGCGCAAATGACCATTGAAAAGAAAAAAGAATGCGCAGACAGTCATGTTTTGTGTTATAATATAAAGAAAAGTACTGCTTGCATCCGATCCATCAAGAATGTCGGCAAGCAGCAATGATTGAACGTGAACGGAGGGATTTTGTGACGACTAACGAAATTGCAGCCGCTTCCGGACGGCGGATGCGGGGTGTTATGACACCGGCGGCTTCGCTTGTCATGATTTCTCTGCTTGTTTTATTCGGCAGTTTACTATCGGTCAGTGTATGCCGGTCGTTTTTTCAAACACTGCTGTTTGAGTCAGAACAGCACACAGGCATCCCGGTTCCGATTTCTGCACTGTTCGGCACACTGGCGCTCTTGCTGCTGTGTCTGCCGCTTTATTTAAACTTAAAACGCTGGATCGTGCTTTTGGATGACGGATTTGTTCCGCTGCGCTGTGCATTCTCTTATTTTTCTTCCTTTGCACAGTACAAAAAAGCCCTCTGCTTTTCTGCACTGCGCGCATGCGTTTCATTCCTGTTTATATTTGTCTGCTTTTTGCCGAGCAGCCTGCTGTTATCCATCGTGTCAAATGCATCGCCGGAATCGGGACTGTTTGTCATGATCTGCCTGATTCTTTGCACGGTTTTATTCCTGCTCGGCTGCTTTTTTTGCTACTACACCTTAGCAGGGCTGTTTTTATCCGACTACCTGTTCATTTTGAACGAAGATATCTCGCCGGCTGCGGCGATTCGTCGTTCATTTCATCTGATGCGGGGGCACCGTCTTTCACTGCTTCGTGTGATTGCATACCGCATCCCCTATCTGCTGCTTAGTATTTTTATTGTCACACTGCCGCTGACAGTTCCTATCATTGAAAGTACGTTTGCCGTCTTTGCAAACAGCCTTCTTTCAAGCGAACCGTCCGACAGCGATGCTTCAATGCAATAAATGGAGGTCTGTATGTCTGCAATCTGTGATTCCACCCGTATTGTCGTAAAAGTCGGCACGTCGACGCTCACCTATCCCACGGGTCATTTGAATATCCGCCGGATTGAGCGGCTTGTCACCGTATTATCCGATTTAAAAAATGCCGGAAAAGAAGTGATTCTTGTCACCTCCGGTGCAATCGGCGTAGGCGCCGGCAAGCTCATGATGCACCAAAAGCCGTCGGATATGCCGACAAAGCAGGCATGCGCCGCACTTGGCCAAAGCGAGCTGATGTACATTTATGACAAATACTTCTCCGAATACAATCACAATGCAGCGCAGGTATTGCTGACACGCGACATCATCGAGGATGCTGTGCGCAAAGAAAACGTTACCAACACAATTGAACGGCTGTTATCGCTGTCCGTCATCCCGATCATCAACGAAAACGATACCGTTTCCACCGAGGAAATCGAGTTCGGCGACAACGATACCCTGTCTGCAATCGTGGCTTCGATCGCTTCTGCTGACCTGCTCATCATTTTAAGTGACATCGACGGATTTTACACAAGCGACCCGCGCAAAAACAAAGACGCAACGCTGATTCCGCTTGTCACACATCTGGATGCAGATACCTTTGCCGCAGCCGGAACAAAAGGCACCGAATTCGGCACAGGCGGTATGACCACAAAACTTCACGCTGCACAAATTTGTATGGAACAAAACATCGCTATGGTGTTGTTAAATGGCAGCCGTCCCGATCAGCTGTATGATCTGTTCGACGGAAAATCTGTCGGTACATTGTTTCAAAAAACAGAACAGGAGGAATGCATATGTCAAAACTGAGTTCCCTTGCACAGCGGATTAAAGATGCCCAACCGCAAATTGCGCATGCTTCCACACCGCTCAAAAATCAAATTCTGCTTCGCATTGCAAATCGTCTGATCGAATCGACTGACGAAATTCTCGAAGCAAACCGTGCAGATCTCTCACGCGCTTCCCAAAACGGGATTCCGAATGTGATGCTTGACCGTCTTTCGCTCTCCGAAGAGCGTATTCAGGCAATGGCAAACGGTGTGCGGAAAGTTGCGGCGCTCGCCGATCCGATCGGTGAAGTGCTGTTTGGAAAAACACTGCCGAACGGCTTGGTTCTGCGCAAACAGCGCGTTCCGCTCGGTGTTGTCGGCATGATTTATGAATCGCGCCCGAACGTCACAGTGGACGCTGCAGCGCTTTGCCTGAAAACGTCAAATGCCGTGATGCTGCGCGGCGGAAAAGAAGCCATCAACACAAATGCCGCACTCGTACGCATCATGCAGGATGCCATCCAAACAGAAGGGCTTGATCCAAACATCATCGGTCTCGTTGAGGACACCTCCCGCGAAAGTGCAACGCGGATGATGCAGCTCAATGGCTATTTAGATGTGCTGATTCCGCGCGGCGGCGCAGGACTGATTCAAAGCGTTGTCAAAAATGCAACCGTTCCGGTAATCGAAACAGGTGCGGGAAACTGCCACATTTATATTGATGAAAGCGCCGATTTACAGATGGGTGCTCAGATTGTCTTTAATGCAAAAACAAGCCGTCCGTCGGTATGCAATGCATGTGAAAGCCTTTTGGTGCACGAACGCGTTGCCGAATCGTTTTTGCCGCTTGTCAAAAGCCTGCTTGATACGAAAAACGTCATTATGCTCGGCTGTGAAAAAACACGCGCCATTTTAAAAGACATCCCCCCGGCTACAGAAAGCGACTATGCAGCTGAATTTTTAGGCTATGTCATTTCTGTCAAGGTGGTTTCTTCGATTGACGAGGCGATCAGCCATATCAACCGCTACTCGACACATCATTCCGAGTCGATTATTACAAATGATATTGAAAGCGCTTCAAAATTTACCGAGCGTGTCGATTCTGCCGCAGTGTATGTCAATGCATCCACCCGTTTTACAGACGGTGAGGAATTTGGTTTCGGTGCAGAAATTGGCATTTCCACGCAAAAACTCCACGCGCGCGGCCCGATGGGCTTAAATGAAATGACAAGCGCAAAATATATTATTTACGGCACCGGACAAGTGCGGTAATAAAAGGAGGACATTATGAGCGACAGCCAAAAAAACAACGTGCAGGAGAACGGCCTTTCCGATGTGCTGACAAAGTTAAACAAAACAGAACAGGAAGCAGATAACACACAGGAAACACCCGATTCCGCAAATGAACAAACTGCACAAACCGAAGCGTCGGTATCCAGTACCCCTGAACAAACAGGCACCAAAGTACATAATCATCGTTCCCCGCGCAAAAAGCGCAAATTGTCCAGAAAAGAATTTTTCACAGCACTGCTCGGCATTGTTGTCTGCTTTTTTGTCATCATCGGCATCATTTCCACCACATCGTTTGCGGTGAATATTGCAAGTGAATGGGTCAATTCAACAGAGCTCAAACAAGAAATGGCGTATGTTGTATTCCCGCTCGTCATTCTTGATGCACCGGAATTTGAAAGCCCGGAAAAACTCGACAGCTCCGTCATCATCGCATCATCCATCTGGAAGCTGATCCTTGAGGACAGTGCAAAAGGAAAATACATCAAAGATGACGTGGGCGGAATGACGGTTCCTGATACGGATGTCGAATACTATGTGCGCATGCTCTACGGAAACGATGTATCGATTGTTCACCAGACAATCACAGATTCCGCCGTTGAAATGAGCTATGATTCGGAAAACAAAAGCTACCGCGTGGAATCGACCCCGGTACTTCTGCCGTATTCGCCGCGTGTGGACGAAATCCAGCGCGAGGGCGATATTTACACACTGAAAGTAAGCTATGTGCTCCCTGACGTTACATGGAGTCTTTCCTCAAATCACAAAGAGATTGTGGAAAAAGTGATGGAGTACAAGGTCAAAAAAGTAGACGACCACTATCAGATCCTCTCACTCTCTATGCTTGAGGTGGTCGATACAGCATCGTCTCAAGGCACAACGGAACAAGAGCCTGTTTCCGGCGATACCAAAAACGAATTTTTAGAAGAGACAGCTGAATCTTCGCAGGAAAGCACTGCTCCTGCTTCAGAATCCTCTTCTGCTGAATAAAAGGAGATCTATTTATGAAAAACCCTATCGTTACAATTGAAATGACAAACGGCGCGGTGATGAAAGCAGAGCTTTATCCGGAAATTGCGCCGAACACCGTCAAAAACTTTATTTCACTGTGCCAAAAAGGCTTTTATGACGGCGTTATTTTCCACCGTGTCATTCCGGGATTTATGATTCAGGGCGGTGATCCGGACGGCCGCGGAACAGGCGGTCCGGGCTATTCCATCCGCGGCGAATTCACCGCAAACGGTTTTAAAAATGATCTGCGTCATACCCGCGGCGTCCTCTCTATGGCACGCACCTCCTATCCGGACAGTGCAGGTTCGCAGTTCTTCATCATGGTGGAAGACGCGCCGCATTTGGACGGTCAGTATGCAGCATTCGGCAAAGTGATTGAAGGCATGGAAACAGCCGATCAGATTGTCGGTGTTATCACCGATTTTGCAGACCGCCCGGTACAGGATCAAAAAATGAAAAAAGTGACCGTCGAAACATTCGGCGAGACATACGACGCCCCCGAAACAATCGACTGAGATTTTACGCGATGGATTTTAAAAAAATCCATCGCGTTTTTTCAAAAAAATCCGCACTTTCTTGCGCTTTCCGGTGTTTCATGTTACAATAAAATCAGAGAGGAGTGATACGAAATGATGCGCAGATTATTGGTTGTTTTCTTTACAATTTTCTTGCTGTTATTTCCCTGTTCTGCAGCAGCAGACAGCATCAGCACAGATTCTTCTGTGATTTTTGCTGTTTATGATGCAACGGCAGATTCCTATCTGTTAAAGCCAACGCCCGTTTCCGTGTCTTCTTCTCGTTCATACCTCTCGCTTCTTGAACAGTTGTCTAACGACGGCGTTCTCTCTGTAACGATCCAAAACGACACTCCTGTTTCCATTCAGAATAAACAGTCGGGCTATTTGCTCAAAGAAAACCAGAATGCCGATTTTTACCTAAAAACAGACAATATGGTGCTTGATGATACCGTTTGGATGTCTGCGATCGGAAATGCAGCAATTATTGAAATTGTGTTTTCAAACGAATCACTGAATACGCCAAAAGAAATGTTTCTTTCCAGGAACTCCATCACTGCACAGGGAGAAACAACTGTCACCGCGCTGGCAGATGCCGGACACTGGCTTTCGATGAATACCGACAGTACAACACTCTACTTTATGGCAATGACGGCGTCAAATCAATCTTTAGCGCCCGGTCATGTCGCAACGCTCCCCAATGCGCTGCAGACACAGCCGCCCAAGGATGCACAAACAGCTGCGGCAGAACTTTTGATGCTGTCTGCCTGCGGATATGCTCAAACCAATCAAGCGGTTTCCGATCGTATTGCATTTCTTTCATCCTGTGAAATCGACGCGGATAACGGCGACTTGCTTGTTCAAATACTGCGTGCACTCGACAGCCGGAATTATGTATTACCCGATGATGCAAAAAATACGCGATTTTCGCTTTGTTCCCGATTGCTTTTGATGCAGAATGAAGACGGCGGTTTTTCTACAAACAAAGGATTTGCATCAAGCCCATGGACGACGCTTGATGCCATGCTGGTTCTTTCAACCTATTCAAAAGAAGATGAAACCGTCGCAGCTGCTATTCGCAACGCCGCATCATATATCAGCAACTTAAATCAAACAGATGGTCTCACCCATGCAACCACGTATTCTTCCACGAGAATTCTTGCAAAAATGATTTCTGCACTCATCTGCAACCAGATTGATCCGTACGATGAACGCTTTTCAATTGAAGGTGTTTCTCCGATTGACTATCTGCTTACACGCCAAAATGAGGACGGCGGTTTCAGTGCAGAACCGGGTGAACCGTCTTCACTGGAAGCCACCGAAACGGCAGCATTGGCGCTTTCTGCGCTGAATAAAGGACGAAATCCTTATTTATTCTCTTCCGTGTCACAGGAAGAAGCGGCTCTTTCTGTTTTGGACGAAGCAAAATCTTCGGCTCCGGCGAACAGTATACAAACTCATTGGCTGATGATCGGAATCATCGCTGCGTGTGTTCTCTTATTCATATTCATTATCGGTTTTATCTTGTATCGCCGGAAAAAGAAGTCTTGACTTTTTGGTTCATTCACGTTATAATAGTAAAAATCTTTCAGGCATACCCTGCCGGGCCGAAAGGCAGCAGATCAAAACTGCGGGACAGCATCAAAATACTGTTCCGCAGTTTTATTTTTTTGAGTAAAGGAGACTGTATATGCGACAAAAAAACATGGAACCAAAGGCGATCGCCATGCGAGTTTCTGTCAACACCATTATTGTGAATGCCGTATTATCCGCATTTAAACTTCTGGCCGGTATTTTTGCCGGTTCAGCCGCAATGATCTCTGATGCGGTTCATTCAGCTTCCGACGTATTCAGCACAATCATCGTTATGGTGGGCGTACACATTTCGGCAAAGGCACCCGACGAAGAACATCCGTATGGTCATGAACGCATGGAATGCGTGGCGGCCATTCTTCTTTCCTGTGTTTTGGCACTCACCGGATTCGGAATCGGATATTCCGGAATCCAAAGCCTCATGAACAGCGCACAGACTCCGCTTGCCGCTCCCGGCATGCTTGCGTTGTTTGCTGCTGTCATTTCGATTGCAGTCAAAGAAGGCATGTATTGGTATACCCGAAATGTTGCGAAAAAAATTCGTTCCGGCGCATTGATGGCAGATGCATGGCATCATCGTTCGGACGCGTTTTCATCTGTCGGCAGTTTGATTGGTATTGCAGGCGCACGTCTGGGACTGCCGATCCTTGACCCGATTGCAGCAATCGTCATTTCCGTCTTTATTCTGAAAGCTTCGTATGATATCTTCAAAGATGGCATTGACAAAATGGTTGATAAAGCTTGCCCGGAAGAAGTGATTGCCCCTATTCGCGAGATGGTGCTCAGTGTGGAAGGCGTTTCCGGAATCGATCTGTTTAAAACGAGAATGTTCGGTGCACGGTATTATGTCGATTTGGAAATCACCGCAGACGGATCACTCACATTGTCCGAAGCACATCATATCGCAGAAACGGTTCACGCAGAAATTGAACATCACTTCCCGGATGTAAAGCACTGCATGGTGCATGTCAATCCGGTACACAATTAAATACAGAACGCCGTTTGTACTGAGATACAAACGGCTTTTTATTTTGCGTGTGCTTGACGGGAAAACAGGAAACGAGTAAAATAAAAATGAACTTTTTAAATCCCAGTTTATGATATAAGGAGCGTGTCAAAACAATGACACTTGATACATTAAAACCCGGAGAATCCGGAATCATCGTTTCAGTCGGCGGTGTGGGAGCACTTCGCCGCCATCTGCTCGACATGGGACTGACCCCCAAAACAGCCGTACGCGTACGCAAAGTAGCACCGATGGGCGATCCGATCGAATTGTTTCTGCGCGGCTATGTGCTGACACTCCGAAAAGAAGACGCTGCCAATATTGTTGTCGAAAAGGAGAATGAAAAATGAAACAAGTCCTTCTCGCATTGGCAGGAAACCAAAACAGCGGTAAAACAACATTGTTTAACTGTTTGACCGGAAGCAATCAGCATGTCGGCAACTTTCCCGGCGTCACCGTCGAGAAAAAAGAAGGCCATGTGCTCCATCACAAGGAAATGACACTTGTCGATTTGCCCGGCATTTATTCGCTCTCGCCATATACTGCCGAAGAAGTCGTCACGCGCGACTTTTTGCTGGATGAACACCCGGAAGCCATCATCAATATTGTGGATGCAACCAACATTGAGCGAAACCTGTATCTTACACTGCAGCTGATGGAGCTTGAAATTCCGATGGTGATTGCGCTCAACATGATGGACGAGGTGCGTGCAAGTGGAAACACCATTCATGTGGAAGCGCTGGCGGAAAAGCTCGGGGTTCCGGTCGTTCCGATTTCAGCCGGAAAAAACGAAGGCATTCATGATCTGGTCGAAGCTGTGTCCAATGTTGTGGAAAACAATCTTCGCCCGATGCATTTTGACTTCTGCACCGGTGAAGTACACCGTGCAATCCACGCAATCGGACATATCATCGAAGATCACGCCTACCATGCAGGTTATCCGGTGCGTTTTGCGGCAACCAAACTGGTGGAGGGCGATGAACCGACCCAAAAAGTGCTCAACATCCATGAAAACGATCTGCATTTAATCGATCATCTGGTTGAGGACATGGAAAAAGCACTCGGCACAGATCGCGAAGCCGCATTGGCCGATATGCGTTATCAGTATATTGAATCGCTGTGTTCCGCATGTGTCGTCAAACGCGGCGAATCGCGTGAACAGCTTCGTTCTGAAAAAATTGACCGCGTACTCACGCACAAATTCTTCGGCATCCCGATTTTTATCGGCGTGATGTTCCTTGTATTCTTTTTGACATTTGAAGTACTTGGTGCACCGCTGCAATCACTGCTCGAAATGGGAATTGACGCCTTGTCACGCCAAACAGAACAGCTGCTTACCTCGCTTTCGGTCACACCGTGGCTCTCCTCGCTCATTTTGGATGGCGTCTTCACCGGTGTGGGCAGTGTACTCTCCTTTTTGCCGATTATCGTCATTCTGTTTTTCTTTTTGTCACTGCTTGAGGACAGCGGCTATATGGCGCGCGTTGCATTCGTCATGGATAAACTGCTGCGAAAAATCGGCCTTTCCGGCCGCTCGTTCGTCCCGATGCTGATTGGCTTCGGATGCAGTGTTCCGGCAATCATGTCTGCCCGCACACTGTCGAGTGAACGTGACCGTAAAATGACGATTCTGCTCACGCCGTTTATGTCATGCAGTGCAAAGCTTCCGATTTACGGCATGATTACCGCTGCATTTTTTCCGCATCACGGCGGACTTGTGATGATTTCGATGTACCTGCTCGGTATTCTCATTGCAATTTTGTCGGGACTGCTTTTAAAAAACACCGTCTTCCGCGGAAATCCGGTTCCGTTTGTCATGGAACTTCCTGCCTATCGTCTGCCCGCTGCAAAAAGTGTGCTGTTACATATGTGGGAAAAGGCAAAAGACTTTTTGAAAAAAGCATTCACCATCATTTTCTTGGCTTCCATCGTCATCTGGTTTGCACAGAAATTCAGCTTTGATCTGCAAATGGTCGAAAACAGCGCCGACAGCATCTTGGCGAAAATCGGATCGTTTATTGCACCGATTTTTGCACCGCTTGGCTTTAACGACTGGCGCGCATCGACTGCACTGATCACCGGATTTACTGCAAAAGAATCGGTTGTCAGCACGCTCTCCATCCTGACCGGCGCAGGAACAGACGCACAGCTTTCACTTGCTCTTTCTTCGATTTTCACGCCGCTTTCATCGCTTTCATTCCTTGCATTCACGATTTTGTATATGCCGTGCGTCGCAGCATTCGCGGCAGCAAAACGGGAGCTTGGTTCTATGCGCCGCGCACTGGCGGGTGCTGCATATCAGACAGCCGCAGCATATATTGCCGCACTCTTGATCTTCCAGATCGGACGGCTGTTCGTTTAATTGTTCAGTACGGAGGTTTTATATGAACCCGTTTGATATTCTTTTGATCGTCCTGCTTGCAGGCGGATGCCTGGCGGCCGTTCTCTCGGTTCGCCGCCAAAAAAAGCACGGCAAATGTTCAGGCGGATGTGCAGGATGCAGCCGCCAATGTCAATCGCGTCCTCCGCAGGATTGATCCCATTTCTTTTATCAATTCATTCAGCAAAGGAGAATTTATTATGGAAACCAGCACCTTTTATGTATCCTTGTCGATGCAGGACACTGCTGCACTGATCGACGACACCATCATCCGCGGCAGCGTGAGCGGTACGCTGATTGACCGTTTTGTTGCCAATCATCCTGACGGCACACATTGTCTTTTGAGTGTTTATGAAAAGCATTATCTGCGCGCCGGAAACCGACTCACACTGACCGTCACACTCGACAACTTTTTTGGTCACACCCGCGTGCACATGACAGGCGGCGGAGGCGCATCCGGCGTAATCCGATTTGACTGGGGCGCTGCTTCCTCGTTTAATCAAAGCGTTGTACAGGCCCTTTCACCGTACATGATTCAGGTATGAGTAAGGTCATACGCGGGCGGTTTGCCCCAACGCCGAGCGGCCGAATGCATCTTGGAAATCTGTTTTCGGCACTGATGGCGTGGCTCTCTGTCCGTTCACAAAACGGTATCATGCTTCTGCGCATTGAAGATCTTGACCGCGCACGATGCCGCAGTGAATACACCGAGCAGCTGATTCGTGATCTTTTACTGTTTGGGCTTGATTTTGATGAAGGCGGACTCTCAAAGCCGGACAGAATGGGTGAAACATGCATCCAAAGCGAACGAAGCGATTATTACAACGAAGTGATTCAAAAGCTGTCAAAAAAAGCGCATGTCTACCCTTGTTTTTGCACACGCGCACAGCTGCACGACGTAAATGCACCGCATCTTTCCGATCACACACCCATTTATCCGGGTACCTGCCGGCATCTTTCCCCAAAAGAAATTGAACTGCGGCAAACTGCACGCACACCTTCTCTGCGAATTGAAGTGCCGGACAAAACGATTGCGTTTGATGATTTGTGTCAAGGCCACACGGAGGAATCGCTTGCATCGTCCTGCGGTGATTTTGTGCTGCGCCGTGCAGACGGGATTGTGTCCTATCAGCTGGCTGTCGTTTCCGATGATGCCCGCATGGGCGTTTCAGAAGTGGTACGAGGACGCGATCTTCTGTCCTCCGCCGCACGGCAGATCTTTTTGTATGAACTGTTGGGTGAAACGCCTCCCCGGTTTGCACACATCCCGCTGTTGCTTGCACCGGACGGACGCCGGCTCTCAAAACGCGACCAGTCTTTGAGTTTAGAATCACTGCTTGAGCGTTTTTCACCGGAAGAAATCATCGGCTATCTCACCGCATTCAGCGGTCTTATTCAAAAGCCGGAACCGATGAAAGCAGCCGATCTCATTCCTCTTTTTTCATTTGACCGGATCAAAAAAGATGATATCGTACTCTCCCCGTCCTTTTATCACGCATAACGGACGGGGTTTTGTGCGTTTTTGCGTTTACTTTCGTTTCAAAAAATAGTATAATAAATTGATGCTGTATATTTGCATGAACAATCAAAAAGGGGGTATGCTGTGATGGAATACCGCATTATAACCGATACCGTTTTGCCGCCCAAGCACAGCACTGCCCTTTTTGAGCGAATGATTCCCGTTTTTCCGCGCAATACGGCAATGCGTACCGCTTGTCCCGGAAAAGCAGAATTTTCTTCGGTGTGTGCTTATGACACGCCTACATTTGTCCTGACAGCACCTGCACAGCTTTCCGGAACATACGCAAGCGCGCGCGATGCACTTTCCCGCGTTCAAAACGCAATTGTCATTGATTCCAAAACGTTTGGCGCAGGTCAGCTGCTGCTTGCTGACCTCACCGCTAAAACTGCTGACCGCGAATCGTTTTCGATTAAGGTTTCAAAGCAGGTGCGCACGCTTCGAACACGCATCTTTTGTCTGTTCACTGCGCCTTACGGACAGGCACATGTGCTGTGCGGACAATCCCGTCACCGATCACTGATTCCTGCACTGCGGCATATCTACACCATCGGCGAAGAAGGCGATATTCATCTGTTTTACCGGATGTTTGCGCGTTCAGATGAAGAAGCGCTGTTTTGGTGTTTAAAACAAAAGCTTTCTGTATCACCGCAAACTGTTGCGGTAGCTTACCTTGGAAAATCGCAGGAAGCACAGGCATTATGTCAGCGTATTACCACTGCCGGACATTCTATTCTCACAGCAAAAATGATCCGAACGGATCTCCCTTTGGGACTTTCCGGCTGTCTTTCTGCTGCTATTCTATTATCGGAGGAATGATTCATGACCAATGAAGAACGGACTGTAAAAACAGTTGCACAATCACGTACGGAACAAATTCAGATTATCATGCCCGAACACATCAACGGCTATCAGCGTCTGTTCGGCGGGAAATTGATGGAATGGATCGACGTTGTTGCAGCTGTTGCGGCACGGCGCCACGCAGGACATAATGTGACAACTGCGTCAATCAGCCAGCTTGAATTTAAAGCACCTGCCTATGTCAACAACACCATCGTACTAAAAGCGCAGCTCACATATGTGGGACGGACATCGATGGAAGTTCGTGTGGACACATTTGTAGAACATTTAGACGGCAGTGAAACGATGATCAACCGCGCCTATCTTGTGATGGTCGCACTGGATGACAATGATACACCTGTGACAGTTCCGCTTTTACGGTGTGAAACTGCAGAAGAAGAATTTGAATGGGAAGCTGCACGGCGGCGGCGTGCATTCCGCAAAGAAAATAGTCTTGATTTTTAAAGGATTCAATTGACATTTTGAGGAGGCCTTTTTATGGACGAAAAACAGCTTACACAGCAGCCGGAAGAAGCTGCATTACTTCCGGAAGATTTCGCGCAAAAAATTCTTGACAGCGTTCCCCCGATTGAAGATATTCCGCTTGCCGCACCGCAGAACATGCCAAACGGCGGCACCGTGCAATATCAAGTACCACAGCCGCAGAACATGCCAAACGGCGGCACTATGCAGTATCAAACACCGCAGCCGCAGAACATGCCAAACGGCGGTACCGTGCAGTATCAAGCACCGCAGCCGCAGAACATGCCAAACGGCGGTACTGTGCAGTATCAGGTACCTCAGCCGCAGAACATGCCAAACGGCGGCACTTTGCAGTATCAAGCACCGCAGCCGCAGAACATGCCAAACGGCGGTACTGTGCAGTATCAAGCACCGCAGCCGCAGAACATGCCAAACGGCGGTACTGTGCAGTATCAAGTACCTCAGCCGCAGAACATGCCAAACGGCGGTACTGTGCAGTATCAAGCACCGCAGCCGCAGAACATGCCAAACG
>CASGAN010000029.1 GCA_949299455.1 uncultured Oscillospiraceae bacterium
TACCGGGAATTCAAACTGTTTTCCGGCAAGCAGAGTTTTGACGAACTCTGCTTCTTTTTTTGCCACTTCGACCGTATCGGCTGCGCTGTAATAATACGCACCGAGCGGCATTCCCACAGCACGGAATCCGTCATAGTGTGCCAAAAACAGCGGATCAACACCCATGTTCTGCGCACCCCAGTATGTGAGGCCGCAACGGATAATCACGCCGTCGACACCTGCATCTTTGACTGCTTGATAGTCGACGGTTGTCTGATATTTTGAGATGTCGATAATTTTCAACATGGTTTATTCTCCTTTCTTCGGCGCGTCATATGTAAGGGCCTGTTCGCTGTCGCCGATACCCGCAGTGGTCGGATCTGTTACAGCGTTGTATGCACACACGATCGCCATGCCGATGACATACGGATTCGCCAGCGCACGCAGCAATGTTTCCCACAAGATGCTCCATGTGGTGATGTCTGCACCGGTCATGCCGAAGTATCCGAGCACCGGCATAATGACTGCAAGTGCGATCTGCACCCACCACTGCGGGTTTTTTATTCTGACTTTCCAGTTGATTTTCATGATGTTGTTCCTCCCTGTTTATTTGTGATATTCCTCAAGATCACCAATCCGATGATTGGCGACTTTGATTTGCTCTTCCTGTACGGCGGCGGTTTCCTCCAGCTTATACACACGGGCGATCACGTTGTTGTGCTTTTCCACCTGTTTTTCAAGCTGTTTTAAACGATATGCGGTCAAACGCGAAGATGCAACGATACCGCCGATGGTGCCGATCGCCGTTCCGGCAAACGAAATGAGTGCAACGATAATTGTTTCGGTCAAAGCTGTTCCTCCCGTGGTTCTTCCACTGTCGGCGTATCGCCCCACATCGCCATGACGGCGGCTGCGATTGCTTCCGGCTCACGCCGCTGTACTTCCTGCCTGCCGGAAAGACTGTTTACATATGACGCACTGTGCTTTGGACCGATTTTGTATTGTTTGCCGCCAATCTCGGCAATCTTCTGCCGCTGGACTGTCGCACTGAACGCGTCCAGCGAACTGATTGTATTTGTCTCCTGCATAAAAATCACCCCGTTAAATACCAACCAGATACATACAAATATCCGTTTGATGTAGCCGCAAATCTTGCAGTATCTCCGCCTTGCGTTAAAGAGAATTTAATGTATTGATCAGCAATCGTTGCAAAAAATTCTTCCTGTGTATCGGTAAACACAGAGAACCGACTGCCTATTGCCGCACTAAATGTTTTTGCAGCAATCATCGGAAACGGAAGGCCCTTCACGCCTGCTCGCTGACTGCTTGTTTGTGCAGAAGAAATGCGTATTCGTCGTATTTCAAAGGACACATATACCGCGTTGCCGATTTTAACATAAACCCCCGACTTACTTCCGGCTGTATAAGACAGCGTCGCGCCGTTAGAAGTATCGCACAAGTCTGGTGTCCATGTGCCCGATTCAATAATCGGTTCGCCGTCCACCTGCAGCCGGCCGCCGACCGCAGGATCATACATCGCACCCACACCGACGCCATACACATCACCCTGCCGATACAGATCCATGAGCACGATGCCGGAGTTTAATGCGATCGTCAGCGTGGTGCTTGTGAGCTTGTCCGTGAGCGTGAGCTTTACTGTGAAGCTGTTCTGCACCGTAAATCCGCCGGTGCCGAGATCACCCTGGATGGATGCACTAAATGACACACGACCGTTTGAAACCGTCGGCACAATCGAAATCGGTGCGGATTCTGCCCCGCCGTCCGGTGTGTAGGTGTAGACAAGCGACTGCACTGCATTGGTCGTCTGCCCGATGGGCTCAGTATAAATCGTGCCGTCAAGCGAAAGAATCACCTCGGCGGTACTGCCGTTTACACGGCGTGCGGAGGCTGTCCGGATGACCGGCGGCGTGTATTGAATAACCTCGGCGAGCTTGCTCACCGTCCGCTGATTGCCGCGGCTGTCTACTGCGGCGACAGTGATCTGTGCGGCGGACACGTCTTTGAGCGTGATCGTCACAGCGCCCGATGCACTGTATGCGGCAGATCCTGTTACACTGCCGCAGGAAGCAATATATTTTGTGAGTGTCGCTGACTTCTGCGCACTCGCTGCGCCCACCGGAATCGTGATCCGAATATCCGAAATTCCCGCGATGATTTTCTGATTGTCGCCGGTGATCCCCGCGTTCGTGATGTCCTTGTACGCAAACGTTCCCGACCAGACGGGAGATGCGGCGGATACATCGATCGATACAGTTGCGCTTGCCGTTGACGAAAGTCCGGCGCTGTTTGTCAGTGTGAGCGTCGCCTTTGCTGTGTTGCTTGCAGTCATCGCCGCATAAAGCTTTTCGGTATCAGCACTTGTGAATGTTGCTGTTTTTACGCCTGCGCCCATCGACTTTGTGATCGAAACGCTTCCGAGCGTGAGCTTTAACGTGTGCGACCAGCTCACCACCGGCGAGGAAATCGTGACAACTGCCTGTTTTCCCGGTGTGATGGTGGGGATCGATGCAAAGGACGACTGCCGCGGTATCCGCGGAATCGAAACACTGCCGGATGCCTCGCAGCTGCCCGGGCCATAGCCGCCCGACGTTGCAAGGAAATCTGCCGAAATGCTGACGTTCGGATGCGAGCCGTCTGCGTTGTGGTCGATCGTCTTTGTTTTGCTGTATAGCTTTGTTGTAATCCACTGCGGTGTGGTGCTTCCGACATTTTTCTGTCCGCTGTAGGGTTCGCTTTCACCGGCAATCGAGATATGACCGGACGTGTTGCCCTGAAAACGAATGTAATAACTGTCGAGCATCATGTCGGCAGTGATTGTTGTCTGATTCGCCGATTGATTCTGTGACAGATATACATTGATGTAAAACCGGTATTTTGCGGTATTCTGTGATACAGTTCATCCTGATCTGTAGCCTGTACCGGATGCACACACAGATCGCACACCCGCTCCATGACTTTGGCAACCTGCTCACTGCGTTCTTTGTCTGTCATTGTGCTCCCTCCAACTCTTCCGCTCATTCATTGGTGTGCGGAGTTTTTCCCTCTAACGCCTTTTTGATTTCTTCGTTTACGTTTTTCATGCTGTATTCTCCTTTCACCCGGCATTTGACTGCAAAACTGCGTGCAGGGCATCATCCTGCTCCGATCCGGGCAGTTATAAAACTTTGCGCATTGCCTGCACGTCATCAGTGCCACCTCTGCAATGTTTCAGGGATAGCCGGCAGACGGACACGCAGCAGTCGGTATGCTTCTCCTGTTTTTAACGCTTTTCCGTCGATCACGCACTGTGCATAGACGTTATCCCTCTGCTGGTAGAGGATATATTTCTTTCGCAGCGCTTCAAGCGTTTCGAATCGTTCTCTTTTGATGACCTTCCCATAATAGTACAGCCTGATTTGATACATCTATGTCGCTCCCTTTCTGTCCGGCGGCCGGATCATCCGGTACCACTGGTACGGGAAGCCCGTGACCGGACTGACGTCCATATACACGCTGTCTCGCACGATCTGATATCCTTTGACCGGTTTCGGATCGTCCGCCCAATGTTCCGCGTGGATCACCTGCTTTTTCACCTTCGGTTTGCGGAGATTCCGCGAACACCGCCAGCGTTTTTTACTCGGGCTTCCTGCTTCTCCAAACGTGCTGCATGTTTCTTTGATGAGATATGCGGCCAGTCGTGCGTAATCGCCCGTATTATCAAGCAATTTGATTTGCGGATATCCATACGGCCAAAGATCAACGATTTCTCCGATGTGATACCGGTTGATGATGAGATGATGGTGAATCGCCTTTCGCTTATACTCTGTCACGACGATCCATCGAAACTCCACTCCTGCTTTTTGATAGACTCTGCGCAGTGTCCGGATGAATTTATCAATTTGTTTGCGTGCCGTTTCCGGATCTGGACGCTCTCCTCTGCGGTAAGTGAATGTTATGTAGTAATCTCGATGGCCGAAATTCTCATTGATCAACAGCCGAAGCTCCCGTTCTGCTATTTGCGCGTTATAGCGCTTGACCGCTTCGGGTGTTTTGTTTTGATTCGGCCCGCGTGCGATCTTTTTCCCATACCGGGCGGAATACGTCTTTGCGACTTCGATCGTGTTTCCGGCGATCCAGGTCGTTTTTATATATGGCACATCATCACCGTCCTTTGTCCTAAACTTAATACCTTTATCGAGTCAAAAACGGGCGTTCAATGCCCGTTTTTGCTTGATTTTTGCGATGATATGTGTTACACTCTAATTGCAACAGTAAAGGTGGTTTTTATATCACCAAACCGGCAGATTCGTCTGCCGGTTTTTTTATTGTCCGCTTTCTTCCGGCTGTTCCTCTGATCGGTCATCCAGCGGGAAGATTTCCGCATATACGGCACTCAGCTCTGCAGGCCGGCGGTCAGGCGGAAGCTTTACATACCAATCTTCAATGAGATTTTTTTCAAACTCCAACCGACATTCATCAGATACGGGAAAATGTTCTCCATCTTCGCCGCATTGTATGCGCCATTTCATCCAGTGCGGCTTGATATCCGGATGAAATACGTTAATACGGTAACCGTATGGATTCCCGTGCAGGAAGATCGGCACCGGTTCACCGTTTCGGTCCAGCAGTTCTCGGATGCGGATCATTTGCGTCTCACCACTGTCAGCTTGTCCAGCAACATGAACAGCGACACAGCTGTCAATCCCATTCCGACGCCGAGCACAAACAGTGTGGACAGCGGATCGAATGTGCCGATCATCCAATCGAACAGGAAAAACCCTGCCGCGAATGCGATCGCGGCCGACATCAGAAGCCGTACGGCTTGTCCGACAAAGTATGTAATGTGTTTCATCAAGAAACTCCTTTCAATTTTAAAATTTATACAAATAGGTGTGCACGGTGGATATTTCATCATGTAAAATAAAAGTATGCAAACGATCGCTGCATCAAAATTTTTATTTAAAGAAAGGTGGATGTTCTATAATGTTGAACATTTTCGATTTTGACCGCAAAGCCGTTTCCCTGCTGCGCCATATTAAATATCATAAAGGCAAAACGCTCTCTGAAATTTTTCAGATAAAGAAGCTCAGAGACAAAAACAATCCCCAAAACACAGCAGTAAACATTTGTTTTTGCTTAGAAAATCTCTATAATCAAGGCTATATCAGCAATGATTCTAACTTTTTATTGGCTCCATTGAAAGCGCCGTGTAATTTCGAAGAATTCATGCTAAAAAGCGAACCGTTCTACATTACTGCAAAAGGAAAAAAATTTTTAGAAGATCGGTTTGACCGTTATTGGATGTGGATCATTAAAACTATTTTTTGTTTACTTGATTTGCTCCTCACATTTTTGTTCTCTTTCCATAACTAATTTGAGCATACGCTCTCTGAATTTCTCATCCCGGTCACACATTTCCGTTATCCCCCGTTCGAATGCCGGGACGAGATACCGGTTGATAAGCTCTTCCTGCTCTTCGCGTGGGATGTAATCGATGCGCTGTGTTTCCCCGTCGATCCCGGCCGGATTGATGAACGTGCAGCACTTAACGATCGTTTTATCCGGCAGCCGGATGCTGCATGTGGCTTGCAGTGTTGCAAGCTTTTTTCTCTGGCGCGGCGTCAGCGCGGCAATTCGTTCTTCTATGGTCATTTGTCTGCACCTCCTGCTTTTATTGTATTTCCCATGGCTTGACCAGTTTCCTGCTTTTGCTCAACATAAATGCAACTCGTATGTTGGCAAAACTCCAATTCTGCGAAATTCAAGCATCACATAATAGTACCCTTGATAAATCGAAGGAATTCGACCATCTATATATCGAACAATTCCCTGGGAAACGTTCCAACTCACGCACCGCGCAAGGTGTCTTGCGCCGTCTATGCATAAATCACAGCATATTCGTTCTGCTTTTTTCTCAGATTTCGTGAGATAAATCCGATAGCTTTTCTCTATCATCTATTCCCCCTTTTCAAATAATTCGTCGATGGTACACCCGAGCAGCCGTGCAAGCTGCGGAAGCTTGTCCGCACGGGGAAAACGTGTTCCGTTCTCCCATTGCGATATTGTGTTCTGTTCAACGCCCATCTGTTTCGCCAATTCGAGCTGCGTCATTCCACTGCGTTCACGCAGTTTTCTTATTCTATAAATACAGATCACCTCTTTATCTCGTTTTGAGATTATTATAATCACATCAATTTGTTTTGTCAATCCCTTTTTGAGATTTTCACGGTTTTATTCTTGTGAAATATCTCTGTTTGTGATACTTTAAACATAGGAGGCGATCACATGAATAGAATTTCCGAAGTTAGAAAGCAACACGGTTACAGTCAAGCTGCTCTCGGAAGAGCAATCAACCGTGCGCAAAACACCATTTGCAACTGGGAAAACGGAAATCGTGAACCAGACAACGAAAGCTTATTACGTCTTTCTTCTCTGTTTGGCGTCTCAGTCGACTACCTGCTCGGGAAAAGCGACACGCCTGCCGCATCTCAGCAAAAAGGCGTGAAAATCCCGGTGCTCGGCCGCGTGGTTGCCGGAATCCCGATAGAAGCCGTCGAGGAAGTCCTCGACTATGAGGAAATCAGCGCAGACATGGCGGCGCACGGCGAATATTTTGCCCTGCAGGTGTTTGGCCAGAGCATGGAGCCAAAGTTTTCTGAGGGAGATGTGGTCATTGTCAAACGTCAGCCGGATGTGGATTCCGGCGATATTGCCATTGTGATGATCAACGGCGACGAGGCCACCATCAAAAAGGTGAAAAAGCTTCCCGATGGGATCATGCTGATCGCAAGCAACACCGCTGTGTATGAACCGACGTTCTACAGCAAAAAAGAAATCGACGAGCTGCCGGTTGTGATTCTCGGCAAGGTCGTCGAACTGCGTGCGAAGTTTTAATGAAATTGCTTATCAAAATAAGCAAATATACAAACGAGAGGGACAATATTGAATGTACTTTTTTGAAACAATTACGGATGGTTTCTTTTTTAAAAACTATTGTGCTGAATTGTTACATGTAAACGGATATGTGAACATATCTGTCACACAGACATCCGGTGATTATGGAATTGATATTTTGGCCGAAAAAGACGGCATTTCTTATGCGATTCAATGTAAGTTATCTCCTTCTCCTGTTGGAATTTCTTCTGTTCAAGAAGCTTTCTCCGGAAGGCAACACTATAACCGAGATATTGCCGTTGTAATGACTAACAATCTTTTTGCTGAAAGTGCTAAAGAATTGGCACGTTCTTCTGGTGTGAAGTTATGGGATAAATTCAAATTAGGTGAGTTAGAAAAAAACGGAGAAAGACTTCGCCGCATAAGGAACAATACGCCTACATACAGCGATAATCAAACAAAAAACTTTGAACAGGAAGTAAATCGCATCAATACAAATCTGTCTGGTATTGATCAAGAAATAAATGAGCTTGATTCTATGGTTGACCAATACACAGCCCGACAAAATAATACATCTTCGTTTGACAAATCAAATCGCTCCACTGCAACTCATAAAAAAGGAATTTTCTTGTTCTTTGCGATTTTCTGTGTAATTGGCTTTATTGCTATGCTGTCCACCTGTATTACTGAAAAAAACCCAAAATATATTACCGGTTGCATCATTTATGGAATAGGTGCGCCTATACTATTTACCCTTTATGTAAAAAGTAAAAAGACTTAATCTTTAGACCTTATAATAACTTGGTATAGGTATCTCGCTTCTGTTGAATATTAAGAAAATTTTAATATTTATTGTATTTTATATTGACAAAAAACAAAAAACGCGTATTCTGAAATTACAATATTTTATTATTTTGTAAAAGGAGAATTTTTATGTTTTGTCCGAATTGTGGCTCTGATATGGGTACTGCAAAATTCTGCCCGAATTGTGGTGCAGGTGCTTCCGCAAATGCTGCGCCTGCGGCACAGCCAACGATTGTCATTAACAATGTGAATTCTAACTCTAATGTAAATGAAAACGGAATGGCGGGAGTTGGAATCAGCGCCAAAAGCAAAATTGTCGCTTTAATTCTTGCAATTTTTCTTGGAGGGCTGGGAATCCATCGGTTTTATGTCGGAAAAATCGGCTCTGGTATCTTGTGGCTCTTCACTGGTGGCCTTTTCGGCATCGGTTGGATCTACGATATTATTAAAATTTTGTCCGGTACTTTCCGTGATGGCGCAGGATTGCCAATCGTAAGATAACAAAAAGCAAAGCCTCTTTCCCGCCTTGTTTCTCATACTGGCACACTTGGGGCTCTTTATCGTTTACTAAAAAACAGTGCCCCGTCGTTTGACGGGGCATTTTTCCAATCAATAAACAAAAAACGAATTTGAGGTGATTTCATGCAAACTGCAGCGGCATACATCCGTGTATCAACAGACGATCAGCTGGAATATTCCCCGGACAGCCAGCTCGACCGCATCCGCGAATATGCAAAGGCGCACAACCTGCTCCTCCCCGAAGAATATATTTTTCGTGAATCAGAAGGCATTTCCGGCCGGAAAGCTGAAAAACGTCCGGAGTTCCTGCGCATGATCGCCGCCGCCAAACAGACGCCAAAACCGTTTGACGTCATTCTGGTCTGGAAGTTCTCCCGCTTTGCCCGCAATCGTGAGGACAGTATTGTTTATAAATCCATGCTGCGGCGGCAGTGCGGGATTGATGTCGTTTCGATTTCCGAACCGGTTGGCGACGATAAAATGTCCGTTCTCATGGAAGCGATGATCGAGGCAATGGACGAATACTACAGCTTAAACCTCGGCGAAGAAGCACGGCGCGGCATGAAAAAGAAATTCGAAACCGGCGGGATTGTTTCGGGTGCGCCGTTTGGTTACATCGTTGAAAACGGCAGGTTTGTGATTGATGAAGAAACGGCGCCGGTTGTTCGCGAGGTCTTCTCCCTGTTCGTATCGGGTCACGGATACCGTGAAATCGCGCAGAGGCTAAACGATCGCGGCATTCTCACAAAGCGGCAATCCCTCTGGGAAAACCGCACGGTGGAATATCTTCTGCGCAATCCTGTATATATCGGAAAACTTCGCTGGAATCCGGAAAAACGTATGGCACGCGATTTTGACAATCCAAACATTCAGGTTGTGCCCGGCATCCATGAACCGATTATCTCTCAGGATATTTTTGACCAAGCACAGCTGCGTGTGTATCAGCTCAAGCAAGCACACCCCTATCATGCACGCGAAAAAACAAAATATGATTACATGCTCCGCGGACTTGTGAAGTGCTCAAACTGCGGACGGACGTTGTCGGCTCACCGTTCAAGAGGAATCATGGCCGTGCAGTGCATCGGCTATGCGCATGGCAAGTGCAAGGTTTCGCACCACATTGCAGTCACTATGCTGGACTTGATGGTGTTGGTTTCTTGCCGCCGCTTTTTAAAATCCGGAAACTTTCAGCTGCATATCCGGCGGGCGCAATCTGCAGATACCACAGCGATCAAACTGGAAATAGCCCGACACGAAGAAATGCTTCATCGTGCAAAAGAGGCATACATTGCCGGCGTAGATACTTTGGCTGAGTATATGGAATATAAGTCGCGCTTGTCCGAAGAAATTGAACGATTAAAGGCAAAGATGCCGCAGGAAAAGCCGATCGATGAAGAAAAGGTGCGTGCAGCATTCCGCGAAAAAGCGCTGGGCATTTTAGATCAAATTGAATCAACAGATGATCCGAAAGAACAAAACAACATGCTCAGGATGATTTGTGAAAAGATCATCTTTGACCGCACAAAATATCTGGTAGATGTATTATTTTACGTTGAGGTATAACTTATTGGTATCCGGTCCGCCTAATTGCGTGATAATAAGTTTTGCAAGTGCGGGGTTTGTGCATTTTATCTTTACAGGAAACGCTAATTTCTTATCGTATTGCCACATATTCTCTCCTCCTGAACGACGCCCGTCTTATTTTTTATACATTTGCCTCGTACTCCCACGGCCAAGGACCATCGGCCCATTCCCAGCGTGTTTTTGACCGATTATCAAACGCACGCAGCGGACCGAATTTCTCCGTATATTCTCGATATAGCGCATCATATCCTTCACGCTGCTTATGAAAATAAGCAAGCGCTTGTTCATCTGATGGGTGCGTATCCAAAAAAAGAACTGCTTCCGAAAGCGCAAAATCTGCAACTTGAAGTTTGCGCAGCAGTTTCTGTTTATCGCTGCTCATTCGACACAGCCTCCTCTCCGATAAACGGTTTATCCAGTTGCGCAAAAATGGTTCCGCGATCAAAGCCAACCGCAGCATCATACACCTTTTGCCACGGTTGAAGCGGAACATACGCCATTGCAAATGAAACCGGCTGTGCGGTAAACAGCGTGCAGTTTTCATTCATCTCATTCATTTTTTCTCCTCCTTGTATTTGTGTTACAAATGAAACAATTCATTCGCATCATTCTACGTGTTCTGCCTTGTTGCTGTGCATAAAGGTCATAAGAAAAAAGATTTGTATAAAAAAGCAAGAGAAAAGTCGTTGATTTTTACGTTTTCTCTTGCTACAATGTGTTTGATTTGATCTAGAAGGAGGGGTTTCCCTTGACGAGATATGAAAAAATTGCACAAATGAAACCGGAACAAAAAAACCATTGGATTGAAATGCGTGAGCTGTCTGCTTGGGGTGAACGAATCTTCGCAGAAATTGCAGTCTGCGAAGAAATCAACAAGCATGAAAACGGCCGCTACGACGCTCTCATCGACCAGGCAGTCGATTGTCTGTTCGAAACATTCACTGCAGAGCATGCATTGCCCGATTCTGTTTGCCAAAAAGCAGAATCGATTTTGCTTCCGCTCTCTGATACCGCAAAATCACTGACCATGCATTGTGTTGCACATGCACATATTGACATGGACTGGATGTGGGGATTCCATGAGACGGTTGATGTTGCGCTCAACACCTTCCGCACAATGCTTGACTTGATGGATGAATATCCTGATTTCACATTCTCACAGTCCCAGGCAGCAGTCTACCGAATTGCAGAATATTACGATCCGGAACTGTTTGCGCGCATGTCCAAACGAATCAAAGAAGGTCGCTTTGAATTTGCAGGCTCCACTTTCGTTGAGCTTGATAAAAACATGCCAAACCTTGAAAGTATGGCGCGTCATATTCTGTACACCAAACGTTACTTAAACGAGCGTTTCGGCATTCCGTTTGCACAGATCAATATGGATTTTCATCCCGATTCGTTCGGCCACTCCGCTTGTGTGCCGGAGATTTTGTCCGCAGGCGGCATCCGTTATTTCTACCATTGCAGAGGACTTGACGGCGAACAGCTGTACCGTTGGCAGTCTGACAGCGGCGCTGAAGTCCTTGCGCTCAATGAGCCGCTTTGGTATAACGATTCGATTCTTCCCATGTATCTGCATATCGTACCGCAGTTCTGCTATAAATACGGTGTGCTGGACATGATGAAGATTTACGGTGTCGGTGATCACGGCGGCGGACCAACACGAAAAGACATCGAAATGATTCTTGAAATGCAGAAATGGCCGCTTGCTCCGACCATCCGCTTCTCCACCTATGACGCATTCTTCCGCTCGATTGAACCGTTTGCATCGAACTTCCCGGTTCGCCGCGGTGAACTCGGCCCGACATTCACCGGCTGCTATACATCACAATCTCAGATGAAACTGATCAACCGGATCGGCGAAGATCGGCTGTACGAAGCAGAAATGATCTCGACTTTTGCAAATGCAAAAGCAAACGGCGTATCCTTCAACAAGCAGTACCGCGACGCTTGGGAAAAAGTGCTGTTCAATCAATTCCACGATATTCTCCCCGGTTCGAACACACCTGAGTCGCGCAATCACGCAATGGGTGCGTTTGAGGAAGCTATGGGCGCTGTTATGGCAGGTTCCGGCTCTTCCCTGCGCGCGTTTGCCGCAAATATTGACACCTCTATGTTCGAAACACCATTTGACCCACTCTCTTCGCGTTCAGAAGGCGGCGGTGTCGGCTTAAATACCGATGAAAAGAGCCGATTCCGTTTACCAGGCACGGAACGCGGACGCGGAAAAACACGTCTGCTTCATGTATTTAATCCCACACGTTTTGACCGCGATTCTGTGGTGGAAGCAACGCTTTGGGACTGGCCGGGCGATCCTGACCGTATCAAAGCAACTGACCAGGACGGCACTGTGTTAGACTGCCGTGTGGTCAAACAACAGCCAAACGACTGGAATCATCTGCGTACCGACATTTTGGTTCACGCGCATGTTCCTGCATTCGGATATGCAACAATCAAAATCGAGGAAGCTGTGAAAGAAGCGTTCTGCTTTGCCGCAATGCCGCCTGATCCGCGTGTAACCTATTACCACAAAAATGTTCTGGAAAATGATTTGGTACGAATCACATTCGACGATCATGATTTCTCCGTCATCTCTTATTTTGACAAGGTTTCCGGACAGGAACTGCTCAAAGCACCTGCACATTTTGTACTTGCATACGAACTGACGTCCTCTGTCTTTGCAGGTCATGGCAGCGCTTGGGTAGAAGGTGTTCATTCGCGCATCGAAAATCTTCATCAGACAAGCATTGTCACTGTTTCGGCACAAGACGTATCTGCTTCGCTGTGCAAGCAGCTCGCATTCCGCTTGAAAAAAGGAGAAATGACCATCGACGTGACAGCGCAGCTGTTCGATCACTCGCCGATTCTTGATCTCTCCGTTTGTGCTGCGCATCTCCCGATTGCAACGCCGGATGGAATCCCACAGCTCAGCTTCTGTGCACCGCTCGCTTATTCTTCTAAAGCTGTTCGCTGCGATATGCAAATCGGCACACTCGATCGGCCATTCAACATGACACACGACGGCTTTACACGCAATTTCTGTTTCGGTGTACCGCAGCAGGGCACACGCGGACTCTCCTTGCTCAGCGATTCGAAATACGGATGCCGCGGCGACGAACACAGCCTCAATATTTCCCTGCTTCGCGCGTCCTCCGGTCCGGACAAATATCCGGAAATCGGCGAACGGCGCTTTAGAATCGGTCTTTCCGCCTGCGATGATGCGCCAATGGCACTTAAAGAACTGGGTGAACAGTTTGCACACCGCGACTTGCCGTATGTTTCAAACACAGCACATACCGGTACACTGCCGCTCACCGATCGGTTCTTTACCGTAAACGGTGATGTTACCGTTTCGTGTGTGAAACAAGCAGAATATGCTGACCATGCATTCGTGATTCGTTTGGCTTCTGTATACAATGATCGCCCGGTTGATGCTTCGGTTTGCTTTACAGCCGATGTCACCGCAGTAGAGGTCGTTGATTTTGCTGAACAGCCAATTTCTTCTGATGTCGCGCTGCACGATCACACTGCTTCTGTTTCATTGAAACCAGGACAGTCTGTAACACTTCTTGTTCGTCGCTGATATTTGTCTGTTTGATAAGGAATGGTTGCTATGAACTTTCATCAGCAACTCGCGCATACGAAAACATACGCAGAGGCCTTCTGGCAAAAAGAAATGATTGACAGACCATACGTCTGCGTTACGGCACCCATCAAACCAGTTGCATTTCCGTGGTCACCCGCTAAAAGCTTTGATGTCTGTATGCGTGAATCATACGATGAGATCCTGATTCCATATCAGAATTTGGTCGATCATACGTTTTTCGGCGGTGAAGCGCTTCCAAACTTGGAACTGACGTTAGGTCCCGATCAATATGCTGCCTTTTTGGGTGGAACGATCGAGGCATCCAGCGAGAATGTTACTACTTGGGTACATCCGTTTATTGATGACTGGAGCGATTTTCATGCGCAGATTGACCGATCGCCGGACGGATATTTTGAAAAACTCAAACGCTTTTTTGAATATGCAGCCAAACAGGCATCCGGGCGGTTTTTGCTCAATATGCTTGACCTGCACAGCAACATGGACGCACTCAGCGCCATGCGCGGCGCGCAGAATCTCTGCTTCGATCTGATTGACTCCGACGAAGAAATTCACCGCGTACTAAAAGAGGTCAATGATACCTATGAATCCATATTTCAAATGGCATATGAAGCCGGCGGCATGAAAGAAGCAGGTACCATCGGATGGTCACCGATTTACTGCAGTCAAAAATCGGCAGTGCTCCAATGTGATTTTTCCTGTTTGATCGGTCCGGAGCATGCAAACGAGTTTGTATTCCCCGCCATCGAATACGAAGCATCGTTACTCGATCACAACATCTATCACTTAGACGGAAAAGATGCATTGCGCCATTTGGATACAATTCTTTCGCTTGACTGTATCGACTGTATTCAATGGGTACCCGGTGCGGGACAGCCTCGTACGCTTGAATGGATGGATCTTTTGAAAAAAATTCAAAGCGCAGGAAAATCTCTTTGGATTTATGATTGGACCGCAGAAGAAATCAAAGCATACCATAAGGAATTAAACCCTGCACTCGTTGCTTTTTCATTGCAGACAGATACACCCGATGAAGCGCAGTCGCTGCTTGAAACATTGAAAAAAACCGTATAAGTCTCAAAAAATTAAAACCATTCCCCCGACAGAATTGGGCGATTCCCTATTCTGTCGGGGGAATGGTTTATTTTATATATTTTTATTCATGTGTCAAAAAAGCTTCTGCAATCCAAAAATCCTCAGGTGTTGTAAGCTTGATGTTTTTCTTATCGCCCTGTGTCAGATACACCGGATAGCCTGCCAGACGCATAACGGAAGTATCATCCGTCACAACTGCATCATTCGGCAGTGCGCGATGTGCTGCCAAAATCTCTGCAAATGCAAATGCCTGCGGTGTCTGCACTGCAAACAGCGTCGCACGGTCCGGAACAGTCTGCAAAAGCGGAGGTGCATCACTTGATATGATCGTATCCTGTACTGGAATGGCTGCTGTACACGCACCGCATGAAACCACCGTTTCAATGCATCGGCTGATCACTTCTCTTGACACAAGCGGGCGTGCCGCATCGTGAATGAGAACATAATCAGGAGCAGCTGCTTCCTGTGCAAGCGCACAAAGTCCCAGATAAGAAGATTCCTGCCGCGTGCTTCCGCCGCAAACAGTTGGAAGTAATTTTTCCGATGCAATCGTTTTTAAAATCTCGTTTGTTTCATTCAAAAACGATGCACCTGATACAACAAGCACACGCGAAATATCAGGATGCGAACAAAACACCTCTACAGTACGTTTTAATACACAGCTACCTGCAAGCGGTAAAAATTGCTTTGGACAATCGGCACCCATCCGCGTTCCTGTTCCGCCTGATAAAATCAATGCATCAATCTGCATGTCCTCACACCCTGTGCAAAAGATCTGTATAGTTCGGAATCGGCCAGCAGTCTTTCGAAACCAATTCCTCTGCGCTGTCGACCGCTTCACGCAAAGAAGCCATCAGCGGCTTAATGGTATCGCGTGCATATACAGCGCACGAATAGGTGCACTGCTCCTCATGAACGTGTGTCAGTGCTTCACTTAAGCGGTCTGCCGCAGTGAATACACGATCAGCACATTCCGAAATGCTCTGCGCAAGGCCGGAAATACGTGCACCGGCGATCCCGCATGCGGAAAGCGAGGATGCGCTCTGTGCCGTTTCACCGGCCGCCTTGATGATTGCCGGAAGCAGTTCACGATGGGTCATCTCCAGCATCGTGTTGGCTTCGATTGTTACAATTTTTGTATAATTCTCAAGCAGAATATCATAACGCGCTTCGCACTCCACCGGTGTAAGTACATGATATTTGCTGAGCACTTCAACGCTTTTCGGATCAATATAAGCAGATGCCGCTTCGATGGTATCTCTCAGATGAACAATTCCAAGGCTTTCGGCTGTTTTCACCCATTCTTCTGTGTAGTTATTGCCGTTGAAGATGATTCTGCCATGCTGTTCCATGGTATCGCGAATGATTGCCTGTACTTCTGTGTCAAAATCACTCGATTTTTCAAGGCGTGTGCAGATTTCGTCAAGGCTTTCCGCCACGATTGTGTTGAGCACATAGTTTGCACATGCAATCGATGCCGATGAACCAACCATACGGAATTCAAATTTATTTCCTGTAAACGCAAACGGCGATGTGCGGTTGCGGTCACTGTCGTCGCGGGTAAATGCCGGCAACGTCGGTACACCTGTGTCGAGCGACGACATTTTCTGACACATCGGACTGTGACCTTTTGCAATTTCCGTGAGCACGGACGTCAACTGTTCACCGAGGAAAATCGAAATGATTGCGGGAGGCGCTTCGTGTCCGCCCAAGCGTTCATCATTTCCTGCCACAGCCGCCGACATGCGAAGCAGTGCAGCATGACGATCCACCGCAGCAATCACCGCACAAAGCATGACCAAAAACTGCATATTTTCATATGGATTTTTACCCGGATCGAGCAGGTTTGTGCCATCATCTGCGGACAGCGACCAGTTATTATGTTTGCCCGAACCATTCACACCTGCAAACGGTTTTTCATGGAGCAGGCAGGCAAGTCCGTTCCGTTTTGCGACAATGCGCATCATTTCCATGGTCAGCTGGTTATGATCGCCTGCAATATTGACGGTATCAAAAATCGGTGCCAGCTCATGCTGTGCAGGTGCCACCTCATTGTGCTTGGTTTTCGCAGAAACACCAAGCCGCCATAATTCTTCGTCCAGCTCTTTCATGAATGCTGCGACACGCAGACGAATTCTTCCAAGATAGTGGTCTTCCATTTCCTGACCTTTGGACGGACGCGCGCCGAACAATGTACGGCCGCAGAGTTTTAAATCCAAACGTTTTTCGTACAGTGCGCGATCAATCAGGAAATACTCCTGTTCTGCGCCAACAGTCGCAGAAACACGTGTTGCTTTTTTATTGCCGAACAGACGCAAAAAGCGCAGTGCCTGCTCGGAGATCACGGACATAGAACGAAGAAGCGGCGTTTTGGTATCGAGCGCTTCGCCGGTATATGCACAAAACGCGGTCGGAATATAGAGCGTGCCATCACGGACAAATGCCGGAGAAGTGCAGTCCCATGCCGTATAGCCGCGTGCTTCAAACGTATTGCGCAGTCCGCCGTTCGGGAAACTGGACGCATCCGGTTCGCCTTTAATCAGTTCTTTTCCGGAGAAATGAAGCGCCATTTTCCCATTTTTTTCGATCGAAAGGAAACTGTCGTGTTTGCCGGCCGTGATGTTTGTCATCGGCTGGAACCAATGCGTATAGTGCGTTGCACCATGCTCGATCGCCCAATGCATCATTGCATTCGCAACAACATCTGCAATTTTCGGATCAATCGACCGATTCTCTTCAATCGATGATTTGAGCGATTCATAGATATCTTTCGGCAAACGGGATTTCATCTCCTCGTCGCCAAAAACCATACATCCAAATGTATTAAAATTAAATGCCATTACGCAGACCTTTCCTTTCCCCTATCAAAGCAGCCGAATTCCCTGTGCAGCACACTCTTTCCGCACCTGATCCGGCCAAACAGACGCCTGTACTTCGCCGATATGCGCTTTTTGCAGAAGCAGCATACAAATGCGCGACTGTCCGATACCGCCGCCCATCGTCTGCGGCAGCGAGCCGTTTAACAGTGCCTGATGGAACGGAAGCGCTTCTCTGTGCAGGCATCCTGCCTCTTCAAGCTGGCGATGCATCGTTTGTGCGTCCACGCGCACACCCATGGAGCTAACTTCAACGGCACGATTGAGCACCGGATACCAGAGCAAAAGATCTCCGTTTTTCTCCCAGTCATCATAGTCAGGTGCACGCAGATCATGAATCGTTCCGTCCGATAACTTACCGCCGATACCGGTCAAAAACACGGCCTTTTTCTCCTTACAGATCGCATCCTCCCGCTCTTTCGGCGAAAGATTCGGATACATGCGGCGCAGTTCCTCGGTTGAAACGATTTCCAGTGTATTCGGCAAAAACGGACGAATCTCCGGAAACCGGCTGCAAAGCGACGATTCACTTTCACACAGCGCGTATAAAATCCGTTCTGCAGCTGCCGCGATTGTTTCCACTTTGCGTTCATCTGCATCAATGATTTTTTCCCAGTCCCACTGGTCTACATACACAGAATGCAGGCAATCCGGCGCTTCGTCCCGACGAATTGCATTCATATCCGTGTAAAGGCCGGTATGCACCGGAAAACCGTATGCTGCAAGCGCTTGCCGTTTCCATTTGGCAAGTGAATGGACAATCTGGAATTCAGCGCCGCAGGAAGGAATATCAAATGAAACAGGACGCTCCACACCGGAAAGATCGTCGTTTAATCCGGAGTCCGCATTGACAAGCAAAGGCGCCGATACACGTGTCAGCGACAAATTTCGTGCAAGACACCGTTCAAATGTATCTTTTACAACTTTTAAGGCGACCTGTGTGTCAATCAGCCCCAATAACGGCTGATAGTCCGCTGCACTGTGCGTTTGCTGTTCCATAACATATACCCCATTTCCTCTTTCTGCAGTCGCAGAAACAATATTATCTTTTAATCATACCATCTAAAACGCGTTTTTTCAAGAAAAACCTTATTTCGCGGCGTTTATTTCCTGTACAAATGCAATCGGTTTTGCTGTAAGCTGCACCCATGCCGGAAGAAATCCGCTTTTGATCGCATTTCGAACCGACGCAATATTCGACCACGCTGCACAATAAAACGGGACGATCCCGCGTGACAGGATTTCATGGGCAAGTGTTTTGGTCAGCGCGGAAGCAATCCCCTGCCGACGATATGCGGGGCTTACATCAATTCCAATCTGCCACATGGATGCACAATCCTCCGATGCACCTGCCATGCCAATAAGCTTTCCGTCATCAAACGCGCCAACCGCCAATCGGTCAAGATGGCGGCGTTTTTCGCACAACGCGTTCGACCATTCAGGAAGATAGTAAGACGCAAAGACATCCGGCGTCATCAGCCGCATTTCATAGCCGCAGGAACACGGTGCAATCTGTTTGACATCGGGCAAAAAATATTCCGCCATAAAGCAAACGCGATATCCTTGTTTCTCCAGTGCATCGTTGAGCACATGAAGATTTGGTGTTTCAAAGCAGTGCTCCTGCGGATAACGCGAAATATAATCTCGTACAGCTTCTTCACACAACGGATCTACTGACGCTACAATATTTGTTCCATATGACACAAGATCACAGAAAAACGGCAAAGACAGATATGCTCTTGCCTGTTTGGACGCAGCCGAATGCACAATCCGGTTTTCGGACGCACAAAAATCCTGCGGCGAACAACCACTGTCGATCGCTGACTGCGCCATGGCAATCCGCAGAATTTCTTCGTTTGTCATCGTGATCTCCCCTTTTGTCATAACATTCTATCTCGATCGTACAGACGGCACCTGCTCATCAATCTGACGCATCGGTTCCTTTTCATAAGCCGGATCAAACGCACGTTTTACAAAAAACGCATCGTTCTTGCAGGCAACCCGTGCGTTTCCGATCTTCTGGAAGCCTTCGTTTCCTTTGCCTGTAATCAGAATCACACTGTTCGCGGGCGCCTCCACGATTGCACGATGAATTGCCTCGCCGCGGTCATAGACAACATGACTTTTTTGCGGATATACGAGATATGACTGAATTTGCGCGCAGATCTCTTCCTCTTTTTCCATTGCCGGATCATCCATCGTCAGATACAGCCGGTCACAGTATTGTTCTGCCACAGTGCCAAGCTCTGCGCGGCGGTTATACGCTTTATTTCCCGGACAGCCAAACACTGCAATCAGCGTATATCCGGGATATTCTTCTTTCATCGATGAAAACAGCTTTTCAAAGCTTAACTTGTTATGCGCATAGTCCACTACCGCCACTTTATCGCCGGCATCGTTTGTATACGTTTCCATTCTGCCGTCCGTGCGTGCTTTCTTAAGTCCTTTTTGAATTGCCGAAAGCGGAATTCCCCATTCAGTACAAACGCAGATTGCCGCAAGCGCATTCTCCACATTGAAAAGGCCGGACATCGCAAGCGAAAACGGCGCATCAAATTTCTTGCAGCGCACAAAGAAGCGGATCTCATGTCCTGTTTTTTGAATATCATACACCTGATAATCGGCTTCGACATGCTTCCCGAATAAAACAACACGTTTTGCATGCCGCTGTGCAGTGCTTTGAATCCGGTCAAAATAATCGGATTCTGTGTTGATATACGCCTCTTCCGACTGTGAAAACAGCGCAAGCTTTGACGAAAAATAATCCTCAAAATCAGTGTGCTCCATCGGAGAAATATGATCCTCCGAAATGTTCAAAAACACGCCGGCTTTGAAATGAACGCCTGTGACACGGTCATATTTGAGCGCCTGGCTCGAAACCTCCATCACAAAATCGGAAAGACCGCTTTCGACCGCATTGTGAAAATGACGATGCAGTACGAGCGCTTCCGGCGTAGTCAAGCTTGATTTTTGCAGGCTTTTGCCGTCATAGGTATCGATTGTGGAGACAATACCGCAAGGCTTTTTCGCGCACGATGCTGCATACTCGTCAAAAATATATTTAAAGTAATATGCCGTTGTTGATTTTCCTTTTGTTCCCGTAATGCCGACCAAACGAAGCTTTTGATCTGCGTGATCATAAAAAAAGCAAGCTGCAGCTGCCATGGCTTTGCGAATATCCGAAACGATAATGGCACTGCCGCTGACCGCTTCATATTCCGTTTCGCTGACATAGCCGACTGCACCGCGCACAACCGCTTCTTTCAAATATTCTTCTTTGAATGCAGCGCCTTTGCAGAAAAAAAGAGAGCCGTCTTGTGCTTCTTTTGAATCATATGTGACGGAAGAAACAACTGCGTCTTCATCATAGATTGCTGCACGGACAAGCAGCTGTTCTCTTGCGAACAGGTCAACAAAATCTTTCATTTGATAGTGCGTCATAACAAGATTCCTTTCTTTTATCGCAAACGGGAATTTTCCTTTTGCATTGTAACAGATTTTTCATGAAATTGCAAACAGAACGGATTGTGTTTTTCCTTTAAAACTGATATAGTAAATAGCCGAGGTGTTTTTGGTATGGATAAGCAATATGTCTGCGAAGACTGCAAATATTTTTATGAAGATACGCGCGTCACTGCCTATCGGCGCGATCCCATGTTTTTTTGCAGGCGCAAAGGTATATTTGCAAGCCGAAACTATGCGGTTCATGAGAAAAACCGCATTTTAAAAACCGATGCCGCCTGTTCTATGTTTTCCAAAAAACAAGAAAAATGATCCCGCGCATGTTTTTTTCCGTTTGATGTTTACTTTTACACTTTTATATGTTAAAATATAAAAGCAATCGATTCTGTTGAGAAAAAACAGACCGGAGGAACATGAATCATGAATAACAAACTAAAAGAAAAAAACTTTGACTTTTTGATGGAGGCCATTCTTGCACTCAAAACAAAAGAAGAGTGCTATGACTTTTTTGAGGATTTGTGCACAATCCCTGAATTAAAAGCCATGTCCCAGCGCCTTCAGGTTGCAAAAATGCTGAGCGAAAACCGCGTTTACAGCGATATTGTCAAAGAAACCGGTGCATCCACTGCAACCATCAGCCGTGTGAATCGTTCGCTGATCTACGGAAAAGAAGGATATGACATTGTATTTAAACGCCTGGAGGAACAATGAGCTACGCTTATTTTTCAAAGTTTTATGATACGCTTACATCCAATATTCCCTACCGTACGCGTGGGGAATATTTTCATGCGATTTTAAAACAAAATCCGCCGCCCGGTCCGATCCTTTTGGATCTTGCATGCGGCACAGGCTCCCTTTCCGAAGTGATGGCTTCGCTTTCCTATGATGTAATCGGTGTGGACAGCTCAGAGGAAATGCTCATGGAAGCCATGAACAAAAAATACGATTCGGGCCTTGATATTTTATATCTATGCCAGGATATGACGGCGCTTGACTTGTACGGTACCGTTGACTGCTGTATCTGTGCACTTGACAGCTTGAATCATCTGCCAAACAGCGAAGCGGTTTTGAAAGCATTTCAAAATGTAAGCCTGTTTTTGGCGCCGGACGGCATTTTCATCTTTGACATGAACACCATCTATAAACACGAAAAGGTGCTTTCGGACAAAGTGTTTGTCTATGACACGGATGACGTATTCTGTGTGTGGCAGAACAGTCCCTGTCATGACCACACAATCGACATCACACTCGATTTTTTTGCCGAAGCCCACGCAGGACAATACACACGTGAAACGGAAACATTTTCGGAACGCGCTTATTCTCATGATGAAATCTGCGCGCTCATCGAACAGGCGGAATTGTCGCTTTTGACCTGTTACAAAGGTGATACCTTTGATCCGCCCGACGAAACGACCGAACGTGTTGTCTATGTCACCAAAAGCAAAAAACAGAAAGGATGATTGATGGTATGGGGACTCTCGTCCGCATGATTTCAAATGATGGATCTGTGATGGCATGTGCGCTCGACTCCACAGATATCGTCAGCCGCATTGAACAAATCCACAAACCGAGTGCTGTCGTAACCGCGGCGCTTGGCCGTCTGTCGACTGCCGCGTCGATGATCGGCTTCTCATTAAAAGGCGAAAACGATACACTGACACTCCGCTTAGACGGAAACGGTCCTGCAGGAAGAGTTTTAGCGGTTTCCGATGCAAACGGCAACGTGAAAGCCTGCGCCGACAATTACATTGTGGAAATCCCGTTAAACGAAGCAGGAAAGCTTGACGTGCGCGGCGCTGTAGGCACTGACGGTTTTTTGAGTGTCATTAAGGATCTCGGTTTAAAAGAGCCGTACATCGGACAAACACCGATTGTTTCCGGAGAAATTGCCGAAGACATCACCAATTACTATGCAGTGAGTGAGCAGATTCCAACCGTCTGCGGACTTGGTGTACTCGTAAATCCTGATCTGACCGTTCGTGCGGCCGGCGGATTTTTGGTACAGCTGCTCCCCTTTGCAGACGAATCCTGCATTGACAAGCTCGAAGCAAACTTAAAAACACTGCCGCCTGTTTCGGCTATGATTGAGCAGGGACTCTCGCCAAAAGAGATTTGTGAGCGGCTGCTCGATGGTCTTGCGCCGGAACTGCTCGAAGAGGCTGCTCCTGTTTACCACTGTGGATGCAGTGCAAAGCGTGCGCGCAAAACGATCAAAAGTCTGCCGGTGGAGCAAATCGAGGAAATCTGCAACGAAGACCACGGCGCTGAGATCGTCTGCCATTTCTGCGAAAACCGGTACCAATTCGACGAAGAAGCACTGCGCGAAATGATCCGTGAAAAACAGCAAAAGCGAAAAGAAACAGCAGAAAGCGCTGAACAGAAAGAACAAGATCAGTAATTCCTTTCGATACGCAAAAAAATGATACAACATAAAAAGCCTGCGGCTTTGCTGCAGGCTTTTTCATTTCTTATGGATTCGAAAGGTTTATATGTTTTATTGTCTGATCGACAAGTTCATCAATTGAGATACGTCCGACACTGAAAATCGATGTATCCAGCGCGCCGTGCAGCGGTTTTGTCCAATCCGGCCCAATTGCCTGCTGTCCGTTTCGCATTCCGAGCACAGAACCAACAGTTGCACCGTTGCAGTCGGTATCAAATCCGGATTCTACCGCCAGACAAATCGATTTTCCGAAATCTCCCTGCCCATAAAGCAGTGCCGCTGTCACAATCATCGCATTGGAAATGGTATGACACCAACCATGCGCCGTATATTCATCAAACCGCCGATGCACTTCCTTCAAGCAGTCTGTCATTGTACGTCCTTCGTCGAACGCACGGATGACATACAAAACCGCTTCATACAGTCTGGAGGTAGACGGGATTTCTCCCAAACCGGCATATAAAATCGTATGAATATCGCGGCTGACTGCAGCCTGTGCAATCATTGCAGCGGCAAACATCTCACCGTAAATGCCGTTTTTGATATGCGAGATTCTTGCATCCCGCCAAGCCATCCGCGCCGCTTCTGCCGGATCACCCGGATTGATATAACCAAAATAATCACCGCGGATCTGTGCACCGATCCATTCGCGATATGGATTTTGATACACCGCAGAATCGGGCGGAAGATACCCTTTCACAAAGTTGCAGAATGCCACCCGCTCCGCTGTGCAATACGCACCTTTCGGCTGAGAATCAAGCCACATCTGCGCCACATCCGCAGAGGTAAAATCACGGCCGTATTTTTCAATCAAAAAGCTTGCCATTACAGTGTAGTTCGTGTCATCATCCGCCGGTGCACACGGCACAACATCCGCATAACACCGATTCCCGAATGAAAACGTAAACGTATCGAGCATCTGCGGTGTAATATCATCCGACCGAATATACCGCCGCATCGGCTGATTGCCGGATTCACGCAGCAGTTTTGAGAGTTCCTTGGTCCGAATGCCTTCAATCGGTTTTCCGAGCAAACAGCCGCAGATTCGACCGATCCATGCACCGGCAATTTTCTCGCGTAATGCTCTTGACCTGCGCTATCGTCCATGCGTAGCTTTTTTCCTCTGGCGCACCCGCATAGATGTTTGCAAAAGTCCCGTCACGCTGGAAATTGATAAATCCCGGTGTGGGAACCTTTTCCATAATCAGTATTCTTGTGATACTGGCCGCCCCTCTGCCATGAATAGCAAGGTCAAAAATCTTCTCCACTATCCAGCGGGTTTCCTCGTCGATTATCAGCTTGTTTTTGATTTCCGGGTGTTTCCTGTACCCGATGGGAGCATAGGCGCCGATACGCTGTCCTGTGGCAAACTT
>CASGAN010000030.1 GCA_949299455.1 uncultured Oscillospiraceae bacterium
GACCCGCCGAATACTGGTCTTGGTCTTTGGTTCTTTCAGAACAAGTGCTGTATGGGTGCTTGCGATACAAGGAGGAAACTTTTTGATTACCCCTTTATCAAAGAATTTTTTCCGGGCGAAAAAGTACAGGCAAACTAAAGAAATGATCACCAAAAACGTCAGAAATGCCGCCACCGAGAGCCGCTGATAGTTTAAATTTTCAAAGTTGTTGTTCATGAAATGCTGTAACAGATAAATGCTTGTATGCGGCAGCGTATCAAAACACTAGTTTGGGATACTCCATATGCAAGCGTTCATGCTGCTACGGGATACGCTACCAACTGGCGCACGCACAGATATCAAAATATCTTCTTTTTTGCATATTTTTGTCGGTTGTGTAGTATACATTCTTGGCTGCGTATTGCGGCCTTCAATATCTCCATTTCCTTGAATTAGGGGCATACCTTCCATGTGTTCATTATAACTTATGGAAGGCGGTGATTGTCCCATAGTTACATTTGCAATTTGACCAAGCCTGATTTTTTTACCATTGGCATCTACAAAAAAAACGATACATGAGATACTTTTTCTGCCGCTGCTTTTCGGCAAGACGCTTTTCTTTCAACTCAATTACTTTGTCCTGAGTGGTGAGGATGGCGGCAATTTTTCGTTGTTCTTCAATTGGTGGAAGTATACAACTAATTGGAGCAAAGGAATCCCAATACAGTCGTTTCCGAAAGTCCGTCACACCATAAGACTGTCGGTCGATCTGATTTATCATCTGAGGTGTTCTGGTGTAATAATCCATAAATAAGGGGTAAACGAGGCGGTAATCAAGAGTGAACTCAAGGAGCTTGTACGAGGCAGCGTAGAGGAAACGCTCAACGAACTGCTGGAGGCCGTGGGAGAAGTGTTTCCAGAGGCCAAATACCAGCGGTGTACCGTTCACTTTTACCGAAATGTGTTCTCGGTGACGCCACGCTCCAAAGTGAAGTTGGTGGACAAAATGCTCAAAGCGATCCATGCTCAGGAGAGCAAGAAAGCCATCCGGGAAAAGGCAAAGACGGTGGTTGAGGAACTGCGCTCCATGAAGCTGAAAAAGGCCGCTAAGAAGGTGGAAGATGGTATTGAGGAGACGCTGACCTACTGCGATTTTCCCAGTGAGCACTGGACTCGCATCCGCACCAACAATGTCATTGAACGTCTGAACCGAGAGATCCGCCGACGCACTCGCGTAGTTGGCAGCTTCCCGGACGGCAACTCTGCTTTGATGTCGGTCTGTGCCCGGTTGCGCCATATAGCCGGCACCCAGTGGGGCAACAAAAAGTACATAAACATGTAGCACCTAGAGGCGGCCTTTGAGGACACCTCCATTGCTGGCTAATTTCATTCATGCCAGGGCTACAAACCAATTTGCGCAAAACTCTTGACACTACCCACAGACTTTTGGGAACGCTGCCTGATCTGCTGAAAAAGTCAGCAGTGGTGGAAATGTAAAAATTATAGCAGGGAACAGCTTTATTCTGCTACTCCCTGCTATAATTAGTTGTACTCGCTAAGGCGTTTATCATAAGATTTAATAGATGCTTTAAAGAATCGAAGCAAAGGATAATGAAATGTTAGCGGTAGCATAGGATCAATATCTTTATCTCCCTTGAAAGAAAAACGAGGAGCCTTATTGCCATAATTCCCAACAACTCCAATATCATACAAATCTCTTAATATCTGACCGGGTTTACGACCTTTGAGTTTTAAATGCTCTACTTCCTCAAAAATCTCTGCTTTCCCATCAATTCTCTCCGCAAAATCTTTGGTTGAAAACGGAACCTGAAGGCCTGTCAATGCAAGCTTTATCCCTTCAACTTCAACATCAGAATACTTTACAGTTAGAATTTCTTCAAATTCGCCCCAAGATTCCTCCGAATATTGTTGTCTAACAATTTCAAATGTTTTTTGGTCAATAAAGGTTTTATCACCTGCAAATTTTTGCATAATCGAAAAAAGCCTGATTATATCCCGAGGTCTAAGCCAAGTCTGATCAAGAATATAGTTTTCAATAGCAATACTAGACCGGCCAACGCTCTTTAAAAAATAAGCATCGAACACATCAAGTGTAGGTTCTAAACCACATATTTTTTCACTACATTGGAAGCGACGCACAAGCATTTTCAAAAGTGGATTTTCTCGTATCGCTCCACCTTTTTGTTGCCACGAGATTTGTATACCAAAGTCGTGTATAGGTTTATTGATTTCTAATCCCTTAGACTTTACTTCTTTATATACTTCGTTCCTGATAGCTGTAATTACATGGACATTAAACCCATTTTCTTTGGATATTTCGTTTAAATATTGAATAGCAAATATCAAATCACGGATTAAAGTAATATCGCGCTCATATTTTTTAGTTTGCTTTAATGACAATTCCAATTCATCCACAAAAATATAAAGAGTATGCTGAACTGGTTGTAATTCAGAGTACAGATCTATTACTCTTTTCCCCAGGTCTGAAAAAGGTACAGTTTTCTTAGTTTCATCTGCCCATTCCAACTCTAAGTTTATTTTACCTAACTTTGCAACATTAAGCTCTACATTTCCTCGCTTAATACGAGGAAGGATCTTTTTTATTGGATTCGCATTTTGCGGATCATCATATACAGCATCCAATAAAGCACAAAGCTTTTCCCATTCAGAACTATTTCTAACAAAAACACCGTATCCTGTATGATTTAAACGATTGACAATAACCTTAATAAGGTAAACCTGCCACGCTAAAACACAATTAATTGTTGCATCACTAGGAATTTCACTTTCTATAACTTCTTCAAAAGGAGATTGTGGTAATCCAGATCTTTTAATTTGATTACGCTGATCTTCATCAACATCTTTTCGAAAGCGAATAAATTCCGAGAACATACTTTCTGGTTTTTCTGATACCACGGCTTCAACATACTTCAACAGCATGGTCTTGCCGGTGCCTTTGTCTCCACATATATAATAAATAGAACCATCAAGTATTTTCTGAATATCAAAATTAGGATACTCAAAAAACAATTCTTTACAAACTCTTTGACCATATTCAAGAAATTCGTTATAGCCATCGGTTTTGCCTATGTATAAATCCTTTAATGATAACTGTCCCATATCAAATCTCCCCTCGGCATTTTTCTAATTATACCACCGCTAGCTTTATATAACAAGCAACAATATCTTTAGTTAATAGGCTATGTATAGTATCTATCCGATAAAATATTCCTTGCAGGATTTCATTACAGTCGCCGTTTGTCGTACAGCAAAGAAGGGCTACCTACGGCCACAAACTATTTCAAAAAGCACCATATCAGCAAGGGGAAACCGCCAGCACATTCATAACCACATCTACTATAACTCCACTTCGCTAGATTGCTCCCACAAGTTCTAGGATTTCATCGGACCGACCCGAGTGCTGCGACGACTCTCTGACCGGGAGTATTTGAAAAATGACCTAACCGTGATCATCAACACCAAGCTCCATATCAAGGACGCTTTCTCCACTATGGGGCATGAATAGAAACGAAACACCAGTCCTCCTACAAGGATCGGATACGGATGTCCATAAAAAAAGTTTCCAGCACAACGCGAAGCGAAACTGACGGACTACCGGGCGGCCGCTTTGAGCAATCTACTAGACGGAGTCAAACTGCCCAGAAAGGCCTAAGTGAAAGAGAAGCACCACAAGCTGGTGGCAAAGAAAAAGGCTCTGTATACCAAGTACTGAGTCGCTAAACAGGAAATATGGCAAACCGTGCAGGTCAAGACTAGCGTTGATCATCTGTTAGGCGTGCCGGACGCCGAAATACTGAACAAGAGTGACAGCGACTGTGACACAGCCAATTTGCTTTGGAACAAAATGTTCCAAAGCAAATTGGCTAAATTGACGATGATTGTTGTCCTTGAAGAATTCAAAAAGCTTGTTTTATTTTAGTGTTATTACATTTAATAGAAAATAAAACCATCTATAAATTTAAGCCTTTTGGATAAGATTCTCCAGCTATTCGCGCCACCGTTTCTCTTCTCAAATGTACTTGCTTTGATAGCGCGGAATGGTATATTGCCGGTCGCCGAATAATATTTTGTTGATTTTTCTCTACTCTGCATTACAAACCATAGGTCGCCCTGAGTAATAATGATTGACAAAACCGGATTAAATCAATCCTATCTCTTTTGCCAACGCTATTGATTCTCAATCCATCCAAGCACCAGTAATCGTCTGATACGATGAACACCCATCCAGAAAAAGACACCAACCCCAATCATCAGCAGCGCGTTTATCAAAATCGACAGCGAACTGTATCCCCAGACGCCGATTCCCATACCGGCTTCGCTGTGCACGCGGACATTCTCCAAAATGACCGCATAATAATGCGTCATATCAAAAATCGCATCCGGCGGCAAAAAGGATGACGGCCAAAAAAGCGGAATGCTGACTAGCGTAAACAAAAGCATTGCCCCACCAACCAGACAACCGACCGCAGTCACACGTTTTGCTTTTTCTTTAACACGCAGCGCACGATTACCGAAAATCAGCATCGTAAACGCAAGAATAAATCCGCATAATTCTAAGCTCAGCCACGGAAACTGTCGCAAAAATCTTGCGGCTTCCCGATAATCGTCTGTAATCCGATTGGAAAGTGCGATGCCTTCACGTCTTGCAAGCGAGTAGATCAACTGTGATGCCGAAGCTGTTTCTGCACCGGATACGCAGACATATGACACTGCCAAATTCTCAAAATTCTCAGCAACTGTATACGGCGCATAGATTACAGGCCGTCCGCTGCTTGAAAAATCAGCAACTAAGCCTTTTGGCGAGCGATAGACACCGGAAACTGTAACTTGCTTATCTCCGATCATAAATGTTCGGCCTTTCGCCTGTGTTGTGTAAAACAGTTTAACCGCCAGATCGTCGCTGATCACAGCGGAGGCTTCAAGCGATGAATACCATTCGCCGCAAATAAAATCAAGCGGCTGCATCACACCGTATTCTGAATTGGTGTAAACAACATCACCCTCTGCAAACATAGATTTGTTTGAATCGGTCACCATTGTTGTCTCATGGACCTCGCCGCTTACTACAAGGACGTTGTTGTCGTTTTCACGCAGACGCTCTAAAATATCCATTCTGACATTTTGTGCGCCACTGGCTTCAATTTTTATCGCACGCGGCAGTGTATCTGCTGCACGATTTGCCGAATATACCTGAATGAACAAGAAAATAAGCGCTGACAGAATACAACATATCGGCAATGCCCACTGATATATTTTTTGTCTCATCGTCATCGCCTCTATCCCTTCACAACCCGCACTTGTGCACCGTCTGCAATTACTTTATCTGTGTCCACCACAATGAAATCTGTTGGTTCACAGTTTCCGCTGATTGCTGCAAAAATCCCGTTTTGTGCTTCTACCTCTACACGGACCTGCACAACTGTATTGGTTTCTGAAAACAAACCTCTTTCTGTTTGTACAACATTGAGATATGTACCGTTCTGATCCTCTTTAACTGCACTAAGCGGCACCAACGCATCATATCGTCCGCTCGTCCATGTCATCTCAGCCATGACCGATGTCCCCTCTGCATAAGTACCGTCCATTGCTTCATATGATGCCGTATAGGAGTAGACACTCTGATCCTCGGAAAGTGTACGCGATGTTACTGTAAGCGGAACAGTCTGCACGTCATACCCGCCCGTATATGTTTGAACCGTAATGTATGCAGACACCGAAAGTGTTTTTTCTTGTACAGTATCTCCTTCCGATTTCGATGTTTCCCATGTGATGGTTCTGTTTTCTTCATCAATCGATGCTTGATTGGTCAAATAATATGTCATTGCACCTGAAGAAAGCGCAGAAACCTCTACTTGAGGCAGAAGCGTATAATAAATATTGCGTGCTGCCAGCATACAAAAAATCAGAAATATCAATATTCCCACCGAAAACTTCGTAAGAAAGATTTTCCGTCCTGTTTTCATGATCCGCCGCCTCCTTTACTTACTTGAGATTCGAAAAGCCGATGCCTTCAATCAGTTCTTTTTCATAGAAGAAAAACAACAGCGCCACCGGTACCATTGCAAGCACACCGCATGCAAAGCTGAGTCCTGGATTCATCTCGTTAATCTGCGACAAAAAGACTGATAACGGATATTTCCCGGCATCTTTTAAAAAGACAATCGGTTGTTCGACCATATTCCAGTTATCAATGAAGCACAGTATCACGAGCGAAATGACACCGGACTTACTACACGGCATCACGATCTGCAAGAAAATCCGCCAGTTTCCTGCTCCATCAAGCTTCGCCGCCTCAATCAGCTCATCCGGCATGGAGGCGATGACCTGCCGCATGAGAAATACCCCAAACGGCGAAAAAATTGCAGGCAGAATAATCGCAAAATAGGTTCCGATCAATCCCATTTGGTTTAACACAATATAGTTGGATACAAGCGTTACCTGAATGGGCATCATCATTAGAATGATAACAAAGAAAAACAAGATGTCCCGTCCGGGAAATCGGAATTTTGCAAAGGCAAATCCTGCCGCACTGGATATTGCCACTTGTCCAACCACAATCACCGTCACCGGCCACAGTGAATTAAAAAATTTCATCAAATAATCCGGCCGGCGGAACAAAATCTGATAATATTCTTCGAGTGAAAACTGGTCCGGCAGAAGATGCAGCGTCATCTGACCGCTTTCGCTGTAATAATGCTGTACTTCCGCAGGTGACATCAGAGAGTTCATCACAGTATAGACAATCGGCAGCGCAAAGAATATTGCAAACAGTGTAAGCGTCAGATATCGTCCTGTTTTTGCGCAAACGGACGGTTCATTCAATCGTTTCACAGCTGAATGTCACCTGCCTTTCGCCGCATCCAGAACAACACAAATACCAACGCAAAAATCACGATAAAAACAAGAAATGCTGCGGTGGACAAGCGCTGATAGTTTAAGTTTGTAAAGTTATTGTTCATAAAATGCTGAAGCATATAAATGGACTTGTGCGGAATGGTGCCGCCCAGCAAAAAAGCCTCGCGAAAACACTTAAAAGAATTGATGATCGATACCACAAACACAAAGAAAAAGCTTGGTGCGAGAAGCGGCATCGTAATGTACCGGAAAGTCTGCCATCGGCCGGCACCCTCTACCTGAGCCGCTTCATAAAAAGCATTCGGAATTGCATTGAGTCCCGCCATAATCAGCACGATATTATATCCGCAGTTTTTCCAAAGATATAGGATCATCAAAACATAAAACGCCTGATCCGACGCCAGCCAGTTTTGGGCGGGAAGGCCAAGCCATGCATAAATCGTATTGATGACACCCGATTCTGCAAATACGAGCTGAAAAACCATCACGGTCGCCGCAACCGGTACCACAAGCGGATACAGGAAAACAGAACGATAAAGCGAGGAGCCAACAAATTTCTTATGCAGCAAAAGTGCAAGGAACGTAGCCAATACCATAATCAGCGGCACACCGATCAGAATAAACCGAAATGTGTTGTATACCGCAGTTTGGAATGCCGAATTGCCAAACAGATCAAGATAGTTATCAAATCCTGTAAATTTCAATCCGTTTGCGTTCTTTGTAAATGTAAAAACCACACTGATAAAAAACGGCACAACAAAGAACGCAGCAAATCCCAAAAGGAAGGGCGCAGCAAAGGTTAAACCTGAGATGGCCTCTCTCTTTTTTGCTGTCATTGCGGCATTCCTCCTTTTCATGTATGCAGTATAGTATCTTTATTTACTCGTTCATTGCCAATTCAATTTTATTTTCTGTTTCGGCAATTAAACTCTCATACGAAACACTGCCGTTTGCATAGGTATTCAAACTTTCTTCCATAATTTTGTATGGATCACATGTCAAATTCACTGCGCTATCCACCGATGCAAGCATTTCTTTGACTTCTGTTTGGAATTCTTCTGGGAATGAGGTAAGTACAGTCTCAATCCACCAATTACACAGTTTCGTATACACCGGATATCCCACAGGCCAAATCTCCGGACTTGGGGAAAATGCATTTGATCCCAAAGATTCCCGATCCGGATCATACCATTCCTGCAGCAAGAGAATTTTCGCAAAGTACCACGCTGCCTGTTTGCTGCTGCAATTATCGTTGACTGCAACCGTTGAGTATGCCTGTGCTTCGACACCACCATCAACTTTCGGCACAGAAATAAACACTGGATCAGTGAGATATTGACATTGTTGCAAACTGTACAATCCGCTGACCCCCATGAAATATCCTTCTTTGGTTTGCAGCTCATCAGAGGTAACGGTTTGCTTTGTTCCGGGATATTGCTTTGCAAGATCGAAAAATGATTTCATACGCGGATCAGACAGGTCAACCGTTTTGTTCTCATAATTAAACCAATCCGATCCGATTCCATAGAGATCCATCAGGAATGTACCATACTCGCGATTATTTTCGGCGGAAGCACGTCCGATTTCTTGCAGCGTAGACATCGTGTCTGTACACTTGGTTTTATCAAAGCCGCTTTCTTCGATGCAGCTTTTCGTCGTGACGTATGCGCTGGTTAAGTAGCACGTGGGAAGCAAACGCTGACCGCCGTTAATCCATCCTTCTTTTAATACCGTTTTATTGAAATCGTCAATATTAAAATTCGGATCATTTTCCATATATCCGGACATATCCGCAAATTTTCCTGACATCGCAGTTTTGTACTCGTCACCTTTCCAATATGTCGTGATAATCAAATCACTTCCGCCGCCGGACATGATTTCTGCTGCTTGTTTTTCTCCGTAGGCAGTAACATCCTCTTGAGAAAACTCCATCGTCAGTTTGACGTTTGGGTAAAGCTCCCGGAATCGGCGTGCCGCAACTGCATAAGGATTATTAGACGATGACTCATCGAGCGCATATGCCCAAATGCTGATATTCAGCTCGCCTGTTAAATTTTCATCCGCCACCATCTTGGTAACTTTTCCGTCCGTCGTGTAACCTTCAAAGCTAGTCGGCTTATTTTCAAATACTGGTTCATTGCTGCAGCCTGAAACCGTCAACAGTACAATGCACGCTGTTACCAATACTGAAATTATTTTTTTCATACAAAAGCCTCCTCCAAAAATAAACCTTGCAAATAGATTAAAGCATATCTGTTTCATTCTCTTTTGAACATCAGACAATTAATGAAAATTTAAAGCAAGAAAAACATTACTAAGATAAAAGTGTTTTTAAATAATCTGCGTGCGATACTGGATTCAAAAGATTGTAAACAGGAACATCAAATGAACTCGAGCAATACGGTATTTGTGTCTGCAAGTATTCATCCACTTGCTTTAATGGGACACGAATATACTTCATTTTCATAAGTTCTATAGAATTGATAACATCCACCATCTTGTTTGAGATATGCGCACATGTAATTCTAAAGCCAAATTTATTTTCTACTTGTAAACTAAGGTCTTTAAAAGATTTTTGATCATATATTCCGTACATTGCACAACATACATAATGATCTATGTTTAACGCCTCGGAAAAAATATAAGTAGAACTCCCCGCATCACCAATTAAGGTATCGTTGAAGCGCATGAGAACGCCTGGAATCTGCACAACAATAAAATCCGGATCCTCAATTTTTTCTATTTTATAAACAGAATCATTTATCCAACGAATTCTCTGTTCATATGACAAAGAGGATTGTAAAATAGACTTAAAGGAATAACCATCCAACAATTCACAAAAAGGTTCTTCCCCCAAAAAGCTAACACGATATCCTTGTTGTCGTAATAGGTATGTGGTAAGAAGTAGTATATCTGTCTGATCAGCTTGTTCGATTGTACCTCCAATACCAATAATAGTTGCTCTGGTTTCGTGTAATTTTCGTTCTGAATTTATCTCTTGAACGATCTTTTCAAAACGAGCTCCGCAAATTACTAAAAATTCATCATATTGCTCTTTCAATTCGTCTAATGTTTTCTGGTCCTCTCTATTGATGTCACAGCACACAACTACTTGTTTACCCAATTTAAGTGCTTTCAAAACAACACTTATCCAATCCACATGAATCATTTCTTGTGGGAATGGAAGTATGAGCAGACAATCTACACTTTTCAGCATAGCGTCATCAAAAACTTGTACCCCTATTCCGATTTCAGGATGATTTTCACTAAAGCCCGCATCTTTTCCTGCAAGGCAGGATCCTTCGCAAGTCGCTAATATTTTTATATTATATATGCTTTTATCTGCATTTCGAATAAACGGTAAAGACTGATATGTAAAAGGATACGCAAGAGCATCCACTTTTTTATTTCTCATTACTTTTTCCGTCCTTTACATTCTTCAATTAGAATTTTAGTACGCAATTGTTGTTCAGCACCAAACAAACTGTTTGCACATGATTTTTTTCTTTGAGCCGCAGTTAATTTTCCGTCTTTTTCTACACCTTTTGCGCACATACTACATTTTTGAAATGCCCAACAATTTTGACAATCATCAGATGTGAGTTGGGATATATTGATGAGTTGACTTACCTTTTTCAAATCAAATCCAGTGTCAATATGACCGATACGTAATGCTTCAGAATTTTCATTTACTCTTTCACAAGGTAAAATATCTCCATTCACTGTAATCAATGCTCGATTTTGACCTGCAATACACGGACCGGAAGGAACCGCATATTTTCCTCTAGACTCCGTCTCTTCCTCTCTGTCTAAATTATCCATCATACGTCTGACATGTCCTTGCGTAATTATGGAAGCTGGATATTTCTCGTTACGCAATACATTTAGCAAACTCAAAAAATAGTGATATTCATACTTTTTCATAAAATTTTCGCTGTATTGATTTGGTGTTTCAATTCCGGAATCATCAATCAATGTCGCTTGAAAATTACATTTCTCAAACATTGGGTATTGAACAAATAACGCATTGATTTCATCAAAATCGTTTGAAGGATCCATCACCATGTTGACAGAAGTTTTGCGGAACTCTTCTGGCCAATATCTATAGAATTTCTCGATCTGTTTTATCACAGTCTGAAATGTTCCTGTCTTTTTATCAGCAAACACACGATTTTTATCGTTGATCTGTTCAGGACCATCAATGCTGATCAGTCGATCGATCTTATGATCAATCAGATACTGAATCTTGTCTTCTGTTAATAAACTTCCGTTTGTTGAAATAGTAAACATCAGCTCCCGTCCCTTAAATACTTGTTCAGCATAAGAAACAATTTCTTTTAACTTGTCAAATTCAAGTAACGGTTCACCACCATAAAAGCCAATAAAGACAAGCATACTGTCTACACAACGTTCTTTCAAAAAATCTATACAACGTTTTGCCATATCCAATGACATACTTTTATGTTCATGCTTACGCTGTGTAGCAACTCCATTTGTATAAGGACAATACGAACATCTAAAATTACAATCTTGGGTCAATTGAATCGTAACTTTTTCAACATTACGCGATAAAATTGTATCCAAAAAATCTGTCATCGGATGCTTTAAAAGTGTTTTTTCTTCATCGCAAAGATAGCCTGCATGTATTAATTTCTGAATGCGCTCATCATTTGCATATTCAGAAATTGATGCTTTTCGACTTTTTATTTTTTCAAGTATATTATAAAGCGATTCATCCAGTTCAATAATTACATTTCTATTCCCGTCATATAAATAATAGGAATATGGTGACTTAAGCAATTTGATTTTCATTTTTAATTCAACTCATTTCTTTGTAAAAGATCACAGACGATTTTTACTATTCCGTTTACTGTTGCAAAAGCATAGTTTTCAAGTTTCTCCGGTGGTATATGTATATCAAACTTTTTTTCTACTGCATCAAATAAATACACCATTTGAATTCCATCTAACTTCATTTTTTCTCCAGTCAGCCATTCATCTTCCATATCGCCAGATACTTTTATAAAAAACAATTTATAAATTAATTCAATTACATTTTGTTTAATTTCATCACTTGTCATAATTACTTCTCCTTTAGAATACTATGATCATTTCTCAATAATCTATCTCCTTAACTTTCCTGAATAGAAATTTTTATATTATTATGGTACCACTTTCTCATAAACTCGTCAAGCATTATGTTTATTTTTTTATTCTATTTTTTATTTTTTTTGTAGATATTATCTATCATCGGTTTCTCTGGACAAAATCTTTATACTTTATAACTGTGCCATCATAATCCACTTTATTTACAGTAAGTTTATAAAAATATTTTTGTTAACACTCTTAAATATATTAGGTAGATTAAGAGAAAGCACATGAAAGAATCTCCCTTTTAAACTTAATCCTAATATTTACAAAGGATATTATCAGACTTTTGAATCGCAACAATATCAAATCCGTTGTTTTCCAGAAAAAAATAATCCGGCAAGGAGCAGGCATAAAGCGCGCTCCTTGCCGGATTTTATATCACGATGTACCCTGTCTGAAAATTCGGTCCCAACGATCTACCAGTCACTTTGCATCGCGCTGATCTCCTGCGCCACTTGCGACATCGTTTGATCTCCTCCGGTATTTTCACCTAAAAAGAAGTATCCCACAATCATCCCAATCAGACAAATTACAATTACAATCACCAGCACGACTCCGCCGCCTGCAGTAATCGCCGCAATCAGCGCCTTTATTCCGGCAAGAATTGCTTTTATCGATGCCGCTATCGCCTTTGCCGTCACTTTCGCAGTCGCTGCCGCGGCTTTTGCCGCCATTTTTGCAGTCTGAGCAGCTGCTCTCGCCGCACGTGCCGAAGCCTGTGCAGTTTTCTGTGCCGCTTTTGCGGTGACTTGAGCTGTTTTAACCGCCGCCTTTGAAGTCTGCTGTGCAGTCTTGACTGTTTTTTGCGTCGTCTTTACTGTCCCCTTTGCCGTTTTCACAGACGCTTTTCCGGCAGACTTTGCAGTTTGTTTCACCGTCTTTTCTGCTGACCGCGCGGTCTTAACCGTACGATTTTGCGCACCGCGGATATGTTTAATCATCTGCTTTTTAAAAGACGGCTCTGCTTTTTCTACGGCTTTCTTATGACGGAGGGATTCACGCCCCTTGGATAGCATTTTCTTCGTGCCGGAAGACACGCTGTGCCCGGTTTCCCGCAGTGCATCTTCTGCGGTATAGCGGATTTTATCCTCTGCATACTCAGATGGTGACACCTGTCCGTCATCCATCAGATTTTCTGCCTGATCCTTCGTCCGCACAAGCGCTTTCCGCATATGCGCAGAGGCAACCTTTGCTTTATCAATGACTTTGACATCTTTGACCGTTTCACGCGTTTTGATTGTCGGCATCTCACACCTCACCTCTGCCCTGCAAATTTACCCTCACCTGGCTTGGTGGTCATCAGCGCATAGAGCTTTGTGTCTTTCGGAAACCGATTCACAAACGGCACCAGTGCAAAGCCGTACTTGATCAGTCCGCATCCCGCATCTGCATTGGTGATATAGCTCATTTGCTCATTGGAGATATTCAAAAGCTTTGCGAGTTTTTCGCGGTCGGATGATGCCTGATTGAGCATCACCACAAACTCAGAATTGGAAAGCATGGTGCTGGCCTGCACGGAATCGAGGAGGTACTCCACATTCTGTGTAATGGCTGTCGGATAGGCGTTTCGCTTACGGAACTGACGCCATGCGGCGTTGAAGAACGAAGCAGAGAACTCGTTTTCAAAGACCACATGAAATTCATCAATAAACACATGTGTGCGCTTGCCGTGTTTCCAGTTGAGCGTTACGCGGTTTAAAATGGTGTCCGTAATCACCAAAAGCCCGGTTGGCTTCAGCTGAGCGCCGAGACCGTGAATGTCAAACACAACCACGCGCTTGTCCAGATCCACCGTACTGTGCTGGCCGAAAATATCCAGAGAACCGGTCGTAAAAAGCTCCATGGAAAGAGCAATCTGCTTAGCTTCCGGTTCAGGCTGTTCCAACAGTTTATTTCTCAGCGTACTGAGAGTGGGCACACGGCCGCTCTGCTCTGCATCCCGATAGACCGCTCTGGTACACCGGTCGATGATGGACTTCTGCTGAGGACCTCCCCCCTTCCGGTCAATCTGTTCAATGAGTGACATGATAAATTGGGACTTTACGATATAGTTGCGGAGAACCTACTCACGGCTCATGAGATTGAACAGACCGGTTTCCATACCGGACAGTTCAATATTGGACGGAAGAAGATCCACACCTTCACCGTGGTGCAGAATGCCTGTGTGTTCCTCTATCGGCCTGTCTTCAATCACTGCGTCCATGACCGTTGAGAGTGTCACATCAATCGCGTCCGGATTTTTATGTCCGAGCGCCACCGTAAGACTCGACTGCGGGTCCGCGTCAATCAACAGCACCTTTTGGTTATGGAACAGCTGAAGTCCCACACCGAGGTTTACGGTCGTCGTTGTCTTTCCGACTCCGCCTTTTTGGTTTGTGATGGCAATCACTTTGCAGTTGTCCATTGGCTTTCCTCCTTTCTTAAACATCGGGATCTTATCAAAAAGATCCATCAAAACACAAAGTGCTTGTCTTTGTGCTTTGATGGCTACATTTCATTTTTCCTCGAACCCTAAATGCAGAAAAGGAACTCATCAGACGCCCGACAGCGAATCGGGTCCATGGGAATCTCACCCCTGCCGGGTCCTCCGCCAGCTCCGTAGAGAAGTATCATAATCGCCTGAGCCTGTCTCGGCCGTATCCGGTGCCGCCGGATATTTCGGAATGGTTTCGGGATCGCTCGCCGCCTTGTGTCCCGCTGATACCGCTTTGCGGCAGGTGGTTCGTGGCGTACCTTCCTTCAGCTATCGACTCAGGTAACGTATCTGATGAATGTGTATGCAGTTTTCAAGATGCTAAAGGAACTTTGAAAAAAGGTCCCTTCAAGTGGTAGCCGGCGAGAAACGTATTTTTTCACCCTCTTTTTTTAAAAAAACAAAAAAATAATTCCCACGGCCAAAAAATCAGCCGCAGGAATAGAAAAACAGTGCCGTAAAGGCAAAAAAATAACGCCCCTATTTCCAATACGGAAATAGGGGCGTTTTCAGCTAAAAAGCTCGATATTTAGGCGAAAATTTTAAATTACTTATTTTCGCGGATCGCCGCTTGTGCAGCCGAAAGTCTTGCGATCGGCACGCGGAACGGCGAGCAGGAAACATAGGTCAGGCCTGCGTTATGGCAGAACTCAACCGAGCTCGGATCACCGCCGTGTTCGCCGCAGATGCCCAGTTTGATGTCCGGACGGGTCTGTTTGCCCAGATCTGCAGCCATTTTGACCAGTTTGCCAACGCCTTTCTGGTCGAGTTTTGCAAACGGATCGTTCTCATAGATCTTCTTGTCATAGTAAGCGTCGAGGAACTTGCCTGCGTCGTCACGGCTGAAGCCGAAGGTCATCTGAGTCAGGTCGTTTGTACCGAAGCTGAAGAACTCTGCTTCTGTTGCGATCTCGTCAGCAGTCAGAGCTGCACGCGGGATCTCGATCATGGTGCCCACTTTGTAGGTGAGGTCAGCGCCTGCTGCTTTGATGACTTCATCAGCAGTAGAGGTGACAACACCTTTGACGTAAGCGAGCTCTTTGACTTCGCCAACCAGCGGAATCATGATTTCCGGAACGATGTTCCAATCCGGATGTTTTGCTTTCACAGCAAGAGCTGCCTGGATCACAGCTTTTGTCTGCATTGCAGCGATTTCCGGATAGGTGACAGCCAGACGGCAGCCACGGTGACCCATCATCGGGTTGAACTCGTGCAGAGAAGCGATAACAGCTTTGACGTCTGCAACAGTTTTGTTCATTGTTTTTGCCAGTGCTTCGATGTCGTCCTCTTCGGTCGGAACGAATTCGTGCAGCGGCGGATCGAGGAAGCGGATGGTGACAGGATCGCCTTCCATAGCCTCGTACAGTGCTTCAAAGTCGCCCTGCTGCATCGGGAGCAGTTTTGCCAGTGCAGCTTCTCTCTGCTCAACGGTGTCAGCAACGATCATCTCACGGATTGCCGGGATGCGGTCAGCGTCGAAGAACATGTGCTCAGTACGGCAAAGGCCGATACCCTCTGCACCGAATTTTTTCGCCTGGATTGCATCACGCGGGGTGTCAGCGTTTGTTCTGACTTTGAGTGTTCTGAATTTGTCAGCCCACTCCATAATACGGCCGAATTCGCCGCCGATGGAAGCTTCCACGGTCGGGATTGCTTCGCCATAGATTGCACCGGTCGAACCGTTCAGGGAGATCCAATCGCCCTCTGTGAAGGTTTTGCCAGCCAATTCGAATTTTTTGTTTTCTTCGTCCATTTTGATCTCGCCGCAGCCGGATACACAGCAAGTACCCATACCACGAGCGACAACAGCTGCGTGAGAAGTCATACCGCCGCGAACGGTCAGGATGCCCTGAGAAGCAACCATGCCTTCGATGTCTTCCGGAGAAGTCTCGAGACGAACGAGAACAACTTTCTCGCCTTTTTCTGCCCAAGCTTTTGCATCGTCAGCAGTGAAGACGACACGGCCGCAAGCAGCACCCGGAGAAGCAGCCAGTGCGGTTGCGAGCGGAGTTGCTTTTTTGAGTGCAGCAGCGTCAAACTGCGGGTGCAGCAGGGAGTCGAGCGATCTCGGATCGATCATTGCAACTGCTTCTTTCTCGGAGATCATGCCCTCGTCAACGAGGTCGCAAGCGATTTTGAGTGCAGCAGCAGCTGTTCTCTTACCGTTACGGGTCTGAAGCATGTACAGTTTTTTGTCCTCAATGGTGAACTCCATATCCTGCATATCGCGGTAGTGGTTCTCCAGAGTGTGGCAGATTTCAACGAACTGGTTGTAGCACTCCGGCATAACCTCAGCGAGCTGATCGATTGTCTGCGGAGTACGAACACCTGCAACGACGTCTTCGCCCTGTGCGTTCATGAGGAACTCACCGAACAGTTTTTTCTCGCCGGTTGCCGGGTTACGGGTGAATGCAACGCCTGTACCGGAAGTATCGCCCATGTTGCCGAATGCCATCATCTGGACGTTAACTGCGGTACCCCAGGAATACGGGATGTCGTTCATTCTTCTGTATACGTTTGCACGCGGGTTGTCCCAGGAACGGAACACTGCTTTGACAGCACCCATGAGCTGCTCTTTCGGATCAGACGGGAAGTCTTCGCCGAGTTTCTCTTTGTACTCTGCTTTGAACTGGTTTGCGAGTTCTTTTAAGTCCTCAGCAGTCAGCTCGGTATCCATGGTGACGCCTTTTTCTTCTTTCATCTTGTCGATGAGCTCTTCGAAGTATTTTTTGCCAACTTCCATAACGACGTCGGAATACATCTGGATAAATCTTCTGTAGCAGTCATATGCCCAGCGCGGATTGCCCGATTTTTTCGCCATGACTTCAACAACTTCTTCGTTGAGGCCCAGGTTCAAAATGGTGTCCATCATGCCCGGCATGGAAGCGCGCGCGCCCGAACGAACGGAAACGAGCAGCGGATTCTCGTGGTCGCCGAATTTTTTGCCGACGATCTCTTCCATTTTGCCGATGTATTCCATGATCTCTGCCTGGATTTCATCGTTGATTTTTCTGCCGTCTTCATAATACTGTGTGCAGGCCTCAGTGGAAATGGTGAAGCCCTGCGGAACCGGAAGACCGAGTTTGGTCATCTCAGCGAGGTTTGCGCCTTTGCCGCCGAGCAGCTCACGCATGGAGCCGTCACCCTCTGAGAAAAGGTAAACATACTTTTTGCTCACGTGTAATCTCCTCCAAAAAATCATTGTCGGCCGATTCCCCTGCATGAAACATACGGGGTCTTTGACCGCTTGTCCGGTCACGTACACACATACGCACCAAACATCAAGCATATTATAACAGAAAAGAAACGAAAATGCTACATTTTCTTTTGTGAAACGTCGATAGAATCGGTGTTTTTTTTTAAAAAAAGCATTCTGCTTGAAAAATCAGTTTGTTTTTGCCATAATAACAATAGATTTTTCTATAAAAAAACAGCGCGTTATCTTTATGTGAGGTGATTTTTATGTCAAACAAACAAACGGTTCTGATCGTTGCTGATTCCAATGCATTTGCGCCGATCCTCTTTTCTCCATCCATCGAGTGGGTCGTTGACGCATGTGTAACAAGCGGGATTTCTTCACTCTGCATTTTCGCGGACGAAATGCCCGATACCGTTTCATTGCCGGACACAGCACACGTTTTCACCGGCTGTCATGCGGCTGATGATCTGACTGTCTGGCTCCTAAGCCGCCGTGGTGACGACATCCTGATTCTCGACGGCGCAATGCCGCTTGTGACATCTTCGTCCATTGCCGATTCTGCGCTCCAATGCGTAAACGGCGGTGAATTATCAGACCGAATACAGCGCTCAGAGATAAACGTGAACACAGCCTCTGATTTTTTGAATACATTGACTCCAAATCCATCCGGTGCACTCCGCACCGATTCAAGCCGTACACGCAGCGAGATCACCGCACAGCTCCGTCAGTGCATTCTCTCTGACCTGCTCGACAGCGGTGTTGAAATCCCGTGCTTTGACGGCATCCTGATCGGCAGAAATGTGTCAATTGGTGCGGGCACAACGATTCTGCCGGGAACGATTCTGCGCAAAAACGTCACGATCGGAAAGCAGTGCACAATCGGACCGAACACGCTCATTGAGGACAGCACAGTCGGAGAAGGCACAACGCTCAATGCAGTGCAGTGTTATCGTTCCACTATCGGAAACCGTGTCACTGTCGGGCCGTTTTGCCATATCCGGCCAAACAGTGTCATCCGCGACGGCGTTCATATCGGTGATTTTGTCGAAGTCAAAAATTCCGATATCGGCGCGGATACACACATTTCCCACCTCACCTATGTGGGCGACAGCGATGTCGGCGAACGTGTGAATTTCGGCTGCGGCGTTGCAACGGCAAACTATGACGGCAAGAAAAAGTATCGCTGCAAAATCGGCAACCACGCTTTCATCGGATGCAACACCAATCTGGTCGCACCGGTCACAGTTGGCGAAAACGGATACACTGCCGCTGGTTCCACCATCACTGATGATGTTCCGGACGAAGCACTCGCCATCGCCCGTGCCCGCCAACAGAACAAATTGTTCTATAACCAAAAAATTCGTTAAATCGACAACAGCCGCGCAGTCTGTCGCGGCTGTTTTTCTTTTAACAAAGCGGAAGCTTTTTCCTGCGTTTTTCGTAAATCACAAAAATAAACACCGTTCATATTGATAAATAGTTAAAAAAACGAATAAAAAAGCAAGAATCAGAATGCAATCTCGGTAATTTTGCTATATAATAGAGCCATCGACCTGATGCTTTTGGCAAAAGGAGGCGAAATCATGATCCTGGGCACAAAAATGCACTCGATTGATGAAAAAACTTTTCAGTACCTTGCTTCTTGCTTTCAGGGGTACAGCTGCAAGGTGTTCATGCTGCTGCAGGCAGACCCTGCCGCCGCGTACACCGGCTGTGAGTGTTTTCTCTCACCCGATCGTGCACTTGCGGTTGTTCTTCCGCTTTCCCACAACTCCGGATTCATTCACGACAGTGTCATGGTTGCAGAAGAGCCAAACACTGCATATCCTGTTTATGACGGGGTGCTGCGTTATCGGTATCAGACAGGCAATTCATTTTACCTGCTCTTGATCGAAACCAATTTTTTGCGGGAGATCCTTTGCGACACAAACTATATCCGAAACACTGCAGTGAAGCATTTCCCTGTCAGTGAAAAGCTTTTGCATCTGATTCAGATGTTCCGTGAAGAGTTTGAACGCACCTCATTTGAACATGAAGCCGTTTTGCAGAGCATTGCACATCTATTGTGCACAGAGCTTGTGCGCCAGGCAACCAACATTTCAAAGCCACTGTCCAGCCATTCGTTTTCAAAAAAGCATGCTGAAGTACTGGCGGCTGCGGAATATATTCTGGTACACTGCGGCGAACCGCTCTCGATTGAAAAGTTAAGCCAGCAATTTCACATGAGCAAGTATTATTTTTCCCATATATTCAAACAGGAAATCGGTGAATCCCCTTATTCCTATCTGACGCGGGCACGCATTGCGCAGGCAAAGCGAATGCTCACATACGAAACAGCTTCGATCATGGAAATCAGCCAGCGGTGCGGATTTTCCACGCCAAACCATTTTTCCGATCTGTTTCGGCAAAAAACCGGCATTTCTCCAAATGAATACCGTACACGGCATGCAAAAGGAATGTCGTAATATTTATTTCGGCTCGATGCGACAACTTCTCGCATAGCATACATGAAAACCATATTAAAATTGGAAGGAAGGAATCATCATGTTGAAAAAACTTCTCGCAATCGTCACTGCACTCACCCTCACACTGGCATTTGCTGCCTGCAGCAATGACACCGGAACGGACGCACCGAAAGAATCTTCTAAAGTCGTAGAGGAATCGAAAGTAGAAGAACCGGAAGAGCCGAAAACACCTGACGGCGAAAAAGTAGAGCTTCCGGAAGGCACTGCATATGCAGACGCTGATATCAGCGCAGATTGGCCGGCAGATGCACCTGCTTCTCTGCCGAAAATGAAAGGCGAATTAACCGTGAAGAAAACAATGGTCGGCGAAACCATCGCATTTGAAAACGTGACACAGGAAGATGCACTCAACTACATGGCTCTGTGCGACAAAGCAGCTTCTAAGAGCACCGGCGCATACAACGACGGCAAAAAGATTGTTCTGGAAGGCACTTTTGATGACAAAAACATCACCATTACATACTACATCGAAGCAGTTGGCTCGACACACAACGCAAGTGCTCTGAAAATTGCGATGTAAGCCTTCCGATTTACTTTGACGATTCATTTTCATTTCTATAAAAAAGAGAGGAACCAGCAGGGTTCCTCTCTTTTTTATAGATTTCATTTTAAAAAATTGTTCCGGCACACAAAAAACTTTCTTTTAAATCGCCGCGGTATCCGGACGTTCCTTCCTGAAAGCTTCCGATGCAGACACCGTCATCTCCTGCGCGCGCTGTCGCATGGAGAAACCGGTCTGCCCCAAGATACAGCGCCATATGTCCGGGAAAATACAGCAAATCTGCCGGTTTTGCTTCCTGCAAAGAAATCGGACGCACAATCCCTTTCGGCGGCTTTATCGCATCCCGCCAAATCACTGCACCGTTTGCAAGATAACTGATCGAGCAAAGGCCAGAACAGTCAATGCCCTGTGGTGTTTTTCCGCCGAACCGATACGGTGTGTGCAGATAGCGCATCGCCGTGCGAATCACATTCCGGCGGAAGACAGGCTCCGGCGCAATCTGCGCTGCACGCTCTGCAAGCCAGGATGTGCGTGTATACAAAATGCCTGACATCCCTGCCGGCTGAATCTGCGACCATCCGTCCGCTGTTTCACCCATGCAAATGAGCAGACTGCCCTGCGGCACACACAGTTCCTGCACACTGTCCACACGCGGGTGCTTCATCAAATGCGCACTGCGCGCTGTCACCACGCGGTTTGCAGGATATTGCCCATCGCAAAGTGCACTGGATGAAACAAATCCGCTGTATCCATAATCGGAAGTCACTTTGCACATGCCGTTTAAAACCGCTTCTTGATGCACAGTCACTTCCATTCCATAAAGGATCTCATCCTGCAAAACCGCTTCGCTTGTCGCCGAAGCATAAAGCGGAGCGCTCGGGAGAAAAACGGTTGCTTTTCTCATGCCATTCCCTCTTTCACTGTTGTTTCTGCGGAGGCACCGCCTCTTTTTCAGACGTTTTTTCTTCCAAAATCAGCTGTTCCCCTGCCGGCTGGATCAATTCCTCACGAATAACCGAATCGTGTTCTCCCTCAATCTGTGCCTGTTCCACCAGTTCCCATCGAATGGGCAATTCGTCCTGTTCTTCGGCAGGCTGTACGGAACGTCCATCTTCCTCCGGTTCTGCTTCAGACGGCGCGTCCTCGGTCGTTTCTTCCGATTCAGAGAACTGATCTTGCGTTTGTTCTTCCGCGTCAGACTGTTCAGGTTGAATCGTTTCCTCCGGCTCTGTTTCTTCTTCAATCAACAATTCTTCCGGCTCAGCCTCCACACATACCGCATCGGTCAGCTCTACCACTTCATCCGGCACCTGTGCGCTTGTTTCGGTCTGCGGATTCTCGAGTTCTGCCGATTCTATTTCGAAAATCTCATCCGAAGATGCTGCAACTTCTGCGGATTCAACCTGATCCGGATGCAAGAATGCTTCAAGCAATGCGTCGTAGTATGCTCTGCGGCGCATGTTTTGTTTTTTGACAAATATCCACACCAAACAGCCGCCGCAGATCAAAAACAATCCGCAGCCGCCTGCAATCAGCGTCCATTTCACCTGCGGATGACGCAGCCACTGCACCAGCTTGCCGATTGACTCACTTTCAAACACAATGCCGCCAATACACTGCGGTGAATCCATATAGATGCCGCTGAGCGTCTGTGTATCATCCAAATAATAAATCGCGCTGCCGTTTGTCTCAATGACGCGAACTGCGCAAATTTTGCCGCCTATTTCAAGCAGCAGCTTTGTTCCAGGCTTCATATCTGCCGCATGATTCGATGCCACGAAAAAGGTCGGCGCTTCCTGATCGTTTGCAACAAACGCCGTATAGCCAAACACGGACGGGCGCTGTGATGCCGTCAACGCAAACAAACAGCACGCAATACACGCCAAACCGGCAACCAGCACAAGATTGACTGTTTTTAAAATCCGAGTGATTTTTTTCTTCATCGCTGTTCTCCTGTTTTATTTCCTGTCCAAATTATAGTACAGAATTGCTGTTTCATCAACTCCTTTACGCAAAAAGCATGGCTGTGATCCATGCGCTCATACACGCACCGATCAAATCACCGATCAGTGCACACGGAATCGCATGTGCTGTCTGTCTCACCTTCGCCGCACCAAAATAAACAGCAACCGTATAAAACGTCGTTTCCGTTGCACCCATCATCACGGATGCTGTTCGTCCTGCAAGACTGTCTGCACCCACCTGCGAAAGTGTATCCTCAAGGACCGCCAGTGCACCGCTTCCCGAAAGCGGCCGAATCAGTGCGAGCGGTGCGGTTTCCGGCGGGATTCCGACCGCAGTCAGCACGGGTGAAATCCAAGCGGTGATCTGTGCAAGCCCGCCTGACGCACGCAGCATCCCGATCACTGTCATGAGCAAAACAAGCGGCGGAAGAATGTTTTTGGCAGTCAAAAGTCCGTCTTTTGCACCTTCCACAAATGATGCCATGAGATCAATGCGTTTATAAAATCCGGCAATCAAAATGATACATACAATCACCGGAACAACCCATGCGGTCATGCAGCGCGCTCCTTTCTCGTGCAGATTTTCCTGCGCATTCGATTGCACAGCCGCACCAAACAGACGACAATGGCAGCTGACGAAAAGGATACAATCAAAACGGCCGGCAAAATATCAAACGGATTCTGTGCGCCATGACGCAGCCGCAGCATCGCGACAGTCGTTGGAATCAGCTGAATCGAAGCGGTATTCAGTACAGTCAGCAAAATCATGCCGTCCGATGCACGTTCCGGATGATTCCCGTCTGCAAGCTCCTTCATTGCCGCCACGCCCGCAGGTGTTGCCGCATTTCCAAGTCCCAGCAGATTGGCTGTCATATTGATGCAGATCCATTCACGCGCTCGTGCTGTCAGAGCAACACCGCGGAACACGAGCGAAATGATGGGATGCAGCAGTCTTGCAATCAGATCCGTCAGTCCGCTGTCTTTGGCAATCTGCAACAGGCCGCTCCAAAGGCACATTCCGCCTGCCAATGTGAGTACAAGCGAAATGGTTTTGCTGCTTTCCGACAAAACGGACTGTGCCACCGCATCCATTGTACCGTTGACAGCACCGAATAAAAAGCCTGCTGCCGCCAAAATGACAAGAATCCACTTCATCCCAAACGCCTGCTTTCCGCATATTGATTTGCCAAAAAAATATATGCACGACTGCCAGAACAATTGTCTGAATTATGCAACGATTTATGAATTTTTTGAAATTTTTTTCAAAAGCGTATTGACACACTTTGCAGATCGCAGTAAAATATAACTGAACAAACGGCAATATTGTCGATTTTTGGTTCAAGGAAAGGGTTTTGGGTATGAAATCAACAGGCATCGTCAGAAGAATTGACAACCTGGGCAGAGTCGTTCTGCCGATCGAGCTGAGACGTACATTTGACCTCAACAAAGAAGATCCGGTCGAGATCTTTGTTGACAACAATTACATCCTGCTCAAAAAATATGAGCCGGCTTGCATTTTCTGCAACGACGCAGGCGACGTAGTCAACTACAAAGGCAAAAACATTTGCCGTTCCTGCCTCGCAGAGCTCAAAAAGAACGCGGAATAATCCTGTTTCGCAAAAAAGAAACAAGCACACAGAATGTACTGTGTGCTTTTTCTTTTGCCGTTTTTAAAAATAAAAAAGCACACGGCAATGGGGCGGTGAATTAAGAAAACATTGAAGCAAGGGACGGTATAGCCAAACGGCTATGCCGTTCTTTGCTGTTTTTGAGTTGTATTTTGGGCTTTT
>CASGAN010000031.1 GCA_949299455.1 uncultured Oscillospiraceae bacterium
GTAGCGGGAGTAATCACGCCACGCTCTTTGATACTTTCCACAAGCTGAAACATATCCTCATCTTCCCGCACCTGAAACGGGTGGTCGGGAAAATCGTCGATTTCCTCAAGCGGAATATCCCTGATTTTTGACAGCTTCGCTTCGTCCCTTTCCTCCTGAGAGGAAAACAGCTCATCGAGCGTGTTCGTGGGCAGCGTGAAGTCGCTCTTTCTGCCTGCCATCGGCTAACACCTCCTTTGTGAAACCGGCGTAAGCCTTAGACACCGGACTGTTTGGCTCGTAGGCGTAGATACTTGTGCCTTTTGAGGATACCTCTGCGGCTTTTACGGCTGCCGGAATCATTGATCGATATATCCTGATATGGCCGCCGAAATTTTCCCTGAGCGCTTCCACTGTGCTTTTCGCAAGATTTGTCCTTCCGTCCACAAGCGTCAGAAGAATACCGTCGATTTTCAAATCGGCGTTTGTGTGTTTCCTTACTTTCGCAATCGTCCCCAAAAGCTGCGTCATTCCCTTAGCGGGAAGATACTGCGCCTGAACGGGGATAATCACGCTGTCAGCCGCCGTTAGAGCGTTGAAGGTAATCATACCCAAACTCGGCATACAGTCAATGAGGACATAATCGTACTTGTCTTTTACAAGGCTCAGATAATTCTTCAGGACGCTCTCTCGGCTCATCGCTGTAACAAGCGTCATTTCCAATGAAGATAGGCTGAGATTGGACGGTACAAGGTCTACTTTCTCTTTATGGTGCAGGATACCGTCAAAGGGATTTTGCTCCTGCTCCGATATGATTGCCTGAAGCTTCTCTGTCAGCGTTACGGAAAGGCTGTCGCTATCCCTCCAGCCGAGGCAGGTCGTTAAATCGCCCTGCGGATCAGCGTCAATCAGAAGCACCTTTTTTCCTTGCATAGCAAGTCCAATGCCTAAATTGACTGTGGTAGTGGTCTTGCCCACACCGCCTTTTTGATTGCATACTGAAATCGTCTTGCAGTTTGACATCTCCGGCTTTACCTCCTTTCATAGATTTCACAGCCTGCCTCAATAAGAGGCGGCTATGTAAAGACCGCAGTATTTGTTCTCAACGCCCCCTGCGGAAAGCGATTCGCTTTGTACGGGAAGCACTAAGGTTACAGTTTGCGAAACCGTATCATAGGAATCTCACCTCTGCCGGGTACTCCGCCAGCTCCGTAGAGAAGTATCATTATCATTCTGACTGTCATTGCCGTTTCAGTAGCAAGCTAAATTTCAGGTCGGGGATTCTCGCTCGTTCTCCGTATATCAATAGGAAAAGTCACGGCGTACCCACCTTCGGGCTATTCATCAGAACTAATGTCCTTAGCGCCTGTCTATTCAATTTTCAAGGTACTGTAAATCGAAAAAAATTTTGAAAAAATTTTTTGACCTTGAAAATTGCTCCTGAAACGACAAAAAAGCCGCCTGCTTCTCCATAGAGAAACAAGCGGCATAACTGCGGTTTTATTTAGATGTATCGGACGGTAATCTTTTTCTTTCGTGCTTTTGTAAATTTGATAAGGACATCATCTACTGCGTCTGTATATCTGCCTTGCGCTATGAGATCATTCTTTAATTCTATGAGAAACTGAATTACCTGAGAGCGTTCCTGTTCGCTTAAATAGATATGATATTTTTCAGCTTTCATAATATCACGCTCCTTTTTACTGCTATTATATTGGTAAGAATGGGATTTCACAATTTTGCGAACAGAATAATAAAAATCGAACATCATAACGCCCACGCAGCAAATTAGCAGGAATTTTTCTGCTTTTTTTCTCCGATTAGCAGGAGAGCCGATTTGATTAGCAAAACGGGCAAAATCTTGCTAATTTCGCTTAGCAGAACAATCGCCTTTTTCCATATTACTTTTGCGTTCTATCTTGGTCAGATGTAAGGAGTTCGCCTCCGAAGCGATAAAAATAAGAAAAGCCGAAAACCTTGATTTTACAAGGCTTTCGGCGTTGTTTGTGGCGTCCTTGCCCGGATTCGAACCGGGGGCGTTTCGCTTAGGAGGCGAACCCTCTATCCTGCTGAGGTACAAGGACTTATATCAAATTTTGGAGCTTGCTTACAGTGTAACAATCTCTTTTGCCCCAAAAGTGGATGTTGTAACAATTTCTTAGGAGGCGAACGCTCTATCCTGCTGAGCTACAGAGACTTATATGAAATTGAATTGGTAACGATCACTTTTGGCTTCGAGTTGATTGGTTGAGCACACCCTCTATCCTGCTGAGCTACGGAAACATTTCCTTTTTTAAATATGCACAAGAAACAATCTTTATTATAATCGAAACAGAGGAAAAATGCAAATCGAAATTGTGTTGTTCACAATATGGTTGTAATCTGTTCATCTGGGTGGTATAATGCACAATGGATTGACAAATAAAATAGGAGGAAGCATTCGTGCTGACGCAATTTCATAAAAACAAAGGAAGTTTTATCCGCCGGTTTTCAGCGAATCCGGCGCGTGTGATTGTGAGCAGTTTCGCACTGCTTATTTTTGTCGGAACACTTTTATTGATGCTGCCGATTTCTTCTGCATCCGGCCGGTTTACGTCGCTGCTCGATGCACTGTTTACTGCAACATCTGCAACTTGTGTGACAGGCCTTACAGTGCAGAATACCGGTGTGTATTTTTCGGGATTTGGCCAGGGGGTTATCTTGGCACTGATTCAGTGCGGCGGATTGGGCCTCATCACATTTGCAACATTTTTCAATCTCGCTATCCGCAAAAAAGCCGGATTTAAAAGCATCCAGGTGGCGAGGGAATCGGTGAGTTCCGATGCCACCACCGATATTCGCCGCTTGATGAGTATGATTTTGATTATCACGCTTTTGTTTGAGCTGACCGGTGCATGTGTGCTGATGATCGCATTTGTTCCGGAATATGGCGTACAGGGCATTTTCCACTCATTGTTTTTATCGGTATCGTCGTATTGCAATGCCGGATTTGATTTACTGGGCGGTGTTGGCGCGCAGAGCAGTCTGTGCCCGCTTTATGACAACCCGCTGGTGCTCATCACCATTTCCGTGCTGATCATTTCGGGTGGCTTGGGCTTTATTGTGTGGCAGGATATTTATCATGTGAAGGTACGCAAGCGGCTGACACTGCATACAAAAGTGGTATTGATCGGTACAGCGGGACTGCTGGTGCTGGGAACCGTGTTTATTGCACTGCTTGAATGGGGAAATCCCGGTACACTCGGCTCGATGAATCCGGACGAAAAGGTCTTAAACAGCTTTTTCTTATCGGTGTCCTCGAGAACAGCCGGATTCAACACGTTTCCGCTTGAAAATATGACCGGACTGACGAAACTTACAGTCATTGCGCTGATGTTTATCGGTGCAGCGCCAGGTTCTACCGGCGGCGGTATTAAGGTCACAACCATGTTTGTTTTGATTGCAACGGTTGTTTGCGTATTAACGGGAAAGAATGATACAGTAATCAATCACCGAAAAGTGGAAAAAGGTGTTGTATATAAATCGTTGGCAATTACCGTGGCTGCATTGATTGCAGTCATGATCTGCACCGGTGTTGTTATTTTTACAGTCAATCCGGAGGCATTTTCGGAAATCAATGCGCTGTTTGAATCGGTGTCTGCATTTGGTACGGTTGGTCTGACCATCGGTGTAACGGAATATGCGAGTGCGTTTGGACGGATTGCGCTGATTCTTGCTATGTTTTTGGGACGTGTGGGACCGATGTCACTGGCGCTTTCGCTTGCAATGCGTCCGATTCAAAAGAGTACCGTATTGCCGGAAGGCAAGATTATGGTTGGATAACTTAAAAAAGATTTCATATAAAATTAATTTTTCTATAGCATAACGTGTCGATTTATGGTATGATGAATTCGTATCGGGCATTTCGATACAAGAAAGCGATCAGAAAAATTCATATGAAATGTTGGAGGTTTTATGGAAACGTTTTTAAGTGTGCTTACGGCAGCAGGCGGACTTGCGTTTTTTCTGTTCGGCATGAATTTGCTCGGCAACAGTCTTGAGCGTGCAGCAGGCGGACGAATGCAAAAAGCGCTTGAAAAAATGACAAGCAATGTCTTTAAAAGCTTGCTCTTAGGTCTGGTTGTAACAGCAGCGATCCAAAGTTCTTCTGCAACCACTGTCATCGTTGTCGGCTTGGTCAACGCGGGTATTTTAAAGCTGCGTAATGCAATCGGCGTAATCATGGGTGCAAACATCGGTACAACGGTGACATCTTTGATTGTCAGCCTTGCTGACCCGAATCATGCAGACAGTGCAAACATGATTTTAAAATTCTTGAAACCGGAAACGTTTACACCGGTGATTGCGGTAGTTGCAATTGTGGTGATCATGTCCACCAAAAAAAGCAAACCGCGCATGATCGCGGAGATTATGTTCGGCTTTGCGATTTTGTTCAACGGCATGATGATCATGACCGATGCATTGAAGCCACTGTCTGAGTCAGACTTGTTCCGCAATATTTTTGCAACGTTATCCAATCCGCTTTTGGGCATTCTTGTTGGTACAGTTGTCACAGCGATTATCCAGAGTTCGTCGGCATCTGTTGCAATTTTGCAGACGACTGCGGCAACCGGTGCGGTTCCGTTTTCGGCGGCGGTTCCGATTATTCTCGGTCAAAACATCGGTACTTGTGTGACATCACTGCTTTCAAGTATCGGCGCAAACAAAAACGCACGGCGTGCAGCGATGGTGCATCTGTATTTCAACATCATCGGTACGATTGTATTCTTCATCGGTATCTATCTGATTCAGATGTTTATCAGATTCCCGTTCTGGAATGATCCAATTTCTATGACCGGAATTTCATATGTGCATATTACATTTAACGTGGTGACAACGATCCTGTTCATTCCGTTCACCGGCTTGCTCGAAAAGCTGGCTGTTTTGACTGTTCGCGGCAAAAAGAACGAAGGTCAGGACGAAGAAGTTCCGCAGGTTTCCGTGCTGGACGAGCGCTTTTTGCGCACACCGCAGCTGGCACTTTCGCACAGTAAAGAGATCGTTGAGCTCATGGGTGCATATGCAAAGAAAAACTTCAAGCGTTCTGTTACAATGTTCCAGTCGTTTGATTTAAAGAAAAAAGAAAATATTCTTGAGTTTGAAGATGCCATCGACCGTATGGAAGACAGACTCAACCGCTATATGGTTGATCTGACAAATCAAGAGCTTAGCGATCAAGATAGCCGCACAATCACCTATCAGATGAAGCTGATTGTGGAATTTGAACGTATCGGTGACTATGCAATCAATGTGCTTGAACTGGCAGAACAGCTCCATCAAAAGGGCGTTAAGCTCTCTGATAAAGCGATTGAAGAGCTTCATGCATTTTCCGATGCTGTGAGTGAGATTATCGGGTTGGCGCTTGATTGTGTGAAAGGTAATGACAGCCATCTGGCAACACGTGTCGAGCCGCTTGAGGAAATTGTCGATAAGATGGAGGATACATTGAAATTCCGTCATATTGAACGGCTGAAAAACGGTCAGTGCACAATCGACGGCGGTCTTGTGTTCCTCGAACTGCTCACAAATCTCGAGAGAATTTCCGACCACTGTTCAAACATTGCTGTGTACGTTATCGGTTATCAGCATCAGCTTGATACGCTGGATCGTCACGAATATATCAAACAGATGCACGAAGGTGCGGATGGTGAATACAGTCGTATCTATAAAGAATACAACGAGAAATATTTCTCCCGCATCTAATCGTTTCCAAATGATAAAAAAGCGACGGAACATTCCGTCGCTTTTTTCTTGTGCTTGAAGAGATTTTTCTTGACAATCGGCTGTTTTTTTACTATAATAATGAAGTAGTTTTGTGCTGGTGTGGCGGAACTGGCAGACGCCCGGGACTTAAAATCCCGTGAGGCTTTCCCTCGTACCGGTTCGATTCCGGTCACCAGCACCACCAGACTGAGTCTGGACGCAATTCGCGTTCGGACTCTTTTTTGTTTTATGGGCGAAGTGGCTCGCGTCGATGATGGATAAAATAAATCGAGCTTAGCCCGCTGCGGTCAGCAATTCGCGGCCGCAGTTTTTTGTTTTGTGGAGTGAGATGCTCGCGACGAAAGGGGAGAGCGGGAGAACAGGAAATCACCGGCGTGGGAAAGACGGCTTCCTTTCATCTGTTAGTGAGCGTGCGCGGCGTGCCCACCGCAGGTGCGGCTTAGCCGCCGCGTTCGGACTCTTTTTTTATTATTTAATGAAGATGCTCGCGCCGATGATGGATCAATAAATCGGGCTTAGCCCGCTGCGGTCAGCAATTTGCGGCCGCAGGTTTTTGTTTTTGTGGAGTGAGACGCTCTTTTGAGAAATAGCAGAGAAAACGAGAATATATTTGAGAAAATCAATTTCTATATCTTGATAACTGTTGACATCTATTGTTAAGTTGATATAATGAAATTGACAAGAAAATAACACCAATTACGGATGATCTTAAGGGGTTGATTCCAATGAACAGGAATGCGCGTTTTTCATTTTAACTGTGAAATAGGAGGGAAAACCTATGACCAAAACATTAAAAATTGCGCTGATTGGTATCGGTGCGGTTTGTATTGCGGCGGTCATTTGCGCTGCACTTTTCCTTGTGAATCAAAAACCGCCGCAATGGGAGCCGCTTCGGGAAATGAAGCAGTACAAAGTGCTTTTGGAAGAACCGATTTTGGAAATAGAGGAGCATATGCCGCTGGATTCAGCCGATTGGGCGGTATTTAGCGATCATGATTTGGTGAAGATGTGGACGGATTTCATTCAGAGTGCCGAGGTGAAACGTATCGAAAAAGCACCGGACAGGAAGTACACTACCGGCGGCGGACCAGGCGTTGCAACGTTCAAAACGAAGTCGGGAGAGTATCGCATCTATTTTTATCGGCTGAATCCGGAAATTGATGAGCACGGTGTCCCGGTAGATGATCAGCCAAATGGAGAATACATGCTCGAAATCGACGGATATTTTTATGAACTCAAGAATCCGAAATCATTTCCGTTTTATGAAACGTTCACCGCGGGACAAGAACGTCATGGAAAACAGTCTCCGTGGGGATCTCGTGATTAAGTTCGACGGAGAATCGTAAAGTCAGGTGATTGTATGAAACGAATTTGCTTGAGCGGAATCATTGCGTTGCTTGTGGTGACTGTTTTGTGCACGGGATGTAAGCAGTACGAGGAAACGGAAGAAAGCACGCTGATTCCCGATTTGATAGACAAACAGGAAACCTCTGTTCCTGCGCCGGACCCGCCAAAACGGTCGGAACCGGAAGAGGAAACCGGCGAGCAGAGTGAAAAACTGCCGCCGCAGGTTGTACATCAAAACCGTAAGGAGGCAATCGCCGCAGTCGGCAAGGAATACGAGGGACGCATTGACAGTACGGTGCTTGCAGAGATGATTGTGCAGGTGCAGGGAAGTCCAAGCGTTGATTTTGCGTTGTTTGAAACCGATCAGCAAGCATATGTGTCTAAAGTGCGTGCGCTGTTTGAAGATCGGCTGCCGTTTCGGTCGGAGGGATCGCTTGTAGGACCCAAGGCGCCGTCCTATGAAAAAGCGTGCGATTATATTCGTGCGGAATTTGCTGATTGGATCGGTAAAAAGGTCGACAGTCAAACGTTTGAGGAATATCTGGCGCTGATGAAAGAGGATATTGCACAGCAAAATCCGGTACCGTATGAACAAAATCCACAGAATGCTTTTGATAGCTGCCGGCGCATGCTCTGGGATTTGTGTGAATGTACAACAGAAAATACGCCTTATTTTAAAACGCATCCATAAAAATAGCCCGCCGAAAATCTTCGGCGGGCGTTTTTTCGTTCACTTATTTTGATTTTTCAGACGGATTTTGATACCGCAGTGCGCGCATTGCATTCAAAATCGCGATCACGGACACGCCGACATCTGCAAATACGGCTTCCCACATCGTTGCCACGCCGAAAATTCCAAGAATCAATACAGCAAATTTGACACCCAGCGCAAATACGATGTTCTGCTTGACAATTCGCATCGTGCGTTTGGCAATCCGAATAGCATCGGTGAGTTTTGTCGGGTCGTCATCCATGATGACAACATCGGCTGCTTCGATGGCGGCATCGGAGCCAAGTCCACCCATTGCTACGCCGACATCCGCTCGTGCGAGCACCGGTGCGTCGTTGATGCCGTCGCCGGTGTAGACGAGCGTACCGTTTTCTGTGGAAGAAGCGATGGTTTCGAGTGCGGAGACCTTTGCATCCGGCAAAAGCTCTGCGTGAACATCGTCAATGCCGACTTCGGCGGCGATCTGTTTGCCGATTACGGCGGAGTCACCGGTGAGCATCGCCGTTTTTGAGATGCCAACGTCATGCAGTGCAGTGACTGCCTGTGCGGCCTGCGGTTTTACTTCGTCGCGGATGAGCACTGCGCCGGCAAATCTGCCGTCCACCGCTGTGTATACGATGGTTCCCGGTTCGCTGATCGGTGAAATGGAAATGGCTTGCGAAGCCAAGAAGCGTTCCGTTCCGGCAATGACTGCATGACCGTCAACAACGGCACAAACGCCGTGACCTGCCTGTTCGGAGGCCTGCTCGACAGAGGCGTTTTGTGCATCGGTGCAGGCAGCTTTTAAAGACTGTGCAATCGGGTGAGAGGAAAACGATTCAGCGGCCGCTGTGTAGTAAAGGAGTTGTTCGTCTGTGAAACCGTCTGCGGAAAACACGCCGGAAACAGAAAAGCTGCCTTTTGTGAGTGTGCCGGTCTTATCAAACACAACCGTCTGTGCGCGGGAAAGCGCTTCTAAATAGTTGCTGCCTTTGATGAGGATACCGCGTTTCGATGCCGCACCGATACCGCCGAAAAATCCGAGCGGTACACTGATGACAAGCGCACACGGGCACGAAATAACAAGGAAAATGAGTGCGCGCTGAATCCATTCGGAAAATCCGGTTTGCAGAATGAGCGGCGGCAGGGTGGCGAGGACAGCCGCACCGATGACCACGCAGGGGGTGTACCATTTGGCAAAGCGTGTGATAAACGTTTCGGTTTTCGCTTTGCGGGAGGCGGCTTTTTCCACAAGCTCGAGAATTTTGGAAACAGTCGATTCGGTGAATGGCTTCGTTACCTCGATTTCGATGACGGCTGTCTGGTTGATACAGCCGCTCAGTGCCGTGTCACCCGGAGAGAGAACACGCGGAACGGATTCACCGGTCAGTGCAGACGTGTCTGCAAACGATTCACCGTTCAACACCGTTCCGTCAAGAGGAATCCGTTCACCCGGAGCGACAACGATCGTTTCGCCGATCTGTACTTCGTCGGGCGATACGGTCAAAAGCTTGCCGTCCCGTTTGACAGTAGCTGTTTCGGGACGGATACTCAGCAGTGCACGAATGGAATCTCTTGATCGGTTGACGGCAACGCTCTCAAACAATTCGCCCACTTGGCTGAAGATCATCACGGCAACGCCTTCGGGATATTCGCCGAGGAAAAATGCGCCGACGGTTGCCAATGCCATCAGAAAGTTTTCGTCAAACACCTGTCCGCGCAGAATGTTCCGGGCTGCATGAAACAGCACATCCCAGCCGATGAGCAGGTATGGCACAAGAAATACACACAGTCTGATCCATCCGGATACCGGCAAAAAGCAGGCGATGAGCAGTAAAACTGTTGACACAATGATACGGGCAAGCGTTTTTTTGTGCTTGGTTGTCAGTTTCATTTAGAAAACACTCCTTTTACGGCAGAACAATGCGGCAGTCCGCATCGACTTTTTTGCAGGCTTTCTGTGCTTTTTTTAAGATCTCGTCCATGCGGGATTCATCGGCTTCGAGTGTCATTTTCTCAAGCAGGAAGCTGATCGACACATCCTCCACACCGTCAATTTTGGCGATGGCTGCTTCCATTTTTGCTGCACAGTTTGCGCAGTCAAGATTCTCCATTTTAAATGTCTGTTTCATCAAAAAATCCTCCCTGTTATTCCTCAACGTGTTCCATACCTTGGTTGATGATTGTTTTGACGTGATCGTCTGCGAGCGAATACATCACAGCCTTGCCGTCGCGGCGGTATTTTACAAGCTTTGACTGCTTTAAAACACGCAGCTGGTGTGAGATCGCCGACTGACTCATGTTCAAAAGCTGTGCGATATCGCAGACGCACATCTCGGATTCGAGCAGGACATACAAAATTTTGATCCGTGTGCTGTCGCCGAATACTTTATAAAGCTCTGCCAGATCGTAGAGAATTTCTTCGTCCGGCATCCGCTCGTTCACCGCTTCGACCAGTTCGTCGTGCGCATGGAGATAGTCACAGCGCGGGGACTCTGCTTCTGTCAATTTGATCACCTCATCATATGAATGATTGTTCATATGTTTATTATATCACCGGAAACGGAAAAGTCAACGGGAAATTGACGATTTTTGAAAAAAGAAAAACGCCTCCGGTTGAAAGGAGGCGTTTTTTAGAGATATAACGATTTTATTCCGCAAACAGTGCTTTGTTCGGACGTTCGCCCATGACAAGGAGAAGCTCGCCGCCCTCCATCATCTGTGCGTGGCTGAACAGCGGGGCGGTCAATGGTTCGCCGTTTAAGGATGCCGACTGGATGTATTTTGCTTTGCCGGAAGCACCTTCAGCGATGACAGTGAAGACCTTGCCATTTGGCAGCGTCAGCTCCACGCGGTCAAAAATCGGACTGCCGATGTCGTAGTTGCCGCTTGCCGGATTGACCGGGTAAAAGCCCATTGCGGAGAATGCCATCCACGCACTCATTGCGCCGCCGTCTTCGTCGCCGCAGATGCCGAGCGGGGAATCCGGAAACCACATATCGATGATCTCGTGGATCTTGCGCTGTGTTTTGTACGCCTGTCCACAGTAGTTATACAGATACGGAATATGGAAGCTCGGCTCGTTGCCCATGCAGAACTGACCCATCAGGCCGGTGGCATCCGGATACTGCATGAGGAATGTCGATTTGAGCACGCCGTCGTACTGCTCGACATACAGATTGTCGAGTTTTGCGGCAAATGCGTCTTTGCCGCCCATCATCTCGATGGTTCCCGGAATGTCGTGCTGTGCGGCAAAGTTATAGATGTAAGCGTTGTTCTCAGCGAAATATTTGCGTCCGCCCTGACCGCCGCAGAATTTTGGATTATATTCTTTTGTGAAGGTGCCGTCCGCTTTTTTCGGGTGCATGAAGCCGGTTTCTTTGTTGTAGACGTTCTGGTAATTGAGCGCCCGTTTCAAAAACAGTGCGGCTTCGTCGTGATGACCGAGTTTTGCGGCGAGCTGTGCGACGCACCAGTCGTCATACGAGTGCTCGATTGTGACGGCAACCGACTGGCGGTTTTCGAATTCATGGACAGCAGAGCAGGTTTCTTCTTCGTCCTCTTCAAGGCCCGGGAAGAAGCCGTTTTCATAATAGCATTTGGTCAGCTCTTCTGCCTCACCGTCGCGCCACGGAAGCATGGTGCGTTTTGTTGCATTTTTGTATGCCGCTTCATATGCGAGCGGCAGATCAAACGAAACACCTTTTACAGCAGCTTCTGCAAACAGCGAAACGGTATGATGACCGAGCATGCACGGGATATTGCCGTTTAAGTACGGGAAACGTGGCAGCCAGCCGCTCTGTTCGTACATTCTAAGGTAGGAGCGGAGTGTGTCCTCGTGCGCCTGCGGCTCGAGCAGAAGCTGGAGCGGGTGCATGCCGCGGAATGTGTCCCAGATACCGTCATCACAGTAATAGCCGTGGCCTTCATCTTCGTGGATCTTTCCGTCGAAACCTTTGTATTTGCCGTTTACGCTGTAGTTGTGCATTCTCGAAACAGCGCGGTAGATTGCGGTGTAGAACGAACGCAGGTGCGATTCGCTGCCGCCCTGTACACGGACTTTGCTGAGCACATTGTTCCATGCGGTGTTGCAGTCGCTGCGCACTTCGTCAAACGAGCGCGACAGCATACCGTTTTGCGCACATTCAAACAGGCTGTCCATCGAAAGCGACGATACAGCAAACGGAAGCGTCACTTCACGGGAGGAAAAACGCACAACAACCGCTTTAGACGGTTCATTGATATGCGGGCGGTAGTCCTGCGGGGTGGTAATGTCGTATGCTTCGACGGAAACGACATCGTTCAATGCGAAGATTGTTCCGAGATACGGCGCGCCGTTTCCCTCTCTTGCGGCAAAGAGCGCGAGCAGGTTTCCTTCGTGTTTATACTCTGTGCAGAATTTGGTGTAGAACACAACAGCCGGTTCGCACGACGCCGGGAATGTAAACGAGAACACACCGTTGTTTTCGTAAGCAGTGTGGCGTTCTAAAATGTCATGGTCTTCGAGCAGAACTTCATAAAAATCAGGACGAGCGGTTTCCATATCGTGGTCAAACACGCTTGCCGTTTTCATGTAGTCGGGTGCATGATTTTCGTAGGCAGTCGGCATCACAGCCGTAAGACCTGCCGAGAAACCGAAGATTTTGTCGGAGTTATAGCGGTCTTTCATGCCCGGACGGAACAGCGGTGCAACCACAGCTGCACCGTGCGGGGATAAAACGCTCGGCGATGTGGAGGTTAACAGATGGCCCACGGTGCCGATGTTTGTGTCAACATAGTTTGTGTAGTCGATCATTCAAATATCTCCTCTCTTTTTACGATCCCCAGGCGGGGACGATCCAATTCGTGATTATGATAGCGCAATCAAGCGAAAAATACAAGCATGAATTTTAAAATTTTGTTTACACAAATGAGCGAAAAAACGTGTATGGTAAAAAAGGCTGTTTGCTGCCGTTTAAGAGAAAGCGGCACGATTCCTGCGCTTTTTTGGCGGAAGGTTTCGTTTTTCTGTACAAATTCAAAATGAAAGAATCCGATTGTTTTTTTGTGAAAGTCTTTGTATTCTTTTTGGTTTTATGTTATACTATAATCGATAGTATGTAAAGGAGCGAACGATTTGGAAAAATACATGATTCACGGCGGCCATCGTCTGGTCGGCGAAGTTGAAATCAGCGGTGCCAAAAATGCAGCCGTTGCAATTCTTCCGGCTACCATCCTTTGTGATGAGCCTTGTGTCATTGAGAATATCCCCAATATCAGCGACGTTTCCAGCATTGTCGACATTTTAAATGAAATGGGTGCGAAAATCACCGTTATCAATAAACATACGCTTCAAATTGACCCGACCGGCATCAAAACGCCGGAGGTGCCGTATCAGATGGCAAGACGCATGCGTGCATCGAGCTATTTCATGGGTGCGCTTCTGGGCAAATTCCACGAGTCGAAAGTGCCGCTTCCGGGCGGATGTGATTTCGGTGTGCGCCCGATTGACCAGCATTTAAAATGCTTTACCGCGCTGGGTGCGACGCACGAGGTGGAATCGGGTGTTGTTGTGCTGTCTGCCGAAAAACTCGAAGGCGCGCATGTCTATTTTGATGTGGTAACGGTTGGCGCAACGATCAATGCGATGCTTTGCTCGGTGCTTGCCGAGGGACAAACCATCATCGAAAATGCCGCAAAAGAACCGCATATTGTGGATTTGGCGAACTTCTTGAATGCGATGGGTGCAGAAGTGCGCGGTGCCGGCACCGATGTGATTAAAGTGCGCGGTGTCACAAAACTGCACGGAACGGTACACAACATCATTCCCGATCAGATTGAAGCAGGTACCTATATGGTGGCTGCGGCGGCAACGCGCGGTGATGTATTGATTCGCGGCGTTATTCCAAAACATCTCGAATCGATCACATCGAAGCTTCAGAGCATCGGTGTCACTGTGACAGAGTTTGACGATGCGATTCGTGTCACCGGGGACAAGCCCTATGTGAAAACAAACGTCAAAACAATGCCGCATCCGGGCTTCCCCACCGATATGCAGCCGCAGATTGCAGTGCTTTTATGTTTGGCGGAGGGAACCTCTTTGCTCACCGAGGGTGTTTGGGACAACCGTTTCCGCTATGTCAATGAGCTGCGCCGGCTGGGTGCGGAGATCTCTGTGGACGGACGTGTTGCCATCATTGAAGGTCCGAAAAAGCTCTCCGGTGCGCCGGTCAAAGCAACCGATCTGCGCGCAGGTGCGGCAATGGTGATTGCCGGACTCGTTGCCGACGGTGTGACGGAAATCGAAGATATCCGCCATATTGAGCGCGGTTATGAGGACATTGAAGAGAAACTGCAGATGCTCGGTGCCGATATCAAAAAGATTGTCGTGCCGGACAGCGAGATTGCAAAAGCACTGTAATATTTTCGTATCAAAGAAAAAGGGTGCAAGGCACCCTTTTTTTGCGTTGACATCAAAAGGAGAACCTTGACCCATGCCATTTTGTTATCCGTTGTGTTCCTCTTCAAAAGGGAATGCAACGTATTTCGGAACGCGTGAAGCCGGCGTTTTGATTGATATCGGGCTGTCGGCACGGCAGCTTTTTTCAAAGCTTTCGCTCGCTTCGATCGAACGGAATGCGATTCGTGCCATTTTCATCACGCATGAGCACAGCGACCATATCAAAGGATTGCCGGTTGCCGCAAAGCAGTTAAACGTGCCGATCTACGGTTCACGCAAAACGCTCGAAGCGCTGATTGAAAAGGATATGATTCCGGCAGGCGCAACTGTGTGTGAAATCAAGCATAAATCGGCGGAATTTGCGGGACTTTCTGTTTCTGCCTTTGAAACACCGCACGATGCTGCGCATTCGCTTGGCTATCGTGTGACACTGCCGGATGGACGGTATGTCTGCACCTGCACCGATCTCGGTCATATGACCGAAGAGATCTATGACCGGTTAAAGGGCAGCGAACTTGTCCTGCTCGAATCAAACTACGATCCGCAGATGCTCGAAGACGGACCGTATCCGTCCTATTTAAAGCGCCGGATTGCATCGTCGCACGGACATCTCTCCAATGAGGACTGTGCAAACACGGTGGCAAGCCTGTTTGCGGACGGGACGACGCGGTTTTTGCTCGGGCATTTAAGCGAACAGAACAACCGCCCGGAGCTTGCCTATTTTAAAACGATTTCTGCGCTTTCAAAGGCGGGTGCTGTAATAAACGAAGACGTTTCACTGATGGTGGCGCCGCCGCAGAACTGCGGAAAGGTGATTGCGCTTTGAGAAAGGGAGAACGGCCATGTTAACGATTCGAATTGTCTGTATCGGAAAACTCAAAGAATCCTATCTGCGCGACGCACAGGCGGAATATGCAAAACGGCTCGGTGCTTTTTGCAAGCTTGAAATCGTGGAGCTGTCCGAATACCGTCTGCCGGACAAACCGAGCGAAGCACAGATTCAAAAGGGACTGACGGAAGAGGGTATGCAGATTCTTACAAAGCTTTCGGGCGTCTGCGTGCCGCTTTGCATTGAGGGAAAAACGATTTCCTCGCCCGCACTTGCAGAGAAGATCGCTTCATTTGCAAATTGCGGCGAGAGTACGATTACATTTGTGATCGGCGGCTCGTTCGGCCTTTCGGATGAGGTCAAACAGCGCGGCGCGTTCAAGCTTTCGATGTCGCCGATGACGTTTCCCCATCAGCTTGCACGCATTATGCTGCTCGAGCAGGTGTACCGCGCATTCCAGATTCAATCGGGCGGAAAATATCATAAATGAAAAAAGCGTCTGCATCGCAGACGCTTTTTTATATGGCGCGATTATACACCGATCAAGTTTCCGTAGACACCCGGCCAGCTGTTTTCAATAACGATGGCGCCGGATGTTTTTTTATAAAAATCAACCGGGCCTGCATCGCCGACGATGCAGTAGCCGTAGCCCTGCTCCCACATGTCGCACAGGCATTTTAAGTAAAGTGCTTTGCCGACACCTTTGCCGCGTGTTGATTCGAGCACGCCTGTCGGGCCGAAAAAGCCGCGTGCTGTTGCGTCATAGCACGCAAATCCGATGACTTTTTTGTCCTTTACGGCAATAAAGCAGGAAGCAGGGGTGTTCAAAATCGCTTTGGTTGCTTCGCCTGCCCATTTTTCATTGAACTGTTCGCGAACGAACGCGATGATTTCATAAAGATCGGGCGCCATTGCGCGTTTGATAAAGATTCCATCTTTTTTTAATGCGGCAATCAGGTCGCCGCACGAATGATCGTGTGAGAGATTTACAAGCATATCCGGCATGGAAAGCTCCTCCTTTACTCTGATACTGTTAAGCAGGTTATATCATATTTTGATTTGAAAAGCAAGAACAAACAGGCGGGATTTTCCTGTCAAAAAAGCGGGAATGCACTTGAAAAAAGATGTGATTTTCAGTACAATAAAAACTGTATAGGTATGACAATACGCAGACGGAGGAATGCTGCATGAAATATACAGAACGACTGATGATTGATTTAAAACGGCTTGGCATCCAAGCGGGCGATGTGCTGCTGGTGCATTCTTCGATGCGCGCACTCGGTGTACCGGAGCTTCGTGCGGAAGAAGTGATCGAAACGCTCATGGAGATTTTGACCGACCAGGGAACACTGCTGATTCCCGCACTTTCCTATGAAACCGTCACCAGGCAGTCGCCGGTGTTTGATATCCGTGAGACGAAAAGCTGTGTGGGCGCGCTGTCGGAGTGCTTTCGCATCAAATATGCGCAGTATCGCAGCGTCCATCCGACGCATTCTGTTTGTGCGTGGGGAAAATATGCGTACAGCATGACGGTTTGGCATGCGCTCGATGAGACGCCTGTCGGACCGCATTCACCGTTTTGGCAGCTGCCGCTTCTCCACGGAAAGATTTTGATGCTCGGATGCGGACTGCGCCCGAATACCTTCATGCATGGTGTGGAGGAAATGGCGCGCGTGCGATATGCCGTGGGACGCCAGCCCTGTTTATACACACTCACAGACGGCAAAAAACACACGGTGCGGAAAATTTATTATCCGCACGCGTTCGGTCCGCTGATTCAGCGGTATGACCGGCTTGCCGATCTTTTGACCGAGCCGCAGCTGCACATGGGAAAAGTCCTTCAGGCAGATGCTTATGTGATTGATGCAGCCGCAGCAGCAGAAGCTGCAAAGGGTTCAATCCGAAAAAAAGAACGCTTTTTTATCGACGAACCGTAAGGAATTGGAGGGAACATGATGGCAAACAGACCGAATATTCTGTTCATTTTGGCAGACGACCAGCGCTTTGATACGATTCATGCGCTTGGAAATGATGACATTCACACCCCAAATCTTGACTGGCTGGCAGAGTCGGGTACTGCGTTTACGCACGCGCATATTCCGGGCGGTACCTCGGGTGCTGTGTGTATGCCGAGCCGCGCGATGATCAACTCGGGAAAAACGCTGTTCCATTTGTACGGTGCAGGACAGGAAATTCCGAAAACCGATGTGACCATGGGCGAACAGTTTTTAAAAAACGGATATGAGACGTTCGGCATCGGTAAATGGCACAACGGCACAGAGTCGTATGCACGCAGTTTCTGCGGCGGTGACGAAATCTTTTTCGGCGGCATGTGGGATCACTGGAATGTGCCGGTGAACAGCTATCACGAAGACGGTGTATACGATCACATTGTACGCACCACGCCGAATTTTTTGCACTGCAATCACCCGATGGATACGATTGCGGAGCGGATTACAGCCGGGAAGCATTCGACAGAGCTTTTCACCGATGCGGCTGTCCGTTTTATTGAACAGCCACATGAAAAGCCGTTTTTCCTCTATACGGCAATGCTTGCACCGCACGATCCGCGGACAATGCCGGAAGAATTTAAAAAGATGTATGATCCTAAGAAGATTTCGCTGCCCGAAAACTTTATGGAATCACATCCGTTTGATTTTGGCATCAATCCGGCAATCGGTGAAGACCGCGACGAAAATCTCGCCGCTTATCCGCGCACAGAACAGGAAGTTCGCCAACACATTGCAGATTATTATGCAATGATTTCGCATATTGACGCCAATGTCGGCAGAATGATCGATGCACTGCGCCGTACCGGACAACTTGAAAATACAATCATCGTGTATACCGGTGACAACGGACTGGCTGTGGGACGTCACGGCTTGATGGGCAAACAGAATCTGTATGAACACAGCATTCGTGTGCCGCTGATTTTGCGCGGCCCGGGCATTCCTGCGGGTGCGCGGCGCGATGCCTATGTGTATTTGATGGACATTTATCCGACGCTGTGCGAATTCTGCGGGATGGAAGTCCCGGCATCTGTCGAGGGCAAAAGCTTTTTGCCGACATTGCTCGAGGATGCACCGGCGCGCGAAACACTGTATCTTGCGTACACGCATCTCATCCGCGGCATGAAAGACCGTCGGTTTAAACTGCTTCGTTATAAAAACAATCCGGACTGCACACAGCTGTTTGATCTTCAAAACGATCCGAACGAGCTTTGCAATCTGTATCATGATGAATCGTATCGTGCAGTGCGTGATTCGCTTGAGGAACAGCTTTTTTCTGCGCGCAAGGTCTACGAGGACAATCCCGAAAACGAGTGCACCCGCGCATTTTGGCAGGAATAACGCGCGCCTTTTTTGCATAGGAATGCAAAAAAGGGGAAACGCGATATGACAGCAAATTTTACTTCGTTTAAACGCAAAGAGATTATCAACGTGACAGACGGCATGAAAATCGGCTTTGTGGATGATATTTTATTTGACGCCGAAAGCGCGCAGGTGCGTGCAGTCGTCGTCTTTGGGAAGCTGCGGCTGTTTGGCTTATTCGGCCGCGGCGCCGATTTGACGATCCCGTGGAACGAGATTGAAAAAATCGGTGAGGATACGATTTTGGTGCGCAGTGATTCACTGTCTGCAGTGGAGAAAAAGGCAAAGCCCAATTTTTTTGAGCAGCTGTTTTCTTAATGCGCAGCAAGGTACAGAAAAAAGAAAGGAAAAGCAAATGGCAAAGAAAAAGAAAGCAGGTGGCGCGATTCTCAGGAGAGGCGTCACGGTGTTGCTGGCGCTCATTTTGATTTGTGCGGTGACGTTTGTGATTACAGTCAACTGGATTGACGTGCGTGCGAGAGAGACTGAAACTGTACCGGCATTGTTTGGCAACGGATTTGTGCCCATTACTGCCGATGTAGCGCAGGAACCGTTTGTGCGCGGCGATTTGGTGATCACGTCACAAAATGGCCCGTATGCAGTGGGTGATTGCGTTTTAATTGAAAATACAACCGATCTTTCGAAAGAAGAACTGATCGACGGACGATTTGTTCTTGTCCGTATTTTAGCGGAGAACGACGGCAGTTTACAGATTGTCACACGCACATCGTCGCCGCAGCTGATGACGATTACACCGGCACAGGTACTTGGTACTGTGACGCATGTGGTAAAGGGTGTTGGTACGCTGTTTGACTTTGTGCGGATGCCTGTTGGCTTTTTTGTGATGATTTTGGTTCCGTTCTTTGTTTTGATCGTTTGGATTGCTGTGCTGTCATTTTTGGCGCACCGGCGTCGGATCAAAGAGGCAATGGCGCAGGAAGAGGCAGACGAAACAGAATCTGAACAAACACTCCGGATTGAAACAATCAATGAAAACGTTTCTGTCACGGCTGAACGACTCGATCTCCAAAAAGATGAGGAGCAGAGGCAACGGCTTAAGAAAGAGACAAAGGCAGAACATATTGAAACAGAGAAAAACACAGAGCCGGTAAAATCGGAGGCAGACAAGTTAAAACCGCAGCCGCCGGCAGCTGATATTTTAACAGAGACGCCTGCCAAAAAGAAGCCGGAGACGGTGTCGAAACAGAGCAATCGCTTTGATTATGAAAAAGGCGTGGATACATTGCTTGATGAGCTGATGGCAGAAATCAGCATGTCGAATCAAGCGCTGTCCGAACAGAAACCACCGGTTACACAAACACCGATGATAAACGAAACGAAAACAACACAGCCCGTTTCTTTTGAAGTGAAAAAAGAACCAGCAGCCGGTGTGTCATCGCGTCCGTCATTTATGGACATGACAACAGATGAAATAATCGAGCAGTTCACAATGGAACTGGAGGAAGCGCGTCTGCGTCCGCTTGATGAAATCAAGTCAGATGGCGCTGATGTGAAATGAAAACGGTGTGTTTGATAAGGAGTATAGTATGAAAAAACGAGTGCTTTTGGCCGCTGTGCTGGCGGTCACAGTACTGTTTGGTGCGTGTAAGCCATACGTCCCTGATGAACTTTTGTGGCTTGTGGAATCGGGAGAAATTGTCGATTCCATTGCAGAGCAGAGCGATGAATCGGCGTCTGTGATGGGGGATTTGATGAACCAGATTGAATCCGCAAACGAAGCGGCATCAGAGTCTTTAAGCAGTACGTCTGACAGTGCGTCGGACACTGCTTCTTCGTCGGATTCTTCAAAAGAATCGTCCGAGGAATCCTCACAGGATGGTTCAAACGGATCGTCGCAGGAAAGCAGTTCCAAGCCGTCAACCGGCGGGGGTGAAAGCAGTACGCCATCTATTCCGCAGACTGCACAAATGCGCGGTGTCTGGATTTCGTATATTGAGCTTTCTTCGTTTGCCGGTTCGTCGCAGTTGACGTTTACCGCAAAAATTGCATCCATGATGAAAACCTGCAAGCAAAAGGGAATTAACACTGTATTTGTGCAGGTGCGTCCGTTCGGCGATGCGATTTATCCGTCGAAGCTGTTTCCGTGGTCAAGAACCGTGAGCGGTCAGACGGGAAAAGCGCTTTCATACGATCCGATGCAGATCATCGTCGCACAGGCAAAAGCGCAGGGCCTTTCGGTTCATGCATGGATCAATCCGTATCGTCTGATGAAAGACGGAGATATGCAAAAGGTAGATCAGTCGTATGCAATCGGAAAATGGTACCGTGCGTCAAATCGCGATGATTATATGATAAAAATGTCGGACGGCACTTGGTGGTTAAAGCCCGGAAATGCCGAAGCGCGCAGCTTGATCACAGCGGGCGCAAAGGAACTTCTTACGAATTATGCGATTGACGGCATCCATATTGATGATTATTTCTATGCAGCATCTCCGCATGAGTACGGCGATACGACTGCACAGGCAAAATCGAACAATACAGCGCTTGTAAAATCGCTGTATCAAACCGTGAAATCGGTGCGCAGTTCGGCGCAGTTCGGCGTCAGTCCGGCAGGCGGATTCCGTGAAGACAGCAAATTGCCGGCGTCGGATACCGGATATCTCTCAACAGATCTTGCGCTTTGGTGCAGTAAATCCGGCTATATCGACTACGTGATGCCGCAGATTTACTGGGACTATGCGCACACCGTTCAGCCGTTTACAATGACGCTTGAAAAATGGAAGTCGTTTGTGACTTCGCCGAGCGTGAAGCTTTACATTGGCTTGGCATCGTATAAATACGGGTCCGATATCATCGCACGGCAGAAAGCGGATTCCGTATCGGGCAAAGCGTCCGGCTGGTGTTTATATCGATATGACAATATCAAATAGTGAGATAAAACGACTTAGACAGGAAGGAAAGAAGTGGAAGGATGAAGAAAATAACAGCGAAACGAGCTGTTTTGAGTCTTGGGGCAGTGCTGGGCGTGCTGGTGTTAACAGCATCGGTCGTGTTTGGCTATTGGCTGATGGCAAAAAATCAGCGTTTGGCACTCGCTGCTGCCCAGACAACCGGTACAAACGAAACGCAGCAGGAATCGGAAGAAGAATCGATCTACGACAGAACCATTCCCGATCAGATTCGTGCGGTTTGGGTTCACCCGGGCAAAGACAGCTTTTTGCAGATGGATGAAGCATCTGTCACTGCGGAGGCTGACACGCTCGTTTCGAATATGGAAACGTATGAAATGAACACGCTGTTTGTCGATGTACTAAAAGACGGGCAGGCACTCTTTGCATCGAACCTGCTCAAAGCAGGAGAGGTTGACGTGCTGTCGGTGCTGTGTGAAAAAGCCGCTGAAAAAGGCATCCAGGTCTATGCGGCGCTGCCGATTTCTACGCTTTTGGCGGCAGACGGCACGCAGTATGATATTCCAGGCATTGCGTCGCCGCAGCTTTTGGAGGATGTCTCCGCTGAACTGGTGCAAAACTATTCGCTTACCGGTATCATGATTACGGAGAGCACAATGAAAAAAACGGGTGCACTGTATCAGGCGTATATGAACGCAGGCTCTGCGGCTTCGTTTGAAGACTGGGTACGTTCGGTTTCCGAAGGAACGAGCGCACGTGTCGCACAGGCAGTTCATTTGGTAAACCCATCGCTTCCGGTCGGACTTTCCGTTTCGGCAGTCTGCCAGCGGGAAGAAGGATTGAATGCACCGTTCGCTTCGTTTGATGATGGATACTTTGACAGTTTAAAAGCCGCGAAAAGCGGAAACTATGACTTTTTGAATGTGTCGGTGCCGTATGCGATGGATGATGCGGCTGTTGCGTTTTCAAAAGCGGTTTCGTGGTGGGGAACGATATGCAAAGAACAGAATTTGCCGATGGTGGTGACGCATGCGGGCGAAAAGGCATGCGCGCCGAATGGATTTGCCGGCACGGATGAACTTGCACGCCAGGTTTCCACTGCACTCAAATCCGGCAATTACTACGGCAGTGTATTCACGGGATTTTCTCACTTGCTGACCGATCCGAACGGTGCCTTTACCCTGCTGATGAAATATTATCAGAATGAATACGCAGAGGATGAACTGTTTAAAGATTTGACAATTACACTTCCTGCACAGAAGAACACAGTGACTTATGCGGAAACCATTCAGTTCCGCGGAAGCTTTGATTCGACACAGGAAGTAAAATTAAACGGTGAAGTGATTGAACCATCGGAAAAAGGCGGATTCAGTGAGTGGATTGACTTAAAAATCGGAAAAAATGAGATCAATTTGGAGCACAAGGGAAAAACCATTGTCTATACAGTCGAGCGCCGTGTGAAAATTATCGACAGCGTGACGCCGTCTCAGAGCATGACGGTTGTGGGCGGTACTACGCTTGAGCTTGGTGCAATGGCATATAAGGGTGCGTCCGTTTCTGCGACATTAAACGGAAAAACAATTCGCCTGACCGAGGCGGAAAGCGGTGCGGGTGACGGCTCTGATTCCCTGTATGTCTATTACAGCGGAAGATATACTTGTCCGCAGTCGACCTCGTCGGATCAAAAGCTCGGCAGTGTGTCTGTTTATAACGTATGCAGGCATGAGTGAATCCAAGCGCGGCGGCTCGATTACGGTCATGAAAACAGATGAGCCATCTGGCGGCGACGGTTCGTCATCGGGCGGCGGTGAAGAGAGCGGAAGCGGCGGACAAGGCGGCGGCGCTGTACTGCAGCATGCGGTGGTGACAAGCACTTATGCGGAAAAATACCCGTATCTGTCCACGTCGAAATATCCGGAAGGTGTGCTGTTCCCGCTTCCGAAAAATACCCGTGACGTTATTCAAAGCAAAAACGGAAGCTATTTAAACCTGCGGTCGGGAACAACGATCAAATCATCAGATGTCACGATTCAAAATCTGGCATTTGGCGGCAATAATACAATCAACAGCATAAAAGCCGGCGTGGAGGGAACGGAAACCGTATTCCGCATTGGGCTTGACTGGAATGCGCCGTTTTCGATTGCGTTGTCGCCCGGTCCTGTGAGCGATGAAGATGAAATCGGTGCAAGCTATCAGTTTGCAGCCAACACGGTCACGATTACGCTCGACTATGCTTCTGAGCTGTTGGCTGAAAATGTGGAGATGAATCTTTCGTCGAGCCCGATTTTCTCGGGTGCAAAAACACAGCGGATCTACGATTCGAAATTCAAGATGTATCGCTATCAGATTATTCTGACGATGCGTAAAACCGGAAAATACTACGGCTGCTATGCGGAATATTCGTCAAATACACTTGTGCTGCGGTTTAACCACGGTGCAACATCTAATCTGTCGGGCGTAAAAATCTGTATTGACCCCGGTCACGGCGGATCTGATCCCGGAACTATTTCGGGTAAGGACGTGGATGAAAAAGAAGTCGCACTGCTTCAGGCGCAGGCGATTGCAGACGAGCTTCGTGCAAGAGGTGCAACGGTTGTTATGACCCGGACAAGTGACAAATATCTGTCGCTTGAGCAGCGCGCGCAGTTTGGTGATGCAAGCAACTGTGATTTGTTTATTTCGGTGCACTATAATTCAGCCGGCAATGATTCAGGGCCGTATGGCGTCCAGACATACTACAACACACCATTCTCACAGCCGCTTGCAAAAGCAGTACAGGCAGAGGTGCAAGGTGTGATGCCGTCAAGCAAATGGAATAAATATGAGCATTATAACTTCTATGTGACACGGAGCAAACAGCGGCCGGGTATTTTGATTGAATGCGGATTTTTGTCGAATCCGTCGGATGAGGCGCTTGCAATGAGCGCGTCGCATCGGCAGAAGTTTGCAAAAGCAGTGGCACAGGGTGTCGTGAATTATTACAGTGCATATCGTTAAAGAAGGAGGAGATTTCCGTGCAGATCATCGATGCACACGCACATATTTTCCCGTCAAAAGTGGCCGAGCGGGCGGTTGATTCCATCGGGTCATTTTATGATATTAAAATGGACGCCGGCGGAACGGCCGATGCACTCTTAAAAAGCGGCGAAAAAGCGGGAATTTCACGTTATTTGGTCTGCTCGGTTGCAACACGCGCAGACCAGGTGGAAGCAATCAATCGGTTTTTAGCCGAAGAAGCACGGCTGCATCCGGCGTTTGTACCGTTTGCGGCGATTCATCCGGGCATTGACAATATTGAAGAAACCGTGGAAAAGGCTGTAGAAGCCGGTTTTTACGGCTTAAAGCTGCACCCTGATTTTCAGCAGTTTGCAATCGACGATGCGTGTGCAGAGCTGATTTACCGGGCTGCCGAGGGAAAACTGCCGATTTTGTTTCATACAGGCGACCGCCGTTATGATTATTCTGACCCGAAAAAGCTTGCGCGTATGATGGATAAATATCCGGCGCTTGTTTGTATCGGTGCACATTTCGGCGGATGGTCGTGTTGGAACGAGGTTGAGCAGGTGTACCGCGGATATCCGAACGTTCACTTTGATACGTCGAGTTCGCTTCCATTTTTAAAACCGGAGCAGGCGGCAGAGCTGATAGAACAAATGGGTGCGGATCGATTTTTCTTCGGCACGGACTTTCCGATGTGGACGCATGAGGAAGAACTCGTACGGTTTCAGAAATTAAACCTTTCAGAAGATGTGAAAGAACAGATTCTCTGGAAAAATTTCTCGCGCGTTGTGCTGCATGAAAAATAAAATCAATATTTGAGAAGAAAATAGAATTGAAAAACGCAAAAAGATGCGTTATAATACTTTATAAGTTCGTCTGCCTGCGGGCAGCATGATAAACTGATAGAAGGAGATACGAGTATGGATTTTAGTTACTTTGCGAACATTAACTGGACGCAGACCGGTTCGGTTGTCCTGGTCGGAATGGTTGTCGTATTTGCAGTTCTGATCATCCTGGTTTTGATCTGCATGCTGCTTGGAAAAATCTTCAGCTCAATTGGCAAAAACAGCGGCAATGCCTCCAAAAAGGAAGAAAAAGCACCTGCAAAACCAGTGCAGGCACCATCTGCGCCGAAACAGGAAGCACTTCCGAACGTGGAAGCTGGCGTGAGTGAAGAAGTGGTTGCAGCGATCACAGCTGCGATTGCCTGCATGATGGGTCCGGACAAACCGTTTGCACTGCGCAGTGTAAAACGCGCAAAAACCGGCAGAAGCGCTTGGAATGCAGCTGGTATTGCGGAAAATACCCGTCCGTTTTAACTGAGAAGGAGGAGAATCTGACAGTATGTTTGACGTGTTTGTAAAAACGATCTCCGATCTTTGGGCAGAATCCGGTCTCGCCGCGATGCAGTGGCAGAACTGGCTGATGATCGGCATTTCGTTTGTATTGATTTATTTGGCAATCGTCCGCGGATTTGAGCCGCTCTTGCTGTTGCCGATTGCATTTGGTATGTTCTTGACAAACCTGCCGATGACCGAAATGTTCCACATGGATTTCTTTGTAAACAAAGAAATTGATTTTGGACAAGTCATGAAAAACGGTGGTTTGCTTGACTTCTTGTATCTGGGCGTAAAACTGGGTATTTACCCGTCGCTTATCTTCCTTGGCATCGGTGCAATGACTGACTTCGGTCCGCTGATTGCAAATCCGAAGAGCTTCTTACTCGGTGCAGCTGCACAGCTTGGTATTTTCGTCACATTTGTCGGCGCGGTTATGCTCGGCTTCTCGCCGGAATTTGCAGCAGCAATCGGCATCATCGGCGGTGCAGACGGCCCGACTGCAATCTATGTTGCAAAATCACTGGCACCGACCATTCTCGGTTCCATCGCCGTTGCGGCATATTCGTATATGGCGCTCGTTCCGCTGATTCAGCCGCCGATCATGCGTGCGCTGACCACGAAAAAAGAGCGCGCTGTCGTTATGAAACAGCTCCGCCCGGTTTCCAAAACCGAAAAAATTATCTTCCCGATCGCAGTTACACTCGTTGTTTCGCTGATTGTTCCGTCGGCAGCACCGCTTCTGGGTATGCTGATGCTCGGTAACCTCATGAAGGAGAGCGGCGTCGTAGATCGTCTGGTGAAAACAGCACAGAATGAGCTCATGAACATCGTTACAATTTTCCTGGGTGTCACTGTTGGTGCAACCGCAACTGCGGATTATTTCTTGACTTTCCAGACAATTAAGATCATTATCCTCGGTCTGATTGCGTTCTGCATCGGTACAGCAGGCGGCGTCCTGTTCGGCAAACTGATGTATATCGTGACAAAAGGCCAGGTCAACCCGCTGATTGGTTCGGCAGGCGTTTCGGCAGTGCCGATGGCTGCACGTGTTTCGCAGCGTGTTGGTGCAGAGTCGAATCCGACAAACTTCCTGCTGATGCATGCAATGGGTCCGAACGTCGCAGGCGTTATCGGCTCGGCCGTTGCCGCAGGTGTTCTGCTCGCAATCTTTGCATAATGTAAAAAAAGAAAAGCTCTGCTTTTCTGTGATGTTCTTAACGGAGAATTGGGGGCGGTAAGTAACCGGAAGGCATTTTGCCTTCCGGTTACTGCTTTTTAGGCAGTTTTGGGGATTGGCAACATAACTTTTTCTATCGTAGGCATTCCGTTCTGCTCCGGCAGCTGGAACGCATAGTGGATCACGATTGGGTTTCCGCAGTTACGGGAATACTTTTCGGGTTTTTCGTATACCTCAATCCTGCGGATAAATACCCGCAGCAGCTCGGGTGTCAGTTTTGGCATCTCAACATAAGATTTCGCCTTGTTCATAAATTCCTGTATGCATCTTTCACGCATATCCATTCCACTGATGCGTTCGGTAATGGAAGTCAGCTTCTGTCGCAGCTCTGCTTGCTCTTGCTCGTATCCGCTTGCCATTGTATCATATCGTTCCGGCGTGATTCGTCCTGTTACCCGATCTTCATACAGGCAGCGAATAATGTTGTCAAGCTCCTTGATCCGCTTTTCAATCTGTACCTTTTCACGCTCTGCGGTGGCATAAAATTTCTTTGCTTGCGCTTCACCGTTCTGCGTTGCCATCGCATAAAATTCTTCCGGCTGCTCTCGGGCGTATGCTGTTACTGTTTTTAGGTTGTGCAGGACAATTTGGTCAAGCACATTTTCCCGGATATAGTGTGCAGTACAATCTGTACTCCTTGTTTGGTATCCTCCGCATTGAAATACATTGTTTTCAGGTTTTATGGTTTTCCCTCTGTGCAGATATAACCGGCTGCCACACTCACCGCAGAAAAGATATCCTGCATACTTGTCCATTTCACCCTGCTTATCGGGACGCTTTCGTCCTGCAAAATGCTTTTGCACAAGTTCAAAAGTTTTGCGATCTATAATTGCTTCATGCGTATCTTTGAATATGAGAATATTTTCAGGATCGTTCTTTAGCCTTTTCTTCAGCTTGTTGGATTTGGAATAGGTTTTGAAGTTTACGGTGTCACCGACATATTCCTGATTGGACAGCATCTTCCGTACCGTTGTCTGCACCCAGTGATACGGTCTTGTTAAATCCGGTTTACCCGATTTGCTGCCGGTTGTTTTGAAGGCATAGACGCTTGGGGGCAAAATCTGTTCTTTGGAAAGCCTGTCGCAGATTTTTACAATACCAATGCCGTTTGCATACATCTCAAAAATGCGTTTGACAATCGGTGCAGTTTCGGGATTCGGAATAAACTGTTTTGTGATATGATACCTAAAAAGTAGACATTAAAATATAGGACACCTTGATGTATAATAAAAGAGTCAAGGAGTTGAAGAAAAATGGGAAAATACCAGTTT
>CASGAN010000032.1 GCA_949299455.1 uncultured Oscillospiraceae bacterium
CGGCACATAGGTGTCGTCCTTGTGGAATGCGTTCTGCTGTAAGAAGCCCAAGCGAATTGCTTTTGCAGTTTCGATGGTCAGCTTCTGGTCGTCCGGCAGAACGTCTGCGCCGATCAATTTGACGATTTCCATGAGGCTTGCTTCCTCGGCAAGCAGTGTGGAAATGCGGCGGCGGCAGGTTAAGAAGTCCGGCGACACTTTTTCGTTATAATAAGCAGTCAGGTCGTCGACATACTCGCTGTAGCTCTCAGTCCAGTTGATTGCCGGATAGTGACGTGCATATGCGAGCGATTTGTCAAGTGCCCAGAAGGTACGAACGAAACGTTTGGTGTTCTGGGTAACCGGTTCGGAGAAGTCTGCGCCCTGCGGCGAAACAGCGCCGATGATCGAAACGGAGCCTTCCGTTCCGTTTAGGTTCACCATGTAGCCTGCGCGCTCGTAGAACTGCGACAGGCGCGACGGCAGGTAAGCCGGGAAGCCTTCCTCTGCCGGCATTTCTTCCAGACGGCCGGAGATCTCACGCAGTGCCTCTGCCCAACGGGAAGTGGAGTCTGCCATGATTGCAACATGGTAACCCATGTCGCGGTAGTATTCTGCAAGGGTAATACCGGTGTAGATCGATGCCTCACGGGCAGCCACCGGCATGTTCGATGTGTTTGCGATCAAAACGGTACGGTCGGTCAGTTTGTTGCCCGTTTTCGGGTCAATCAGTTCGCCGAACTCATCAAGTACCTGTGTCATCTCGTTGCCGCGTTCACCGCAGCCGACGTAGACGATGATATCTGCGTCACACCATTTTGCAAGCTGGTGCTGTGTCATGGTTTTGCCGGTACCGAATCCGCCCGGGACGGCTGCAGCGCCGCCTTTTGCGATCGGGAACAGGGTGTCGATGACACGCTGACCGGTAATCAGCGGCAGGGAAATCGGTTTGCGCAGGGAAGCCGGACGTGCGGTACGAATCGGCCATTTCTGGCAGAGCGTCAGCGATTCAATTGCGCCCGACGGTGTTTTGATGCGCACCACTGTGTCGGTTACCGTGTAGGAACCGGACGGCATAACTTCAGTGACCGTACCGCTCATGTTCGGCGGAACCATGCATTTGTGTAAAATAACCGGCGTTTCCGGGCAGGTAGCGTAAACCGAACCAGCCGAAAGCTCGTCACCCGGTTTCACCAAAACAGTGACGTCGTAGCGGCGGGTTTGATCGAGTGCCGGAACGTCTGCACCGCGCTCGATGAATGCGCCGGATTTTTCGTGGATGTCACGAAGCGGACGTTCAATACCATCGTAAATATTTGTAAGGATACCAGGACCCAGTGTGACGCTCATCGGTGCGCCGGTGCCTTTGACTGGCTCGCCCGGACGAAGACCGGAGGTTTCTTCGTAAACCTGGATGGTTGTACGGTCGTCGGTGATACCGATGACTTCACCAACCAGATTCGCATCACCAACGTACACCATTTCCATCATTGCAAAGTCTTTTGTGTCTTTGACAGTGATGACCGGTCCGTTGATCGAATAGATCGTGTTGTTCAAGCTGTTCACCTCATACATCACACAGGATCAATCGTTGAAGATACTGTGTTCGATAAAATAGGATTTTTGATCGGCAAGTTTCTGTGCGAATGTTTCGTCGTAGAAAAGTCCTTTTTCTGCATCACGCACGACGAAACCGCCCAGTGTAATTGCAGGATCGCACACGACTGTACAGTCACGTCCGAACGCCTTTTCAATTGCCGATTTGTGTGTAAAATCCGATGCACCGACCAAAAGTTCCGGCTTAGCTGCCGAAACAGATGCGGCAAACGATGCAATTTTTTTGAGCAGGAGTTCCTGATATTCTGATGTCTTTGAAAAGGCAGCCAGTTTTTCTGCAGTTTCATCAAACAGCTTCTGTGTCAGTTCGCTGCGTTTTGCAAGCAGGCTGCGCTTTGCATCCAGACTGCATTTTGCAGTTTCCTGACTGAACTTCTGGCGGATCTGCTCTGTTTTTGTATGAATTTCTTCCGAAGCGCTCCGATCAAGCTGTTCTGTGAACTTACGGATTGCTTGTTCTTTTTTCTCGTCAGCGTCGTGACGGATCTGCTCTGTTTTCGCGTCAACTTCACGAAATACAGCGTTTTTAAATTTTAAAAGTTTCTCTTGCTGTTCCAATCAAGTGTGCTCCTTTCCTCAGCATAAACAGGGTGTCAAATTTTGATGCCGACAGCCTCTTGAATGTAACGGGAAATCGTATCGCTGATTTTTGACGTCGCATGACGGTCGGGAATTTCAACGATCAGCGGGCGTTTCCGATTCAGTTTCAAATCAAATACGAGTTCCGGACATAAATGGATGAGCTTTTGCGTCATCAAAACGATGCCGATTTCAGGATCGGAAAATGCGCGGTGAAGCGCTTCTTCGACCTCATGTGCTTCGTGCACCACGACACCTTCGGCACCGGTCAAACGCATTCCGTTTTGGGTATCCTTGTTGTCGCTGATGACAAAAAACTTCATGAACGGATCGTCCTTTCTCTTTATGCGTTTAAAAATTACAGTCTGTTGAGGATGAGGATGGAGATGAGCAAGCCGTAGATTGCAACACCTTCACCGAGCACGACGAAGATCATTGCTTTACCGAACGATTTCGGATCTTCGCTGACAGCGCCGATTGCAGCCGGTGCAGCAGCAGCAACTGCGATACCAGCGCCCAAGCAGGAAAGACCGGTTACGAGTGCAGCAGCGATGTAGCCCATGCCGGCAGCAGCGCCCGAAACAGCGGCAGCAGCCTCAGCAGAAACCAGGTTGCCGATCGGCAGAACGAATGCCAACACACAGACACCTGCAAAAGCGCAGAGGTTTGCGATCACGGAACGTTTTGCTTTTTTGCCGGTGGTAACGCCGCGGTAAACCGGAACGAGCGGAGTAGCGAGAAGAACGATTGCAGCGAGCGGTGCGAGCAATAAAAATGCGAGATTCATAATAATACCTCCAAAAGTTATTTCAAAAAAATCATATATTGAACAGCAGGGGATTACGCGTTCTGCGTGTAATCGACCACTGCCGGTTCATACGGTTTGCCGTTGCCTTCAAAGTTACGGCTGAAGATTTCGTAAAATTCAAGACGCAGTACCTGGATGCCGACGATGAGGCCCTCAAGGCACATGACAAACAGGTTGCCGATCACAACAACGACCGGGCCGGCACCTGCGCCAACCATCTCGGCCAGCGACATAACGACTGCCATCATGCCGGCGTGGCTTAAAATAAAGCCGCCGACACGCAAAAACGACATCGAGTTTGACAAGTAGCTCAGTACATATTCAAACAATTCGAAGAAGTTTTCAATGATGAACTCACCGATGCCGTTCGGGAACGGCTTTCCTTTGTGGAACAGTACAGCGGTGATTGCGTGCTTGAAGAAGATGAGCAAAAGCGGCAGGACAAGTACCAGCAGAATGTACGGCAGTCCGACGATGCCGGTGTTTAAGAGCATCATGTCGCTTACTGCAAACACAGCGCCTAAATAGAACACAAGTCCTGCGATGCCGTTATGGCCGAACACAGCGCGTTCGTAATCTTTATCGCGGAATCCAAGATAAATGTTGATGCAGATGGATACTGCGATGAGGGTGACACCGATGAAGATCGCGAGCATCAAAAGCATGTTTGTTGTGTTCGTATCGAAAACTTCGACCGGTTTTTCGCTCAAACCGAACAGCGCTTTGTACATCGGGTCAAGCAAGTGTTCATAGCCGAACACCGAACCATACACAAGACCGAAGAACGCACTCGAAAAGCCGATGCGAATCATGATTCTGCCAAGATTCATCTTCTTCCACTTGTAGAAAATGAGGCCGGCAAGTGCGAGCAGCAAGCCTTGTCCCAAATCACCGAACATGATGCCGAACAGCAGTGTGTAGGTGATTGCAACCAGCGAAGTCGGGTCGATGTCCTTATAGGACGGAAGGCTGTACATGTTTACGAACATTTCAAACGGTTTGGTGAACCGGTTGTTCTTAAGCTTCACCGGAGCCGGAACCGAAGGATCTGCGTCATGCGGTTTTGACACAAACGAAACACTGTCAATGACATTTATTTCGCTGCGGAACGACTCGCACTGTGCCGCAGGAACAAATCCAACAACATAGAAGCGGTTGTTTAATACCGCCACATATTTGCGCATATCGTACACTTTGTGCCAGAATGCTGCCGCACAGTAATGCGTCAGGAATTCGTTTTCCGATTTCTTTTTGAGTGCATCAATCTGGCTTTGTACTTCGGCGAGTTTTTTCTTCTCCGATTCAATGACGTCGGTCAGGTTTTTGTATGCCTGTTCCGGTGTGCCGTGTGCGTAATCCGGGATGTAAATTCGCTCGAAGTAGAGGGAAGCGAAAATATCATCGATCGAACCGGCTTTTGTTGCCGGTGCAAAATAAACACCCCAGTAATATTCCGCATCATGGTCAAACGGGAAGAAGAAAAACTTTCGGTCATCATAATATGCGAGCTTTGCAAAGCTGTCTTTCGGAAGACGTCCAAACCGGGATTTTACATATTGGCAGGCAAAAATATCATCGAAGCTGATATTCAGACCCTCAAGATGCTTTAACTGAATGAGCGCCTGTTCGTGCTGGAGAATATTTTCCTTGATCGACCTTTTTTGTTCCGCCAGTTCGGTTGAATGACCTTCAAGACCTTCCACAAATGACGTGACGGTCTCGAGGCTGAACCGGTCAGGATCAAAATCGGTTTCGTGCAAATCGATTTCCAGATCGGAAGCCAAATGCCGGAGCGAAGAAAGCACCGGTGTCCACAGGTTTTCGCCTTCTAAGATTTTGAATCCGTGCGAAGGCTCTGTGGTGTGGATCGCCATTTCCGGATGGAAATAGCCCGAACGCAGACAGACAAGCAGCGTTTGATCCAGATCATCCATGTTTCCAATCAGGTTGATGAGAGACATCTTTTCGATTGCCACGTGTTAACACCACCTTTGATTTCATAATTCTATTGAGACTGTTCGAGCAGGAGCATCTTCTCGATTTCTTCAGGATTGTTCTGATAACGAATGCCTTCGATAATCGTTGTGATGTTGTCAAGCTCAGTGCGCAAGTGCGTCATCAGTGCGTAAAACGCAACCGGCGCGCCTGCAGGAAAACGAATCAATCGTCTGCTCTGAGTAAACAGCAGGTTTTTTGTGTATTCTTCAATATAAGAGAATGAAGAAGCTGTCTGGGCAGAGGGATATCCGTTTTGCGAAAGCAGCGTCAAAAACGCATCGCCGGAAGGTGCTTCTAACAGCACGTTCATGCGGCGTTTGGAGAGCTTATACGAAAACGGAAGAATCAAATTGCAAATTTCCTGCGGTGTTTTGCGGAAATAGACCTTCAAACGATAAATCAGCGAAATATTTGCAAGTTCGATTTCCGATAAAATGAGATCGGTGAGCTGTTTTCTTGTTTTGCCGCGGTACTGTTCTTTTACCTGCGAGAGCATGTGTGCGTAATAATACGTTTTTAAATCATGCTCACAGCGCATCAGATCGATCTCTCCGTTTTTGGCATCGTGACGTTTTAACACCTTGGCATAAGGGGTATTCGACAAGATGTCAAGCATGTCCGAAAAGGAACGGATTTTTGAAAGCGACAAAAAGTCAAAGGATGCATGATCTTTCAAATAAGCAGGCAGAGAAAACAGCAACAGTTCCTGCTTATTTGCGTTTAACATCATAATCGCAGAGAGAATCACGCTGATTTCCGCATCCGCCACGGCGTATCGGTAAAAACTGTTTTTTCCCGAAAAATCATATCGGCAAAGCCGCAGATAACAATTGAGCCGCGCGCGATGAAGCAAAATCTCAAGCTGACCGCGGTGAATCTGTGTTTCGTTGATACCCGAAAATTCCGATTGATACGCGGTGTTGTTTTTTAAATAAGCCGCCACTTCCGCCACAGATCGCTGTCTAAGCAGCTCTTTGTAGTTTGAAAGGGTCAGCCGTTTTCCGTAAATTGCACGTGCTTTTGCTGCAATTACATTTCCGGAAAGAGAATTGAGCATAGGAAAAATCTCCTCTTCATTGGATTACGCGCTGAAACAAGTCTTCGATGACAGCATCTTTTTGAGACTCATACCGTTTGACAAGGTCCGAAACGGCTTCGTCATGACGGCGCAGAATCTCATGCTGTGTCTGCTGTGCCTTTTTCGACTCTTCCTGCTGTGTTTTTTCCAATGTTTCGTCAACCACTTTACGTTTTTGCTCAGTCAGTGCACTCATGGTTTGTTCAATTTCACGCTCACATACGTCTTTGTAGGAAGCCGCTTCGTCCAACCGCTTTTGCGCGTCAGAATCGATGGCGATGATTTGTTCAATGATTGTTGCCAAAAAACTCCCTCCTAACTTTATAAAAGGTAAGATCCCCCTGCCGTAAAAGTTGTCTTTACGGCAAAAAACGATGATGTGTCCATATTGTTACGAACACGCCACCGTTTTAGTAATCATAAGCTTTTTATATGAACATTTCAAATAAAAGTTTATGATTCAAAACTAATTCATAGATTAGTTTTTGAGACTTTGCAGCGGCGCGGGGATCTGTCCGCCGCGGTTTATGAACTTCGACGAGCCAAAAGAGTTGAGTTTCATGACAGGGCCGCTGCCGAACAGTCCGCCGAATGAAAGCTCGTCGCCTACATCACAGCCAATTGCCGGAATGATTCGGACTGCCGTTGTTTTAAAGTTCACCATGCCGATGGCTGCCTCGTCTGCGATAATTGCAGCGATTGTATCCGCAGGGGTGTCGCCCGGTACGCAGATCATATCAAGACCAACCGAGCAGACCGCTGTCATTGCTTCGAGTTTTTCAATGCACAGCGAACCGGATTTTGCCGCGTCGATCATGCCGGCATCCTCAGATACGGGGATGAATGCACCGGACAGACCGCCGATACGCGACGATGCCATGACGCCGCCTTTTTTGACTGCGTCGTTCAACATTGCAAGCGTTGCAGTGGTACCGTGTGTGCCGCATTTTTCGAGGCCGATTTCCTCCAAGATGTGGGCAACGGAGTCGCCGACTGCCGGTGTTGGTGCAAGCGAGAGATCGACGATGCCGAACGGAACGCCCAGACGCTCAGATGCGACAGTTCCGACCAACTGACCCATACGGGTGATCTTAAACGCTGTCTTTTTGATGACATCGGCAATTTCGCTGATGCTTGCGTCCGGATATTTTGCGACAGCCGCACGGACAACACCTGGGCCGGAAACACCGACGTTGATGATGCAGTCCGGCTCGCCGACGCCGTGGAATGCGCCTGCCATGAACGGGTTATCCTCCGGTGCGTTGCAGAACACGACAAGTTTTGCCGCGCCGAAGCATTTTTGATCGACGGTACGTTCTGCCGCTTCGCGTACGACCTGACCCATCAGCTTGCAGGCATCCAAGTTAATGCCTGTTTTTGTGCTGCCGATGTTGACAGATGAGCAGACGCGCGTGGTGCAGGCGAGTGCTTCCGGAATCGAACGGATGAGCGCTTCGTCGCCGGCGCTGAATCCTTTCTGCACGAGTGCTGAATAGCCGCCGATCAGGTTGACACCGACTGCTTCAGCCGCTTTGTCGAGTGTTTTTGCAAATGGGACAGGGCTTTGGTTGCACGCCGCGCTGACGATTGCAATCGGGGTAACAGAAATGCGTTTGTTAATGATCGGGATGCCGTATTCGTGTTCGATATCCTCGCCGACTTTGACGAGGTCTTTGGCGCAGCGAGTGATTTTCTCATACACCTTTGCGCACGCTTTGTCGATATCGGCATCGATGCAGTCCAACAGTGAAATGCCCATGGTGATCGTACGGATATCAAGGTTCTCGTCCTGAATCATCCGGATCGTTTCCAAAATGTCGTTTACATTGATCATCGTTTCAAAAAGGCCTCCTTTCAGTTTGTGTGAACACTCAGATCTTGTGCATGGACTGGAACAGATCCTCATGCATCACACGGATTGAAAGGTTTTGCTCTTTTCCGAGTGCTTCCATCTTCTGCGAAAAAGCGGTGAAATCGGTTTTCATTTTATCGATCTGCGCAAGCATAATCATGGCAAACAAGTCCTGCATGACGGTCTGGGTCACATCGATGATGTTTGCATTGTACTCGGCGCAGATTGCGCTTACTTTTGCAAGGATACCGACGGTGTCCTTGCCGATGACGGTGATAACTGCACGCATAAAAAGTTCCTCCTGTTATGTGCTGAAAAGCATTCAGCGGGATTTCTTTCATTATAGCATATCATACCTGTTTGAGAAACGGGTTTAATGCCAATCTTTTTTTATAAAACTGCCGAAAAATAGTGCAAATTATGCATGGATATGATATAGTATATTGAAAAAGCATGAAAAGGGGGCGGTCTTTTTTGAAGATTGATACGCATACGCACAGCAAATGGTCGTTTGACTGCGAAGAACCGGTGGAACGCATGGTGCACGCGGCAGCGGCGGCAGGTGTTTCTGTGCTGGCGGTGACCGATCATGCGGAAATCGACTGCTTTTTGGAGCATGACCTCGAAAACAGCATCGCGGGTGCACAGGCTGAGATTGCAGTATGTCAAAAAGACGCGCCGGTTTTGCTTTTGCGCGGGATTGAGTTAGGACAGCCGCTTCAGGACATGGAAAAAGCCGAGCTGCTTCTTTCGGCGCATCCGTATGACATGGTGATCGGCTCGATCCACACAGTAACCGGATACAAGGATTTCTATTTTCTTGACTATGAGAATATGGATGATGATGCGCTCGCAGAACTGCTTTTTAAATATTATGAGGAACTGCTTTCGCTTGCACAGTGGAATCGGTTTGACACACTGGCGCATCCGATCTATCCCTATCGCTATTTTGACATCACAAAACGAAGTGCCGTCTGTGCACCACAGCGGTTTGACGCAGCGATGGAGCAGGTGTGCCGCACACTGATTCGAAATGAAAAAGCGCTCGAATTAAACACAGCAACGTTTGCCCGCGGCGGACAGGAGCTTTCGCTTTATAAACGGTATCTTTCCATGTACCATGACTGCGGCGGAACGCTCATCACCATCGGAAGTGACGCGCATCTGTCAGCGGATGTGGGCAGATATTTTGATGAGGCGAAAGCGCTGTTAAAAGAAATTGGCTTTTCGTCTGCTGCATATTTTAAAAACCGGCAGCCCGTATTGGCTGCTCTTTGATCGAATGAGTAAAGACAGGAGGAATTGGTTATGAATAAAGTCTTGCGTATTTTGGAGGAAAACGCACGGTATACAAATGAGGAAATCGCCATGATGACTGGACAAACGGCAGTAGAGGTGGCGGAGGAAATTGACCGCCTCGAAAAAGACGGCATCATCCGCGGGTATAAAGCGATTGTGGATCGTGACCGGCTATCGGATGAGATGCCGAATATGGTTTCGGCAATTATTGAGCTGCGCGTTACACCGAAACGCGATGCGGGCTTTGACGAGATCGCCGAGAAGATCGCGCAGTATTCCGAGGTGGAGGACGTGTATCTGATGTCGGGCGGTTATGACTTGGCGCTCACGATCACGGCAAAATCGTTTAAAGACATTGCGCTGTTTGTGTCCCAGCGGCTTGCGACACTCGATTCGGTGCTTTCCACCGCCACGCATTTTATTCTGTCGCGCTATAAGGAAAAAGGTGTCGTGCTGCATACCGGCCAGCCGGACGAGAGGGAGGGCAACTGGTTTTGATCGATTATGAATCCTTGCTCTCAAAACGGGTGCAGGCATTAAAGCCTTCAGGCATCCGCAAATTTTTTGATATCGCACAGACGATGGAAGGAGTCGTTTCGCTGGGTGTCGGCGAGCCCGATTTTAAAACGCCGTGGGCAGTGCGCGCCGCTGCAATCGAAACGCTCGAGCGCGGACGCACGTCTTATACCGCAAATGCCGGTTTGCTCGAACTTCGAAAAGAAATCTGCAACTATTTAAACCGGCGGTTTTCCCTTTCGTATCATCCGACCGACGAAACGGTTATCACGGTAGGCGGTTCGGAGGCGATCGATCTTTGCATCCGCGCGCTCATTGAAGAGGGCGACGAGGTGCTCATCGTGGAACCGTGCTTCGTGGCGTACAGCCCGATCGTCGAGATGATGCGCGGCGTTCCTGTCCCGATTGAAACGGTGGCGGAGGAGCATTTCCGCTTGACACCGGAGCGGCTGCGCGCGGCAATCACCGAAAAGACAAAGTTACTTGTATTCCCGTATCCGAACAATCCGACCGGCGGCGTCATGCACAAAGAGGACTTGGAAGCGATTGCCGAGGTGTTAAGAGAAACAAACATCATCGTTTTATCCGATGAGATTTACGCAGAGCTTACGTATGGAAGCCGTCATGTGTCGATCGCGTCGATTCCCGGCATGCGGGAGCGGACAGTCGTCGTCAACGGCTTTTCGAAAGCGTATTCCATGACCGGCTGGCGCTTAGGCTATGCGTGCGGACCGGAGCCGATTATTCATCAGATGACGAAGATTCACCAGTTTGCCATCATGTGTGCGCCGACGACGAGCCAGTATGCGGCGGTCGAAGCGCTCAGACGGTGCGATGAGGACATCGAAGCGATGGCGGAGGAGTATGATATGCGCCGCCGCTATGTGGTGGCAAGCTTTAACCAGATGGGACTTACCTGTTTTAATCCGGAGGGTGCGTTTTATGCGTTCCCGTGTATTCGTTCGACGGGACTTTCCTCCGATGAATTCTGCGAGCGGCTTCTCTATTCGAAAAAAGTGGCGGTTGTGCCGGGCAATGCGTTCGGCGCAAGCGGCGAAGGATTTATCCGCGTGTCCTATGCGTACTCCCTGCGCCATTTAAAAGAGGCTATGAAGCGGATTGCTGAATTTTTAGAAGAACTGAAGGAGGAGCGCGGTGAGTAAGTTTCCGGCAGTTGGCGTGACACATACGCCTGACTATACGATCGAGCGGGTGTGTTCGGATGTGCGCCGCCATTTTGCGTTTCACAATATCGACAAACAGGTGTTAAACGGTAAGCGGGTGCTTGTTAAGGCGAATCTTGTGATGAAGCGCACGCCTGAGGAGGCGACAACGACACATCCTGCCGTGATTGAGGCAATTGTCCGGTGCGCGCAGGAATGCGGCGCAAAGGAGGTCGTGATCGCGGACAGTCCGGGCGGACCGTTTACGGTCGGCGCACTGCGCGGCATCTATACGTCGTGCGGAATGCAGCAGGCGGCGGAGCATACGGGTGCAGTCTTAAACGAGGATGTCACCTCGTTTGAGCGCGAGCGCCAGGAAAACGAGCTCGTCCACCGGTTTACGCTCATCCATGCGATCAAAGAAGCGGATTTCATCATCGATGCGGTGAAACTGAAAACGCACGGGATGACAATGTTGTCGGGCGCGGTGAAAAACCTGTTCGGTACGATTCCGGGACTGATGAAACCGGAATTTCACTGGCGTTTTCCGAAAAAGGACGTCTTTTCGAATATGCTCGTCGATCTGTGCGAAACGGTGCGTCCTGACTTAGTCATCACCGACGCGATCGTCTGCATGGAGGGCGACGGCCCGTCGGGCGGTGTGCCGAAGCAGGTGGGCATGTTTCTGTCCTCGCGTTCGCCGTATGAGCATGATCTGGCGGCGTGCGCGCTGATGGGATTGTCGGCTGACGAGGTATTCACCGTTTCTCATGCAATCCGGCGCGGATTGTGCAGTGAAACGATTGATGAGGTCTCCCTTGTGGGTGACCCGCTGATCCGCTGCGCGGACTTTTTGATGCCGAAATCGAAGAGTATTGCGTTTTCTGAGAAGATTCCGAAGGTGTTTTTGCCGGTGGTCGATAAGCTTTTGACCTCAAAGCCGGTGATCCGGAAAAAGGACTGCGTCGGCTGCGGCAAATGCGCCGAGAGCTGTCCTGCCAAGACGATCCGCATTGTCGATCGGAAAGCAAACATTGACTACTCCGCGTGTATCCGGTGCTATTGCTGTCATGAGATGTGTCCGGTGCGCGCGATTGACATCAAACGCATGAAACTGTTTGACTGGTAAAGGAGCCAAGACGCATGAAAACAATCGTTGGGTTTGCGCCGGCAAAGGTGAATTTGTCGCTCGATATTGTTGGGGTACGGGAAAACGGATATCACGAAATGGATATGGTGATGCAATCAGTGAGCCTCGGCGATACGATTACGATCGAAACGACCGATGTACCCGGAGAAATCCGCTTTATCTGCGATGCGCCGAATATCCCCTGTGACGAAACAAACCTTGCGGCGAAAGCCGCGCGGCTGTTTTTAAACGAAGCAGGAATTTTAGCAGGACTTTCTATTTCGCTTGTGAAACGGATTCCGTCGGGCGCCGGCATGGCAGGCGGCAGTGCGGATGCGGCGTGTGTGCTGTTTTTGTTAAACCGGCTGTTTGCGTGTGGGTATTCACTGTCAAAACTATGCGAACTCGGCGTGCGGCTCGGTGCGGATGTGCCGTTTTGTCTGTGCGGCGGAACTGCGCGCGTACAGGGCATCGGTGAGCGGATTTCACCGCTTGCGCCGCTAACTTCCGGATGGATTGCAGGGGTCAAGCCGCCGCTTTCGATTTCCACCAAAGAGGCATTTGCGCAGTTTGACCGCGGGGAGATCACAAAACGTCCCGATACGGCGGCGATGGTAGAAGCGGTCAAAGTACACGATCTGGCTGCGATCGGTGTGCACATGGAAAACGTGTTCGAGCAGACGTGTGAGTTAAACGTACTGCATGAAGTGAAAGCACAGCTGTTAGAAAGCGGTGCATGCGGCGCGGTGCTCACAGGGAGCGGTTCGGTCATCTACGGACTGTTTTCCGATGAGGACGCCGTATATCGTGCGCAGACGGAAATCGCTTCCTATGGCGAATCGTTTGTCTGCCGTCCGATTGCCGAAGGACCGACGGTGATGAAAGAAGCAGAATCATTTGAATAAATTGGAAAAGAAACGTCCATACTTTTGTCAGACAAAAGGAAAGGACGTTTTTTCATGGGCAAAAAAATACGCGGGTTTGCCGCTTTGCTTGCAGGAATGATTCTCACCTTGTTTCTTTCGTCGGCGCAGGCGTTTGCCGACACGTGCGACCCGATTCGCGAAGAGGTATTACGGCTTCATATCCTTGCCGATTCAGACAGCGAAGAGGATCAGCGCGTTAAAATTGCAGTACGGGACAAGCTTTTATCGCTTCACTTGTTTGATACAGACGATGTGAACAGCCGGCTCGAGGCGGAACAGGCAGCGCAGGAAAATCTTGTTAAAATCAAAGCGGCAGCACAGCAGGAAGTGTATGCACAGGGACATACCGATCAGGTAGAGGCGGAGATTGTGCGGATGTATTTCTCGACGCGTGTGTATGACACCGTGACACTGCCCGCAGGGTATTATGACGCCGTGCGCATTACAATCGGCAGCGGCGAGGGGCATAACTGGTGGTGTGTGCTGTATCCGCAGCTGTGCATTCCGGCGGCATCCGAACAGGAGGATACGCTTTCGGATGTATTCACCGAAGAGGAAGAAGAAATCGTCACGGAGGACGGCTATGAGGTGAAGTTTTTCTTCGTCGAGCTGTATGAGTCGGTGTGCCGGTTTTTGTTCGGCGAATAATGATAATCAATAAACGGGAATGATGTCCGAAAACGGGAACATCATTCCCGTTTTCTTTTTGGGTGGTTTGTGGTAAGATAATCGTAACAGACAAAAAAGGGGAGAGCAATGTGCTCAACATGATAATAGGTCCTGCCAAAAGCGGAAAGACGACGCGGGTGCATAAGGAAGTTAAGACGGCGGCAAAAAACGGGGAACCGGTCTTTTTGATCGTGCCCGAGCAGTATACATTTGAAACAGAAAAACAGCTTTACTTGTCGCTCGATGCGTCGCTGATGCAGCAGGTGTGCGTGACGAGCTTTACGCGGGTCTGCTCGCTCATTTTTAAAACGTACGGCGGATGTGCCGGGACGTATTCAGATGAGGCGGCGCAGACGGTGCTGATGGCGCAGACGGTGGCGGTGCTTCATGATCGGCTTTCGGTGTATGAAAAATCGGCGCGGAACGATTCGTTTGTGCATACCATGTGTGAGACGGTGACACTGTTAAAAAACGCGGGCATCGATGCGGATACGCTCAAGATGCGCGCACAGCAGATTACTGACGAGCGGCTGCGGCAAAAGCTTTTTGAAACGGCGGAGCTATATGCCGTGTATGACGCGCTTTTACAGGAACAGTACACCGACCCGCTCGACGATCTTTCCCGCGCGGTGAAGCTGTTAAAAACCCATCCGTTTTTTGAAAACAGTGTGATGTTTTTCGACGAGTTTAAAGGGTTTACGGGTGTGGAGCGACAGTTTTTGTCGTGCGTGATCGCGCAGGCGAAGGAGACGACATTTACTTTCTGCGAGGACGAAATGCGCGCAGGCGACAACAGTGTCTTTTCACCGGTGCACACAGAGCGAATGCGGGTTGTGCGCATGGCAAGAGAAGCAGGCATTGCCGTACACACGCCGGTGCGGCTTCTTGGGACGCATTATGCGAGCGAAGCGATTGCGCAGATTGAACGGATGCTGTTTTTAGATACGATTGAGCCGCTGTCACACGACACCGGTGATGTGACGATCATGATGTGTGAGGACCGGTACGAGGAGGCGGAGTATGCGGCGGCGGAGATTCACCGGCTTGTACGGGAAGGACATCTGCGCTGGCGCGATATCGCGGTCATCTCCCGCGACGCGTCGCCATACGCCGACCCGATTGAAATGGCATTTTCCAAATTATCGATTCCGTATTTTTCCGATCAGACGGTAAGCGCCGCAGATCATGCGATCATCCGCTTTTTGATCGGTGTGGCGGAATGCGCAGCGTACGGTGTCAATGCCAAGCGGCTCAATGTCTTGCTAAAATCGGAGCTGTGCGGCATCGATCAGATGGATGCCGGTATTTTTGAGAATTACACGTTTGTCTGGGATATCCAGCCGGACGAATGGGCACAGCCGTTTTTTGCGAATCCGAGCGGATTCAAAGAATCGATGAGCGAGCAGGAAGCCGAGACGCTCGCCCGTGCCGAATCCGTGCGCAAGCGTTTGGTCGAGCCGCTTCTTTCGTTTATTGACGCGACTGCCGAAACGGACGCACGCACGTTCTGCGAAGAGGTGTTCAAGCTTTTCTGCACGCTCGGGATTCGGGAGTCGATGGAAGCGCGCGTACAGCGGTTTTACGATGCAGGCGACTACGCGCAGGCAAAAGAGGAACAGACGATGTACGAATCGGTGCTTCACCTGCTTGATACGATTGTACTGATTATCGGGCAAAAGCCGCTTTCTCCCAAGCGGTTCTGCACACTGCTGTCGCTTGCATCCCGCTCGTTTTCGCACGGCGTACTGCCGCAGACGATCGACAGCGTGACAGTCACAGCCGCCGACCGGTTTCGGTTTGGTGACAAAAAGGTCGTGTTTATTTTAGGCGCGACGCAAAAAGAACTGCCGCGGCTGCCGACAAACGGGACGATTTTTTCAAGCCGTGAATGTGAGCTGATGGCGTCTGTGTCTCTGGAATTAAGCAAAAGCGACGAGGAAATGATGCTCGAGGAGCGTTTTTTGGCCTACCGCGCGCTGACTGCACCGTCTGACCGGCTTTATCTGCTGGCACCCTGCCGCGGTGCGGACGATGCGTCGCGCGAGCCGTCAGCGCTTTTGCAGATGGTGTCGCAGATTGCGTGTACGCCAGTGCAGTCGAGTGCGTCGCTGCCTGTGCTTTTCTGGTGCGAAAATGCGCAGACCGCGTGGAGCACGCTTGCGCGCCGGTATTGGAGCGACACACCCGAAACAGCGTCACTGCGGAAAGTACTCAGCGAGCTGCCGGAGACAATGCCACTCATTGATTCGATGGACCGTATTCTTTCGGATCAGGGATTTCATTTGACAAGTGCCGAGCAGGCGAAAAAACTGTTCGGCCGGCGGATGTTTTTGTCCCCGACACAGATTGAATCGTTTTACCGCTGTCCGTTTCGCTATTTTCTCGAGTACGGGCTTCACGTGCGGCCATTGCGGCGCGCGTCGCTCGATCCGCTCGAAAGCGGCAGCATGATTCACAGGCTGTTGTATGAGCTTACTCAGACGCTTGACTTTCAAGCGGAATACGACGAGCAGATGATGCGCGCCGCCGCGGATGAGGCGATCAAACGATATATGGAATCGGTGATGGGCGGCCGGTTTGCGAAATCGAAACGGTTTTTGTATCTCTGCCGAAAACTGCGGGAAACGGTGCTGCGATTGCTTTCACATCTGCATATGCAGTTTGCGGAGGGCGGATTTTTGCCGTGCGCGTATGAATATGAAATTGCGGACGGACAAGAGGTGCCGCCGCTCACCTTGTATACAGCGGACAACACCTGCGTGCGTGTGGCGGGCAAGATCGACCGCATCGACCGGTATTACAGCAAAAACGGCCGGCAGTATATTCGTGTCGTGGACTATAAAAGCGGGAACAAGCAGTTTAACTTAAACGATGTGCTGGCGGGACTGAATTTGCAGATGCTGTTTTATCTGCACTGCATTGTAAAAAACGGGACAGGCCAGTTTGAAAACGCACTGCCGGCAGGCGTATTATATCTTCATGCAGCCGATCCTGCATCCGATCATGGACACAGCGATCCGATTGAAAAAATCGAACAGGAGCGCAAAAAAAGCTACCGCATGAACGGGCTTTTATTAAACGATCTCGAGGTGCTCGATGCGATGGACCACGGCTTTTCCGGCGTGTTTATTCCGGTTTCCTGCAAGAAAGACGGGACGTTTACGGCCGATTCTGTGCGCTCGCTCGCGTCGCTTAAAGATCTTGGACATATCGGCAATTACTTGGAAAAGCTTGTCCGGAACATGGCGACGGAGCTTCATCACGGGCAGATTGCGGCAGACCCGATCGAGCAGTCGTGTGATTTTTGCCGGTACCGCAGTGTATGCGGACGAAGCGAACAAAAGCAGGCACGGTGCATTGTAAAACAGTCAAACGAAGCGATCATCAAGGAAATGGAGGCATACGATGGCGGCGATTCAAATGACCAAAAATCAGCAGACGGCCGTTGAGGCGAGCGGGTGTCCGCTGCTTGTGTCGGCGGCTGCCGGCAGCGGCAAAACAGCCGTACTGTCCGAGCGGGCGCTGCGGCTGTTGACAAAGGAAAATCCGGTCAGTGCAGACCGGCTCATGATCGTGACGTTTACGACAGCCGCCGCGGAGGAAATGCGCCGCCGGATTGCTGATAAGCTGTCTGGCGCGGTGCGCAGTTATCCGAAGGATGCGAACTTAAGACGTCAGCAGATGCTGCTGGCCCGTGCGCAGATCAGCACGATTCATGCGCTGTGCGCGTCGCTTGTGCGCGACCATTTCGCGGAGCTCGGACTGCCCGGAGAAATGCGCATCGGTGACACGGCGCGTCTTGACATTTTAAGAAAAGAGGCGGCAGAAGAGGTGATCCTCTCGCACTATGAGGCGGAGGATCCGTCGTTTTTGTCGCTTGTTGAATACTACTGTGCCGACCGCAGCGATTCGATTCTCGCCGATTTGATGCTCCGGCTCTATACGTATATCCGGTCGTTTGCGTTTCCGAAGGCATGGCTTTCGGATGCGCTGTCGATGTACGAAGCGGATCTTCGTACAAGCGAATGGGTCAAAGAACTGTGTATCGGTGTATGCGACAGCGCGTCGTATGCTGTGTTTTTGATGAAAAAGGCGCTTGATGAAATGACGGGGAGCAATCTTTTCGAAAAATATGCGCCGTCGTTTCAGGATGACCTTGCATATTTTGAATCGGTACATGCGGCGGCAGGGCAGAATGATCTTGACGCGGTTGCCGGACTTTCTTCGTCGCACAAGAAAGCGCGGCTTGCACCTGCACGCGCACCGATTGATCCCGATTTTGCCGATCAGATGAAAACGCTTCGGCAGGAGGCATATAAGGCAGTTGACGGACAGCTTGCGCTGTTGTTTGATGCAGAGGAATCGACGTTTCCGCTTGAACGCCACGAAAAGGACCGTCAGATTCTTCTGCCGCAGATCCGTACGCTGTTTTCGCTCACTGAGGAGCTGTATGAAAAGATTGACGAGAAAAAACGCGCGGAAAATCTGCTCGATTTTTCGGATCTTGAGCATTTTTCCGTACAGCTTTTAGCGAGAAAAACGGAGAAAGGCATAGAGCCGACGTCGCTTGCGCTGTCCCTACGGGAAACGGTGGATGAATTGATGGTGGACGAGTGTCAGGATATCAGCGAAGTGCAGGACACGATTTTCCGAATGCTCTCAAAAGATGAGAAAAACTTATTTATGGTAGGCGATGTCAAGCAGAGCATCTATCGGTTCCGGCAGGCGATGCCGGAGCTGTTTATCAGCCGGCGCGAGCGGTATGAACCCTATCCGCCGAAAACCGATACGGGCGCGCTGATTCTGCTTGAGAAAAATTTCAGAAGCCGCGACGTCGTATGTGAGATGACAAACGGAATCTTTTCGCAGATCATGAAAAAGCACACGGCGGAAATCGAATATGACGAATCGGAATATCTGGTGCCGGGCGCTTCGTATTTTGAACATCCGGAAGCTGTCTGCGAGGTGCTCATCGCGGACGGCACAGAGGACGATGAGGGCGAAACAATTTCGTCGATGGAGCGGGAAGCCGGTATGATCGCCAAAAAAATCCGCGCGCTGTATGAGGATCGGTACCCAGTAAAGGACGGCGATAAAATGCGTCCGTGCCGGTTTGGTGATATCGCAGTACTGATGCGTTCGCCGCGCAATACGGCTGAGGTGTTTGCAAACGCGATGCGCAAAGCCGGCATTCCTTGCCTGAGTACGGCAAACGATGCGTTTTTTACCGCCTATGAGGTAGCGGTTGTGCGTGCGTTTTTGCGTGTGGCGGAGAATCCGCTCGATGATGTGTCGCTCGTTTCGGTGATGCTTTCACCGATCGGCGGATTTGACGCCGATCAGGTGACGGCGGTGCGTCTGCTTCGCAAGGATGCGCCGCTGTATACGGCATTGTTCGCGGCGGCGACAGAGGAGGAGAATGTCCGCTGCAAAACGCTGCTCGAGCGGATTGATCTCATCCGGCAAAAAAGCTTGTCAGACGGGGTGCACGCGGCGGTCTTGGAGTTGTATCTGCGCACAGAGCTGCCAAAGCTTGTATATGCGTTCGGCGACGGCGAGAAAAAGGAAGAGAATTTAAAACAATTTCTCCAAATTGCAAAGCAGTTTGAGGAATTTTCATCGGGCGGACTGACGGGATTTTTGCATTATCTCGACCGCGCGGAGGAGAGCGGCGTGACGTTTGACGGAAATAAGACACTGGATGCGCATATTGATTCTGTGCGGATTCTGTCGATCCACGCGTCAAAAGGGCTCGAGTTTCCGATCTGCATTGTGGCGTCATGCGCAAAGCGGTTTTCCGATCAGGACTTAAAGCGCGATTATCAGATGAATGCGTCGCTTGGCTTTTCGATGAAAACGTATGTAAGAAGCGAGCTGCGCGGCTATGTGTCGCTGCCGATGGCGGCCGTTCGATCAAAGAACCGCCGTGAGCTTGTTGCGGAGGAGATGCGGCTGTTCTATGTGGCTTTGACGCGGGCGAAGGAGAAGCTTATTTTCTCAATGTGTGGGAAAAACGCCGCGTCAAAGCTTTCGCGTGCGGCGCTGATGGCGGTGTCCGCGTGTCCGCATGCATATGAAGTCTGCCGTGCTAAAAGCTACAGCGACTGGATTTATTCCGTTTTGCTTCGTCAGCCGCAGAATGTGTTCGGCGATTTGCAGCCGTCCGTTCTTGTGCCGCACACGGACAAGCAGCTGCCGGTTCGTGTGACCATCGACTCAGCGCGCGATACAAACGAGGAAGAAGCACAAACGCATGTGTCTGCGTCGCCGGACGATCAGATGTGCACTTTACTCAAAGAGCGGATTGCGTTTTTGTATCCGGACGCGGTGCTTCCGTCACTGCCGGTAAAGGTGACGGCGACCGAGCTCTCTAAGCAGGAAGCCGATACGATTCGGCTTTCCGAACGGCCACGTTTTTTGATGGATGCGGGACTCACACCTGCAGAGCGCGGTTCTGCGCTCCATGCGTTTATGCAGTTTGCGGATTATGCCGCGGCATCTGCCGATTTGGAAGCGGAGATTGCAAGGCTTTGTGAGAAGCAGTATCTTACACAGGCACAGTGTGACGCATTAAACCGCCGGGCAATCGGACGTTTCTTTTCCTCAACGCTATATGAACGGATGTGCCGTGCGCAGTTTTTAAAACGTGAATACTCTTTTCTCTATGAGGTTTCGCCCGAGCTGGTAGCAAAGGAAGCGCATGAGATCAAAGAACCGATTATGTTGCAGGGCATTGCGGACTGTGTGTTCAAAGAGGAAGACGGGATTGTAATTGTCGATTATAAAACCGATTATGTGACAGAGGAATCTGAGCTTCGGGAACGATACGCGATGCAGCTTGCGATTTATAAAGAGGCGATTGCGGCACAGTTTTCGCTTCCAGTCAAGGAATGTTTGCTCTATTCGCTTCACCTTGGACGGGCAATCGATGCATTTTCAAAAAAATAAGAGAAAATTCAAAAAAAGACTTGATTTTTTAGTCTGCCTGCTGTATAATATCTAATCGTTACAGCATGTGCCGGTGTGATGGAATTGGCAGACGTAGTGGACTCAAAATCCACCGGTGGCGACACCGTGCCGGTTCGAGTCCGGCCACCGGCACCATAAGAGGGCACTAAAAAAGATGCCTAAGCGAAAAACCTCGATTTTATCGAGGTTTTTTCGCATTTTCAGGGCAAGTTTTTCAGCATAGATTTT
>CASGAN010000033.1 GCA_949299455.1 uncultured Oscillospiraceae bacterium
ACTGTGTCGCTGGATCGCAGCCCGGAAACCTCCAGGTGAATTTTCCCGTTTCGTGTAAGCTCTTCGATATCCCCGAGCTTTCCTCCGCTCATGCCGCTGTTTGACTGCGTGAACATCTGGAAAATGCCCTCCAGCGGATTGGAAAATCCATTGGCAAAGAAGTCGTGATATATGTATTGATCCCGCGGAAGCACAGCCGAAAGCACAATGACAGATGCAAGTCCGGCCGAAAAGAACGCAAGACTTGCACCCGCAGGCCGCATCCCGCTGTTTGACTGCAGTTTTCTTCTTTTGCGAATGCGGGTCGCGGAAAACGGAATCATTGCCAGCAAAGCAAGAAGTATCGTGTCAATGATAAAATCGTTTGGCTCCACGTCATAGTTTGCCGCCAGCCAAAAAAACGGTAAAAGTGCCAGCACAAACAGCCACATCCGGCGCAAGCGAATGACAAGCACTGAAAACAGCACTGACAGCGCAAATGTGCTCACAATAAATGTGATCAGAAGTGCAGTACGCAAATCAGAAAACGAAATCCGACTGAAAATTCCAAGGACAGGAAGATTCACCGAAAACCATTTATACGTACTTGCGGCAATGCATTCGCTGAGCACTTGCGTGGTCTGTGCCACCCAGTAAATGCACAGCGCAATCAGCACCAGCGGAGACAACCCGTAAATCAGCCGAACACTGTGTCTGCATTTGTTGAATATATACACGCTGATTCCGCCAAACGCCAAATTAAAAAGTACTGTAAACACAAAAAGCGGAATTGTGATAAGCGCTCTGTAATATGTACCGACACCTGACTGCAATACATATTCAACTGTAGATAAGGAAGCTAAAACCGACAAAAAAACAATCAAATATTCCATTAAATATTCGCCCATTGGTGTGGTAGCCGGTGTTTGCGAAATATTTAATGTAAAGGCTTTTGACTTGTCATATTTTGATGCATTTTGTTTCTTCATCGATTTCCCTCCTGTATCAAAAGTGCAGCAAATGCACGTTTGACTTCTTCAGGATCTGTCGTTTGAATCGGAATCACACGCTGCCCTTCTGCATATCTTACGGATGGCATTGTTCCAACAAACAGAATGTCTGTGTTATTTTCCCCAATCCACTGTTCCAACTGGTCAGCAGACGAAATCACTGCAATCGAATATTCATCTGTAAAGTTATTTATCTTTACAGATGAATGACCACTTTTTCTGCAATTCATCGGCACAGCCAAAATCTGCTGCATCGCCTGCACCCAATCATTTTCCGAATTCACACGCTGTTTTCGCGGACCAGTGTCATCCAAATATGCTACAGTGAATGAAATTTGATGTGTAATCAGCGAAAGTGCTAACGTATGCAAAATACATGACCAACGCTGCATTTCTTCCGCTGTTCCATCATTCATTTCGTTTACCGCAGCCATACACAAACTTGCGGTCCGCGGTGCTGCATATTCACGAACAAATAAATTGTTTGTCCGCGCCGATAATTTCCAGTGGATATCCCGCATAGAATCTCCCGGCAAATATTCATGGACACCCACCATATCGGTCCGCAAAGTGCTCACACCGCTTGCAGGTGCTTCAAGTTCTTCATACGTCGGCAGAGAAACCCGTTCAATATCCACCGGCAGACACACCGGAAGCCTTGCTGCTGTAGTTTTTGCAGGTTTTCGGCATGGAATCGGGACAAGACCAAAAAAGCCGTACAGCACGGCCGATTTGACGCGAATCTCATACACACCGCAGTTTGCATACTGTTTTGAAAAAACCACAGCTGTATCTGCACGGACATTTAACGGGATCACAACACGTTCAAGCGCGGACTCCTCTGTAAACAGGTTTTTTGCTTCAACACAGACACGAAGCCAGCCTGTCGGAAAAACAGAGCGATTTCTCACGTCTATGCGGAACGAAATCGGTTGATGCGCGTCTTGAATTGGTACGGCATACGAAAAAAGCTTTATGCCGAATCTTCCAAAAAGCGAACACAAAAACGAGATTCCAAAAACAGCGATTCCGCAAATCCCCACAACAGCACCGACATAATCGGCAATGAACAGAAACATTCCGCCGCAAACCAGTATCAGCACAACGCCGATCCATCTTGCCGTTTTCATCGCAGGGCCTCCGGTACTTCAATCTGCGGCGGCGCTACATTGCGGTAAATATCAGACAAAATTGCATCATACGTCTCTTTTGACGGAGAAACGCCTGCTTTTAACACAAGACGATGATGCATTGCACAAGGAAGCACCTGCATCACATCCTGCGGCACCACATACATACGATCATGCAGGAATGCATGCGCCTTTGCTGCACGCATAATCGCAATCGAACCGCGCGGACTGAGTCCCAATGCGATCAGCGGATGGTTTCTGGTCTGTGCAGAAATTCTGGTGATATACATCAAAATATGATCGTGCACATATACGCGATCTGTTTGCGCCTGCATTGCCAAAACATCTTCTTTTGAAGCAACAGGAAAAACCTGCACTTCCTCTGCGATACGCTTTGCACGCAGCATGGAAACTTCATTCATCTCGTCCGGATATCCCATAGAAAGGCGGAACAAGAATCGGTCAAGCTGCGATTCCGGCAATTTTTGCGTTCCTGCATAACCAAACGGATTTTGTGTCGCCATCACGATAAATGGCTCCGGACAGCGATACGTTTTTTGTTCCACCGTCACAGTTCCCTCTTCCATCACCTGCAAAAGCGCAGACTGTGTTCTTGAAGAGGTACGGTTGATTTCATCCGCCAGCAAAAAGTTGCACATGACTGCACCGGGTACGAACACAAACCGATCGTCACTTTTTTGATACATCGTATATCCGGTAACATCGCCCGGCACCACATCAGGTGTAAACTGAATTCGATTATATTTTAGCTGTGTAGCTTTAGAAAACGCAATTGCAAGCGTCGTCTTTCCCACACCAGGAATATCTTCAATCAAAATATGTCCTCGCGCAAGGACAGCGATCATTACCTGCTCGATCACATTATCTTTACCATGAATCACTTTCCGTACTTCATTGATGATGCGATGCGCAGGCTGTGCGCCTGATCCCTGATTTGTGATCATGTTGATTCCTCCGTTTTTTCATTCCGCATGTTGTTTGTCTTTGTTTAATATATCATAATTTTATCAAAAAAGCAAACAAAAAGAGGAGAATTAACTGATTGGAATCCGGATATGCGCTTTGAGAAACTGAAGAATTTTGTCGAAAAATGACGGGGATTCCTCCATGTATGCTGTATTTGACGCTGCAATCAGCGGAATACGTCCAACGATATTTCCTCGATATGTATAGACTGCGTCCCCGATATAATCCCCCTCTTGGACCGGTGCATATAAAAACGGTGGACATTCGAGCTCACGTACAATTTCCTTCCACTCCGTTTCATTAAGACAGGCAGTAAGCGCAGATGCTGTGCGCACTGTAATCGTCTGCTGTGTGCCGCCTACAACCGGAATCTGCACATCAGAAACGTCCATCTCCTTTGTCACCGGCTCTGACGCACGGAATCCACGGTCAAGCAGCGCTTTATGGTCTTCCCAGTCATTCGGCGCAGAAAGTGTCACGCAGATCAATGTGACACCATCTCTCTCCGCCGCAGAAACAAGACATCTTCCTGCCGTTTTGGTATATCCCGTTTTCACGCCGATACAGCCTTCATAGGAGGAAAGAAGCCGATTGTGATTCATTAGCGTGCGATAATACGGCGGATTTCCGTAATAAAGTGTTACATGCGATTGGCTGCAAAGCGAACGAAACATTGGATTTTGAAGCGCTTCACGTGCAAGCAGCGCAAGATCCTTTGCAGTGGAATAATGTCCGTCGTCATGCAGTCCGGATGGTGTGACAAAATGGGTATCCTCCATGGAAAGCGATACGGCACGGTCATTCATCATCTGTGCAAACGAAGAAAGATCTCCGCCGATCCGTACCGCCGCAGCGTTTGCGGCATCATTTCCGGATGCACTCAGCATCCCGCCGGCTAAATCATAAAGGCTCACCTCGTCGCCCGGCAAAAGACCCATGGACGAACCTTCCACGCGTATAGCATCTGCATCTACACAAAACCGCTCTTTCACATTGGGTTGTTCCAGTGCAAGCAGCGCTGTCATAATCTTCGTGGTACTCGCGATCGGAAGCCGCTCTGTTTCGTTTTTGGCCGCCAACACCTTTCCGGTTGCCGCATCCATCAAAAGATATGCCTTTGCAGAAATCGAATCGCCGGCAGACACCCGATTTCCCGCAACAAACAACAAAAGACAAATAACAAAACTGATGAGCCGCTGCCGCATAACAATCCTCCTAATAAAACAAAAATGTCCGCATACAAATCGCACAGTGCCATTGTATGCAGACATAAGCTGTCCTATTTTTAATCTTCTTTGGAGGGCTCTTTTTCTTTTTTCTCTTTTTTGCCGACCATGGACGTAAACGTCGTAATCACCGACGGAATCGCTTCAATCACATCACTGATTGCGCTTGCATCCGCTTCCATTTTCAAAAGCCGGACTTCTCCATTGGATATCACCAAAAATGCAATCGGCTGAATGGATACGCCGGCGCCGGTTCCGCCGCCGAACAAATCTTTGGGTGTTTTGGACGGCCAGTCCGAACCGCCTGCGGCAAAGCCGAACCCCACTTTTGACACCGGAATAATGATTGTGCCGTCCGGACAGGAGATCGGATCACCGATGATTGTGTTGACATCCACCATTTTGCGGATTTTTTCCATTGTTGTGTCCATCATGCCGTTGATCGGATGTTCGCTCATATTGTTTCAATCCTTTCTGTTTTTGCATTGCCTGCAAGGCTTCTTCTTGCTGTGCGTTTCGTCTAAACATCATGCGGATGATCGAAATAAGAATCCCGATTGCCGCTTTTAAAATCGAACCGATGCGAAGTTTTGCCAAAAAGGAAATGTCATACCGCATTTCGCCTGTGACAAAATCGGAAACAACATCGACCGATTTTACCCGCAGCGTCATCACAGAATCAATCGCCGCCAACGTGTTATACACTGCGCCGCATACCATTCCATAGCGAATCGCTGTTTCGTCGGCGCTGTCCGCACCAACCGAAACAAACACACGCATATTTACAAATCGAATTTTTTTAAGAAGTGCCGCTGCACCCGGCACCGTGGCACGCAGCAAATCGACTGCAAACGAAACGGTCTCACCAAATGACTGCTCATGCGGCTTTTCCTTTGGTTTTTTTCCTTTTTTCGCTGTCGGCTTTTTCTTCTGAACAGACGATGCTTTTTTCTTTTTCTTACTTTTTCGCTTTTTCTTTTGTTTTGCCGGCAGAATCAAAAACCGAATGCCGAATGCGCCAACCCAGATCCGCACGGTATCCGAAATCATTACCTTGACCGTGACACTTGCCAACAAAAATACGGTCAAAAGCGCCGCGACCGCCAAAGCAATCCACCATGCGGTCATTTTTTCACCTCCGTGCGATCATACCGTTTCGTTATGCGTTTTCTCGTTCTCCTCATCTTCCTGTTCGCCGCTTTCTTCATTCGGCAATGACGGAAGCTCAGACAGTGAAGAGATACCGAACGTACGCAGAAACGCCGGTGTTGTTTGATAGGCGATAGGCCGGCCGGGGATTTCCAGCCTTCCCGCCTCTTCCACCAGCCCTTTCTCCACAAGCGAAGAAACCACCTGCGCACTGTCTACGCCGCGTACCTGCTCGACAAACGCACGTGTCACCGGCTGATTATATGCAATGACTGCCAGCACTTCCATCGCTGCATTGGAAAGCGGGACATTTTTGCGAGTCAAAAGCGCCTGCTGAATCAGCTTTGCATGCACAGGCTTTGTACACAGCTGATAGCTTTTCCCAAGTTGTATGATCTGCAAACCGGAAGAGGGGCTGTCATATTTATCCTGCATCGTTTTCATGACTTTATGCAAAAAATCTTCTTCCACGCCCAAAACCTGCGCGATTTTATTCGCCTCCACCGGTTCACCTGAAGCAAACAGAATCGCTTCCACCGATGCACAAAGCGCCTCAATCGTCATATGTTTGCGCCTCCTTTTCCTGTGGCGGCTGTCCGGGAGCAAAATAGACCGTTTTATTGTCATCGCTTACACAGATGCGTCCCGTTTTAATGAGCTCGAGCATCGCCAAAAAGGTAGCGACGCGCTCGCTTCGGTCACCGCTTTCAAAAAATGTTTCATAGGGAATAAAATCTTCCCGATACAGCCGGTCAAGCACATATAAAATCCGGCTTTCCACAGGCACAATCCGCCTGGATACAATTCCGGAAAAAGCAGCACGCGGCGGCGGAAGTCTGCGTTTTCCGCGTCCTGCCGCGGCAAGATACGCCGCTGCAAGCAGCGTGCTGTCGTGTGTTAACGAATACGTCTGATCGGCTTTTATTTCCATCGGTAAACGAACGTAAATGCCGTCCTGATACCTTTGCTGCATTTTTTGCACAACTTCTTTTAACAGCTGGTATTCAATCAGCTGTCCGGACAATTCGCGCTTTAGCTGCTCGCTTTCTTCTTCGTATTTTGGCAGAAGCGACGCTGTCTTGATATAGACAAGCCGTGCCGCCATCGCCAAAAACGACGCGGCAATCTCCATATTTGCGCGTTTCATCTGCCCGATATAGTCAAGATACTGCGTGAGCAGAATGGTAATTTCGATGTTTTGAATATCGAGCTTGTGCTTTGCAATCAAATGCAGCAGCAAGTCGAGCGGACCTTCAAATCCTTCCAGTTTAAACTGAAGCGGTTCTTCCATCAGGCGATCACCTGCGCAATCAAATCGACAAAGCCGGTCAGATTATCCGCCAGCCAATAAAGTCCGTTCCAAAACGCGTTGAACGGAATATTGATGATATTCGAAAACACGGAGAACGGTCCGCCGATATTCGGAAGCACGAACAGCAAAAAGACCATCGCATAGAAAATGATCTGCTGATACCGTGCGAAGAACATCTCAAACCGCGCATAGATGTTTTGCGGCAGGAAAAAGCCGATGATTTTTGAACCATCGAGCGGCGGCAGCGGAATCAGATTGAATGCGGCAAGCGAAATATTCACCTGCGCAATCAGCTGCATAACGGTACCCAAAAGCGAGAAGAAGATCAGATTCGGCGCAAAATAAACAATACATTTTAAGATCAGCAAACTGAACGTCGCCAACAGAAGATTTGCAAGCGGACCGCCCAAAGCGGTAAGCGCCATTCCGTTTTTCCGGTTTTTAAAATAAAACGGATTCACCGGCACCGGTTTTGCCCAACCGAATCCAAACAGGATAAGCGCAGTTGTACCGATCGGATCAAAATGCGCGATCGGATTGAGTGTCAGCCGCCCTAAATTCGTCGCAGTCGGATCGCCGAGTTTTTTTGCAATCCATCCGTGCATAAATTCGTGAATCGGCAATGCCGTAAAAATAATCACTGCATATGCTAAAATGGAACTCATAATGGCAACCGGATTACCGGAAAGAAGTGTTCGTAACATAAAAGGTGGTATCCTTTCTCTTTTGTCGGTTCATTGTGTTACTCTGATTGTTATTATACTAAAGCAGGATGAAAATTACAAGAACTGTCCAGACACTCTGCCTATTTCTTTGCGGAAAGTGTGATTTTTGCGGTGTATCGGAGCTGTTTTTTCTCATTTGCATGCCGGTTATTCTCCTCAATCCACTCCGAAAGCCGACGGGTGGCATGTTCTAACTCCTGCTTAAACATCTGTGCCGAAACACGCGAAGCACCATGTCCTAAAATAATCAGCTGTTCAAGCCCGTCCGACGTGACCACTCGCACCCGATGATGCTTTCCGATCTCATACGTTGTTTGTTCAATGTAGGAATCGGCTGTCTGCGCTTCTTTCGTAAACACAACATACAGATTGGGATAGCGGTAGATCTCCGCGTTCGCTCTTGGGACTTTGTACGCATCGAACACAATAATGATCTGTTCGCCGCGCAACGGCTGATAGTTGCTCAAGATATCAATGAGCAGGTTTCTCGCCGCCTCCGCACTCTGTTTTGCCGCTTCGCGCAGCTCGTCCCATGCGAAGATGACATTATAGCCGTCCACGAGCAAATACGCCTGCTGCGGCTCTTCAAACAATCGCCCGTACTCCTCCGTACTAAGCGGTGTACTGCGTGTCTGCACAAAACCGCCGCGCTGTTTGATCGGACCATAGGTCTGCTCGTAAATCGACCGTAGTGCTTTGTCCTCCTCTTTTGTCGACGCGTATTCGCGCCGCACCGGCTTTGATGGAACCGACAGCGGAAGTGACACTGCTGACGTCTGCTTTAATCCCCATTCCGGTGAGAGATGCATATGGCGATCTGCCTCGTCCCATTTCACTACAACGCTCGCACCGTGTGAACAGAACACAGAATCGGCAGGATTTTCTGTATCGCGGTCACTGTCATAGCCGCTTTGTTCGATCACTTCCTGCGGATTATGACATTCCCGATAGCCATCCACCCATGTGGAAAGCCGTCCCTGCCCTTTTGTATATGCTGCAAATTCTGTCTGATACGAACGCATCGTCTTAACTGGAACTGTACCCGTTAGAATTGCAAGCTCGCCCTCTGTTTCCGGCGGCGAAAATGTGCCGTTCATCCGCTGCAAATCGGAAATTGCACGGCCAACCTGTGCGGCAGGTACTTCGATTCGGAAAGCGTAATACGGCTCAAGCAGCACATTCTCGGCTTTTTTGAGCGCCTGCCGCACCGCACGGTACGTCGCCTGACGAAAATCGCCGCCCTCTGTATGCTTTAGGTGCGCGCGTCCGGCAACCAGCGTGATTTTCACATCTGTGAGCGGCGCGCCGATCAAAACACCAGGATGTGTCCGTTCGGCAAGGTGTGTGAGAATCAAACGCTGCCAGTTTCTCTCAAGGTCATCCTCACTGCACACCGTATCAAATAATACACCGCTGCCGCGTTCCATCGGTTCAATCAGCACGTGTACCTCCGCATAGTGCCGCAGCGGTTCGAAGTGACCTGCACCGCAGACCAGCGCTTTGACCGTCTCTTTATAAACAATATTGCCCTCATCAAACGTCACAGAAAGCGAGAACCGCTCAAAAATTACGCGCGTCAGTACCTCAAGCTGCACTTCCCCCATCGGCTGCACATAGATTTCTTTTAAGCGTTCGTTCCATGTGATATGAAGCTGTGGGTCCTCCTCTTCCAGCTGCTTAAGCTTTTGCAGCGCCGTAAACGGATCGGTGCCGTCCTCGATTTTTACACGATAAGAGAGCACTGGTTCGATCTGCGCAGCATCAAACGACGGCTCAAATCCAAGCCCGTCACCTGCCTGCGTTTTGGAAAGCCCTGTCACAGCACAGACAACGCCTGCGGGTACTTCCTCTGCTGTTTGATACTTGATTCCCGAATAAATCCGAATCTGATCGACCTTTTCTTCCCAGTCTCCTGTACGGTTTGACCCGCGCAGCAAGTCTTTCACTTTAAGAGAACCGCCGGTCACCTTTAAATAGGTGAGTCTTGCGCCTTGGGTGTCGCGCGCAATTTTATAGACGCGCGCGCCAAATTCCTGCGGATATACAGGTGAACACATATACCGTGCCATTGCATCCAAAAATTCGGACACACCCTCGTTTTTAAGCGCCGCGCCGAAATAACACGGAAACAGCTTTTCGGCTTGAATCAGCGCGCCGATTTGTGTGTCAGAAATTGTCCCATCGGAAAGATAATCGGCCATCACCTGCTCGTCGCACAGCGCAATTTCTTCAAACAGGCTGTCCTCTTCGGCACAGAAATCAACACATCCGCCATCCAAGGTACGGAGTTCTTTCATAATAGCGTCACGCGGACGGACGGACAAATCCATTTTATTCACGAACAGAAACGTCGGCACATGATAGGCACGGAGCAGCCGCCATAATGTTTTCGTGTGTCCCTGCACACCGTCTGTTCCGCTGATGACAAGCACCGCATAGTCGAGTACGCGGAGTGTGCGCTCTGTTTCTGTCGAAAAATCAACGTGACCCGGCGTATCCAGCAGAAAAAAGCGTGTGTCATCAAAATCGAGCACTGCCTGTTTTGAAAAAATCGTGATGCCGCGTTCCTTTTCGATGGCATCGGTATCTAAAAACGCATTCTGGTGATCGACACGGCCAAGCTTGCGGATCATACCGCTTGTATAAAGCATTGCCTCCGAAAGTGTTGTCTTGCCCGCGTCAACATGCGCCAAAACGCCTACAACCAACTGTTTCATGCTTCCATTCCTTTAATATTACTGATTTGTGGAGCTTGATTGTCTGCACAATCTTTAAGCTTTTATTATAACATAACCCTGCATCGTTTCCTATCGATTTTTTGTAAATAAAAAAGCAGGACACCTGTGATATTATCCTGCTTATTCCTGTTGTTAAGCCAACAGCTGTTTTAACTCTCTTTGAATGACCTCAATTTGCTTGATCACTTTTCCGATTCGTTTGTGCATCCGATTGATATTCAAATGAACGAACCAGTCCGTAACACCGCTGTTAAACCACAAATCAATCGCAGAATACAAACGGGAAGCGTGCAACTTTATATGTTCGTTTCGTAAGATTACACGCAAATCTTCGTTTAAAACCTCCAGCGCATCCTGTGCATCTTTCATATACTGCTCTGCCTCTATAAGAGATGCGGATTTTGCAAGGGATGACAGAAATCGCTTCGAAATCATGTCAAGAATACTCATATTCCCACTGCGGCAAAGTGATTCCTGCGCCGCAGCACAGCATTCCAGTGCATGGCTCGCTGATTCAAGGGCTGTGAGAATTTCTTCCTGATATTCCGATTGCTCTTCCGTTTCCTCATCATCAATGTCTTCCATATCTTTTGGCAGGCGAATATGATGCTGTTTTGCCGCTTCTGCAATCCACTCCTCGTCGACACATCCATACAGCGATTCCAAATCCTGTGCAGTAAAACAGTCCGCCGATTGTTCCACCGCACGGCACAAACCCTCGTCACTGCAAATGCCAATCAGTTCTGTTAAATCTTCTCCTGAAAATCGAATACCGAGCTGCAGCGCCTTGTTCAGCAGCCGTGTCGCACCGCTCTCACTTTCAAATGCAATGAGGCCGATCGCATCAATCACCTCATCAGGCGAACCGATATTTTCGAGTGACGAAATTCTGCTGATCGCCGTGCTCACAGCCCAATCATTGATTTTTTCATAATAGGTGCCCCACGTCATTCCTCTGTCCTCCTGACTTCTGAATCAAAACGCACCGCTGTCCCCTGTGTGCTGTGTTTGATTCGAGTATATCATGCCGTTGACCAGAATGCAATTTCTGCCTAAAAAAAAGCAGGACACATGTTACTGCGTCCTGCTTTCGTGATTCTTTTTAAAACGGCTGCGCCTGACGGCACGCAATATCTCGGTGAACCGTCTCTTTCAGTTCTGTTACGTCGGCAAATTTCTGCTCTGTGCGTGTGAGCTTAAAAAGTTCCACGCGTGCAGTCATCCCGTAAAAATCGCCGCTTGCATCCAAGAGATACGTTTCGGCAAGCGGTGCACGTACGCCCTCAATCGTGGGTTTTACCCCAATGTTTGTGATGCTCCGGTACCAAGTGCCGTCGATCTTTGTCCTGCTTTGATATACACCGAATTTCGGCAGCACAAGCTTTGGAGACAGCGGTTGGTTGAGTGTGGGAAACCCGAGCGTTCTCCCAAGACTTCTGCCGTGCACAACGCGCTCTTTGATATAATACGGATACCCTAAAAACGCATTCACAAGCGCCATATCACCGTTTGCGAGCGCTTCCCGGATCGCGGTGGAACTGACTGTCACGCCATGTGATGTATACTGCGGCACAACACGAAGGTCAACACCTTTTTCCGCACAGATCGCCGATAAAAGCGATGCATCACCGGATGCCTTCGCGCCGAACCGATAGTCATAGCCGCAGGCAATCCGTTTTGCATTCATCGCCTGACAGACGACCGTTTCGATAAACTGTCTGGGCTCCATGGATGCAATCTCGACAAACGGCAGCAGATACACGCGCTTTACACCCAATTCCCGGAATCGTTCAAGCTTCTGTTCATCTGTCTGCAAAAGACCTGCTTCCCGTTTTTTCTGCGGCAGTAAATGTGCAGACGAAAACGTCATCACCGTCGGACACAGGGAAGGATCACCGCACACCTCTTTGATCACACGGGTGTGTGCGGAATGAACGCCGTCAAAAAAGCCAAGCGCAACAGCAGTCGGCTCGTTTGATGAAACGACCGATTCATAGATTTCCACACCGGTTCCTCCTTCTACTTTGGTGCAAACATCTTTTCGATCCGCAGGGATTCGTCGCTGTGGTCGAGTGAGGCAAGTCCCAAAAACAGTCCTGTATGTCCGTACACACGGTGCAGCGTGTCGACTTTCTTATGCCGCACACGGTTTAAATCGAGACGCACGCCGTTTTGGAATTTTTCGGTCTGTACTTCATTCAGCCGGATTTTCGGCAGATGCGAAAACAGCGTATCCACCGGACGCAGCTGCTGCTCGAGTGTGCCATCTGCCGTGAACTGCTGTGCCTGCTCGAGTGTGATACAGTCGCCGAGCGTAAATCCGCTCGCCTGTGTGCGGACAAGTCCTGTCATGATCGCACCACAGCCAAGCGCTTCCCCGATATCGCTGATGATCGTGCGGACATACGTTCCCTTCGAGCACCGGATTGTCAGCGTTCCGCGGCCTGTTTCCTCATCAAACGAGGAAAGTGTCAGTTCCATCACAGTCACTGCCCGCGGCTCGCGTTCCACCTCACGACCCTGCCGTGCGATATCGTAAAGCCGCTGTCCGTTGATCCGCACTGCCGAATACATCGGCGGAATCTGCGTGATGTCACCGCGAAACTGCGGCAAAACCGCTTCCACTTCCGCGGCCGTGACCCGCTGTTTTTCGCCCGGGGTCACCGTTCCCCAGCAATCGAGCGTATCCGAACGAAGTCCCAGTTCAAACGATGCTTCATACGCTTTGTCGTCATCCGGGAGCATATCGCACGCCTTTGTTGCCTGTCCCAAAAAGATGAGCAAAACGCCGGTCGCCATCGGGTCAAGCGTTCCCGAATGACCGACCCGTTTTGTCTTTGACATGCCGCGAATCCGCGCAATCACGTCAAACGAAGTATATTCCTGCGGTTTATTGATACATAAAACGCCATTCATTCTGTCTGTTGATTCCCTTCTGTTATAAAAACCGAGCCGCTTCCTCTAACAGCATCGTTTTTGCCTGTTCATACGGTGCATTGATCACACAGCCGGCCGCACGGATATGCCCGCCGCCGCCGAATGCTGCGCACAATTTCGACGCATCGGCATACGCCGCCGTCCGCACCGAAATTTTATAGCCACCTGTTTCTTTCTCGCGCATGGTGATGCCGATTTCAACGCCCTCGATCGTGCGCGGAATGCCGGAGATTCCGCCGAGCTCCGATTCATCAGCGCCGCTTTCTTTGACCATTTCCTGAGAAATGCAGATGAGCGCAATTTTCCCGTCCGCGGCATACGAGATCGTATCAAGCACCATTCGTTCAACGGCGATTCGCTCTTTTGATTTTGTTTCAAACAACAGGCGATTGAGTTCTGCATAGCGTGCGCCCTGTTCCATCAGATCAGCTGCCAAACGCATTGTTTTCGGTGTCGTGTTCGAAAAGCGGAAGCATCCGGTATCGGTGGCCATGCCGGTATACAAGCAGTCTGCAAGATCGGGTGTGATCGACACACCCATTTCGCAAATCACCTCATACACTGCCTCACATGCCGAAGCGCCGTCATACAAGCATGTCTTCTGCGCGTACAACTCGTTTGTGCGATGATGGTCAATACACAGATCAATCTGCGGATACGCTTCAGCGACCGCATCGCCCAACAGCGAAACGGATGCCACATCGACTGCCACGATAAATTCAGGTGTAAAGTCTTCTTGCTGTACACCATCCGCAAGATAAGAAAACATCTGCGGCAGACGATCGGCACACTGTGTGCGCACCGTTTTTCCGAGTGAACGGAGTGCACGCAGCAGTCCGTATGCACTGCCAAGCGTATCACCGTCCGGATTTTTGTGCGAAAGAATCAGAATGCGGTCATGCGCACAAAGAAGTGTTGCCGCTTCCTTTGCGGAAATCTTCATGCTGCCGCCTCCTTATTCTTCGTCCGGTTCGTCGTTGTTCCACTCCGGATGTGCTTTGCTCTCTTCCACTAAAATCCGATTGATGTTTGCGCTGTACGCAATCGAATCATCGGGAATAAAGTGGAATTCCGGTGTTTTACGCAGATGCAGCCGCGCAGAAATCTCCCGGCGGATATAGCCTTTTGCACTGCGCAGTCCCTCTGCGGAGCGAATCGTCTGTTCCTCACCTTCCACTGCGCTCACATACACTTTACAGTGAGAAAGATCGTTTGACAGATCGACTTTAATGATACTGAGCATGGAGGAAACCCGCGGGTCTTTGACCTCACGGAAAATTTCCACCAGCTCTTTTTTGATATCTTCCGAAATTCGGCTGATTTTAATCGAAGCCATAGCTGCTCCTTTCTATTCATCAAACGAAATCAGTCGCGGTACTCCTCAATGATGAACGATTCAAAAATATCGCCCTCTTTGATGTCGTTGAATTTCTCAAGACCGATTCCGCATTCATAACCCTGTGCCACCTCTTTGGCATCATCTTTAAAACGTTTGAGCGAGTCGATTTTGTCCTCTGCGAGCACAATGCCATCGCGAACCACGCGGATGAGTGCGTTTCTTGCAACCTTACCCTCGATGACATATGCACCTGCAACGGTACCGACGTTCGAAATTTTATAGACGGCACGAACTTCTGCACGGCCAAGCTCCACTTCACGTGTTTTCGGTGCGAGCATGCCTTTCATTGCCTGTTTCACGTCATCGATTGCGTCATAAATGATGCGGTACAGACGGATTTCGACGTCGTCCTGCTCGATCGAATCGCGGACTGCTTGATCCATACGGACGTTGAAGCCGATGATGATTGCGCCCGATGCCTGTGCGAGCATGACGTCCGATTTATTGACAGCGCCGACGCCGTTGTGAATGACGCGGACACGCACTTCTTCGTTTGTGAGTTTCTCAAGCGACTGTTTGACCGCCTCGGCAGAACCCTGTACGTCTGCTTTGACGATGAGCGGCAGTTCTTTGACTTCACCCTCTGCAATCTGGCTGAACAGGTTGTCGAGTGTGATTTTCTGATACTGTTTAAACTGCTCTTCCTTCTGATCGAATTTACGCTGCTCGACCAGCTCTCTTGCCAGACGTTCATCCTCAACGGCATTGAAGATATCACCTGCCGCCGGAACCTCAGCAAGGCCGGTGATCTCAACCGGTGTGGACGGACCTGCTTCATTGACCACAACGCCTTTGTCGTTTGTCATGACGCGGACGTGACCAACGGTCATGCCTGCGATGATGACATCGCCGCTGTGGAGTGTACCGTTTTGGACAAGCAGTGTTGCCACCGGGCCGCGGCCTTTGTCCAGACGTGCTTCGACGACAGTACCTTTTGCCAGACGGTTCGGGTTTGCTTTCAAATCTGCAACCTCTGCAACAAGGTTGACCATCTCAAGCAAGTTATCGATACCCTCGCCGGTCACAGCAGATACCGGACAGCAAATCGTATCGCCGCCCCACTGCTCCGGAACGAGGTTATACTCGGTGAGTTCCTGCATGACTTTATCCGGATTTGCATGCGGTTTATCAATTTTGTTGATTGCAACAATAATCTGGACGTTTGCAGCTTTTGCATGGTTGATTGCCTCAACTGTCTGCGGCATGATGCCGTCGTCAGCAGCGACTACGAGGATGACAATATCGGTAACAGCGGCACCACGTGCACGCATTGCAGTAAACGCTTCGTGGCCCGGGGTGTCGAGGAAGGTGATCTGTTTGCCGTCTGCTTCCACGGTATATGCACCGATGTGCTGGGTGATGCCGCCGGCCTCAGTTGCGGTGACGGAAGCATGACGAATGCGGTCAAGAAGCGATGTTTTGCCGTGGTCAACGTGGCCCATGACAACAACGACCGGGCTTCTGCTCACGAGCTCATCTGCGTTGTCCTCGCTGTCGTCGATCAAGCGCTCTTCGATTGTCACGACAACCTCTTTTTCAACTTTTGCGCCCATTTCCTCTGCGACGATCGAAGCGGTATCAAAGTCGATGACCTGATTCTGTGCTGCCATGACGCCCAAGCCCATCAATTTTTTGATGACATCGGTAACGGTTGCTTTCAGGCGGCTTGCGAGCTCGGAAACAACGATTTCATCCGGGATGAGCACTTTAAGCTGCTGTTTTCTTGCACGCTCGAGTGCCAGACGCTGCAGTTTCTGTGCTTCGGTTTCGCGTTTTGTCGAATATTTCTGTTTTGCACGCTGCTGCGATTTCTGATTGATTTTCTGTTTGCGCTGGAAACTGTCGCTTCTCTTATTCTGCTGCGGTGCAAGCTGATCGTAATGCTCGTTATATTTATCGAGGTTTACTTCAACCGTACGGGTATCTACACGGCGAACCACCTGCTCAGCCGGTTTCTTTTCTGCCGGTTTTTCCTTTTTCTCGACCGGTTTTGCCGGCTGTTTTGCAGGCTGTGCCGGTTTTGTTTGTGCTGCCGGTTTTTCAGGCTGTTTTTTCTCCTGTTTTGCCGCTGCAGGTTTCTGTGCCGGTTTTTTCTCTTCCTGTTTCGGCGCCGGTTTTGCGGCAGCTTTCTTTTCTGCCGGTTTCTTCTCTTCTTTTTTTGCCTCTGCTGTTTTCTCAGCCGGTTTTTCATCCGGTTCGTCTGCCGAAGCAAAATAGTCATTGAAGCTCTCCACAGCGTTTGCCTGTGTGAAATGTTCAAACACCAAATTCAGTTCCTCTTCTGTGAGCACCGTATTCGGTTTGCGTACAACATCTCCGCCCAAAACTGCATTGATGTCTGCAGCGGTCACATTCAGATTTTTTGCCAAATCGTTGAGTTTATATTTTGATACCATTCTTTCTCCTCCTTAAACTGTCTGCTGTGTATCTGCATCTGTAAGAAACTTTTCTGCGAGTGATGCGTTGGTGATGCAAAGCACACCAACCGGTTTTCCCACAATCGCGCCGATCTCTTCGAATGAATGCGAAAGCATGTGAAGCGCTGTACCGCTTTTTTCGGAGAGAAAGCGCATTTCTTTTTTTGATTTTTCGGAAAGAAATGTCGAACAAACGATCAATGCGCCTTTTTTATTCATTACCGCTTCCTTGGTCGCATCCGTGCCGAAACACAGTGCACCGGCTCTGCGGCAAAGCCCCAAATCCTGCAGCAATTTATGCATCCGTATCAATCTCCTGTTCCATTCGGTCATAGACCTCTTCGGGAATTTTGCAGGAAAGCGCACGTTCAAACCCGCGTGTTTTCCGCGCTTTTTGCAGACATGCAAGCGCTTTGCAAACATATGCGCCGCGGCCCGCCTTTTTCCCGGTTAAATCAAGCGAAACTTCGCCTTCTTTATTTTTTACAACGCGTACCAGTTCCTTTTTGTTCTTCATTTCACCGCATCCGGTGCATTTTCGCATGGGAACTTTTCGGTTTTGCATGGAAACTCCTCCTGTTTTATTCCTTTTTGTTTTCCGGCAATCAAGTCAGATACACCAAAAACAAATTCCCCGTTTTTTATTCTGCGACTGTTTCTGTCGATTCTGTTTCCGGCTGCTGTGCCTCGGTATCACTGCTTACCTCTGTTTCCTCAAGGTCGCTGCTTTCCGGGCGAATGTCGATTTTATAGCCTGTCAGTTTTGCAGCCAATTTTGCGTTTTGACCTTTGTTGCCGATTGCAAGCGAAAGCTGCATATCCGGTACAATGACGCGGCAGGTACGCTCTTCGGTACTTAAAATGTCAACACGAACAACCGAAGACGGTGCCAATGCAGCCGCAATAAACTCTGCCGGATCTTCACTGTATTTAATGATATCAATTTTCTCGCCGTTTAATTCTTTCACGATGTTGGACACACGAGAATTTCTCTGGCCGATGCATGCGCCGACCGGATCAATGTTCGGATCTTTGCTGAACACAGCGATTTTTGTGCGGGAGCCAGCCTCGCGGGAAATGGATTTTACTTCAACCGTTCCATCGAAAATCTCCGGAACCTCTTTTTCAAACAAACGTTTGACCAAATCTTTGTGTGTACGAGTCACTTTGATCGTACAGCGGCGTTCACTGCTCACGACATCGTTGACGTACACTTTAATGAAATCGCCCTCATGGAAGGTTTCGCCCGGGATCTGCTCGCTTGCGAACAAAATCGCTTCGTTTTTATCGATCGAAACGGTTACATTACCGGTACGCGGTTCGATTTTCTGCACGCGTGCATTCACGATTTCATGCAGCTTGCTCTGGTACTGCTCCATGAGCTGTGCTTTAACTGCATCGTTGATGCCCTGGTGAATCAAGTTTTTGCCGGAAAGTGCTGCAATTCGGCCGATCTGTTTTGTATCCAGACGCATGCTCAGACGTGCACCCACGCGAACGCGTTTATTTTTCTCGTAAGCGTCTTCAAAGCTAATCTGTGTAGTCGGATCGGTGACTTCTTCGACGATGTCTTTTACAATCGAAACCTGGAATTTACGTGTTTCCTGATTGAGCTCAACTTCGACGTTATTCTCACCTACATTATAATACTTCCGCACTGCGACTGCGATTGCATTTTTAATGCTGTCAAGCACCGCTTCTGCTTTGATTCCTTTTTCCCGCTCCAGCGCCTCCAGCGCCTCAAACAGCTCGTGGTTATTCATCATTTTGTAACCCATCCCTTTCTATCATTCACTGTTGGTATGTAAACGTTATCTATTCAGAACTCGACATACAACCGAACAAATGCAATATCATTCATCCGGAATTCGTATTCGTTTTCTTCTGTTTCAATGACTACGGTATCGTTTTCGGCATTTTTGAGCACACCCACAAACTCCCGCTCACCGTTATACGGACGAATCAGGCGAACAACAACCGTTTCGCCGCGGCATGCATCGAAATGCCAGTCTTTTGAAAGTTCACGCTCAATGCCGGCCGAAGAAACTTCCAGACAATAGCTCTGTTCAATCGGGTCTACCTCATCCAGTTTTGCATCCAGCGGACGCGACATTGCCTCACAATCATTGAGGGAAACACCGCCCTCTTTATCGATGATGACAGACAAAATCCACATGGAACCTTCTTTTTCAAAACGAATATCCCAAATGGTGAGTCCCAGTTCGTCTGCAATCGGCTTCGCCAAATCGTAGACAAGTTCTGCTGTTTTGTTTGTTTTTCGTTTCACACATCTGCCTCCCGTTAAAACAAATGAAAGACTGGGATGCTTCCCAGTCTTTCAACCTTTCCTTATTACTGTCAACAAGTATAGCACATTTCTTTAGAAATTGCAACTGTTTTTTTCATTATTCTTCAAGCTGACGTGCCAAAAGTTGTGCAGTCACACGTATTGTCTGCGCAAATGATTCATTTACCCGTTTGTTTTCAGGAAGTGCCGCGATATATCCAACCACATCTCCTGCAACAATCACCGGTGCACCGGCCGTAGCAGTTCGGGAAAATCCCTCAATCGGAAAAATCTGATGTTTCTCCCCTTCTTCTGCATTAATCGGCTGGCGCAGCTCCATCAATTCCTCAAGCTCATGTGAAACGCGGCGATCGAGCACTTCTTTTTTGGAAATGCCCGCTGCAGCAACCACATGATCTTTATCGCAGACAATCACGGGCATGTCTCCCGCTTTCGCTAACACATCTGCATATGCGGATGCGCAAGTACTGATTTCTCCAATCGGCGAGTATTTTTTAAACATAATTTCGCCTGCGCCCGCAATAAAAATCTCGAGCGGATCACCTTCACGGATGCGAAATGTTCTGCGGATTTCCTTTGGAATCACCACCCTGCCAAGATCATCGATGAATGTCAAGATAGGACAAAAAAATTTATGATCCCGAAAAAGTCAGTATTCATACGGTTTCTCTGTATTTTACACTATTTTCCAAACCGATGCAAGAAATCATTATCGGTGTTATTTTAGGACAAAACGCCCCTTTCCGAAGAAAAGAGCGTTTTGTCACTTTATTGATTGATGGCATAATCCACATGAATTTGTTTAAAGATATCTTCTTGTTTCCATCGTATTTCTAACTCGTCATTACTATAAATAATGACTCGATCAATTGCTTCAAGCATTTCATCTCTCAACTCATCATCCGATAAATTTAATGCCTGAATTGCTGTTATAGAACGTTCATGTATGTCATCACGCTCGACTTGA
>CASGAN010000034.1 GCA_949299455.1 uncultured Oscillospiraceae bacterium
GCTCAGTCGGTAGAGCACCTGACTGTTAATCAGGGTGTCACTGGTTCGAGTCCAGTTGGGGGAGCCACCAGACTAAGTCTGGACGTCATTCGCGTCCGGGCTTAGTTTTTTTTATTTTTAAGGGGGAAAAGCGAGTGTGCCCGCCGGTGAGCAATCTATGTTCACCGCAGGTTTTTATTTTATTGTGAGTGTTCTTTTAAAGTAGAATAGTGGAAACAGGCTTAGCCTGCGCAGGTGTAAGGCTATTCAAAATATAAAAAAGGCAGGATTTTACTCCTGCCTTTTTATATTTTTTATTTATCAAAGTGTTTTTGCAATTTCCAAAAGATATTCGCGGAATCCCTCGCCGATTTCGTTATGCTTTAAGCCAACTTCAACAATTGCTTTCAGCACGCCGAGCTTGTTGCCCATATCATACCGTGTGCCGGTGAAGTCGACGCCGATCATACCCTCCTGCTGTGCAAGAATTTTCATTGCGTCCGTGAGCTGATATTCGCCGCCGGCACCTTTCGGAAGCGTTTCAAGAATATCAAAGATTTTAGCCGGAAGCACGCAGCGTCCTAAAATGGAGAACAGAGAGAAAACCTGGCTTTCATCTTTCGGTTTTTCGATCATATCGGTGATCTGATACAGATTGTTGTGAAGAAGCGCTGTTTTCATCGAGCTGTACTTAAAAATATCCTGCATTGCAACTTCTTTGATACCTACACAGCCGAGACCGTACTCTTCATATGCGCGCATCAGCTGTCCGCAAACAGGATCTTCACCGATGATAACATCATCGCCGTATAAAACAGCAAACGGCTCGTCACCGACAAAAGATTTTGCGCAGTACACAGCATGACCGAGACCTTTTGTTTCCTTTTGGCGAATAAAGGTGATGTTGGCGAGATTTGCGATCGAAACTACTTCATCATACATTGCCTGTTTGCCGCTTTCAAGCAAACGGCTTTCGAGCTCCGGCGAACGGTCGAAGTGATCTTCGATGATGCCTTTGCCGCGGCTGGTGATGATGCAGATATCTTCGATTCCGCTCTTAACGGCTTCTTCCACGATATATTGAATTGCCGGTTTATCGACAATCGGAAGCATTTCTTTTGGCATGGATTTTGTTGCAGGAAGCACGCGTGTGCCAAGTCCGGCAGCAGGAATAATCGCTTTGCGAATTTTCATTGATAACACTCCGTTCCAAATTAGGATAAGAACTTTTTCTTTTATTATATCAGATTGAAATCTCGTTTTCAAATCGGGAGCAGAAAAATCAAAAAATATTTTTTCAATAAAACGCTTGACAAATAACGTCCGATTTGATATAATGCAATAGTCGTCAGCGACAGAGGAAAACACATCATGCGGGTGTAGTTCAATGGTAGAATCCCAGCCTTCCAAGCTGGTCGCGTGGGTTCGATTCCCATCACCCGCTCCATTTTTTACTGCGATTTTGAATCGTGGCGATAACCTTACATATGCGCCCATAGCTCAGCTGGATAGAGCAACTGCCTTCTAAGCAGTAGGCCACAGGTTCGAATCCTGTTGGGCGTGCCAATTTTATATGGTGGATATAGCTCAGTTGGTTAGAGCGCCAGATTGTGACTCTGGAGGCCGTGAGTTCGAGTCTCATTATCCACCCCATTTGTATTTATTGGGGTATCGCCAAGCGGTAAGGCACAGGACTTTGACTCCTGCATTCCGTTGGTTCGAATCCAGCTACCCCAACCAGACCTGCGGTCAGCATTTGCGATCGTAGGTTTTTTTATTTGATAAGGACATAAGGTTTATCCTGTGATAACAAAAGAGCCGCTCAATTTGAGCGGCTCTTTTGCTTTTATTCGCTGTGAGTTTATTTCCCAATCGGCTGTTTTGCAGATTGCTTGAACAGGAAGAATCCCGCCACAAACATCACACACAACAGACCAATACCCAGTTTGGAATTGCCGGTCAGCTGTGTGGAAATACCGATCATCGCAATGCCAAAGAACGAAGCGCCTTTTCCGAAAATATCGAAAAATCCAAAATATTCGCTTGATTTTTCTTTGGGGATAATCTTCGAAAAATACGACCGTGAAAGTGCCTGAATTGCGCCTTGGAACACCGCAACGCAAACCGCCAGGAACCAAAACTCCCATGCTTTGTCAAGCTGGAGCGCAAACAGTCCGATGAACAAATAACCGAGGATACAAAAGCCGATCAGCTTTTCACACGAAAACTGTTTGCTGATTTTACCGAACAGGATCGCGAACGGGAAGGCAACAATCTGCGTTAACAGCAACGCAAGCAGCAGCTGTGTGTCGTCAATACCGACATCTTTGCCATAGACGGTTGCCATATCGATGATAGTGTAGACACCATCGATATAGAAGAAAAATGCCAGCAGGAAAAACAGCGTTTTTTTCTGACTGCGGATATCCTTGAAAAAGGCGCCGATTCGGCGGAAGCTTTCGCGTATCGGCTGTTTTGGCCGGACAACGCTGTGTACCTGATGATAGCTGCGCAAAAGCGGCAGTGTGCACAGAAGCCACCATGCAGCGGTAATGACCAATGAGAGCATTGTGGCCGTCATGGTACCAATACCGGTTTGTTCTGCTGTCAGAATCATCACAAGGCATCCGATAAACGGGATACAGCTTCCGATATATCCCCAGGCATATCCGTGTGAGGAAATGGCATCTACACGGTCATCCGTTGTAATGTCAGGCAGCATGGAATCATAGAAAATCAGGCTTCCTGAAAAACCGGTTTTTGCAATCACAAATACCGCCAAAAACAACAGCCAGTGAAGCGGCAGTCCGAGCGCCGCACATCCCAGCACACCGAGCATCATAAACATCGTAAAAATCGGCTTTTTGAATCCGCTTGTGTCAGCAAGTGTTCCGAAGATCGGACCTAAAACCATTAAAATGACAGTACAGATGGAGGTAGCATAGCTCCAGTATGCGGTAGAATTCGCAGCAGAAACACCTGCCGACTCCGCAATGTTTTTAAAATAGATCGGAAGAATAGAGGATACAAGCAGAACAAACGCTGAGTTTCCTACATCATATAAAATCCAACGCTTCTCAAGCGAGGTCATCTTTTTCATACCGGTTCTCCTTTTTTCAGTTCTGATTCATAATTATAGAAAAACAAATCCGGCAGCGGCGTGTTGTTTTGTACTGTGTCGAGAAACGCAAGGCACATCGCCGCGGCTTTCGGAACAGATTGTTCATATACGTTTTGCAGATGATGTGTGGACATCCTGCATTTACGCGATGGCGTATTTGACGGAATCATATCGCGGACAAAGCGTGTTTTCGGATGTATGGACAACAATCCGCTGAACAGCGCTGTTTTTGCTTTTGAAGAGGGGACGAGCAGTTCGCTCAGCCGATGCATGGAATCCATTGCTTGGGTAAGCTGTGCAGGACGCACATTTTCAAACAGCGGTGCAATTTGTTCGGCCAGTGATTCACTTTTTTTAATATGCGCCGCGCTGTTTGTCGTGTGAAAATCAACGCCGGTCTGATCCATAAAGCAGCGGTCGAGCTCGGCCTCAATTTTGGCATGGGAAACGCCATGCTGTTTTTCATATGCGTTGATGTATCCATGACATGCACTGTCCAATACAAAATGGCAGATAAACCCGAACAGATAGCAGAGAATCACATCATTTTTTGTTTGCCGGACAATTTCTGCGCCATGAAGAAAGAACGGTGCGGCAGGCTGATCGTGCAGAAATGATCCGTATGTCCGCAGACTTTGTTTTGAAAACGGATGGTGATAGAAAAAAAGATCCGGTCCGTGCAAGCCGGTGAAAAATGACTGCAAGTGATCGGTGATCATTTGTTTTATTGGATCATCCAACACGTTCAGCACGGCGTTTCCGAATACATAATGGGTGTAATTCGCAGGCATGAGCGACTCCTTTCTTGGTACGCTTGTTCATTTATGAATATTATATAAACAACAAGTTAAGTGTACCACATCAAACATCGATTTGTCTACATTCGTGTCGTTAGATGTCGATAGATTCTGCGTGAAATACATGTAAAAAAGCCTGTGACCCGTAGGTCACAGGCGAAGTGATGTGATGCTGATTTAAAGAAGATCGGAAAAGGGAAGCGCAACCACAGAAACAGATGCGTTTTTATCAAACGAAGACTTTGGCTTTTCCGTGTTTTGAGAAAAGGCGCTTTCTTCTTCGGTATCGCGATGAATAAAGAAGAAATTTGACTGTATTTAGGTAAAAGTATAAGGCGCCGTTTCCTCGCTGTGAAAAATAACTTTTATATTTCTTTTCTCAGCATATTCGATTTCTTGTTTTACAGAACAGCCGATGTAGTGATTGATGTCGACAACATAGATGGCATCGCTCATATTGATTTTTTCAAGATGCGCCTTTTTTAGATTTTCTTGCATTTCTAATGTAATTTCTGTATTCTGTTCATTATAGGTACATTGTAAAACGTTATAGCCGTATTTGCTTTCGAGGATGAATGCGATCGCTTTCATCTCGTTTGAGAATCGCATGCTTCCGCAAATCGTAATTGTGTACATAAATTCATCTCCCTGTGTAGAATTAGGGCTTTGGTTGATTGAATAGCGGAAAATTTCCTCTTATTCGTTTTATGGAATCAATCGAAAAATTATCTTTAGAGAGAAATCATCACAGCAGATGCGTTTTTATCAAAAGTCAGCCGGCGGTAGTTAAATAAAACGGCAGTATCACCGGGTGTGTGGGTAAAAGGATTGAACGGAAATACTTCAATATGCGCACTGCGGATGATCTGCCGCGTGTCCATCTCTGCATATTCGGGAAGATACTTTGCACGGGCTTGGGGATCGTCGAAAAACGCATAGATCCGGCTGTGATATTCTGCTTTTTTGCCTTCATCCATGAATGGGGGAAGCTTTTTTGCCTTTTCGTGTGCATACAGATCAAACCGCAGAAGCCAGCTGAACCATTCGGCGCGTTCCGGTGCGATCGATTCATAAAACCGAAATAGGATTGTGTAGTTTTCAAGCTTTGTATGTGGCGCTAAGTGGTAGCCGTTTGCCTCATAAAAATCGGCAAGCGCTTCAAAGCAGTCAAACGGCGTTGCAAACTGTGAGAGAAGCGCCGAAAGCGATTGACGATACCGTCTTGTATTGTAATAAAGTTCTACCATCTCCGCAATTCGTTTGAGTCGCAGCAGTTCATCAAACGAAATCCACGGCGTGCACAAAATCTCATACGGTGCGTCACTGCGGCAGACAAGACCGTATTGTTCGCGATTTTGATAGAGTCCTGAGCCCTTTAGCAGCTTTAAAAAGCCAAGCTGAAGCTGGTCAGGGGAGAGACTGTAGACATAGTTGAATGACTCTTTGAAACGGTCATACCCCTCAAACGGAAGTCCTGCAATCAAATCGAGGTGCAGATGAATATTCTGCGACTGTTTTAATGCGGTGATGACGGGGGTGAGTTTGTCCGGAAGTGTAATGCGTTTGACGGCTTTGAGTGTTTCGGGATTTGTTGACTGCACACCGATTTCAAACTGGAACAGTCCCGGACGCACATCAGAGAGCCAGCCGATCATCTCTTCGTCAATCAGTTCGGCGGCCATTTCAAAATGAAAGTTGGTGACACCATTGTCGTGTTCGCGCAGATATGTCCAGATTGCCATGGCATATTCGCGGTTGCAGTTAAATGTCCGATCGACAAATTTGACCTGCGGCACATTTTCGGAGAGAAGGAATGAGAGGTCTTCATAGACCTGCGCAAGCGGGCGAAAGCGCACACGGCTGTTATGACCGGATAGGCAGTATTGGCACGAAAACGGACAGCCGCGCGTCGCTTCGTAATAGACAATCTGATGCGCCGGTAGTTCTTCTTTCGTATAGACAAACGGCACATCCGCCATATCAATCGGTGCAGTAGGATCGGGATTTTCGATGATTTCACCCGTCAGTTTGCGCCATGTAATCCCGCGAACACCTTCGAGCGTTTGACCTTGTTCGAGCGCAAGTACCGCTTCGGTAAACGGAATTTCGCCTTCGCCGCGGATGACAAAATCAGCTTTGGTGCGTGCAAGGACGTCTGCGCTGTCAAAGCTTGTTTCCGGTCCGCCGACAAACAGAATGCAGTCTGGAAGCACCTTTTTGAGCGCATCCATCAGAATCTGTACAAACGTGATATTCCAAAGATAGCATGAAAAGCCGATCATGTCCGGCTTTTTTAAGTAAATATCGCGCAGAATATCATCGGTGTATTGGTTGATCGTATATTCCGCCGTTTCGATCCGGCTATTACACCGCGGTGCGGCATAGCGCTTTAAAATCCGGACAGCGAGGTTTGTGTGAATATATTTGGTGTTGATTCCAACGAGCAGAATGTTCATGAGTGTCTCCTTTTTTCTTGATAGCCCTATTGTAACACAAAACATAATCTGTTTACAAATTTTCTGAAAAAAAGACTTGACTTAAGTATACTGATACGGTATAATTAAGCCAAGGTCAAAACAGAACCGAAAACAAACAAATAATACATGAAAATGATGGAGGAAATAATTATGAAAAAATGGGTATGTCAGGTTTGCGGATACGTTCATGAAGGCGACGAGGCTCCGGCAGCATGTCCGCAGTGCAAAGCACCGGCTTCGAAATTCACAGAGCAGGCTGGCGAGATGACTTGGGCAGCTGAGCACGTTGTAGGCGTTGCACAGGGCGTCAGCGAAGACATCATCGCTGATCTGCGCGCAAACTTCCAGGGCGAGTGCACCGAAGTTGGTATGTACCTCGCAATGGCAAGAGTTGCACACAGAGAGGGTTATCCGGAAATCGGCCTGTACTGGGAGAAAGCAGCTTATGAAGAGGCTGAGCACGCTGCAAAATTCGCAGAGCTCCTGGGCGAAGTTGTTACCGATTCTACAAAGAAAAACCTCGAGATGCGTGTAGAAGCTGAAAACGGCGCAACCGCAGGCAAATTTGACCTCGCAAAACGCGCAAAAGCTGCAAACCTCGATGCAATCCATGACACTGTTCACGAGATGGCTCGCGACGAAGCTCGTCACGGCAAGGCTTTCGAGGGACTTCTCAATCGCTACTTCAAATAAGCGAAAAACCGCATAAATAAAGGGTTTTTGGGACATCCGCCGTGTTTGGCGGGTGTCTCTCTTTTTGTCCGTTTTTGGGTTTTGGTGTGTTTTTTGGTGTGTTAAAATAAATTATTTATGTGCCGTTTTTATGGGTTGGGTGTTTTGGAGTGTGTTTTTATTATATCAGATATTTTGAATTAAAGTCAATGATATATATTTATGACGGTGAATTGACAAAAATCATCGAAAGCACAGAAATTGAAACAATGCCTGATACATCCGATATGATTACACCGGATGATTCGCCGTCTACGGATGGTGATGGAGAAGTCGTCTATGAAACACCTGATGGCGTAACAGTTGAAGGTGACAACGCATTTCCTGAAAACACAGTTGTAAAAGTGGAGAGCGTTCAAAAAGGTGAGATTTTCGAGCGCGCGCAAAAATCGTTGAGCAAAATTGCTGTAAAGGATAAAATTGCTGTATTTGAGTTTACTGCTACCGCTGATAATGCAGTCGTTCAGCCGGATGGTAAAGTAAAAGTTACATTTGATCTGCCGGCTAATTTGTCTGCTGAGAATCTGAAAATGTTCTATGTTGCAGAAGACGGAAAGACAGAAGAAATCAAAATTACAGTGGATGCATCGAACAAAAAGGTTGTTGCAGAGCTTGAACATTTCAGCACCTATGTGCTTTGTAATGTAAAAGCTGGAGCGATCACCACTCCGGACACAGACGACAACGCAAACGTTTTCCCGGTTGTTGTTTTGATGCTGGCTTCTCTGTCGGCTTTTGTGGCATACAGCAAGAGAAAACAGCGCATCTGATGATGTTCTGAAAGGTATACTTACTGAATAAACGAAGTGAAAATCCCCAGTATGGCTCCTTTTATGGAAGCTGCACTGGGGATTTTTTATTTGAAAAATAGATTGTAATAGGAAGGAAAATCTGCTATGCTGTCAGTGAAGGATTTGATCGATGAAACGAGGAGATAAGATGTCAAGAACCAACCGAATCGCATATTTGATTACCACATTGTGTGTGCTGGCTTCCGCATTCTTCATTTATGGTGCGGTCGGATGTATTGGGCCGCTCATTTTTGAAAACAAATGGGTTTCATTTTTTTATTGGGGATTATTGGGCGGAATTGGGTTTAGTATGCTTCTGTCGGACGTTATTCTTGCTGTGACATTTTTCAAAAAGCGATCTCTTCCGTTTAAAATTGTCGCTGCTATTCTTTGGCCCATTACAGCGGCGTGTATTTTCTATGCCGGCGTAGCACTCTATATTCCATATCAAATTTACAACATCGTAAAAATCATCAAAGAAAAGAACCCACCGGAATCATCAAAACAAAAAGAGGCTGTCATCAGACAGCCTCTTTTTGTTTCATATTATTACAGTGAAATCCCAAACAACCGGCAGGTGTTTTCGCGTGCAATATCAATGACTTCCTGTGCAGAAAGTCCTTTTTGTTCCGCGATTGCCTGTGCGGTATACTGAATCATATCGGATGTCGTCCGCTTTCCGCGAAACGGTACCGGCGCCATATACGGGCAGTCCGTTTCCAAAAGCAGCCGCTCCATCGGAACAGCACGCACCGCCTCGAACGTTTTGCGTGCGTTTGGGAACGTCACAACACCGGTGAATCCGACATACATTCCCATGTTCACAACTTCCTTTGCCGTTTCGGCAGAACCCGAAAAGCAGTGAACAACACCGCGCGGATTGTATTTGTGCAGAAGTTCCATCGTGTCGGCACAAGCGTCCCGCGAGTGAATGATCACTGGCAGATTGACCTGCTGCGCCAGCTGAAGCTGTGCTTCAAACAAGGCACGCTGGCTCTCTCTGTCGGGCGTATCCCAGTGATAATCAAGTCCGATTTCGCCGAGTGCCACCACTTTCTCTTCGGAAAACAGCGGCATCAGCGTATCCATCCAATGTTCGCTCAGTTCGTCTGCCGCGTGCGGATGGATGCCGACTGCTGCATAAAACCATGGAATCTGTTTTGCGAGCGAAATGGTTGACAAACAGCTTTGTTCGTCACAGCCGACATTGAGCACTGCACACACACCGTTTTGCGTGAGATGTGAGAGTACATCGGGCAGATCATCGCGGAACCGTTCATCGTCATAATGTGCATGGGAATCAAAAATACCCGAAACCATTTTATCCTCCTAATCAGTGGATGTGCGCGCCGCAGTCAACTGCATCGTCGACGAACAGCACAACAGCACGATCACCCTGATCGGCAGCGAGCAGCATGCCGTTGCTCTCGACACCGCGCAGTTTTGCCGGTTTCAAGTTTGCAACGAGAATGACCTTTTTGCCGACCAAATCTTCTTCTTTGTACCATGCGGCAATTCCGCTGACGATCTGGCGCTCTTTCTCGCCGTCGTTGACCATGATGCGGTACAGTTTATCCGATTTTTTCACCTTTTCGCAGGAGAGAATCTGTACAACGCGCAGTTCGACTTTTGCAAAGTCGTCAATGCCGATGAGTGCAACGCCTTCCGGTTTTTCCTCTGCTTTTTGGGCCTCTTTCTGTGCTTTTGCTGCACGAGCTGCAACAAATGCTTCAAGCTCCTCAAGTTTTTTCTTTTCATCAATACGGGCAAACAGCGGGAAAGCGGTGCCGACGGTTTCGATGCCGTTTGCACCAAATGTGGAGAGGCTTTCAAAGGAGACGGCTTCTGTGTTGAGCTGTGCGAAGATCTTGTCAGCAGTTTCCGGCATAAACGGACGGAGCATGACGCCGATATAACGAATCGTTTCTACAAGCATTGCCATGACGTTCATCAGACGGTCTTTGTTCTCCTCGTCTTTTGCGAGTGTCCACGGTGTGGTTTCGTCAATGTATTTGTTTGCACGGCGCGCTAAATCCATTGCGTTTGACAATGCATCTGCCAGATGCAGGCTGTCCATGTTTGCACAGTAGCTTGCAAAAGTGTTTTTGCAGCAGGACACGAGATCTTCATCGATTTCACCCTGCGGGCAAGCTGGTGCAAGTGCGCCGTCGAAGTATTTGTGGCACATCGAAATGGTGCGGTTGACGAGGTTGCCGAGTGTGTTTGCAAGATCAGCGTTATAGCGCGCGATCACAGTTTCATAGGTGATAGCACCGTCCTGACCGTACGGCATTTCGCTCAGCATATAGTAGCGCACTGCGTCGACGCTGAACTGGTCGGCAATCTCATCCGCATAGATGACGTTGCCGCGCGATTTACTCATTTTGTCTTTGCCGAACAGCATCCACGGATGACCGAACACTTTTTTCGGCAGCGGCAGATCGAGTGCCATCAGCATGATCGGCCAATAGATCGTATGGAAACGGAGAATGTCCTTGCCGATGATGTGCACATCTGCCGGCCAGTAGTGGTTAAACTGCTCGCTTGAGCCGTCCGGATCATAGCCGAGTGCTGTGATGTAGTTCGACAGCGCGTCGATCCAGACATAGACGACGTGTTTCGGGTCAAAATCGACCGGAACACCCCACGAGAATGAGGTACGGGACACGCACAGATCCTGAAGTCCCGGTTTTAAGAAGTTGTTGACCATCTCACGTTTGCGGGATTCCGGCTGAATGAAGTCCGGATGCTCTTCGATATACTGCATCAGGCGATCCTGATATTTGCTCATGCGGAAAAAGTATGCTTCCTCCGACATTTTTTCAACCGGTCGGCCGCAGTCCGGACATTTGCCGTCCACAAGCTGTGTCTGCGTAAAGAACGATTCACACGGTTTGCAGTACCAGCCCTCGTATTTGCCTTTGTAGATGTCGCCCTGCTCATAGAGCTTTTTGAAAATTTTCTGCACAACGCGCTCGTGATTCGGGTTGGTTGTGCGGATGAACTGGTCATACGATGTGTTCATTTTGTCCCAGATGGTACGAATCTGATCGGCGATGTTGTCAACATATGCCTGCGGTGTGATGTTCGCCGCTTTTGCGCAGTCCTCGATTTTCTGACCGTGCTCGTCGGTGCCGGTCAAAAAGTAGGTGTCGTCGCCTTTTAAACGGTGATAACGTGCGATTGCATCGGTCAGCACTGCTTCATAGGTGTTGCCGATGTGCGGTTTCTGCGATGTGTATGCAATCGCTGTCGTGATATAAAATTTTTCTGCCATGATAAAAACCTCCTGCAAAATAAAAAGCGCTCCGTCTTTTGTTTAAAGACGAGAGCGCTTATGCTTCGTGGTACCACTTTAAATTCACACGGCATTGCCGTGCCTCATTGTGCACAGAATAACGGTGTGCGTTCCGTCACCGGTTTATTTTTTAAAAACTCACCGATGCCGCTCCAAGACCATGTTCCGCAGGTTGTCTGCCGCCCGCTTTCACCTGACCGGGCTCTCTTTTTGGCATCCGCTGTGCGTACTCTTCTTTTCTTCGCGTTTGTTCATATATAAGCTATAGTATATCCAAAAAATGAAGAAAAGTCAACCATTATTCGGGCTTGCGTACAAACAGCACACCCAGCGTGCTTTCACCGCAGTGGGTGGTAATGGTGCATCCGGCAGTCGTTTCGAGCACTTCTGCAAACGGCATGCATTCATTGACGGCACGGCGTGCCGCTTCAAGGCAGGCATCATCACATTTGGTGTGTGTAATAAACACGCGGTCGGTACGAATGTCGGTCCGCCCTGCAAGACGGTCTTTGATGTAGTTTTCCATGCATCCGATATATGCGCCGCGGTATTTTTTGCCGACGTTCATTTTTCCGTCCTGCACCAAAATGGAAGGACGAAGCTTTAACAGATTTGCGCCCAGTGCCGCAACACCGGAGCAGCGGCCGCCCTTGTGCAGATAGGTGAGCGTATTGATGATGAAGCTTGCCTCCACCAAATCGGTTTCCTTTTTGATTGCTTCCAAAATTTCTTCCACCGATTTGCCCTGTGCAGCCATGTCGCACGCATCGAGCACTAAGAGTGCCGAACCGGTCGAAAGGTTTCTTGAGTCAATCGGATACACGCCGCCGACTTCTGCTGCGGCAATGCAGGCGTTTTGATGTGTGCTTGAGAACTCCGAACTGATATTAAAATGGATCACTGCATCGTGATGTTTGCGCTGTTCGGTGAAGAAGTCGATATAATCCTGCACAGAAGCTGCCGCTGTTTTCGGAACCATTTTTGTCTGTGCAAAATAAGCGTAAATATCTTCGGGCGTTACCGTAACGCCGTCTTTTTTTGATTCTTCGCCAAACGTTACATACAAGGGAATGATGTCAACTTGATACCGCTCGAGCAATTCTTTTGAAAGGTCAATCGTGCTGTCGCCGGTAATTTTGATCGCTGCCATACAAAACACGCTCCAATCTTTGTTGTCTTTACTCGTATGGTAGCACACTTTTTTGTTCTTGACAAGCCGCTTTTGGACGTTGTTTTTTCTCTTTTTTTGCAGTGAAATCTGTGCTATACTAAAACATAAAGAGAAAAGGGGATGAGTGTGTGCAGTATGGAATTTCGACCGCGTGTTTTTATCCGCAGGAGACGCTCGAAAGCGTGCGGCTTCTTTCAAAACGCCATATTTCCTGCTGTGAGATTTTTTTAAATACCGCGAGCGAATTAGAATTATCTTATGTGCGTAAAATGAAAGAGGCTGCCAAAGAAACGGGCATGCGGATTCTTTCCGTGCATCCGTATACGTGCGCGTTTGAACCGTTTATGCTGTTTACCAATTATCCGCGGCGGTTTCAGGACGGAATTGAGTATCACAAACGGTACTTTGAGATGATGAATCTGCTGGGTGCAGAAATTTTCGTGTTCCATGGTGACCGAAAGCAGGGATCTTTGGACGACAGGGAATATTATGAGCGTTTTGCTGTACTGCGGGATCTTGGAAAAACGTTTGGGATCACAGTCGCACAGGAAAATGTGGAGCGGTGCAAAAGCCGGTCGGTTTCATTCCTTTCAGAGATGTGCCGGTATCTTGACGGCGATGTCCGGTTTGTGTTTGACAATAAACAGGCGCTTCGTTCGGGTGTTGATCCGGTTTCGTTTGTCCGGCAGTTTGGGCGTCAGATTTGCCATGTGCATATCAGCGGCAGAACATCGGATTGTGACTGCTGTGCCATCGAGAAAGACTCTTCTTATGTAAAAGAGACGATGGATGCACTGCGCGCGGTCGGATATGATGGTGGAGTAATTGTTGAATTATACCGTGATTTGTTAAAAAGTGAAGCAGAAATCTTTTCAAGTCATGAAAATTTAAAACTGTTATAATGCACAAACATTATATAAATATTTTGTTCATATAAAATAAAACGCTGCGGTTTTCAACAGACGTGCAGCGTTTTTCTGATTTTCCCCGTGGAGAGAAGTCGAACAGTGTCGAAATCATGCGATTTTTTCGCTGTATCGTGTATTTACAAATCTAATAATTGGAATATAATGTGAATCACCTGCTCAGATTGTGCAGGATATACAAATTATTGGAGGAGTAAACGATGCAGCATTGGGAACATTTAAAAGCAGAAATGACGTGTACGCAGGCGGGTGAAGATGAGAGCCAGTATGGTATCAGGATTACAGATGAGCTGACAGGAAAAACTGTTTATGAAGAACCGGAAATTTCTGAGGATCGGTCATTTGTGGAATCCATTTTGGTTTGTTTAAAAGAAGAGGAGGTTGAACCGGTTCATTTTGCTGATGTTGTAGAAGATCTGGTTTCGGCACAGACGTTGGTTTTTGCTTGTATCCGTGAATGAAATCTGCTATAATGAGGACACCAAACCTGAAAAAGTGGGAAAACCTTTTGGTTTGATGGAAGCGCACAGGTGCTGTTTTTACAGCGAAGATGTGCACGAAAGGAAGATTCGGTCGATGAAATGCAGTGTTTGCGGAAATTTGGAAAGCCGCGTGGTTGATTCACGTCAAAGTGAAGATGGAGCAAAAATTAGAAGAAGACGTGAATGTTTAAAGTGCGGAACGCGTTTTACAACCTACGAAGAAATAGAAACAGTACCGCTTATGGTGGTAAAACGGGATAAATCGCGCGAACCGTTTGACAGAGAAAAGCTTCGCGGAAAAATTCAGCGTGCATGTGTCAAACGTCCGGTTTCCACAGAGCGCATTGATCAGCTGCTTTTTGAGATCGAAACCTATTTTGCAAACCAGATGACAAAGGAGATTCCTTCCGCGGAGATCGGCCGCCTGGTTTTAGAGAAATTACGTGATATTGATGAGGTGGCGTATATCCGCTTTGCCTCTGTTTATAAGGATTTTAAAGATATTGACAGCTTTTTGGCGGAGCTTGCAGAGATGCAGAACCGATCGCGTTAAAACAGATTATGAAAACTCGGAAGCTCCCGCTCGTAAATATGATTGACCATAAAATTGATTTCGGACAGTGTCACAGCGGCAAGACTCAGATTTTCGACTGCGACTTGTTCTGTGACAACAACTAAATTGGTGTCCAGCGTTTCGAGTTCATCATGACGTGCATAAAGACTTAAGACAGGGTGTCTGCTTTCAAAATAAGCAGACATCCTGTTTATCGTTTCGGCAGCATCTGCGGCGTTGTTTTCTTCACAATATTGCTGTGCGGTCTTTGCGTATTCGGACATTGTGGTGCAGGTGGATTTGGCATACACAATGCCAAGTGTCGCCACACATAAAAACAGAAGCAGAATTGCGACGGCAACGGGTACACGTTTCATGAGGATTTTCCCCTTTGCGCTTTTTTTACAATGGTAAACGCACCGTCTTTGGTTCCGGTCATCAAAAACACCTGCTGGACGGTCAGATGCTTTTTCTTTAAAGCAGTTTTTGCTTTTGTTTGGATTGCGTCGTTGTCCTGACCGTTGTCTTTGATGAATTTGCCGTCGCTGATAATCAGATCAGGCGGCGTTTCGTTTTGTCCTGTGAGATGTAATTCTTTGGAAGTCACAGGGCTTTCGCCGTATTTTTGAATCACACTGACCTTTCCGGTCGTTTCGACAATCGCATACCACACTGTGGACACGTCGAACACATTTTGTTGGCGCAAAGAGGCGAGCAGGTCGTCAACAGAGAATCGAAGTGTGCGCAGTTTTTCCTGATCAATCACACCGTCATGGATGACGACAACAGGCCTGCCGGAGATGATCGAACGAAATCGTCTTGATTTTAATGAAATCCCCGATACAATCACCTCACAGGCAACCAGAACAAAGATGGGAATAATTCCGATCACCATGGGGATGCTTGTGTCTTCAATCGGCAGGGAAGCGATGTTTGAAATTAAAATCGCAATGACAAATTCCGCCGGCTGCAATTCGCCGAGCTGACGTTTTCCCATCAAACGCACGCCCAGTGTGATGAAAAAATATAAAAACAGCGCGCGGAAAAAGACAACAAGCATACAGGTTCCTCCGTTTTTGATTCTTTTGCTATTATGCATGTTTTACACAGATTTATTCAAAGAAACGATTGAATGTCCGTATGATTTCGTGTATAATAAAGTCGGTCTGATATGACTTTTAAGGAGGTTGCTTAAAATATGGCTTCAACATTTACAGTAGATATTGATAAGATTGTCAGAGAATTTGGTCTTGAAGTAATTTATATGCCACAAGAGGAAGGCAGCGTATTGATTTCGAGCGCAGACGTCAATCGTCCCGGCTTAAATCTTGCGGGATTTACAGAATATTTTGATAAAAAGCGGATTCAGATTTTTGGCTTGAGCGAGATTGCGTATTTGCAGCAGCTCCCCGACGAAGAGCGCAAAAAACGAATCGATAACTTTTTTAAATTAAAATTTCCCGCATTGATCGTCACCCGCGGGCTCGATATTTTTACCGAAATTTTGGAGGCTGCAAAGGAAAACGGCGTGGCTTGTCTGCGAACAAGCGACAACACTTCGAGCTTTCTGTCGGGACTTTTGTCTTATTTGAATGTTGAGCTTGCGCCGCGTATTACGCGTCACGGCGTTTTGATCGAAGCATACGGCGAAGGTATGCTTATCTTGGGTGAAAGCGGTGTCGGCAAGAGCGAAACAGCGATTGAGCTTGTAAAGCGCGGTCACCGTTTGATTGCAGATGATGCGGTTGAAATCCGCCGTGTATCGAACCGGACACTAGTCGGTACATCGCCTGAGAATATCCGTCACTTTTTGGAACTGCGCGGCATCGGCATTATCAATGCACGCCGTCTGTTCGGTATGGGCGCTGTCAAAGTGACCGAAAAAATTGATATGATCGTAAAGCTTGAACTGTGGGACCCGAAAAAAGCATATGACCGTATGGGCATGGAAAACGAATATGCAACACTTTTGGGCATTCAGGTGCCGTGCCTGACAATTCCGGTCAAACCGGGCAGAAACTTGGCAATTATTCTTGAGGTTGCAGCGATGAACAACCGTCAGAAAAAGATGGGCTATAACGCTGCACAGGAACTCATGCAGAACCTTGGCATGCCTGTTGAGAATTCGACAAGCGTGAAAAACTGGGACCTTTTTTAAATAACACCGGAGGGTTTTAATGAAGCTGATTGCAGATACACATACGCACACACTCGCTTCCACGCATGCGTACTCCACGATTTTAGAGAACGCGCAGTTTGCCGCAAGCATCGGCCTTTTGTATTTAGGCATGACCGATCATGCACCTAAGATGACCGATGCGCCGCATTGGTGGCATTTTGAAAACCTGCGCATTCTGCCGGATGAGCTGTTTGGTGTAAAGCTCCTGCGCGGAATTGAGGCAAATATTTGTGATTATGAAGGCGGGCTCGATGTGACAGACGAACAGCTTGCAAGGCTTTCGTTTGTGGTTGCGTCGATTCATTCACCGGTGTTAGCGCCTGCGAGTGTGGAGGAAATCACACAGGCATACATCGGTGCGGCGAAAAATCGTCATGTGGATGTCATCGGTCACAGTGGACTTGCCGATTATCCGTATGATTACGATACCGCCATTCGTGTATTTGCAGAAGAAGGAAAGCTCGTGGAATTTAACGAAGGCACGTTCAGTTCGCGTCCGGCAAGTGCCGAAAATTGCAAAACAATCGCGTTGCTCTGCAAAAAGCACGGATGCCGTGCGGTGGTGAATTCCGACGCACATTTTGCATATCGTATCGGACAAGTTCCGCTCGTTTCAAAAATGCTTGATGAAGTGGATTTTCCGAAAGAACTGATTGTAAATGCCGACAAAGAGCGATTTGAAGCGTATCTCGCGGAGCGCAAGCGCCGTGTGAACGCTTGAGAATAGGAAAAAAGAGGGAATCAACAATGAGAGTTTTGATGTTTGACATCGACACACTGCGAAGCGATCATCTCGGATGTTACGGGTATGGCCGTGACACCTCGCCCACGATTGACGCCATCGCAGCAGAGGGTGTCCGCTTTGCGGATTATTACTGCCCGAATGCACCATGTCTGCCGTCGCGTGCATCGCTGATTACAGGTCAATATGGCATTCGTACCGGCGTTGTAGGTCACGGCGGCACAGCGGCAGATCTCCGCTTGCAGGGAGAAAGCCGCCACTTCACAGACGACTATTCGGAAAACGGACTGTTCATGCAATTTCGGCGTGCCGGCATGCACACGGTGTCGTTTTCGACCTTTGCGGAGCGTCATTCGTCGTGGTGGTTCAACAGCGGCTTCAATGAGATGTATAACGTCGGCAAGCGCGGCGGCGAATCGGCGGAAGACGTCACGCCGCATGTGCTTGACTGGATCGAGCGAAACGGCCAAAAAGACAACTGGTTCATGCACGTGCATTTCTGGGACCCGCATACGCCGTATCGCGCGCCGGCTTCGTTCGGAAATCCGTTCAAAGACGTGCCGCTGTGCGATAACTGGATTACCGAGGAGATCTTTGCAGAGCATCTGATGCACATAGGTCCGCACGGTGCCAACGAAATCAACATGTGGAACGACGACCAAAACGCGCAGTTCCCGCGTCATCCGGGCAAGATCAGCACGATGGCAGAGATGAAAGAGTTCATCGACAACTATGACTGCGGCGTTCGCTATACGGACGACAACATCAAAATGATCGTCGATCTGCTCAAGGAAAAAGGACTGTATGACGAGGATCTCGCAATCATCATTACGTCTGACCACGGCGAAAACATCGGCGAACTCGGACTTTACGGCGAGCATGGCACGGCGGATGAACCGACCTGCCATATCCCGATGATTATCAAATGGCCGGGCGGCAAAAAAGGATTTGTCGCGGAGGGCTTCCATGACAACGTCGATTTGCTCCCGACAATCAAAGAATTGCTCGGCACTCCGCTGTTCGGCACCGATTATATCTACGACGGCACAAGCTATGCAAAAACAATTCTGGAAGGTGCAGACTGCTCGAAGGATTCTGTTGTGCTGACACAGTGCTGTCATGTCTGCCAGCGTTCGGCGCGGTTTGACGACTATGTGTATATCCGCACCGTTCACGGCGGCTATCATCTGTTCCCAAAAGAGATGCTGTTTAACGTCAAAGAAGATCCGCATCAGCTTCATAATCTTGCTGCGGAGCATCCGGAGCTTTGCGCAAAGGGCGCGAAGATCATCATTGACTGGGTAGACGAGATGATGAAACGTTCGAACTATCCGATTGATCCGATGTGGACGGTTATGAAAGAGGGCGGCCCGGAGCACTGCCGCGGTCAGCTCGAAGCGTATATTAAACGTCTTTCCGGTACCAAACGCGAATACGGCATTCCGCTTCTGCGCGCAATGTATCCAAACGAAAAATAAACAAAGAAAAAGCCTGCTGTCGTTAAGACAGCAGGCTTTTTTGTATAACGAAAACCACTCGCTAGGCGAGTGGTTCAAAAAAAGGCTTATGGCGATGATGTAGAAAGAAAAACTCCTTTTGTTGTAGAATAAGA
>CASGAN010000035.1 GCA_949299455.1 uncultured Oscillospiraceae bacterium
TTAAAGAGCGAAGTATTCTTCCCTCTGCTGATGAACTATCTGACAGCAGAAAAAGGATTCTGCGGAACGGCAAGTGAACTATCTGAAAAGCTGGGCGGCGGGATCAACGGAAATGTCCTCACCCGAAAACTAAACCGTTATGAAAAAGAGCTGAAAAATATGGGGGTAGAGTTCACCTGCAACCGAACAAGAAAACGCAGGGAGCTGCTGATTATCTATGACGGTAATGACGATATGACGATTGAAACGGTGTGTGGAAAAGAACCGTCACAAAGTCCGCAAACCCTTGACACAGCTTAATTTATTGGGAGGACGGTATCGTCACAGTCTCTGCTCCCAAAAATATCGTCACACTCGTCACTGGAAAGGATTTGCCCTCTGTCTCGCAATTGTGGGCGAGTAAAAGAGCAGACCACGAACTACCCAACCGAGCACACAAAAAGCCGCTGTGGGCGATTTGTGGGGCGAATACGGCGGCTTCAACAATCCGAATGAAGCGCACCGAATCGGTCGGCAGATAATACGGGGTTGCAACAGCAAATTTTCCGAGTCGAAAAGCAAGCAGGAGAAAGCAACGGCACCTAAAGGAGCCGTTTCGGTTCACATCGGACGGCAATGCCGACCGAAGAACGGCGTAGTTACGGCGTTTTTCAGAGATTTGCACCGTTGCTGCGGTTAGGGGTTGCAGGTACACCTGTTTTGGATTTTGATGTCAAAAACAGGGCTGCTGAAATGGGAAAATCCCGAAACAAAGGCGTTTCAGGCAATAAAATACGGCGTTGCTGTTTGGTGTAACGCCGGGAAAGGAGCAAATATGGATTCGGAATACAAACAGAGAATCAGTCTGTACTTGGACAAAGAAGAGATAGTAAAGATGGATAACTTCATAAAGCAATATGGCTACCGTTCCCGCAATGATTTTATTTCCTCTGCCGTAGATAACCTGATTGCGGACAAGCTGCTTAAAGAAAATGATACGGTGATTAGCGAAAAATTATCGAGAGCAATCGCAGAGATGAGCGAAGCGCAGACCCTGCAGATTGCAAAAAGTATGTTCCGTTACGCTGTAGAAATAGAACTCATCATGCGGATGTTTTCAGAAATTACAGATTTTACTCCGAGTGAAATTGAAGAAATGCGCAAAGAAGCGGTTCGCAATGTCCGCCGCACAAGAGGCAAAGTCAGACTCGATGATTTATTTAAACGCAAGGACACACAGTCGCTTTAAATTTGACAGCCGAAAGGCAGAAAGGAATTTTATGAAAGAAATCGATTTTGAATTATTGCGAAAAAGGCGTGAGAAAATTCTAATGCTGAGAGCAGGAACAAATGAAAATCAGAACATTGGTCTCGGATATGTACTGAACATTGACGGAAAGCAGTATCCTGTAATGGCTTGCTTCCCTGTCGGAACAGATGCGGGATATGCCAAAGACAAATTCAAATATCTGATAAACGGTCAAAAAAGTTAGTAGTATTGCCGCTGGACTTTTGACCAGAGTAGTGATATGTTGTGGTCGTATCCTATTCGGTTTGACAGAGCGAAACCTCGCTCGGAAAGGAAATGTGAAAATGCAATCAACCGAAAATACAAACAGAAATTTAATAACAGCACTCTATTGCAGACTCTCTCAGGAGGACGAACGACTTGGCGAGTCGCTGTCCATTGAAAACCAAAGACTGATGCTGCAAAGGTACGCAGAAGAACATCGCTTTCCAAACATTCAGTTTTATGTGGATGACGGATTTTCAGGCGCCGATTTCAATCGCCCAAGCTTTAAGCGGATGATGCTTGATGTGGAATGCGGTAAGGTTGGCATTATAATTGTCAAAGACCAGTCGAGGCTCGGCAGAGATTATCTGCAGACAGGAATGCTGATGGAAATCACCTTCCCGCAGTATGATGTCCGGTTCATTGCTATCAACGATGGTGTGGACAGTGCAAACGGCGTCAACGATTTCTCCGGCATTAAAAATTATTTCAATGATTTTTACGCAAGAGATACCAGCCGTAAGATCAGAGCCGTGCAAAGAGCCAAAGGAGAGCGTGGGGAACGGATCGGGTCAACCATCCCGTATGGGTATATGAAGAACCCGGACAATCCGAAACAGTTCATTCCCAATCCGGAAACAGCGCCGGTTGTCAAACGCATCTTTGAGATGTATGCAAGCGGTATCGGTATCGTAAAAATCTGCGACAGGCTTTCCAGAGAGCAGATTATATCCCCAAGCGTATATACTTTCAAGACAACAGGCAGCAAATCAGGCAATCCTGATTTAACAAGACCGTATCACTGGGCGCAGACAACCGTGCGCAAAATGCTTGCTAATCAAGAATATGTGGGAGACACCGTCAACTTCAAAACCTATTCCAAGTCCAACAAGCTGAAGAAAAGACTGAAGAACGATCCCGAAAACGTCCTCATATTCAAAGATACACACGAAGCAATCATTGACCGCAAAACCTTTGAACTGGTACAGAAGCATTTTGCCGGAAGAAAGCGCCCGGACAAGCAAGGGGAAATGGACAAGTATGCAGGCTATCTTTTCTGCGGGGAATGCGGTAGCCGGTTGTATCTGCACCGAGGAAAAACCATCAAACCGGAAAGCAACAATTTTCAGTGCGGAGGTTTCCAAAGACGGACAACCGACTGCACCGCACACTATATCCGGGAAAATGTACTTGACCAAATCGTATTGCACAATCTAAAAATGGTAACAGCGTATGCCCGAGAACAGCCGAAAGAATTTTATTCGATGGCAGCACAGAACGGTGAAGCCGAAGCCAAAAAGTTCTACAAAACTGCAGAGCGTGAAAAGGTACAGATTGAAAAACGCATCAAGGAACTTGATAATATCATTCGGTGTCTGTATGAGGATCGTGTAACGGGAAGAATCACGCCCGAACGGTATGATGTGATGTCGGGCGGATACGAGCAGGAGCAAGCGGAGTTGCGACAGGAACTGAAGACTATCACCGAGCGTATCGATCAAATAGATATGCGTGAAAAATGCATACGAGAGTTTATTGACAAGGCAAAATCTTATATTGAGATGCCAAAGCTGACGCCGGAACTGCTGCGGGTGTTTATCCGCAGGATCGAGGTATATGAAAAGTTCGAGAAATATTCCCGTACCTGTGGAAATCCTATTGTTATCCATTATGTATTCCAACTACCCGAACAGAATGGGATGCCCGCTATTGAAGTCCTCGCACGTCCCACAGCAATGACTGCTTAAAAAGCAGTACCCGGAAAGCAGAATGCTTTCCGGGTACATACTACATACATTCTCCGTTAACGATATCTCGCGAAACACCGGTGCGGTTTTGTAACATTATAGTTCAGGATATTTCTGCGCAATCGAAAACCAAAGTCCGTCCGCTACAATCACATGATCCAAAAGCGTGATTTCTAAAGCGGACAGCGTGCGTTTTGCTTCACGCGTCAGTAAAATATCTTCGTTCGACGGAAGTGCGAGTCCGCGCGGATGATTGTGCGCCAAAATCACACACGATGCATTCCGGCGAATTGCACGTTCCACGACCTTTTTCATATCGACATGCGCAGAGGTGTTGTTTCCCTCTGCAATCAGTTCGCAGGAAAGAAGCCGCAGAGACGAATCCATACACAACAGCAGCACCGTTTCATTCGTGCGTCCGACAAAACGCTCCACCAGGTATTCACCGATCTTTTGGGGCGAATCAAACACCGGATGGGACTGCTGTTTATCTGTCAGATACACCCTAGCGAGCGGCGGGATCATTTTTAACAGCACCGCCGTATTTTCCGCCACACCTTTGACTGAAGTCAGTTCCTCTACTGATGCATCAAACACACCCGACAAGCTGCCGAAATGATTGATAAGCCGGTGTGCCAGCTCATTCGTGTCCATCCGCGGCAGTGCATAAAACAAGAGCATCTCGAGAATCTGATGATCTTCAAACTGATCAAACCCGGAATTTAAAAACCGATACCGCACTCGTTTGCGATGTCCGCCGTGCAGATCCTTTTCTGCGTCTGCCATGGTGGCGCCTCTCCCTTACTGCTTAAATTCGATCAGATGCCGTATTTTTCGAGATATGCTTCCATCCGTGCTTTGGTTTCATCGTCGATATAGACAACGCCGTCGACCGGATTGTTGTAAAGCACTTCGATGATCTCACGAACGGTGACGAGCGGATATGTTTTCACGCCGTAGTTTTCATAGATCTCCTGGACAGCGGATTTGTCGCCCTGGCCTTTTTCCATACGGTCAACCGAAATAATCAAACCTGCAACCTGAACGTCTGCTGCACCTTTTAAGATCGGCATGGTCTCGCGCACAGCAGTGCCGGCAGTCACAACGTCCTCAACAATCAGAACACGGTCGCCGTCTTTTAATTTATAGCCAACGATCGAGCCGCCCTCACCGTGGTCTTTTTCCTCTTTGCGGTTGAAGCAGTAATTGGTGTTGACGCCGTGGTTGTTGTACAGTGCGGACGCCGCAGTAACACACAGCGGAATGCCTTTGTATGCCGGACCGAACAGCGCATCGTATCCGCCTTTGACGTGTTCTTCGATGCAGCTTGCATAAAACTCACCGAGTTTTGCAATCTGCTCACCTGTTTTATAGTTGCCGGTGTTGACGAAATATGGTGTTTTTCTGCCGCTCTTCGCTGTGAAATCGCCGAATGTCAGCACGCCCGAACGCACCATAAACCGAATAAATTCCTCTTTATATGCCTGCATGTTGTTAGCCCTCCTGTTTTGTTTCATAAAAAAATCCGGAATTTTTTAAAAAACCGGATTTTATCTTTTTTATTATACCGCAAAACGCGCGATCTTGCAACAAATTTCCCCGCAAAACCGCATGTTTTATTTGAACCGTGTTTTGTTGTGTGCTATAATGAGCCCAGATGTTACCCAGAAGGAGCAACGAATTTGAAACAATTTATAATAAAGCCAAACGACGCCGCACAGCGGCTCGACAAATTCTTAAAAAAAGCAGTACCCAAGATGCCGCAGAGCTTACTTTACCGCGCCATCCGTCAAAAGAAAATCAAAGTAAACGGCAAACGCACAGAGATTTCCTACCGGCTGTGTGACGGCGATGTGGTCTGCCTTTATTTAAACGACGATCTGTTTGATTCCGTACCGCAGGAATACGATTTTCTGTCCGCGCCTGCTGAACTCGACATTGTCTATGAAGACGAAAACATTCTGCTTGCAAACAAAAAACCGGGACTATGTGTTCATGAGGACAACGACCACTCCGCCGACACACTGATTGCGCGGATTCTCCATTATCTATACAAAAAAGGCGAATACGATCCCAAAAAAGAGCAGTCATTCACACCGTCGTTATGCAACCGCATCGACCGCAATACAAGCGGCATCGTCATTGCCGCAAAAAATGCTGAATCACTCCGCATTTTAAATGAGCGGATCAAGGAAAGAGAACTGAAAAAATACTATCTTTGTGTTGCAAGCGGCCATTTTACGCAAAAATCGGCGACGCTTTCGCATTTTCTTGTCCGCAATGAAAACGAAAGCCTGGTCCGCGTATTTGACAAACCGCAGAAAAACGGACGCACGATTCTCACGAAATATAAAGTATTAAAAGAAAGCAAAGAAAACAGCCTGGTAGAAGTCGAACTGTTGACCGGCCGTACCCATCAGATTCGCGCGCATTTCGCCTATGTCGGACATCCGCTCATCGGTGACGGCAAATACGGAAGCAACGCGACGAACCGCAGATACGGTCAAAAGCATCAGCTGTTGTGTTCATATAAGCTGACATTCGCATTTTCCGACACCGATCACCTGCTCGGCTACCTAAACGGACGGACATTCACCGTCAAAAACGTGTGGTTTGCCGATGCGTTCAGCGAAACGTTTTAATTTCTTTAAAAAGAGGATTTTTCTATGTCCACACCATTCAAAACAGCCGCCATCTACGGCGACAGCATTTCCACAAGAGATTACGGCGGCGGATACGAGCCGCTTTTGAAAGAATCGCTCTCGCTCGACACCGTATATAATCATTCAATCGGCGGAAGCGGGCTTTCGCTGACCACACCGGACAATCTCGTTTCGCTGTTAAACGCATCCGGACGACTGCATCCGGACGCAGATCTCATCATTCTCTGGCACGGCACAAACGACTGGTACTGGGGTGCGCCGCTCGGCACTCCCGACAGTGATGATCCCACCACTTTTTACGGTGCGCTTTCGTTCGCAGTTGATACATTGCGCAAATCCGCGCCAAAGGCCGAACTCGTGATGATGACGCCGCTTCCCCGCTGGCAGGTACCCGACCGCTGTACGGAATGCACCGAAGCGTATGAAACAAAAAACGCCTCCGGACACACACTTCGCGACTACGAACAGGCGATTTTCTCCCGTTCGCGTTCACTCTGCTTTCCGGTTGTCGATCTGCGCACTGCCGCGAACATTCACGCGTATAACCATCCGCACTACCTGCTCGACGGCATTCATCCGTCTGCGGCAGGCTACGAAAAAATCAACCGCATTTTAGTGAATCATCTGCGCCTCTGGTACGGCGAACTTGACTGAGTCAAACGATTTTCATACATACAAACATCCGGACATGAAACCCATGTCCGGATGTTTTTTATGATTCTTTTTCCCAGGGCGTGTCATAATCCAAAAGTGCTTCTTTACATACAGAAAAGCGGTAAATCTCATTTTCTCTGCCGAAAAAGATTTGTTTTCCGCCACTGTCGCCTGTCAATCGAAGTAATTCCGCGCGGAATTCTTCTGCAAACACCGCCGGGTTGCCCGGTGTGGCGCCCGAATACACACGTCCGAGCAGTTTTCCGCTTTCTAAAAATCCAAGCAGGAACGCACATAAAAGTTCTCCGGTGAAATGCGGCTGATCGCACACCATCAGGCACACCGGCGATTGTGCATTCGTTGCCGCAACACCTGCCCGAATCGAAGCCGCAATACCCTCATCGGGCGGCGGTGCATCCACCACAGAAAATCCCATCCGATAGGCTGTCGTACGAAGTGCTTCCTCATTTGTCACGACTGTTACCCGGCAAAGATCGGTCACCGCATTCGCCGCATCAAACGCATACGCGTAAAGCGGTCGGCCGTGAAACAGCGCAGTGAGCTTTTTACCGCCAAACCGTCTGGACGTACCCCCGGCCAACAAAATGAGATCGATCATTTTTTGAGCAATCCCAAAGCAATGTCCTCTGCACGTACCGGCAGTGTATCGAACCACAAGCCTGTTGCGTTATAGATTGCATCGACAATTGCCGGCGACGGCGTGTTGATGACAAGCTCGCCGATCGATTTTGCACCGAACGGACCGGTCGGCTCGTAGCTGCTTTTAAAATCAATGCGGATCGTGTTCAGATCAAGACGCGACGGAATCTTGTACTGCATGAACGAATTGTTCTGCATCGTGCCGCGTTCGCTGTAGCGAATATCCTCATACAGCGCCATGCCGATGCCCTGTACGATACCGCCCTCCGTCTGCACGCGTGCAAGGTTTTTGTTGATGACCGTTCCGCAGTCGACGACGCCGACATAATCCACGACGTTCACCTCACCGGTCAGCGGATCAAGATCGATTTCCGCCATACCGACCATGAACGGCGGCGGCGAAATCGGCGAAGAATGTGACTCGCTCGCCGACAGACAGTGGTTGTGTCCCTCATAACTTGCATAGCCGATTTCGGAAATCGTGACCGCGCGGCTTTCGTCGGCGAGCACATAGACACGCTTGCCGTCAAACGCTACTTTGTCCGCAGTTGCACCGAGCATGGAGGCGCCCATTTCTATGATTTTTTTGCGCAGTGTTTCACATGTTTTGACCACTGCCATACCGGTCACATATGTTGTTGCCGATGCATACGAACCGGTGTCATACGGTGACTGATCAGTGTCAACGCCGCGCACCGCAATATTATCGATGTCACATTCAAGGCAGTCTGCCGCCATCTGCGACAAAATCGTATCACAGCCGGTACCCATATCGGTACATCCGACCAAAAGTGTATAGAATCCGTCGTCGTTCAAACGGATTTCCACGCTGCCGATATCTACGCCGGAAATACCGCTTCCCTGCATCGCCATTGCCACGCCGACACTGCGGATATGTCCGTTTTCAAGCACCTTACGCGGATATTTCTCGTTCCAGTGCATCATTTCCTTTGCTTTCTGCATACACCGGTCGAGCGCACAGCTGTTGCACGGCTCACCGTAATACGTGTGCATGATCTGTCCCTCTGCAACCATGTTCTTTTCACGGATTTCGCACGGGTCCATCGAAAGCTTTGCAGCAAGCTCGCTCACGGCCGCTTCCACGGCGAAAATGCCCTGTGTCGCGCCGTATCCGCGGTAAGCGCCGCCGCCCATCGTGTTTGTATACACCACGTCACATGCAAACCGTGCCGCCGAAAGGCCGCCGTACAGGGAAAGTGATTTGTGACCGACCAGACCGATTGTTGTCGGGCCGTGGTCGCCGTATGCGCCCGCGTTCGACAGCGCATACAAATCGATGGCGCGAATCACACCCGACTTATCCGCACCGATCCGCACCGTCATCTGCATTTCGTGACGCGGTGAACCGTTTGTCATGCTCTCCTCGCGGGTATAGATAATGCTTGCCGGGCGGCCTGTTTTCATCGTGACCAGTGCGGGAAACAGCTCGCTCACAACGCTCTGTTTTGCACCGAAGCCGCCGCCGATACGCGGTTTGACCACGCGGATCTGTGATTTTTTGATTTCCAGCGCATTCGAAAGAATCCGACGCACATGGAACGGTACCTGTGTCGAACTCACCACCGTGAGCCGTCCGTATTCATCAAGATAGGTAAATGTACGGAACGTTTCCATCATCGCCTGGTTGTTTGCCTTTGTGTGATAGGTGCGGGTGCATACGACGTCGCATGCTGCCAGTTCCTTTTCGACATCACCCATTTCGAACACATCGGTACTGCACAAGTTTCGTTTATTGTCTGCACCCACCGGACAGAGGGCTTTAAAATCGTCCTCCGGATGAACAAGAATTGGGTTGTCTTTTGCCTTACGAAAATCAAGGAGAGGCTCTCGTACATCGTATTTGACTTTAATCATCCGCACTGCGCGCTCTGCCGCCTGTGCCGTTTCCGCCGCAACGATGGCCACCGGATCACCTGCACACCGCAGATGGCGATCGAGAATCAGACGGTCATACGGGCTTGGCTCCGGATATGTCTGCCCTGCCGTTGTAAACCGGGATTTCGGTGCATCCTCATGCGTGAGAATACACACAACGCCCGGCACTTTCATCGCCGCTGTTTTGTCAATCGAGGTGATGAACGCATTTGCGTGCGGACTGCGCAGGAGTTTAACTACCAGCGCATTTTTCGGAATCTGATCTTCCACATAAACCGGTTTGCCGGTCACAAGGCTCATTGCGTCCTTTTTGCGTACCGGCGCATTCACATATGCCATTCCTCAGCCCTCCTTTTTCGAAGTAAGATACTTGCGGATTGCCCGAAGCTGACTCTGATAACCGGTGCACCGGCAAAGATTTCCCGCCAAGTATTCACGGATTTCCTCGTCGGTCGGATCGGAGAGTTCATGCGCCATTGCAAGCACGTTCATGATAAATCCCGGACTGCAAAAGCCGCACTGCTCGCCGCCCTCGTCTGCCAAAAATGCACCGAACGCGCGCGCTTCTTCCTCAAGGCCCTCAAGCGTTGTCACCTGTCTGCCGTTTGCACGCACCGCCAGCACACTGCACGAAAGCACCGGTTTTCCATCCAGATGCACGGTGCACAGTCCGCAGTTGGATGTTTCGCATCCGCGTTTGACGGAGAGACAGCCCTTGCTGCGCACATAATCAAGAAGCGGCAGATCGGGCGACACATCGTCCGTATATTTTGTTCCGTTTACCGTAATCGTCACAACCATCCGTTATTCCTCCCTGATCGCGTTATAAGCGCGTGTTAAAAGCACCACTGCCAGGTGACGGCGGTATTCCTCGCTTGCGCGCATATTGCTGCCGAACGAAAATGCATCCACTGTTTTGCTGACCCAGTCAGCGTCCGCCGGATCGAACGAAACAGCCATTGCACGAGCAGGACGTGCGCCCACAACTGCGCGATATTCACCATCCAGCACACTCACCGCACATGCGAGCACTGGAATATCGGTTTTCGTCTGGCGAACGGTCTGATAGACAGCGCGGCGGCCGTTTTTCTTTACATACAAATACGCGAGCACATCGCGGTCAGGCTTCATTGCCGCATATTCGCAAAGCGGCATCCGTCCCGCATGGGCAAGCTCCACTTCACAGTCAAGCGCCAGCAAAAATGTCAGAATATCGGAAAAACCGAATCGTGCCGCCAGGCTGCCGCCGATGGTCGCGCAGTTTCGGAACTGAACACCCACAATGTGGCGTACCATCTCATAAAATCCGTCACCAAACGAAGCACGCAGCGCATCATTTGTCTCCACATCGCGCAGTGTCACCATCGCGCCAATGCGAAATTCTTCGTCAAATTCTTCGATCTGATCAAGCGACAGCGCCGACAGATCAATGAGTGTGTGAATGCGTTTTTTGGAAAGCCGCAGAAAACAGCCGCCGCCCAGAATCGCATTCGCTTTTTTCTGATTGAGCGTATAGGCCTCCTCCAGCGAGGATGCCGTCACATAGTTTTGTGCTGTAAACAAAAAACCGCCTCCTTTATCTTTTTTCCCAGTAAAAACAGGTTTCATCCAATAAACAAAGCTGCATGCCGTAAATCGGGCGCAGTGCAAAAAGCAATGCCTGTCCGAACGATTCGTCCCGCTTGATAATCGAAAGCGTTCGGTTGTGTAAAAGATAGACCTCGTCCGCATACGAAAGCGCCAAATTTGGGTCATGCACGCTTAAAACCGCACATCGTCCCGTTTTCTGAATCAACGCGGAAACGAGCGAGAGATATTCCTGCTGATGTTTTACATCGAGTCCTGCTGTCGGCTCATCCAAAAGCATGAGCGGTGTGTGCTGCATCAACAGCCGTGCCAAGCACACAAGCTTCTGTTCGCCGCCTGAAAGCTCCGAAAACATCCGCTCGCCAAACGACGCACAACTGACCTCCGAAAGCATTTGTTCCGCTTCACGGCGGTACGACTTGCCCGGCACCTCCGCAAACGAGAGATACGGCGCCGCACCGAGTGTTACAAAGTCGATCACCCGCATCGAAACCTGCGGCGTCTGCTGCGGAAGATACGAAATCTGTTTGGCACGCACACGCGGCTTTAACGATTCGAGCGGCTGACCATCACATAGTATGCTTCCGGCAGACGGCGCATGAAGCCCTGCCATCACCCGCAGAAGCGTCGATTTTCCGGAACCGTTCGGCCCCAGCAGAAAAACCATGCCGCTTTCGGGAAGCGTAAACGATACATCGGAGAGCACTTCGCGCCGAAAAAATCCGGCACACAGCCCGTTTGCCGAAAATCTCAAAACAGACCGCCCCCTTTTTTCATTCTGCCGAACCGCACAAGCAATCCCGCCAAGAATGCGGCACCGAACAGCGACGTAAAAATACTCACCGGAATCTCCACGCCAGAAAGCGACCGCGCACACAGATCTGCCAGTAACAATAAAATCGAACCGCACAAGCAAACCGTTCCCGTCTGCCCATTTAAATCTTTCTGTCCCATCAATCGGACAATATGAGGTGCCAATAAGCCAATCCAACTCACAACACCGGCCGCCGACACGACTGCCGACACCAAAAGCGTCGCACACGCAATCGTCAAAAGCCGCACGCGCCCGGGTGAAACGCCAAGGCTTTTCGTCTGATCGTCACCGAGTGACAAAAGCCGCACGCGAAACCGCAGCAGATATAAAACAATTCCCGCCGGAACTGTCACTGCCGTCACCACGATCACTTGCTGCCAGTTTGCGTTCTGAAATCCGCCCATCAGCCAGTATTCGATGGCGGGCAGCTCATGTGTTGGGTCAGCCAAGAATTTAAACAGCATAAGCACGGCCGAAGAAAGACTGCCGACCACAATGCCCGCCAAAATCATCCCGACCACACGATCACGCCGCACAAAATGCGCAAGCCAGATGCAGAACACAACCACCAGAATCCCACACAAAAACGCGCTTGTCTGTACAAACAACGCACCTGCCGGCAAAAACAGAATTGCAAACACCGCGCCGACCGAAGCACCGCTTGTCACACCGAGCACATCGGGTGACACGAGCGGATTTAAAAACACATTCTGAAATGCAAGGCCGGACAATGCGAGTGCGCCGCCGCTTACTGCTGTAAGCAGTGCACGCGGCAGCCGAATCGAATAAAACACAGCCGACGCCATTTCAGACGGCGGATTCCCCGAAAGAATCGCCAGAATATCCGGCACAGAGAGCGGATACCGTCCGATACAAACAGAAAGGAGCAGTGATGCACACCAAAGCAGGAATAACATCCAAAACCGTTTGTTCATGCAGCACGCTCCTTTTTATTTGTATTGTTCCCTTTTATGCGGCAGTTTCCACCGAAACAGAAATGCCGAAATAATTCTGATAAAATTCTTCGGTTGCAGTTTTGACTTCATCCGCTGTTACAACGTCCGGATGAAGTGCGTTTGCAAGCCAGAGAATACCGAGAACACTCGATGCAGTCGGATAATCCCACGGTTCGATATTGCTCGGGAATGTAAACACCGCATTATTTTTAACTGCATCCACAGCGCCAAACTGTGCGGCAAAGTCCTCTTTGCTGCTCTCGCAGTACGATACAAGATATACCTGCGAAGGATTCCATGAAAGCAGCTGCTCTGCCGAAATCTCCACCCACTGGCTGTCCTCGATCGAGCCTGCCGCATTCACACCGCCGCAGAGTGTGATCAGATCATCCTGATACATACCTTTGCCTGCAGTTCGCAGAAGATCACTGCCCGCAAGATAGACGGTCGGTTTATCGGTGAGATCTTTTGTACGTGCGGACACGTCGTCCATCACTTCTTTATAGTAGGAAATAAATTCATCTGCTTTTTCTTCGCATCCGGTTGCTTTGCCGAGCATCTCAACGGTTTCTAAGAAGGTGTCGAGTGTTTCCGGATCGATCACGATGACCGGGATATTGAGCGCTTCAAACTGCGCTGCGGAATCGGCCAGTTTTTTCGGAAGCACAACCAGATCCGGCGAAAGTGCTGCGGTTTCTTCGACGTTGATGCCTTTGCCCGAACCGACTGCCGGCAATTCCAAAAATTCCGGCGCTGCCAGTTTGTAAAGCTCGCGGGTGTCCGCTTTCATTTCGATACCGACGACTTTTTCACGTGCGCCGATCGCAATCAGCAGAGAGCTTGACAGATAATACGCAGAAACAACTTTCTCTGCCGGTTTTTCGAGTGTCACTTCACGGCCTGCATGGTCAGTGATCGTAATTTCAGTGCTCTGCACGGAAGAATCGGACGAGTTGGAACTCTCCGGATTCTGTGGTGCTGCACATCCTGCCAGCAAGGTCATGACGAATGAGAATACAAGAATCAACGAAATCAGTTTTGTTTTCATAAGATGAATCCCTTCCTCTCCAGTTTTATTATATCGGGAATTTTATCATAAAACAAGGACTATCCTCAACAAAAGACGTTTTTTTACGCCCAGCATTGAAGACAGCCCCGGGAATCCTGCCGTTTTGATTCAGTTTTGATTACTCGGAAACCGTCTCTTTGATTTCCTCGTTACTTTCTTCCTTTTTGACTTCCTTATCTTTCGGAAGAATCAGGTTTGCAACGGTTGCAATGACAAATGTCATAATGATGCCGTTTTGTGCAAAGATCTGACCAACCCAAGCCGGAAGCAGGCCGAGCGAATCCGGAACCATGCCGATACCGACACCCAAGCCGAGTGCAAGTGCCACGATCATGCCGTTGCGGCCTTCGAGGTTTTCGCGCTGCAGCGAACGCATACCGCTGACAAGAATCATTGCAAACATGATGACAGCCGCACCGCCGAGCACCGACTGCGGCATCACGGAAAAGATTGCCGACAGCTTCGGAATGAATCCGCACAGTACCAGGAATACTGCACCGGTCATGATGCAGAAACGGTTAACGACTTTGGTGACTGCGACAAGACCAACGTTCTGGCTGAACGAGGTGTTCGGAAGCACGCCGAACAGTGCTGCGATCAAGCTGCCGACACCGTCTGCAATAACGCCGCCCGAAAGCTCTTTGTCGGTCGGCTCACGGTCAAGACCGCCGTTTGTGATACCGGAAATATCGCCGACCGTTTCGACCGCCGTTGCAACGAACATAATTGCCATTGCAATGATTGCCTGCCAGTTAAACGACATTTCGACCGGCATAAAACGCGGCAGACTGATCCAAGCAGCTTCTTTGACCTGTGTAAAGTCAACCATGCACATGCAGATTGCCACGATATAGCCGACCACAATACCAATGAGGATCGAGGAAACGCTCAAAAATCCTTTGGTATACTGTTTTAATACCACGATGGTGATGACGACAATCGTGCCGATCAGCAAATGACGCGGGTCGCCGAAATCTGCAGCACCCGATCCGCCTGCAAAATAGTTGACGCCAACCGGCAGAAGTGACAAGCCGATCGACATAATGACAAGGCTTGTGACAACCGGCGGGAACAATTTTTTGAGCGGTTTAATAAAGAAGCCGAGCACAATTTCGAGCAATGCACCTGTAAGCGATGCACCGATGATTGCGCCGTAGCCATATGTTGCGCCGATACTTTTGCATGTACCGATAAAGCCTGAGCTTGTGCCCATGACAACCGGAAGCGCACAGCCGACTTTCCAGATCGGATACAGCTGAATGAGTGTTGTGATGCCTGCAATGAGCATCGCATTTTGAATCAAACTGGTTTTGAGCGCCGCATCCATGTTGAGCAATCCGCAGATGATCAAAAGCGGTGAAACGTTGCCCAAAAACATGGCGAGCACGTGCTGAATGCCGAGCGGGATCGCTTTTTTGAGCGGAACCACGCCGTTGAGCTCGTAAATACTGCCCTGTGCCTGTTTCATAATGATAAAACTCCCTTTTTCTTTTTTGCGTTTTCTTCTCTTTTTTAAAAGAAGAGAAGCGCACAAACATTTAGAGTTTACCATATGGCCGGCGGCTTTTCCAGTGAACATTCATGTTTTCGTAACACAAAATTAAAATTCAGTACCATGCATTAAAACGGAACAAAAACAAAGTCGGTTTTTGTCGTTTTTTACAGGCATGTTTTTGTAGATTTTCGCAGAACAGAATGGTATCATAAAGAGCAGATTGCATTTCTTTTCAGAAAGGACGGATTTCATGTCGATCCGCACGAATTTTAACCATACGATTGCCGCAAGCTATCTCGGCTATATCTCACAGGCAATCGTCGTCAATTTCGCACCGCTTTTATTTTTAACGTTCCAGTCGAGTTTCTCGATTCCGCTTGAACAAATCACACTGCTTGTCACGCTCAATTTCGGGCTTCAGCTGTTTGTAGATTTTGCATGCGCAAAGCTCATTCATCGAATCGGCTACCGTACCGCCGCCGTTACCGCACACATTCTGATCGCCTGCGGCCTCGCCGGTATGGCAATTTTTCCGAATCTTCTGCCCAGTCCGTACATCGGATTGCTGCTCGCCGTGATGCTTTATGCAATTGGCGGCGGAATTGTGGAAGTTGTTGTTAGTCCAATCGTGGAAGCGTGTCCGACCGAACGAAAAGAAGCCGCAATGAGCTTGCTGCACTCGTTTTACTGCTGGGGATGTGTGGCCGTCATTCTGCTCTCCACTGTGTTTTTCACGCTGTTCGGCATTCATTCCTGGCAGATTCTCTCGCTTCTCTGGGCACTTGTACCGGCGATAAACGCCGTTTATTTTGCATTTGTTCCGATCCGCACACTTGAAGAGAGCACCGGAACCGATACGCCGCTCAGAAAAATTCTGCGTACACCTGTTTTCTGGGTGTTCATGCTGCTCATGGTCTGCGCCGGTGCATCGGAACAGGCAATCAGCCAGTGGGCTTCCGCATTTGCAGAAAGCGGTCTGCGTGTATCGAAAACAATCGGCGACCTTGCGGGGCCGTGTATGTTTGCTGTGCTGATGGGAACCTCTCGTGCGCTGTATGCAAAGCTGAGCGAAAAAATCGATCTCACCAAAGCGATGTTCGCAAGCGGTGTGCTCTGTATCATCTCATACCTGATTGCAACACTTTCGCCTTCGCCTGCACTGTCGCTTGTCGGATGCGGATTGTGCGGACTGTCGGTCGGTCTGTTTTGGCCTGGCACGTTCAGCCTTGCTGCCAAAACACTTCCGGGAAGCACCGCGATGTTTGCACTGTTTGCATTGGCGGGTGATCTTGGCTGTTCAGTAGGCCCGACTGTGGTCGGCGGCGTATCGGGACTTTTCGACGGCAGTTTGAAAACAGGCATTCTGGCTGCAATCGCGTTCCCTGTCCTTTTGTGCATCGGTCTTTTGCTGTATCGCCGCCACAAAAACGCTATTGAACGGTGAGGAATGGCACAGCTAAAAAATAAAAAAACTTTTTTCAAAAAACATATTGACAATTAAAAATGAATATAGTATAATAACATTCGTCGCTGAGAAAGACATCAAAAAATGTAGCGTTCAGCGTTCCGGTTTTTGGGCCTCTGTAGCTCAGTCGGTAGAGCAGAGGACTGAAAATCCTCGTGTCGTTGGTTCGATTCCGACCGGAGGCACCAATTTTTGCGGATGTAGCTCATCTGGTAGAGCGCCACCTTGCCAAGGTGGAGGTAGCGAGTTCGAGCCTCGTCATCCGCTCCAACAAGGCGCTATAGCCAAGTGGTAAGGCAGAGGACTGCAACTCCTTCACCCCCAGTTCAAATCTGGGTGGCGCCTCCAAAGTAAAAACGCATGAACAATTTGTTCATGCGTTTTTGTTTATCTAAAAAAAACGGAGTGTGATGGCAGATGCGTCATGGCATCATCAGACAAAAAATTGCATTTACCCATGGAAATCTTTCAACGTAACATTTTATCATTTCCATGGGAGGAATCAAATTATGAAAGAAAATCAATATGACAACCCGCTGTTCTTTGAAAAATACGCACAAATGGAACGCTCGAAAAAAGGGCTGCAAGGCGCCGGTGAATGGCATGCACTGCAAAAAATGCTGCCCGACTTTCACGGGAAAACAGTTTTAGATCTGGGATGCGGATATGGCTGGCACTGCAAATATGCCGCTGACAACGGTGCTGCGGCAGTAATCGGGGCAGATATCTCACAGAAAATGCTCGATACTGCACAACAGAAAAACGCAGCGCCTTCCGTTCGCTATGTATGCGCAGCGATGGAAGATCTGACGTTTGCAGAAAACCAGTTCGATATCGTTCTCAGTTCCCTCGCCTTTCACTATGTACGTGACTATGAACCCCTTATCAAACAAATTGCGACATGGATCAAACCGGGCGGCAGCTTCATTTTTTCGGTAGAGCATCCCGTGTTCACTTCGTATGGTTCGCAGGATTGGTATTACGATGAATCCGGAAAGATCCTGCACTTCCCTGTCGACCACTATTACGAAGAGGGAAAACGAACTGCTGTGTTTCTTGGAGAACCGGTAACAAAATATCATCGTACACTGACAACCTATGTCGGTGCGCTTCTGCAAAACGGATTCACAATTACACAGCTTATCGAACCGCAGCCGCCGCTGTGTATGATGGATCTGCCCGGCATGAAAGATGAAATGCGCCGGCCGATGATGTTGTTGATTGGTGCAATAAAATTATAAATAAAAATCCCCCGGCAAAGCCGGGGGTATTTCATATGCGGGCAAAGCCCTATATTATTAGCGGCACGTGTCACGTCACGTTGGTACGGTCTGACAT
>CASGAN010000036.1 GCA_949299455.1 uncultured Oscillospiraceae bacterium
CAGGCAAAAATTAAGAACCGTGACCTTGATACCTATTGTATCAAAATCACGGTTCTTCTTTGGTGGAGGCGAGGGGAGTCGAACCCCTGTCCGAAAACCGTTCCCCAAAGCTTTCTACGAGCGTAGCTTATTCTTTTAACATTCCCTTGCCGATACGCCGAACAGCAGGCTTATCGGTTTGGTAGACCCTTGTGCCTATCAACGGACGGGCCGCGCCGATGATACGTTCCCCACTTGTTTGACGCCCTGTCGGGTCCGTGGGCCCTCCCGGCATGGACGACGCGCCTAATTAGGCAGCGTAAGCTAATTCGTTATTGTTAGCGTTTAAATTTAAAGTGCGGCGATTAAAGAGCTTCCGCCCGCTCTGCTCGCTTACCTCGGTTCTTGATCCCCGTCGAAACCTTTACGCCCCCATAATTTGCAGCACAAAGGCTGCTTTTTATTTTACAACGTTTTTGCCCAAGATGCAAACAGATCAATCCATCCGGCGCATTCGGGCACAACGGTGTTCGCAAACGGTGTTTTTGTTTCCTCGGTCGCCAATGAGATGCCGTGCGGTCCATGTGCGTAAATGTGCATTTCCATCGGAATGTGATGTACCTTCAGCGCCATCGCCAGCAGCAGGGAATTTTCGACCGGAACACCGTCGTCCTCATCCGTATGCCAGAGAAACACCGGCGGAACCTGATCGTGAACTTGTGTTTCCAGTGAAACGGAATCGACTAATTCATCGTACCGGTCGCCAAGCAAACTGACAAACGACCCTCTGTGCGCAAATGAACCGGATGTAATCACCGGATAACAAAGCAGCAGTGAATTGGGCTTCCATGCGGTACAGTCACCTGTAAAAATGTCCGTCAAAATCGAATGATTCCAAAATACACCGAGGCATGCCGCCAAATGACCGCCTGCAGAAAACCCGGCAACCGTAATTCGATTCGGGTCCACATGCCATTCCTCCGCATGCTGCCGTACTGTCGAAACGGCCAGCGCCAGTTCTGCCAGTGCGCGCGGAAAGACTGCGGGAGCCACACTGTAGCGAAGCACAAACGCTTGAAATCCGAGTGCATTGAGCCGGATTGCAACGGCTTCTGCCTCGCGGTCAGAGGTCATCGCATACCCGCCGCCCGGACAAATAATCACCGCAGGTCTTACTCGGTTTTCATCGATCTCAGGCGAATTGTCAAGCACATAGGTGTAAAGCTTCGGTGTCCAGCCGTTCGGATTTACGCCAAGCGGTGTGTGTTCCAAGGAAATTTCGATTGCCTGATGAATCATGTTATCGATTCCTCTCTTTGATCGCGCGGTCAATCTCACGTTTTGCATCCCGTTTTGCCGCATCCTCGCGCTTGTCGTACAGCTTTTTGCCCTTGCAGAGCCCTAACTGCATTTTCACGCGCGAGCCTTTGAAATAAAGCGACAGCGGAATCAGCGTGTATTCCTTCTGCTTGACCAAGCCGAACAGCCGGTTGATCTCGCGCTTGTGCATCAAAAGCCGCCGTTCCCTGAGCGGGTCGCGGTTAAACAGATTGCCGTGATCATAGGGACTGATGTGCATTTGCTTGACGTACAGTTCCCCGTTTTCGATGCTGCACCAGCTGTCTTTTAAATTGACGCCGCCGGCACGGAGTGATTTGACCTCTGTGCCCACAAGCTCAATGCCTGCTTCAAAGCTCTCGATTACAAAATATTCGTGGCGCGCTTTTTTGTTTTGCGCAATCGTCTTGGTCGAAACCTCTGCCATCGGTCAACCCTCCTTTTTCATTCTTTGCTTATTATACGATAAAACGAGCGCGAAATCTTGTCTTTTTTGAAAACAAGCGCGCCGTTTTTCTCACATTGTACTGCGGTTTTCGATCGCCTTGTAAAGTGTCACTTCGTCGGCATACTCAAGATCGGAGCCGACCGGCACACCATATGCAAGCCGCGACACCGTCACGCCGAGCGGTTTTAACAGCTTGCCGATATACATCGCAGTCGCCTCACCCTCAATCGTCGGGTTTGTTGCCATGATGACCTCTTTGACCGTACCGTCGTTTACGCGGGAAAGCAGTTCTTTCAAAAAGAGCTGATCGGGACCGATGCCGTCCATCGGGGAAATGAGTCCCCCGAGCACATGGTAAAGCCCGCGGTATTCGCGTGTACGCTCAAAAGCCGCAACGTCCTTTGCATCCTCCACCACGCAGATGACCGAGCGGTCACGCGACGGATCGTCGCAGATTTCGCACGTTTCCTTGTCGGTGTAGTTACGGCAGACACTGCAGTAGTGGATTTTCTCGTGCGCATCCATGATGGCACTCGAAAACGCCTCTGCCTGCTCTTTTGACATCGTGAGCACATAAAATGCAAGCCGCTGTGCCGTTTTCCGGCCAATGCCCGGCAGGGACGCAAACTGTTCAATCAGCCGGGAAAGCGGAAGCACATTGTATTTCATATCGGTTCCCTTCTTCTTACAGCAGGCCGCCGAGTCCGCCCATGTTCATGCCGCCGGTGATCTGATTCATTCTGGTCTCCGAATCCGCTTCTGCTTTGCGCACGCTCTCGTTGACCGCACTGATGATCAAATCCTCGAGCATTTCGATATCTTCGGGATCGACAACCTCCGGTTTAATGGACAGCGATTTTAACTCTTTTTTGCCGGTGACAACTGCGGTCACAGCACCGCCGCCAACCGTTGCCTCATATTCGGTCTGCTCAAGCTCTGCCTGAAGCGCCGTCATATCCTCCTGCATTTTCTGTGCCTGTTTCATCATGCCGACCAAATTGCCCGGGCCTTTTCCGTATCCCTGCGGAAGTCTTGCTTTCATCTTTCGTTCCTCATTTCATTTTGATTGCGTTTTTATTTATTCTTTGATCCCGTACCGTTCACGCAGACGCTCGCGGTCCTCGGGAATATCGACCCATTCTTCTGTAAATCCGCATGAAATGCAGACATATCGTGTCACCGGAATGGCGGACGACGACATCATGCCCATGCGGATGACATTTCCGTTTGCACCGAATGCGCCGCCCAGTCCGTCTATGCGGACGATCTCTTTACTGCCGCATTTCGGGCAGATCCATGACTGTTTCATCAAGCATTCATCCTTTCTGACTGGCTTTACGCTTCTGTGTGAATCTCAACACCCGCATCCTGCGCTTTTTTGAGGACATCCAAAAGCGGATCGGCCTGTACCTTTTTCGCCTTGGCGCCTTTGACACGCAGTTTATACCGCACACCTGTCACCTGTTCGGCGGCATCCAAAAACTTCGCGGCGTTGCCCTCCTGCTTAAACATCGAAGCGGCAAACGCGGACGACGAATCAATATAGATCGTCACCCCGTCAGTGAATGCGCGCGCCGACTGCAAAATGCCGTAAAGCGGGCCGCCCGTTTTGGCAAGAAGCAAAAGCACCTCGTCCCACTGTGCAAATGGCAGAATCTCATGAGCAGGCTGCACCCGTGCGGGTTGTACCGGCTCAGGCTTAGTCTGTTCAGATTGCATCTGTTCAGGTTGTACCTGTTCAGGTTGTGCCTGTTCGGATGGCGCTTCCGGTGTTTCCGGAATGATCACCGGCGAAGACTGTGCCTGCGGCGGTGTGCTTAAAGTAGGTTCAGCGGTAGGCTTTGGCACCGCTGCCGGTTCACTTTCCGGATGCTGTGCCGTTACGGCCGCCGTCTGCGCCGGCGTTCCGGTCTGTACGGGAATGCCCGTTTCACGCAACGTACGCACAGTGGCTTCGAGCCGGTCAAGCCTAGAAAGCATCGCGGTTTCATCCCGATTTAACGACGGCGTACACAGCCGCACAAAGCAAAGCTCCAACAAAAGCCGCCTGTCAGCCGTTTTGCCCATCTGGTCGAGCGTTTCACGCATCTGCGTGAGCGCTGACAGCACCGAAGAAAGCGGCAGGGACGCTGCCTGTTCTTTGATGCGTGCTTCCTCCTCAGGAGAAACGGTCAGCACAGCGGACACGTCCTTCATCGTGTGCACAAGCATCAGATTCCGAAAATGAACGCACAGCTCGCTCAACAGCACAGACAGATCTTTCGCCTTTTCGTAAAGCACACCGATCTGTTCAATCGCGCCGGCGGCATCTGTGCGGATGACGCAGTCCGTGAGCGCGAACAAATCGTCCCGCCCTGCAACACCGGCGGCATCGACGACCGTTTGTGCGGTAATCTCATTTGAGAACGACGCGCACTGGTCAAGCAGTGAGATCGCGTCACGCATACCGCCGTCGGACAGCCGTGCAATGAGCGAAGCGGCGTCCTCGGTGAGCGTAAACGGTTCGTTGTCTGCAATATATAAGAGTCGTTTGGCAATGTCCTCTGCGCGGATGCGGTGGAAATCGAACCGCTGACACCGCGACAGAATCGTGACCGGGATTTTGTGCACCTCGGTCGTTGCTAAGATGAATTTCACGTGCGGCGGCGGCTCTTCCATGATTTTTAACAGTGCATTGAACGCACCGTCGGAGAGCATGTGCACCTCGTCGATGATATACACACGATAGCGGCACTGTGCCGGCGTGTAGTTTGCCTCTTCGCGGAGCTGACGGATGTTGTCGACACCGTTGTTGCTCGCCGCGTCGATTTCCATGACGTCGAGCGTTGCACCCTCGGCAATCGCCCTGCAGCTTTCACATTCATGGCAGGGGTCGCCGTCGATCGGATGCTCGCAGTTGACCGCCATCGCAAGAATTTTCGCGCATGTGGTCTTACCGGTTCCGCGTGAGCCGGTGAACAGATAGGCGTGCGCCGTTTTGCCCTGTGAAACCTCGTTTTGCAGGGTACGCGTCACGTGCGGCTGGCTGACCACATCGGCAAACGCTGCCGGACGGTATTTTCGATACAATGCAAGATACAACGCTTCTCCCCCTTTCCGCGCAGCTTTTCGATAAAAGAAATGGCAGTGCAGTCCGGAAAAACCGGCTGCCGTCCAGCCTGACATACGGATATACAGGGTGAACTGCGGCACACAAAAACATCCGCTTAATGCTGCTCGGTTCCCCGCCTGACATGGTTCACGGCATTCTGTTGCACAGGCCCCATATATCCGTATCTCAGATTGCACAGCTCCTGCGCTGCCAATTCATGATACGCGTATTATTATACTATAAACAGTCACGCAATACAAGCCTTTTTTGCGAAAACGTTCCGCCTTAAAAAAGAGCGGCAGGGAAATTTCCCTGCCGCATGTGATCTTTATTCGCCGCTTAAAAATCCGTCCTTCGGGACGGCACCGTTTGGCATTAAAAACCGAACTGCACGTGGTGCTGTTTCAATCGAAACGGCGGTCGCATGGGTGATTTCACCGTCGACGCAAATGCCGGTAAGCGCCGAAAAACGAATGCGCAGCGTCTTTACCCGCCGCAAAACCAGCAGAGGTTTAAGTGCTTCTTTTTCCTGATAGGTCCCGTTTTTATACGAGGCAAGCAGGGACAAGAATTTTAAGCGACCCACCTTTTTGACAAGGGCGACGTCCATCTTTCCGTCGTCCGCACAGCTTTTCGGCGATGCTAAAAAGCCGCCGCCGTAATAGCGGCCGTTTGCCATGGTGGAGAGCAGATAGTCGTCCATCGGGAATGTTTCGGTGTCGGTCGTAACGGTCATGCGCTTGCCCATCTTGCGGGAGAGCACAATGAACACGCTCACAAAATAACCGATCGGCCCGCATAAAAGCCGCAGAGAGTGAAACCTTGACGCCTGTTCGACGACGTCGCAGTCAAAGCCGATGTTTACGAGATTGACCGCATACCGGCCGTTGACACAGATTAAATCGAGCGGGTGAACAGTACCTGAGAGCAGTGCAGGAATGGATAAAAACTGCCCGCTGTTTTCAAAGCTTCGCACAAAGTCGTTGCCGCTTCCCGCAGGAATGACGCCGACTACGACATTTTTTGCAAAAGCCGCACCGTTGATCACTTCATTGAGCGTTCCGTCGCCGCCGACTGCAATCACACAGACCGGGATTTTCTTTTTGGCCTGTGCTTTTGTGATGCGTACTGCATCACCCGGTGCGTTTGTGCGGTGAATCGAAAACGAGTGTCCGGATGATTCCATCTCGGCTTTGATTTTTTTCTCCCACACATCCGCCCGGCGCTTTCCGGCGATCGGATTTAAAATAAAACAGTAATGAAGTGATTCCACAGTGTTCCCTCTTTCGTTTGATGATTATTCATGCTCTGCGAGTGAAAGGACGCAGAGAACCTCCTCTTTTGGCACAGCTGTTGGTGCAGTGTTTGTCTGTACGCACCGTTTGAAGTAGGAAAGTTCCTCAAAATAGCCGTCGCCCGAGGTGATGTTGATGCCCGAAATGGCATTGCTGTCCGTGGTTAAATCGATTTCCTCCGATTCGCCGTCTGCATGGTATACGTGCAGTGCCACACCGTCAAACGATACGACCGCCTGTTCAAACACGACGGTGAACGTTGCAGAAAACGGCATTGCTCCGCTGTACCAGCCGGCTTCCGCGGAAATGCACGCATCGCCGTACATAAGATCGGCGCGGTATGCATCGGTTAAACGGTCGTCCTCACGGTATACTGCGCGTGTTTTCTCGACGCGGTCCGGTTTGCCGAACACGCTCACAATATAATCGACGTCGTGAATGCTCAAGTCAAACGGCACGCCGCCGCTTTTTTTCTCGTCTTTCATCCAGTTTTCCCACGACCACCGCGGGGTGCCGGAGATGCGGTTAAACCGTGCGCGCAGAACGTTTCCGAAGCGGGATTCCTTGACCATTTCACGCAGTGCGAGATACGGCTTCATAAACCGAACGACCTGCGCCGTCATGAAGAACACGCCTGCTTTCTCTGCCGCGTTGAATACTGCCTCGCCGTCTTCTTTTGAGAGTGCGAGCGGTTTTTCGCAGACGGTATGGATGCCGCGCGCAAGCGATTTGCACGAAAGCTCGCGGTGCAGATACGATGGCGTTGCAATGTCGACGATATCAAGATCGGTCAGCGTGGCGAGTGCGTCGTCCATGTCAGTAAATACCGCTTCGCCCGGCAGTGCTTTCTCTGCCGCACGGCCCGGAAATACATCGCAGATGCCGGCAATTTCGACATCGTCCATGCGCCGCCAGCAGTCCAAGTGACAGCTTCCCATGCCGCCGACGCCAACGAGTAATACACGAATCATTCTGCATCCTCCTCTGCCGCTTTGATGTATGATGTAAGAAGTTTATATGCATTCAGAATATCAACATCCTGCTGTGCGCCCTCGATCTCGCGTTCGATTGTGAGCGTTCCCGGGTAAGAGAGCGCATGCAGTTTTTTGATCACAGTGCAAAGGTCTGCTTTGCCTTCGCCGATCGGCACTTCCTCGCCCAAGTCTTTGCCGTTTGTCGGGAACTTGCCGTCTTTGCAGTGCACGCCTTTTACGTACTTGCCGAACACATCGAGTGCGTCAACCGGATTTCCTTTTCCGTAGAGGATTAGGTTTGCCGTATCGAGGTTGATGCCCACATTGTCGCGGCCGATTTCTTCGATGGTGCGCAGAAGTGTGACCGGTGTTTCCTGTCCCGTTTCAAACAGGAAGTTCTGACCGGCTTCTTTTAACTTGTCTGCGATGTGACGGATGCACACAACGACCCCTGCGAAATTTGGATCATACGGATTTTCCGGCAGATAGCCGACATGGGTCACCACGTCTTTGACGCCTAACTTCTGTGCAAAGGATGCACCTGCGAGAATCTCGTTCATGCGCTGATGACGGTAAGCCACCGGGACTAAACCGAGCGTTTCCTGTCCCTCATAGAAATTCCAGATCACCGGGCCGGTGTAGCCGCACCAGAACGCGGTGATCGTGACGCCGAATTCCTCTGCGGCCGCACGGATATGGCTTGCCTCCTCGTCTGTCCAGAGTGTCGGATTCCAGCTGATAAGCTGACAGCAGAAAAAGCCCGACTCCGTCATTTTTTTGAATGCTTCCCGTGTTTTGTTTGCGTTATGATGAACGCATACGCCGATCTGCATCAAATATCACCTCATTGTCTTGATTTTTCCCTCAGTGTAGCTGTTTTTTTGAAAAAAATCAAGAGGTTATTCCGCCGAATCGACAACTTCCGAAAAATATACGACGAGCAGGTCGACAACGGCACCGTAGCTCTGTGTGGCAAGGTCCTGTCCGTAGTGAGAGAGGCGGTCGTTGTTGATTGCATTTGCCGCGTCGCCGACCGGTGTGTCAAACGGTTCCCAATAGGCGTTGATGCGCATAAGGTCGTCGCGCACCTGTGTGCTCATCTCACGTATGAGCGATTCCCACAGCGTTTGATCGGCGCGGTACAAGGCATTCGTCAGATGAATGAGCCCCATCTGCCAGCCTGAGTAGGTAAATGCATCAATGCCGCTTTCGACGCATCCCAAAACAGCAAGGAAATTCGCCTCCTGTTCGGATGCAATGCCCATCTGATGCGCGAGCTCATGCATCGCAGTCGACGGAATTGTCGTTTTTGGCACATCACCGTTTATGTTCGATTCGCCGAGATACGGAAAGAAAAAGCCGGTGCAGTTTAAGTACGAAAGACCTTTTGAAAGAACAAGGACTTTCGGGGATGTAAGCGGCGTGCGGAGCACTTCGTATTTTGAAAACAACGGCTCATATGCGTCGGTGCTCATCGCTGCGATTGCCTGTGGAGGAAGCAGAAGATCGCCCGTGCTGTCCCGCGGAATGCGCGCGGCTGTTTCGTTTGCCTTTGTGAGGAAATAGGATGCCGTTTTGTATAATTCGTCCGCGCTCACCGGCCGCGCGTAGATGCCGAGCTTTTCCTGAAGCGACGATTCATAGTAGTTTACACCGTACATCCAGTCAAATGCACTCACACCAATCAAAACCGCGAGCACTGCGGAGAAAATCCCGTTTATCATCACAGCAATCCGGCGGCCCTTGTTCTTTTTTGCCCGCCGCACAAGCCAGATAAAGAACACAATGACAGCGAGTACCGCCAAAACAATCACAAGCTCTGTCACAGAGAATGAAACGAGCGCACAGAGATGTGCAAGCCCCCATTTGAGCCAATCGGTGCAGAATGTGACTGCATTGCAGACAGAGCGGCTGTTTGTGCACAGCCAAAACAGCAAAAAGGAGAGCATCACCGTTAAAAAAACGATCCCCTGCCGTTTGGTGATCCCTGTTTTTTGCACAATCCGCCGAATCCGCGCAGTGTTCATGTTCATTCCTCCTGTTTTTCTTTGGTTTTATTGTACCGTGCACCGTTTTTATTGTCAAATGTCGAAAACTGCCTTGTTCTCTTTTTCACAATATGATATGATAAAAACAAAGTGTAAATTTTTTGTTTTTTCGAGGTGATTCCATGGATTATCGCGCGTGTGTGGCGATCATTATCCCTGCGCTCAATCCGGACGAAAAGCTTTTGCGCCTGTTATCTGACTTAAAAGCGCATGGATTTTCTCATGTTTTACTCATAAACGACGGCAGCCGCGATGACTGCACGCATTACTTTGACACTGCAACAAACGAATACGGCTGCCGTGTGTTTACCCATGGGGTAAACCTCGGAAAAGGGCGTGCGCTTAAAGATGCGTTCAACCTGATTCTGACGGAATTCCCTGACTGTATCGGTGCGGTGACGGTCGACGCCGACGGTCAGCACACCATCAAAGATACGGCTGCCTGTGCAAAGGCACTTACCGAACATCCCGATTCGCTCGTGCTCGGCTGCCGTAATTTTAAAGAGGCAAACATCCCGCCCCGCAGCCGATTCGGAAATGTTGTGACTTGCCAGACAATCCATCTTCTGTGCGGTATTCAAGTGAGTGATACGCAGACTGGTCTGCGCGGCATTTCCAAGGAATTCATGAAAAAGCTTCTAAGCGTCAAGGGCGAACGGTTTGAATTTGAACTCAATATGCTGATTGAAGCAAAAAGCGCAGGCATTTCCTTTTTTGAAGTGCCGATCTCCACGATTTACATTGAGGAAAACGCGTCGTCCCACTTTAACCCGCTTCTTGATTCGATTCGGATTTACTCCGTCTTTTTGAAATTTATTCTGTCGTCGCTGTCGTCATTCTTAGTCGACATCATTCTGTTTTCGATCTTGGCGGCACTTCTGCGCGGTGTTCTGCCCGGCATGCACATCGTCTTGGCAACTGTCGGTGCACGTGTTTTATCCTCTTTGTTTAATTTCGTTATCAATAAACATAACGTATTCAATCAAACTGCACCGTCCGCACGGATGCTCGTGCGCTATATTATTTTGTGCGTCGTCCAGCTTTCGCTGTCTGCCGCACTCGTCTATTACGGATTTATGCTCACGCACTTAAACGAAACATTTATCAAGGTCATCGTGGATACGGTGCTGTTTTTGTTCAGCTTCCAGATTCAGCGTGAATGGGTGTTCCGCCCGTCAAAGAAAAAAGAATAACGCAAAACCGCCGTTTTTCATAAAACGGCGGTTTTTTCTTGACTTGCCCTGCCCCTTTGCTATAATAGCAGTCGAAGAAGACTTTTTTAAACAAAGGGGTGCTTTTCATGTTGAAAATCAAACGAGAAGATTATTACTATGACGTATTTCCGCGGGTTGTGGTATCGGCACGTGAAACGGTTATCACCATCCGTCCGCTCGACTTGCACACCGCGTTTGACGAAACAAAAACGTATACCGTGCGCGTACTTCCAATGACGTCGGACGTGTATACAAAGACAAAACCGGCGGTCTTTTCCGCTTCCTGCAAGGCCGTGGATGGTGCGCTCACCTTTTCCCATGCGTTTTGCGGCGAGCAGGAGCATTCCGTGCGGGTATTCTGCGAGGGCAGTGACGTGCCGGTGTTAAAAACCGTCGTCTATTCCGTTGCAGAAGATTTGTATGAGCTCATTCCGCTCCTCGGTGATTTCCACGTGCACACCTGTTTTTCCGACGGTGTGGAATCGCCTGAATTTGTGGCGGCGATGTACCGTCAGGCAGGCTATGACTTCATTCCGATCACCGACCACGGCCGCATGGATTCCTCTCTGCGTGCAATCGAGCGGTTTGCGCACATCCCGATGGATTTTAAACTGTACCCGGGCGAGGAAGTTCATCCCCCGATGGATCATGTGCACATCGTCCATTTCGGCGGCAATACATCGGTCAACGAGCAGTGCTTAACCGGAATCACGAAAAACCCGTGGGAAGATCCCGGCAAACCGGAATGGGTAGCAGCGCGCGAAGAGGAAGCCAAAGTCTTCACCGATCTGCCCGAGGGTGTTGACCCGTATGTGCACGCCTGCTGTCTTCATGTGATCGACGAAATTCACAAGGCGGGCGGTATGGCAATCTTTTGTCATCCGTTCTGGCTCGCCGATGTGCACAACGTCACCGATTCGTTCACCCGGCTGTATCTTGAAAACAGCTATGCCGATGCGTTCGAGCTGATCGGCGGTCAGACAAATCACGAAAATATGCTCCAGGTGGCGCTGTATCAGGAACTGCGTGCACAGGGTGCACAGATTCCGGTGGTCGGCAACAGCGATTCGCACGGCACGGTTGACCGCGTATACTTTGACCAGATGAAAACGATCGTCTTTGCGCGTGCAAACGAAAAAGACGCGATCATCGACGCAGTCAAAGCGCAGAAAAGCGTTGCCATGGAGGAATATGACGGGCAGGAGCCGCGCTATTACGGGTCGTTTCGGTTTGTGCGCTATGCGCAGTTTTTGTATGAAACGTATTTCCCGCTCCGCGCAGAGCTCTGCTTTGAAGAGGGCCGCTTGATGCGCCGGATTGCCGCAGGAGACAAGGAGGCGGAAGAATCGCTCGCCCGCCTTTGCGGTCAGACGCCGGCATTTACCCGCCATTTCTTCGGAAAAGAATAAGGCGAAAACGGCCGGATTTTTGCCTGTTTTCGGCAGAATCGCCCGTTTGATTTCTTGCAAAGCAAAAAAAATAATGGTATAATAATCGGTACGAATGTAAATGCAAGGAGTATCATTTTTATGGCTGAACAGAAAAAAATGGTCGACGACATCACCGCGATGGACGTTGACTTTGCAAAATGGTATACGGACGTCATCAAAAAAGCGGAGCTTGTCGATTATTCGAGCGTCAAAGGCTGTATGATTATCCGCCCGTATGGCTATGCGATTTGGGAAAATATCCAGAAAGACCTGGACGCACGCTTCAAAGCACTCGGACATGAAAACGTATATATGCCGCTTCTCATTCCGGAGAGCTTGTTACAGCGCGAAAAAGACCACGTCGAAGGCTTTGCACCGGAAGTTGCATGGGTCACACACGGCGGCGAAAACAAGCTGACTGAGCGTCTGTGCATCCGTCCGACCTCCGAAACACTGTTTTGTGAGCACTATAAAGACATCATCCATTCCTACCGTGACCTGCCGAAACTGTATAACCAGTGGTGCAACGTTATGCGCTGGGAGAAAACAACCCGTCCGTTTTTGCGTACTTCTGAATTTTTGTGGCAGGAAGGTCACACCATGCATGCAACCGAGGAGGAAGCGCGCGAGGAAACACTGCGCATGTTACAGTGCTATGAGGATTTCTACCGTGACACGCTCGCCATTCCGGCAGTTGTCGGTCAGAAAACGGAAAAAGAGAAATTCGCCGGCGCACAGGCAACCTACACCATCGAGCCGATGATGCACAACGGCGTTGCACTCCAGGGCGGTACTTCGCACTATTTCGGCGACGGCTTTGCAAAAGCGTTTGACATCACCTTCACCGACCGCGACAATAAATTAAAACATCCGCACCAGACTTCTTGGGGTGTATCAACCCGTATGATCGGTGCGATCATCATGACCCACGGCGACGACAACGGCTTGGTTCTGCCGCCGAAAATCGCACCGGTTCAGGTTGTCATCGTGCCGATTGCAATGCACAAACCGGGCGTGCTCGACAAAGCAAACGAGCTGCTCGCTTCCCTGCGCACAAAGTTCCGCGTCAAACTCGATGATTCGGACAACTCGCCGGGCTGGAAGTTCAGCGAATATGAGATGAAAGGCGTGCCGCTGCGTCTGGAGATCGGTCCGAAAGACATTGAGAAAAACCAGTGCGTGCTCGTTCGCCGCGACAACCGCGAGAAACAGTTCGTGAGCCTTGACAATCTCGACGAAGCAATCGAAGCAGCGCTCGAAGCACTTCATCAGGCGCTTTATGAAAAAGCAAAGGCAAACCTCGTTTCCAAAACATTCACCGCAAGAACCCACGAGGAATTTTTGGACATCGCCAAAAATCACCCGGGCTTCATCCGCGCAATGTGGTGCGGCTGCACGGAATGTGAGGAACAGCTTAAAGAGGAAACCGGCGGCGTGAAATCCCGCTGCATCCCGTTTGAGGAAGAGCAGGTGTCCGACGTCTGCGTCTGCTGCGGCAAACCGGCGAAACACTTGGTCGTCTGGGGGAGACAATACTAATTTTTCGATTATAAAAACAAAATCCGCTTTCTCGTTTACAGGAAAGCGGATTTTTTTCAAAAAAATTTTGGATTCTGTGTTGCGAAATGCAGAAAAACGGAACTCATTGGATGAACGGAATCAATCGAAAGGAGGCGGCGGTCATGCAGGCAATCGAAGGACTGTACGATGCGTATGCGGCGGATCTATACCGGTATTTGCTCTTTTTGACGCACGACGCCGCCCTTTCGGAGGATCTTCTCTCGGAGACGTTTGTGCGGGCGATCGGCGCGCTGTCTGCGTTCCGCGGCGAATCGAGTGAAAAGACGTGGCTGTTCGGCATTGCGCGAAACGTCTGGCTCTCGCAGTTAAAAAAATCGAAGAAGTTAAGCGGCGACGAACCGCTTGCCGACTGTTTAAGCGTATCGGTCGAGGAGATTGCGGAAAACCGCGCATTGATTGACCGGATCAAAACGCTCATGAACACCCGCAGTGAAACGGAATGCACGATTTTCTGGATGCGCGCAGATGGATACGCCTATGCACAGATCGCCGCCCGATGCGCCATTCACGAAAACACGGCGCGCGTGCTGTTTTCACGCGTCAAACGATGGCTGACCGATACACTTTCAAAGGAGGGATTTTTATGAAACAGATTTCATGCGAAGTGATCGAGGATTTGATCCCGCTGGTCATAGACGGTGCGGCAAGTGAATCGTCGAAAGCGCTCGTCTGCGAACACATCAAAACGTGTGGCCGCTGCCGCGAGAAAATGGGCGCACTTCCCGGCGAGATGCCGCCTGTACCCGCAAAGCAGACGGTATTAAAGCGGACACGGCGCGCACTGTTTTGGAGCGGCGTTCTGCTTTTGCTGTGCGGTGCACTGCTGGCGGCATCGGTCATCAATACGGCTTCGATGGTTTATAATTTCATTGGCTTGCCTCTGCTGGGTGCGCTCGGTTACTTTTTGTTTCGAAAGCGGAGCTTTGCTGTGCCGATCTTCGTCTTTGTTCTTGCGTTTTTGTGGCAGTTTCCCGAAATCTTCGCCGTTTTGTTCTCAGATGGAATCACATCGGCGCCGTGGTGGAGCTTTTTTGTCGCAAGCGGCATAATGGCACTGTTCTATGCGGTATTTGCAGGAATCGGCGTGCTGATTGGATGGCTTTTGCACATTGCATTTAAAAAGGAGTGAACGGTTATGACGAAAAAACGACTGGCGTTAAAAATCACTGCCGGTGTGGGTGCGCTGCTGCTGATTGTGTTTTGTTTGTTTGTTGCGATGAGTTTTCTCGGCAACCCATTAAGCACATGGCTTTCACAAAACACAGCGCAGTCGTATGCCAACAAAACCTACCCGACACGCAGCTGGACGGCGGAGGAATCGAATTATAATTTTAAGTGGGGCACCTATGTGGTGCGGCTTTCGTCCGGCGAGAACATCGACGAACGATTCACCGTAGAGGTGCGCGGCGGCGAAATCGTGTCGGACACGTATCAGGAAGATATCGTCGAATACGGCGCAGTGCGCTGGCGGATCGCCGAGGAATACGACAAAAAAATCCGTCCGCTGCTCGATCAGATCATGGGAAAAGAGAATCATACCTCGTATATCTCCCCGTATTTTTCGGATACGATTCCGACCGAAGGAATCACACACGGCATGGCGCTTTCGGAACAAGCGGTAGACAGCTGCGGCATCGAGCTGATGGTGCGCACGACCGTGTCCTCGCCGGATGCGAAAACAGGCGCATCACTCTTAAAGCAGGTGCAGCAGGCACTGCAAGCAAACGCCTATGAGCCGCCGTATTACTATCTTGTACTTGAACCGGGAAATCCGCATGGCAAGGGACTTTCCGCACAGATTTCCCGCGAAGAACTGGAGAAACTTGACGAAGCGGCGCTTGCGGAATTTTTAGAAAACGCAAACCCGTTTGCTGATACAAAAGAAAAAGAATGATTCAAAAAGTCCGCACAACTGTGCGGACTTTTTTACTTCGGCTGCTCATTTTCCTCGTTAATCGGACCGTTTTCTGCTTCAAAATTGCGGATGCACTGACGAATCAAATATAGAATCTGTCCGTTTGCAGAACGACCTTCATATTTTGCGATGTAGTGCAGTTTCCGATGCAGTTCCGGGTCTACTTCAATGCCCAGATGCTTGTTGTTTTTATTTCGCATTTAATCACCACAAAATCTTAATTCTAAGTACATTTTAAGATTTAGGTATGTTATAATGTGTATAGTATACTTATTTTAAGTATACTATATCTTTAAAATTTCTGGTGATTTTATGATTTGCACGTTTTTTGGACATAGAGACACCCCGGAGGCAATTGAACCGATACTGTATGCAACATTGGTTGATTTAATTGAAAATAAAAATGTTGATTCATTTTACGTAGGAAATCACGGAATGTTTGATTCTCTAGTGAGAAAAGTGCTTAAGCAATTAAAGTTCAGCTATCCACATATAAATTATGCTGTTGTCCTCGCATATATGCCAAGTAAATCTGCAACATCTATTTTCAAAGATATTTCTGAGACAGTTTATCCTGAAGGACTTGAAAAAATACCGCCTAAATACGCCATTATTGAACGCAACAGGTGGATGATAGATCGATCAGATTATGTTGTAACTTATGTCAAATATACAATTGGAGGTGCAGTAAAATTCAAAAGTCTCGCAGAGAAAAAAGGAAAAATTGTTCTGAATCTTTCTGATTTTAACAAACCATTTTAGCTGTTTTATATTCTTCCCTCAAAGCAGCTTTTCCATCATCTGATGTGGGCATCCCTCATCATCGAACACCTCGCCGAACGGACGATAACCTGCCTTTTCATAAAATCCCATTGCCCGGCACTGCGCGCCCAGGATAATCCGCGATGCGCCCAGCTCTTTTGCTTTTTTTGAGAGCTCGTCTAACAGCTTTAAGCCGTTGCCGCCGCCGCGCATTTCTTTTAAAAGACAGATGCGTCCCGCGTGAATCGTGGGCTTATTGTCCCAAAAAAGCCGCGCCGTTCCGCAGGGCACACCATCATGCAGGCACAGCACGTGAATCGCCTGTGCGTCGATTTTGTCAAACTCGCCGTCCGCGGAAAAGCCCTGTTCTTCGCAGAAAACGGTTTTGCGGCAGGAAAAACACGCGCTTAAATCCTCGTTTGACTGTTTCCAAATGAATTCCATACAATAAGAACCTCCCTTTTTTTCGGTGCATATGCTGTGAATGAAGCAGTTTTTGCTTTGACTGTATAAAACAGGAGAAATTCACCCAAAATAGTGACGAAGCAACGGAACAAAAAACGGAGGAGAATCAATATGACAAGCGTGCACAGAGGAGAGATTTATTATGCAGATTTAAGCCCGGTGGTGGGCAGTGAACAGGGCGGCGTACGCCCCGTGCTCATCGTGCAAAACGACATCGGCAACCGCTACAGCCCCACCGTCATTGCCGCGGCAATTACAAGCCAGTGCGACAAGGCAAAGCTCCCCACTCACATTGCCGTGCAGGCAAAAAACTGCGGGCTCCAAAAAGATTCCATTGTATTGCTCGAACAGATCCGTACCATTGACAAACGGCGGTTAAAAGAACGTATGGGCCGTTTGGATGAAAGCGCAATGAATCGCATTGACAATGCGCTCTCGGTCAGTTTTGGGCTTTCGGCCCGGCAGTGACTGCCGGGAATGGCTCAGTATATCACAAAAAAGATTGAAAATCAATGACTGCTGCGGTATAATAAAAAAAGAAAGGGATTTCCCTGATTGTAAAGATAGGAGCAGCAGGATTATGAACATTTTAGTAGAAACATCCGCTCGTCACCTCCATGTGACAAGAGAACACCTTGATATTCTGTTCGGCAAAGGCTTCACCCTGTCGAACAAGAAAAACCTGTCCCAGCCGGGTCAGTTTGCAACAAACGAAAAAGTCACCGTTGTCGGCCCGAAAGGTCAGCTGACCATGTCGATCTTGGGTCCGGAGCGTCCGCAGACACAGATCGAAGTTTCGTTCACCGATGCACGTGCACTCGGCCTTGTTCCGCCGATTCGCGAGTCGGGCGACGTTGCAGGCAGCTGTGGATGCAAACTCGTTGGTCCGTGCGGCGAAGTGGAGCTTAGCGAGGGCGTTATCGTTGCACAGCGTCACGTACATACCACACCGGAAGACGCTGCAGTTTTAGGCGTAAAAGACAAAGACATCGTCTGGGTGAAAGTGAACACCGACGGCAGATCGATGGTATTCGGCGACGTGGTTGTCCGCGTTTCCGAAAAATACGCAACTGCAATGCACCTTGACACCGACGAAGCAAACGCTGCACACTGCGTCGGCGAGGTTTACGGCGAGATCATCTCCCTGTAAGAATATTTGACGAAAAAACGCACTGTCTATCAAACAGTGCGTTTTTTGTATAACGAAAACCACTCGCTAGGCGAGTGGTTCAAAAAAAGGCTTATGGCGATGATGTAGAAAGAAAAACTCCTTTTGTTGTAGAATAAG
>CASGAN010000037.1 GCA_949299455.1 uncultured Oscillospiraceae bacterium
GAAGCCCTCGCGGGACTCCATGACGGCACCACAATAAAAGCTCTCCTCGACATCCTTCTGGATAAGGAATCGGGACTCTATCCGATAGTCATGGGGCTGTTCGATCCCATCAACCTCGGAAAAGATCTCAGCGAAAGCGACAAAACGGCGCTGAACGGCTTGCTCAACATGCTGCTCGGGCTCGACATCGACAACTTCTATCTGAACGACAACGCCACCCTCGAAAAGCTTTTCGGAGCTTTGTCTCTGTTCGGAATAGACCTCGGGTTCGACCTTAAAGGCATGACCGGGAAAGAGTTTATCGACGATATCCTCGCTTCCTATGTCACCGACGCCTTCTACACTTCTCTCGGGGAAATCGCCCACGGTATCGTCTACGCCTTCATGATAGACGAAGACGCGGCAGCCGAAAACTCTGTAGGCGAATATGCCCTCTACAAGGCGGACAAATCGCTTGCCGCAAGCTTTGTTCAGGGTAATATAGACAACACCCCCACCCGTGAGCGCGGCATGCTCCCGACGCAGCTTACCGTCACCTTCGGCGAAGATCCTGCCACAACGAAAAACTTCGTTTGGTTTACCGATGAGGATATTCAAGGAACCCAAATTCAATATATCAAAGGCGAATGGGACGCTTCGAAAGCTACGACGACAGACGGCGAATTCGTTAAATACGTCACCACCACCGCCAATATCGACCTCGGCATTTTCGCTACGCTGATGCAAAAGGAAGTGGGAAGGCACTCCGTTTCGCTGACGGGACTTGAAAGCGGCGCAACCTATTCTTACAGAGTGGGCGACGCCGAAAAGGGATATTGGTCGGATGTCTACACCTTCACCACCGCTCCCGCGGAAGGCACCGCCTTCGACGCCCTTCTGATAACCGACATTCAGGGTTCGGCGATGAAGCCTTACGATACGGCGGCGGACATTCTGGACGCCATCGCCGATTCCGGCATCTTCCCGGAAGGCTACGACTTCGTCATCAATGCGGGCGACGTCGTCGACAACTCCCGCAACTGGGTACAGTGGGAATACTTCCTCGGGTCTATGCAGGATTATTGGGCAAACACCACTCAGATAGTCGCGAACGGCAACCACGACAAGTACTTCTACGAAGGAATAGACGAGGAAGACGTCGGCAAAGTAGCGGAAAATATGTGGATAGACAAGGACGCCTGCATGGACGAATACAATTATCTCCAACTCCACTACGGCTTCTCCGTGCCCGAACAGGATACCTCCACGGGCGCCTATTTCAGCTTCGACTACTCCTCCGTCCACTTCATCGTTTTGAACACCAACAACCTGAATGAAGACGGCGACGGACTTTCCGACGACCAGCTGGAATGGCTTTTAAGCGACCTCGACTCCACCGATAAGAAATTCAAAGTCGTCGTCATGCATAAGTCGATTTACTCGGCGGGCTCGCATATAGACGACTCCGACGTCATCGGACTCAGAGCGGAACTTACTCCGATATTCGCCGAAGGCGGCGTGTCGATAGTGCTCTCCGGTCACGACCACACTTATTCGGAATCCTACTACATCGACGCCAACGGTAACGCCATGGAAGTTGCCGCCGACGCCAAAACCGAGCTCGGTACCGTGCCCGGCGGAGTGCTGTACGTCTCTCTCGGCACATTCGGAGACAAATTCTACAACTTCCGTACCGACGAAGACATCCCCCTCCAATTCGGTTCCGACCTCCATGTACCGACGCTGACTTCCCCCACATTCGGAAAACTTTCCTTTGACGGCGAAAAGCTTTGGTACTACGGCTACCAGTACTCCGAGGATAACGGCGGCGAATTGAAAGACGTCTACACCGCGGCGGAAGACCTGCTCCGCGGCGACGGTCCCACCTTCGAAGAGAAGATGGTAATTATCGGCGTGGCGGTTGCCGCCGTCGTAGTCGTTGCAGCCGTATTCGTCGCAATCGCAAGAGCACGTAAAAGATAGCCTTTAAATGACATTTTTGACAATCGCCCGGGAGGAGCTTTTAAAAGCCATCGGCTCCCGGGCGGAAAACACGAATAAAGCCGATTACGGCTATGTGGCGCTTTTGGGCGGCTCCCCGGAATACGCGGGCGCCGCCCGTTTAGCATACCTTGCCACCGCCGCCATGCGCTCCGGAGCGGGAGTAGCCCGCCTCATCGTCCCCTCTTCCATAGCCAAAGCTCTTCTCCCCCATATGTTGGAAAGCACGCTGATGGCTCTTCCTTCCAATGAATTCGGTAGCGTAAGATACGAAAAATCGGCTATGGACATCGCTTTCAAAGGTATCCGTGCCGCGGGAGTCGGCATGGGGCTCGGGCAAAACGGCGACAACGAAAAGGTGTTGGAGTACGTTTTGGGACTCGGCATACCGACGGTTCTCGACGCCGACGCATTGAACACCCTTGCGCTTCACCCCGATCTTCTTCAAAAAAGGAAGACCGATAAAATAATCCTCACCCCTCACCCCGGTGAGTTTTCACGGCTCACGGGGCTTAGTATCGCAGAAATTTTGTCCTCGCCCGCCTGTTACGCAAAAAAATACGCCGCCGAAAAAGGGGTAACGCTTCTGTTGAAAGGGCACGTCAGCTATATTACCGACGGGAAGACCGTCTACGAAAACCGGAGGGGCACTCCCGGTATGGCGACGGCGGGCTCGGGCGACGTCTTGACGGGGATACTGACGGCACTGATTTTCAGAAACTCCTCTCCCCTTCTTGCCGCCGCCGCGGGAGCGTATATCGCGGGCGTCGCGGGAGAACTCGCCGCAAGTCGTTACGGGGAAGTAGGAATGATTTCTCCCGACACCGTCGCATGCATCGCCGAAGCGATAAAAGGCATTGTCGACGGCACTCTCTGACGCCAAAAGTTAGCCGGATACTCCTTGTCCGGACGCTTTTTCGGCTCGTTTCAAGCTCAATCCATGCATAAAAATTGCCTCTTAATAAGTTGCTTTTTTCTGTAAAATAGTATTATAATATAATAAGTATAATGATTTTATTATGAATAGGAGGGGCGATATGACACTGCGTCATTTGCGGATTTTTTTTGCCGTATGTGAGGAACACAGCATGACAAAAGCGGCAGCGCGGCTTTATTTGGCACAGCCGTCTGTAAGCCTTGCCATCCGGGAGATGGAGGAGCATTATGGTGTCAAGCTGTTTGACCGGGTATCGCGGCGGCTCGATTTGACGGAGGCCGGTAAACAGTGCTATGCCTATGCCACACATATTCTAACGCTTGTGGATGAAATGGAGCAGGGGATTCGACGGTTTGACAGCCACCGGCTGCATATCGGATGCAGCTTGACAATCGGAACGTGTCTGCTGCCGGCAATCGTATCGCAGTTTAAACAACAGCATCCGCAAACAGAGATTTCGGCGCAGATTGAAAATTCCGAGCGTATTCTTTCGATGGTCAGTGACAATGCACTTGATTTTGCATTGGTGGAAGCGATTCCGAACGATCCGCAGCTTAGAAAAGAACAGTTTTTGACGGATACATTGATTCCGGTCTGTGCACCGTTCCATCCGCTTGCACGCGAAGCGAATGTGACCGCCGAACAATTTGTATCGTTTCCGGTTATCATGCGCGAAAAGGGAAGCGGTACGCGGGAACTGTTTGACAGTGTAATGCTTCTGCATAATCTGGTGGTCAATCCGCTTTGGGTGAGCACAAACACGCAGGCGATTTTGTCGGCAGTTTCTGCGGGAATCGGTGTTTCCGTGCTGCCGCGGCTGCTTGCGGAGGATGCAATTACAAAAGGCGAAATCGTTGAAATTTCAACCCGTGATCTCTCGTTTTCCCGTGCATTTTACCTGGTGTATCATAAAAACCGTTATCTTTCTTCGACGGCGGAAGCATTTTTGTCCCTTTGCCGCAAGGCATGTACAGTTGCACTTTGCGCGCAGAATTGATATAATAACAAACAAGACGACTGTATTAAAAAAGGATGTACGATTGTATGAAGAAAATCAAAAGTTTTTCTGTTGACCACGATGTGATCACAAAGGGAATGTATATTTCGCGGATTGACGGCGATGTCATTACATATGACGTGCGGATGAAAACGCCAAATGGCGGCGATTATTTATCGGACGGTGCGATGCACACGATCGAGCATTTGTTTGCAACGTATGCGCGCAACTCAGCGTTTTCCGATCAAATCGTCTATGTCGGACCGATGGGATGCCGCACCGGATTTTATTTGCTCACGCGCGACACCATGACCTATGAGCAGGGATTATCGCTTGTGCGCGATGCATTTTTGTTTATGCGTGATTTTTCGGGCGAAATTCCGGGAAGTACAAGAAAAGAATGCGGCAACTATCTTGATCATGATGTGGAAGGTGCAAAAGCCGCTGCATCTGATTTTTGTGATGTGCTGACGACTTGGAATGTCGAAAAACTGATCTACCCCGATCAAAACGGCGCATCTGAAAGCGCAGTATAATAAAGCGAAAAAACGGAGGATCATTTGATCCTCCGTTTTCACTTTTGTTAAAGAATAATGCAGATCAAGCCGCTGCATCCTTCGTTGATGATTCGCTCAATCGTTTCCTGCAATCTGCCGCGCGCTTCCTGCGGCATGCGATAGAGCTTGTTGTGCAGTCCTTCGTTGACCAGTGCATGAAGCGATTTGCCAAAGATGTTCGATTCCCAAATTTTCTGCGGATTTTCTTCAAACTCTTTGAGCAGGTACATCACAAGTTCTTCAGACTGCTTTTCAGAGCCGACAATCGGGGACACTTCGGTGGTAATCGACGCTTTCATCAAATGATAGCTCGGCGCACTTGCCCGAAGCTTTACGCCGTATTTTCCGCCTTGCTTGACAATCTGCGGTTCTTCGAGTGTGAGCTCGTCGATGCCCGGCATCACAATGCCATAGCCGGTTGCCTCCACTTCCTCGAGTGCGCCGGCAATTTTTTCGTATTTCTTTTTGATCTGTGCAAGTTCAATCATACATGGCATGAGTGCGGCTTCTCCCGGAATTGACAAGCCGGTCACTTCACCCAGGATTTGATAGAACAGGTCGGGTTTTAAGGAAACGGACAGATAAGCGCTGCCGGTGCCCAGTTCAATTTTGTCAATTCGGCACTGCGTGATGGATTCGCAGTCACAGATCTGTTCGCCCACCGTGCGGACCGTACCGATATGTGTAAGTGAAGCTGTTTTTTCGCGAATGGTATCAAATACGCTTTTGCGCAGCCAGTGATCATGGTCGAGTGAAACCAGCCAGAAGGGAAGATCGACACAGATGTCACGGATCGGGAACTGGAACAGGAGGTTTTGCATGATATCCTGAATATCCCGCAGAGAAAGATCGACACAGCTGACCGGCAAAACGGGCACGCCGTATTTTTTTGACAAGACCGCTGTCTGTTCCTGTGCATGTGCGCTGTGCGGATCGACGCAGTTATATAGCACAACAAACGGCTTTTTCAAGGAATTTAATTCATTGATGACACGTTCTTCTGCCTCTTCGTACTCTTCGCGGGGAAGATCGGTGATACTGCCGTCAGTTGTGATGACGATGCCGACGGTTGCATGTTCGGAAATGACCTTTTGCGTTCCGATTTCTGCCGCCATGTTAAACGGGACTTCTTCGTCAAACCATGGCGTCATCACCATTCTGGGCGCTTCGTTTTCAAAATAGCCGAGCGCACTCGGAATAATGTAACCCACACAGTCGATCATGCGCACGTTCATTTCCGCTTGGTTGTCAAGCTTGATCGTGACGGCTTCTTCCGGAATGAATTTCGGTTCTGTCGTCATGATGGTTTTGCCTGCCGCTGATTGAGGCAGTTCATCGGTGGCGCGTTCTTTGCGGTATTCGCTCTCGATATTCGGAATGACGAGCGTCTCCATGAATTTTTTGATAAATGTGGATTTTCCGGTGCGAACCGGGCCGACAATGCCGACATAGATATCTCCGCCGGTTCGTTTTGCGATATCAGCATATAAATTTCGTTGTTCCATAGTTATGCGCCCTCCTGTGAAGAATGAGAAAGAGATGGAATCATCAGCATGCACGGTGCAGAGATCGGATCGGTAATCCCTTCATTTTCCTGTGCGATCAGTAGCGGAGAAGCACCGTACCGCTTTGCAATCTCCCAGATTCGCTCGCCTGCAGACGCATAGTAGAGCCGAAGCGGCGGCTGCTGTGGTTTTTGCGCATCATTTTCCCGCAGATCAATCTGTGTGACTGCATGACAGCGAACATCCGCATACACTGTACCGGTGACACAAAGCTCAGCGCAGACTTCTACTTCTGTATCGGAAATCATCCGGTAGGAAACGCACGACGGGCAGATAATCGGCTGTAAAAAACACGATTCTTCGCTGCATGCGGTTTGCAGCGTGAGCTCACACGGCGTTTTTTTCTCATAGAGCACCGGCATGGATTCGCTGTCGCAGGCAAGCAGCGTGCAGCTCAATGTTCCCGTAATGATGAATGATGATTCGCCCATGCGGCAGTCTTCTTCTGTAAAGCGGCAGGAGAGATCGTATACGCCGTTTAACTCATTTTGCGGAATTTCGATGGTCGTTTTGCAGGAATGGGTTTCTTTGAGCGGATAGAGCATGCGTTTTGTCGTCAGCGGAGAAACCTGCGTATCGGCTTGATACTGGGTGGAAAATGCATCGCGCAGTACGTGAATTTCCATGTTTTTGTCAGCTTCGCAGACAGCGCAGATCGAAAATTCCGCATTGACCGCACAGCACTGTCCCGATTCGTCCTGTTTGCAGGAGCAGGTGTAGTCTGTTACGTCAAACCGAACGGCTGCGCTGTGTTCTTCTGTGACACCTGGCAGATCAAGCACCTGGCTGAACGGGACTCTCGATTCGATCACTTCGGGTGTCGGCTGTTCTCCGCACGGCATATAGAGCAAGTGAACGAATAGCTCGCCTTTTGTGATGATCCGGTTTTCGATGATGCGCGATTCTGTCAAGGAAGCATATGTATCAATGGTGAGGATTTCGTCGATCGGCGGTTTCCCCTGCGGAACCGAAAGTTCCTCGCGTACGCAGAATTCCTGAGAAGCGGAAAGCCTTCTGCCAAGTACAGTGAGCGGCAGCGGATCGGTCTGTACACCGCAGCCGTTTGCACAGCACAGCACCGGATAATCTTTCGGTGCTGTGACGATGGTGCGGATGGTGAGCGCGCCGCGAATATCAAGCCGGCGCTGGCTGGTTGCACGGCAGTTTACATAATCGCACCGCACAGCTGCTGTGATATGCGGGGAAGCGGCTTCTTTGTTTAGTTCAAGTGTTTTGTGAAACGGCTGTTTTTGTGTCACAGTGCAGATGCGGTATGTTTCTTCTGCCGTATACATCACGTGAATATGACAGATTCCTTCGATCATCAAGCGTCCGTTTGCCATTCGTTTTTGCGTGATGTGCGGAATCAGACGACAGCAGAGCACTTTGAAAATCCCTTTACAGTAATCGGGCAGCAGATAGTCAAGCTCGACAGACTGTTCGAGTACGCCGTCGTACAGAACTTCATTGATGCAGATTGTATCGTTTGTGCAGGTCAGTTCCATGTAGAAAAGCTCCTTTGCGATCAAGATTGTCTGCCATATTGTTATGCAAAAATAAGGCTTGTTATGCTTTTTGTTTGTCTTCGGGCATCATAAAGCGGGTCACCGCGGTTTGAGCAGGCGGACAAGTATTGTAAAAAAAGCTTACAAATTTCTGTTTGAGCTCTTTACGTTTTGGTGTTTGTGTGCTAAAATAAAAGTAGCATTTAAAGATAAAAGGAGTGCATTCCAATGAAAATCATTCATTGCAAGGATTACGACGATATGTCGAAAAAGGCTGCTGCGATGTTCTTTTCGCAGATCCACATGAAACCGGACAGCGTGCTCGGTTTGGCAACAGGTTCCACCCCGATCGGTACATACAAACAGCTCATCAAATGGTATGAAGAGGGCGATCTCGATTTCAGCGAGGTCAAATCGGTAAACCTTGACGAGTATGTCGGCTTGGATGGCACAAATGATCAGAGCTATCGTTATTTCATGAACGAAAACCTCTTCAATCATGTCAACATCAACAAAGACAACACAAACGTTCCGAACGGCAAAGCGGAAGATATGGATGCGGAAGCACTTCGTTACGAAGCACTGATCAAATCGCTGGGCGGCATTGATATGCAGCTTCTGGGCATCGGCAATAACGGTCACATCGGCTTCAACGAGCCGAGCGATGCATTTGACAGCATCACACACGAAGTCAAGCTGACTGAATCCACCATTCAGGCAAATGCACGTTTCTTTGAAACGATGGACGATGTTCCGAAAACAGCAATTTCCATGGGCATCGGCACCATTATGAAAGCAAAGAAAATCGTGCTGATTGCAAACGGCCCCAAAAAAGCAGACATCATCTATGAGACCTGCTTTGGCCCGATCACACCGAACGTTCCGGCTTCTGCGCTGCAGCTGCATCCGGATGTCACAATCATCGTTGACGATGAGGCATATGCAACAATCCTTGCAAAATGCGGAAAATAAGCGCTTTCAAAAACGCGTAATACAAAAAGCTCCCTTAAAGGAGGCACTTCGTAAGGAAGTTGCCTCCTTATTTTTTTTCTGTTTTATTTGAATTTAGGGTACAAAAATAGAGCCAATGAAATTTGATTGGCTCTGAAGGTTGAATCATGATTATATTTTGCAGTTAATCTGCTTTTGTATATTCGGCAAAGAAAAACAAAGGTAAGTCGCTGTTCTTATTGATTCCATCGTATGAAACTGGTTCACAAGTTTGTTTCAATACAAATCCGTGTTTCGCCGCAACGTTTAAGTAATAAGACAGCGGACGATGAAAGTGCTCTGTCTTTCCCCAAAATACATTTGTGCATTGATAATGTTTAATATATTTGTCCATCGCTTTCGCATACCTGTAGCCGTTTAAATCTTTAAGCCAATGGCAATCATAAAATGCAGGATGGACGATTGAATAATACGATATTCCTCCTGTTTTCAGTATCCTTCTGCATTCCGAAAAAACAAAATCAATATTCTCAATATCCATTAATACTTGATTGGAAAATACAACATCAAATTGATCATTTTCAAAAGCAAACGGAGTGGTTATATCCATCACAGAAAACTTACGGGTAGGATATCGATTTCGAGCGATTTCAATCATTTTTTCTGAGCCATCAACTCCTATTGCATCAGCTCCGATTTTACCGAAATAATCTGTGTAAAATCCATAGCCGCAACCAAGATCTAATATTTTCTCTCCGTTAAAATGTTCAAATCTGGCTTTTACTACTCTTTTATTGCTTTCTGCAAATTCTGAATCTTCTTGATCTTCAGTATATTTTAACGCAGCTCTATTCCATTGGTTTATGATATCTTGCATTTTTTACCTCCGACTCTTGATCATGTCATTATTTTGTACTTTTCAAAGTAGTTGACGGGATAAGGCGAGTAGAATCCGCTTCCTTACATAGCCTCTCCAAATCGGAAGCTTTTCGTTTCGTTGTATGCAATCCGGTATTCGTATGTCCGGAATGTTTTGCTGAGCGGCTTTGACTCAAAGGAACCTGTCTGCATGAATGTAAACCCACACGATTCGATCAGACGGCGTGAGGCTACATTTTCTTCAAAACAGCATGCCCAAATGTATTTGAGTCCTTGGCGGCGGAATAGGTAATCAGTCAAAGCCAGAACCGCTTCTTTCATGAATCCCTGCCGATGGTAGCTGTGATGCAGTACAAATCCAAGTTCACGTGTGTCACTGCGTCCGCCTGCATCTTTAAAAATGCAGATATGACCGATTACTTTATCTTCCTTTTTTAATACAATCGCCAGCCGATTTTTCGCATTTACCCATTCGTTTAAAAGATCTGCCGATTCTTCAAGCGACTCATGGGCGCGCCATCCGGCATGAATGCCGACGTCCGGCTGGGCGCAGTATTCATGAAAATCATGCAGGTCACATTTGAGAAACGGCCGCAGAAAAAGCCGCTCTGTTTCGATCATCATGCTGTTTGATTCCCTTGCTTTCTTTTTGCTTATATGTTTATTATAAAGCGGATTTTGCGGCAATTCAACAGAAAATACGCTATTTGTTATAAAAAACAGATTGAAATTTTGTTTGTTTCGCGTAAATTACCGCTCTTGAAGCATTGTTCCGATTTGTGTTATAATAAAACTATCTATAAAAAAGGGAAGTGTTTCATTGGAAAATGAAAAACGATTCGCCGTATTGATTGATGCGGATAATATTTCCGAAAAATATATCAAAGGAATTTTGGACGAGATCTCAAACGATGGCGTCGCAACGTATAAACGGATTTACGGCGATTGGACAAAGCCGAACTTAGGCGCATGGAAGCAGGTGCTTTTGGAAAATTCCATCACGCCGATTCAGCAATACAGCTATACAACCGGAAAAAACGCAACGGACTCCGCGATGATTATTGATGCAATGGATATTTTGTATTCCGGTCATGTGGACGGGTTCTGCCTTGTTTCAAGTGACAGCGATTTTACAAGACTTGCGTCAAGACTGCGGGAATCGGGGATGATTGTTGTCGGTATGGGCGAAAAGAAAACACCGTCCGCATTTATTTCGGCATGCCATCAGTTTAAATATCTTGAAATTCTGCTTTGCAATGCGGAGGAAAAGAACAATGCGGATGCACCATCGGAAACGTCACAGCAGCGCACCGATCTTGCAGCGATCAAGCGAACGGTTTTGACCATCATTGATGAGGTTTCGGATGAGGACGAATGGATTTTCATCAGTGAAATCGGCGATATCCTCGTCAAACGATATCCGGATTTTGACGTGCGTAACTATGGTTTTAAAAAGCTCACACCGTTTTTAAAATCGCTCAATATTCTCGATATTCGTTCGACCAGAACGTCCGACGGCAACAATCGCCTGGTCTATGTCCGCGCAAAGAAGAACCATTCATAAAATAAAGGAGATTTTCATGCAGTATGATGCACCAATGCTGATTGAACCGATTCGCCGCGCGTTATATGACGCCGGCATTCGGGAAATGACGCAGATTCAAAACGAAACAATTCCGGTGATGCTCGAAGGAAAAGAAGTGATTGCAAAGGCACCAACCGGAACAGGAAAAACATTTGCATTCGGAATTCCGATTCTTCAGACAATCAACAGAGAAGAAAAGAAAACGCAAGCGGTCATTTTGTGTCCGACAAGAGAACTGTGCGTGCAGCTGCGCGATGAAATGCGTGTGCTTGCAGCGCATTTGCCGGAGATTCGCATCGCGTCGGTGTACGGCGGACAGCCCATGCGCCGGCAGATCGAACAGCTTCGGAAACATCCGCAGATTGTTGTGGCAACACCCGGACGGCTCATTGATCACTACCGCCACAAAAATGTATCGTTTGCCGATGTGACGGTGACTGTGCTCGATGAGGCGGACGAGATGCTCGATATGGGTTTTTTCAAAGACGTGCGGTATCTGCTCGATCAGATGCCGAAAGTAAGCAAGCTTTCGATGTTTTCCGCAACGATTTCGCGTCCGGTCATGGATATCGGATGGCTGTATCAGCGTGATCCGGTGGAAATCACTGTGCTGCCGGTTGAGGAAAATAAGCCGAAGATTTTGCAGTACGGCATTGAGGCAACCGGTACAAAAAAGATTTTCGATTTGTTTGCACTTATTCGAAATATTGCACCCGAAAAGGCAATTATTTTCTGCAATACCAAGTATCAGACAGCCAGCTTGACAGAACAGCTTGTAAAGCGCGGAGGCTTTACAGCGAAATGTATCCATGGAGACATGGCACAGCCGCTTCGGAATAAGATTATGGCGTCTTATAAAGCGGGTGAATTTGCACTTTTGGTTGTCACGGATGTGGCGGCACGCGGGATCGATGTGACCGGCGTGGATGCGGTGATTAACTTTGATGTACCGCAGGAAAATGAGTATTATATTCACCGGATCGGCAGAACAGGCCGTGCGAAGCAGGAGGGAAAAGCGTATACATTTTTCTCGCAGAACGACAAAGCGCACCTTTTGAATATCCTGCACTATACAAAATCGGAGCTTACGATGGTGAAAATCGATGCGGAAGGCAGGCTCGTTTCCGCATGAAAGAAAAACGCCCCATTTTGATCGATGCGCCGCGTGTCGGCCGCAGTATCGAGCCGCTGTGCGGTTGGTATCAAAAACATGCGCGCAAGCTTCCGTGGCGGCAAACGAATGACAGCTATGCCATTTGGGTTTCGGAAGTGATGCTTCAGCAGACGCGTGTCGAAGCGGTGATTCCGTATTATGAGCGGTTTATGACAGCACTCCCGACCATAGAGGCACTGGCAGAAGTTGATGACGATGTGCTGTTAAAGCTTTGGGAGGGACTTGGCTACTATTCGCGGGCACGAAATTTAAAGAAAGCGGCGCAGATTTGTGCGGCACAATATGGCGGCAGGCTTCCAGGCAGTTATACAGAGCTTTTAAAGCTGCCTGGTTTCGGTCCGTATACAGCAGGTGCCGTTGCGTCGATTGCGTGGAATCTGCCGGTTCCCGCGGTAGACGGCAATGTGATGCGTGTGATTTCGCGGATTACAGCACTCGAACATGATATCAAGGACCCGGCAACAGTGCGCGCTGTGCGTGAACTGCTTTGTGGTGTGATTGAAGCTTCCGAACCAGGAATCCTCAATCAGGCGCTCATGGAGCTCGGTGCGTGTGTCTGTGTGCCAAACGGCGCACCGCGGTGTCGTGAATGTCCTGTTTCTGCGTATTGTGCGGCAAGAGAAAACGGACAGACGGAACTGTTTCCGGTCAAAGCGCCGAAAAAACAGCGCCGCATTGAGGAGAAGACAGTGATCGTTGTCTGTGTTGGTGATGGCATCCTCCTGTGTAAACGGGAAAGTACGGGATTGCTTGCGAATTTGTACTCGTTTTTATGCGAGGACGGGCATTTGACAAAGGAAGCGGTCATCGATATTTGCAAACAGCATGGGATCGCTGTCGAATCTGCTTCGGAGATGAAGTCTGCAAAGCACATTTTTACGCATATTGAATGGCACATGATCGGATACCTGGTGCGGGGAACCAGCAAAACCCTGCCGTATGAAAATGATATCATCGCAGCACGGCATCAGATCCGCACAGCATATTCGATCCCGCGTGCATTCGCTTCTTATCAAAAGGAAATCGGATTGCTTTAAAGCAAAAGGAGGATGACGATCATGGCGAAAATAGGAATGACACAGCCGCGCGGTCAGAGCATTATGGCAGCACTCGGACAGTTCAAGGCAGATCTTGTGCTTAAAAATGCACAGGTGCTGAATGTGTTTACCGGAGAATTTATGACACGCGATGTTGCAATCTGCCGCGACCGGATCATCGGAATCGGTTCATACAGCGGACTGCGTGAGTATAACTTGAGCGGCAAATACATCGTTCCGGGCTTTATCGATACGCATACGCACATCGAATCCTCCATGACAACGCCTCAGCGGTTCTGCCGGGAAGTACTTTTGCATGGAACGACAACCGTGATTGCCGATCCGCATGAGATTGCAAATGTGTGTGGACATGACGGCCTTTCGTTTATGCTTGACGAGGCGGAGAAATCGGTTGTGAATCTTTACTATATGCTGCCGTCCTGCGTGCCGACAACGGAACTTGACAGCGCGGGTGTAACGCTCGATGCACAGAGCCTTTCAAAATATATGCATCATAAAGCAGTGCTCGGCCTTGGCGAAATGATGAATGTGCCGGGCGTCATTCGCTGTCAAAGTGATGTGTATCAAAAACTTTCCATGTTTCGCTCGATGGTGATTGACGGTCATGCACCGATGCTGCATGGAAATGCATTGCAGACGTATTGCCTGGCCGGTATGATGACCGATCATGAATCGACAAGCGGCGAAGAAGCCGCCGAAAAAATCCGTGCAGGTCTTGCCGTGTTAATCCGCGAGGGCTCGGGTGCTAAAAATCTCGATGCGATTGCAGAAATTTTGATTGACGGCAGGATGAACACTTCTCGTGTTGCGTTTTGTACCGATGATAAGCATGTCGACGATATCCGCCGTGAAGGGCACATCGACTATCATATCAAACGATGCATTGAACTTGGAATGGAACCTGCCAAAGCGTATACGATCGCGAGCCATTATGCCGCGCAGATTTACGGACTTACGCATCTCGGCGCGGTTGCAGCAGGGTATCAGGCGGATCTTGTCGTGCTGAATGATTTGGAAAACGTGTCAATCGAAATGGTGTTCCACAAGGGAAAGACTGCACGTGTTTGGCTTGAGGAGCCGATTTGCGAGGAAATTCCAAAACCGCTGTTGAATACGGTTCATCTGCCGCACATCAAAAAGAATATATTGCGGCTGCCGGTGACAAAAGCAGAAGTTCCTGTGATTCTTCCCGTGGCACATGAAATCAAAACTGAACGTGCAGACGAGGCGGTGCGCACACAAAACGGTGTGTTTGTACCGGACAGTGTGCACCAGAAAGTTGCTGTGGTGGAGCGTCATCGAGCGACTGGAAAGGTAGGACTTGGCATTATCCGCGGTTTTATGAAGAGAGGTGCGATTGCGTCGACCGTCGGACACGATTCGCATAATATCACCGTTATCGGCACAAATGACGATGATATGATGATGGCGATTCATGCGCTCCATCTGTGCGGCGGCGGATATGTAATCGTTTGTGACGGAAAGATTCTCGCGGGGATTTCACTGCCGGTGGGCGGATTGATGAGCGATAAACCGACGCAGGATCTGCAAAAAGAGCAGGAAACCTTTTTAAAAGCAGCGAGGGAAATCGGTATTCCTGAGGAATATGACCCGTATCAAACGCTTTCGTTTTTACCGCTTTCTGTGCTGCCGAAACTGCGTGTCACAACAAGCGGCTTGTTTGATGCCGTCAAAAATATGGAACTCACGTACTAAGAAGGGCAGCGACTATGGCAGAAGAATATCAAAACAAAACATTTTCAGAAGCAGAAGCATTTCCGGAACCATGTGAAAAACGTGTGTTTCGGGAATGCAAGTTTCAGTCGGTTGACTTGACGGATCGGGTGTTTGAACGGTGTGTGTTTGAATCCTGCAAATTTTTTGCATGCCGGATGGGCGCGTCTGTGTTCCGCCGGTGCCGGATGACGAACTGCGTGTTTGAACTTTGCAGTTTGTTTGACACTGCATTTGACTCCTGCAAGATGACCGGTTCTGTGTTTTATGAAATTGACTGCACCTGCTTTTCGATCATAGGCGGGGATTGGTCGTTTACCGATGTGCGGGAACTCGATTTTTATAAAATGAAGCTTTGCGGCGTCAATTTTGATCATGCAGATTTTACGGGCTGCTGTCTTGATCAGGCGGTGTTTCAGGACTGCAATCTCTCGCACATCAAGGTGGGAAATACAAGCGCGGTCGGCACAGATTTTCGCAGCAGTACAATGGACGGCATTGATTTTCGCGGAATACAGATGAAAAAGACCAAAATAGACCTGACACAAGCGATCTTGATTGCTTCGTGTATGGGTGCAGAATGTATTTAAAAAAGGGGATTTATGAGAAATGGGAGAAACAATCAAAAGCAAGAAAAACGGACTCACCGACATGACGCAGGGCAACCCGTATAAGCTAATTGTCATGTTTTCGATTCCGCTGCTGATCGGAAATATTTTTCAGCAGCTTTACAACATGGTGGACAGTATTGTTGTCGGACAGTGGATTGGCGATAAAGCGCTTGCCGCCGTGGGAACGGGATTCCCGATCATATTCATGATGAGCTCGCTGTTTATGGGAATCGGTATGGGTGCCTCCATTATGATTTCACAGTATTACGGCGCAAAAGATTTTGAAAGCGTAGGAAAAACAGTCAATACGATTTATACAGCGCTGATGATCGGCATTGTTCCGCTGTCATTGATCAGTGTATTGCTCGCAAAGCCGCTTCTGATGCTCATTCAGGTGCCGGACGACGGAACACTTTCGATGGCCACGATTTATATGATTACCATTTTTGTCGGAATCATCGGCAGCCTTGGCTATAACATCAACGCCGGCATCTTGCAGGGATTTGGCGATTCGCGCACATCGCTTTTGTTTTTGCTGATTGCGTGTATCATCAATATCGTGCTTGATATCGTGTTTACTGTCTGTTTTGGTATGGGTGTATTCGGCGTGGCGCTTGCAACGATTATCGGCCAGCTTGCTTCCTGGCTGTTTGGCATTCAGTATATCAACCGGCATTATCCTGCAATTCACATCCGCCTGTTTTCCTTTCATTTTGACAAAGCGCTGTTTAAGCAGGCGATGCGGTTGGGCATTCCGTCCGGATTGCAGCAGGCACTTTTTTCGGTCGGCGTGATGATGATGCAGTCGCTTGTCAACAGCTACGGTTCTTCGTTTATGGCAGGGTTTAACGGCGCAGGAAAGATCGACTCCTTTGCGTTCATGCCGATTCAGAGTTTTTCGATTGCAATTACCACCTATACCGGACAAAATGTCGGTGCAGGACAGTATAAACGTGTATCGTCGGGATTCCGCGCCGGTATGGTGCTTTCGATTGTGACGAGTATTGCACTAGGCATTATCTTGTATCCGATCAGCGGATTTGTGATGCGGATGTTCAGCCAAAGTTCGGAGGTCATTGCATCGGGTGTTACATATTTGCACAGTGTGCTTCCGTTTTACTGTTTGCTTGCCATTATGTTTATGGTGAGCGGAACGATGCGTGGTGCAGGCGAAATGGTGGTACCGATGATTTGTTCGTTTATTTCGCTTTGGATTGCTCGTGTACCGACAGCATATCTATTAAGTTTCTGGTTTGGACGGGATGCGATTTTTTATTCCTATGCAATCGGCTGGGCAATCGGTCTTGTGATCGGTCTTTTGTATTATGCATCCGGCAGATGGAAGAGAAAAGGTATTGTAAAACGAGCACCGGTGCAATCGGAGACAAGCGAAGAATGATGATTTAAAATACAGCCGGCACATGTTTGCCGGCTGTATTTTCATGCAGAAAAACAGAGAAAAAATGCAGCATCTTTTGTGTCAGATGACGTTTTTTGTTTTTTTCGCTGTGAAGACTATACTTTTTAAAAAATCATGATACAATATTTTTTGTTTTTATAAATCGATAGAATGGAGGAATTTGATGCGGACAGATTTAACCGACGGAAAACCGGCAAAGCTTATTTTGTTTTTTACAATACCGCTTTTGATCGGTAATCTCTTTCAGCAGTTTTACAGCATGGTCGATACGATTGTTGTAGGCCGTTTCGTAGGGATAAGCGCTCTTGCCGCGGTTGGGGCGACAAGCGGGTTTTCATTCATGGTTATAGGCTTTGCCCAAGGGCTGACGATGGGATTTTCGGTAATCGTAAGCCAGAGATACGGAGCCTCCGATTTTGAGAACATGAGAAAGGCTTATGCGATGAGCATTGTCTGTTCTTTTTTCACTTCCATTGTCGTATCCCTTCTGTTCTCATTTCTGAGCATGCCTCTTTTGAGGCTGATTCAGACACCTGAAGATATCATAGATGGTGCCAACATATATATCATTACAATATATATCGGTCTGATAGCGCCGATTTATTACAACCTTTTCTCCTCGGTTCTGCGTGCGGTAGGGGATTCAAAGAGCCCTCTGATCTTCCTGCTCATATCAAGCGTGCTTAATATCGTGCTGGATCTATTCTTTGTCATAGTCGTTCCATTCGGGGTCTTCGGAGTGGCTTTTGCGACCATAATATCTCAGATCAT
>CASGAN010000038.1 GCA_949299455.1 uncultured Oscillospiraceae bacterium
AAAAGTTTGTTTAATGGCGTGTAGAACAAGGTAAACACCAAAGAATCGTACTCCTGATTTCTGAATACATAACTTTTTCCTTTCAATAAAAAAGCCTTCAGTTTTTGCTGTGATAATCAAAAACAAAAGGCTTTAAAATGATGTGTTAATATTTTATTGCTGCATGCCAACAGGGAGAATAATAATGATTTTGGGCAAAAGAAAAAGGCGTATGAATTTTTAACTCTCCATACGCCTTTCAGTGCGATTTTTGCTATTTGTGGGTTTAAGTCCTGTCAGTATAGGATTTTTGCCGTTTGGCATCTATAGAATCTATGCTGAAAAACTTGCCCTGAAAATGCGAAAAAACCTCGATTTTATCGAGGTTTTTTGCTTAGGCATCTTTTTTATGTTCCTATTATGGCGGAGAAGGGGAGACTCGAACTCCCGCGCCGGTTACCCGACCTACGCCCTTAGCAGGGGCGCCTCGTCACCAACTTGAGTACTTCTCCATTCGTGACGTTATATGAAATAATTCAATTTTTCACCGAAATCGGAATTCGGTCAAAATGGCGGAGAAGGTGGGATTCGAACCCACGGTCCCTTGCGAGATCACCGGTTTTCAAGACCGGCTCCTTAAACCACTCGGACACCTCTCCGAATCTTCTTGTGAAAGCTTATTTATAATACCATACAAAATTTCATTTGTCAATATCTTTTTTATGATTTTAAGAACAAACAAAAAAGCAGTGCTCCAAATCAGAGTACTGCTTTTTGTTTTCATTCAGATAAATCATCGATAAGAAACTGCCATGCGAATACGGTCATACGATGTGTCCGAAGGAATCGAACAATCTGCGCCGATCATATATCCGCTCGGGCCGTTCATTTCGCACAGACGTCGGATTTCTGCTTGGACTTCTTCATCTGTGCCGCGATATAAAATGCCATCGGTCGTGTTATCAAATCCGCCGAGAATGCACCGAACATTTTCAAAAAAAGTGCGTCCTTCACGCAGTTCCATTTTTTCAACATAGACGGCCCAGTTAACGGCAGCCGCACGATAGTCTTTCCAATTTTCCAGGTTATTCTGTTCCCCTGCCCATCCGCAGCAGTGCAGGATATTCAAATCACCCAGTGTGTTTGCATAATCAAGCGCCGCTTTGTCCGATGGTGTAATCAGACGCCGATACTCGTCGACAGAGAAACGGCTTTTCTCTCCGCCCTGTACGCTGTAGTAAATGCCGTCTACTCCAGCATCAAACAATGCTTTCATAAACATTTGTGTATCTTCTGTAATCACATCCAGTGCATGAAGCACCGCATCGGGATCTTCTTTGATCATTTGCATAACACGCGCATCACCATATCCGGAACGAATCGAGGAAAACGGTGCAAATACCGTGTAATACACCAATGCGTCTTTTTTCACTGCCTTCGCAATCTCTCTTGCACGTACAATCTGTTCCGCATAAAACGGATGATCTGTTCCGAGTGGTTTTAATCGGTACCAGTCCGCAGGTGTGTGAATCTCCATTGATGCCGCATAATCAAAATAATGATCACTCATGATTTTCATGATATCACAGCCGCATTGGTTAAAATAGTCGATATGTGCATCAATCGCAGACTGTCCCACCGTATGTTCTCCGGTAAAATGAAACCAGAACGCCGCCGGAATCCGATCCGGTGTTTCCCCATGGAGTGCCGCCGTCACACGATCTCTTTTATTCATCGTTTTCCTTCCTTTCTATGCGAAAATCGTCCGCTTTGTTATCCTTACGATAGCACCGCAAATCAGGAAAGTCAACTGTTTTTTATTCTATATACACTAATTTTTTATTGAAAAAAGCATGAATGCTGTGATACAATGAGATCAGCATAACACTTGCACAACAGGTATTTCAAAGGAGGTCATACAGATGCAATACGAAATATCAGGCGGTTCCTTTCCGATTGTCACATGCCATCTGCAAAACGGGGAATCCATGATTACAGAGAGCGGGTCCATGGTATGGATGTCGCCCAACATCACCATGCAAACTTCTGGCGGCGGCTTTGGAAATATTTTTTCGCGTGCATTTTCGGGAGAAAATCTGTTTCAGAATATTTATACCGCGCAGGGTGACGCCATGATCACATTCGGCTCAAGCTTTCCGGGCCGTATTATGCCCATTCAAATCCGTCCGGGATACGATATGATTCTGCAAAAGAAATCATTTCTCGCTTCTGAATCGGGCGTACAGCTGTCGGTTCATTTCAACAGAAAAATCGGTGTTGGATTCTTCGGCGGCGAAGGATTCATCATGCAGCGGCTGTCCGGCAGCGGCATGGCATTTGCTGAAATTGACGGCGAACTTGTAGAATATGTATTGGCACCGGGACAACAAATTCTTGTGGATACCGGCAATGTTGCCGGATTCGAACCGAGTGTTTCGATTGATATCCAGCAGGTTTCGGGAGTAAAAAACATTTTCTTCGGCGGTGAAGGACTGTTTCTCACCGTTTTGACAGGTCCGGGAAAAGTCTGGCTTCAGACCATGCCGATTTCCGGTGTTGCCGCTGCTTTACGGCCATTTTTCCCGCAGTCAAACTGAGCCTGCACGTTTCACTGTCATTTGATGAATCAAATCCCCCCATATGCAAAAAGGGCGGTATCCATCATATTGGATACCGCCCTTTTTATTATGATCTGTCACTGAATCAGCAGCTGTATCGCTCAGTACTTTCCGCCTCCGCCGCCATGCGTTGCGCCCGAAGAACTTCTGTGCGTACTGCTGCCGCCCGAACCCGAACTTCCCTGCGGCTTTGCCCGCCGGCTGACATGCCGATATAAAAAGATGTCACTATGCTGCGTAACCTGCATGCTTCCCGGACGAACATAATCATTTGCCGCCGGCTGAAGCCGCACGGAACGAAGCTGCTGCTGCATTCCGATAACCACCAAGCCAGCAATTACACAGCCGATGACAACACAGACCAGAATACTCCACAGCGGCAGCGGCGCGCGCGGAAGTGTGCTGACATCAAATGGCTTGCCGGTTTTCGCCTGTGTAATAAACCGGTCGCACTGCTGTGCAAACATCATGTATGCATCCGCATTCTCTCCGTCTGCAAGCAGCGGTGTGATCTGCTCTCCAATATAGTCGATTCCGGCATCCGTAAACGCTGTGATGCCCGCACCGCGCGTAGAAATCCACCAATCCCGATACTGCGGACTGTGCAGTAAAAGCACACCGCTTCTGCTGCTTCCCTGTCCATATCCGTGATAGTCAAAATAGTCATCTGCAAAATCCTGTGCAGACTTTCCGCCTAAACTGTATGTCGTCACCACAACGACATCCATTCCCTGACGGGCACTGATCTCATCCAGCGCAGAAAGCAGTTTTTGCTCTTCTGCCTTTGTCAGCAAATCTGCCTCATCCATCAGCCGCAAATATGTATTCTCCGAAGCCTTGCTCTGCACTTGAATGATTTCTTCATCCAATGCAGATACGGAATTTTGCGCTGCAGACACCGGTATTCCGGCAAACAAGCAGCAGGCCAGCACAAGACAAAAAGCGATCCATTGTTTTTTCATCATGCAGCCTCCTTCACAATATTCCAAGCAGCCACAAGAGCCACGCACCGCCGTACAGCACCGCAGAACAAATACCAGCCAATCCAAAAAACCACTGTGCAGCTGCTTTTTTGTCCACAGGCAAATTTCCCACAAACTTTCCCGTTTGACCGTTCATAGCAAACGTATACATCTGACCGTTCCATGTTGTGTGCAAAAGCCACACCGGATACAGCGCATAGGATGCTTTTCCGCTTGAAAGCTGTATACTGCTCGACTGCGGAACTGCTGTAGCATATCCGGTCACCGTATTTGCAAATGCGCGCTCTGTTGAATGTTTAATGCGCTCATTTGCTCTTCCGCTGCTCTGCTGCGCATCCACATCGTATTTATCCGCCAGATATCCTGCTAAATACGCGGTCTGAAAGTCTACAGCACCGCGAAAATCATACGGTTCAAGCGATTCCATCAAATCATCCGCCATCTTCGTAGAGCCGTCCACCGGAACACGGTCAAAACCGATCGTTCCGCCGCGAAGCACTGAAAAATAGCTTGTTTCTGTGTAAATATAGCGTGCGTCACTGTAAGACCGTACGCGCGTTGCACGATAACGGATATTTGCCTGCACATCTGTGTCAAACAGCCAAAAAGGAACATAGACGCCCTTGATTTCTTCAATGTGTGCTTCATCCTTAAAGACCTTCGGCAGCAGCCGTTTTTTGAGCAAATGCCGTTTAAATGCCTCTTTCGCCGCATTTTTGTCAAGCTGAAACGGAATCACACAGTCAGGACGCAGCATTCCGGAAAACTGCTTCATCACCACAACAGGATTATCGCAGTACGGACACATGGTTGCCGCCATTGTTTCGTCACCGATAATTTCACCGCCGCACGACTCGCAGATATATGTCCGAAGTCCGTCTGTTTCCCCTTCACTCCATTTACTGCCCGCAGCCGTTTCCCACTGCATATTGTCCGCTGTCTCATTTTTGAGCTGTGCATCATACTCCTTGAGTGTTTCCATCTCAAATTCCGTGTCACAATACGGACATTTCATTTTCTGCAGCGTACTATCAAACCGAATGGCACCGCCGCAGCATGGGCACTTATATTCCTGCAAATCCGCCATATACAATATTCACTCCTCTCTGCATCAAAGCAGCCTTTATTACTGCTGATCTGCTTCATCAAACGGGTCGCCGCATTCCGGACAGAATTTCGGCGGATGATGCGGGTCCTCCGGTTTCCAGCCGCACTTATCACACTGGTAAAGCGGCATTCCTGCCGGCTTTTTCGCACCGCAGTTTGAACAGAATTTTCCCTTGTTTACATTTCCGCACGCACAGACCCAACCTTCGTCTGCCGGTTTTTTCGCACCGCATTCCGGGCAGAAATTTCCCGTGGAGGTTGCGCCGCAGCCGCATTTCCAAGCATTTGCCGGTGCAGACGCTGGAGCAGGTGCTGGTGCAGGTGCCGGCTGCTGCTGTCCCATCGCAAACAATCCCTGCGGATTGGCGCCTCCTGCATTCATTGCCATGCCCATGCCCATAAATCCGGTCATTGCACCCGCCGTATTTTCAGCCGCTTTGTTCATTGCGCTCACCTGACCGCCGACCAAATGTGCCGCTGCAAAGTTCGGATTCGACAGCATCACATTTTCTTCCCACTGTGTGATTTTCTGACGCTGTTCCTCAGGAACCGAAACAGAATTGAGTGCCATCGAAAAGACTTCAATGCCTCTCTTTTCGCGCCACTCAGAGGACAGGATATCACGGAGTGCTGCGACAATCTCCGTGGTATGTCCGGGAATTTCATAGTACATGACGCGCTGTGCCGCAATGCGTGCCAGCGCCGGCTGCAGCGCAGTCATCAACTCGCCTTTGAGCATCGAGTCAATCTCGGAACGCTCGAATACGTTAGCAACGTTTCCGCAGACATTGGTATAAAACAACAGCGGATTCACAATTTTATACGAATACACACCGTTGCAGCGCAAATCCACCGACAATTTCATACCGGTATTTTCGTCTACAACCACGCGGAACGGAATCGGATTTGCCGTACCGAATTTATTGTCACCGATTTCCTTCAGGTTAAAGTAGTATACACGCTGATCTTTGCCGGTATCACCGCCATAGGTGAACCGTTTTCCGATGGTCATAAAGGTAGAGATGATGCTCTCACCGAGATTTCCGGCAAAAATGCTCGGCTCTGTTGACGAATCATAGATAAACTCGCCCGGTTCTGCGCAGACCTCAACCACTTTGCCCTGCTCGACAATAATCATACACTGACCGTCTGCCACCGCGATCGCAGAACCGTTTGAAATAATATTATCGCTCGCTTTCGTATTAGAAGAACGGTTTCCGATTCGTTTTTTTCCTTTTACAACAAGTACTTCTTTATCAATGGCTTCACAGTAGAAAAACTCTTTCCATTGATCTGCCAAAACGCCGCCTAACGCGCCGATTCCTGCTTTAATAAGTCCCATTTATAACATACTCCTTTCCATCTTGCCTGTATTCCGTCTTTATGATTCTTTCTGAAATACAGTCAATGTTTTCAAAAAGGCAGGTTTATTCCTGCTCTGTTAATACAAGTCTACATAAATATACGACAAAACGCAATACGCAAATACTCTTTTTTGTGTTGATTTTTGCTTTCTTTTATTTTAGCGTGTTTTTCACCGAACGCCAAGCTGGTTCTTTCTCATCGTTGAAATTCTCTTTACAGCCGGCACGGTTGATTCTCTTTATACAAAAGCAAACAGCATACAAAGTTTTTCTTTGTATGCTGTTTGCTTTTATTATGATGTCTAACCTTTTTTCAGCGTAAATACATAAGCACTGCTGGTTGGAACATTGTCAGGAACATGCACGGTAAGAGTTGTTCCGTCACAAGTGAACGGCAGACTCTCCCCGCGGAATGATACGCATAAAACCGGAGCAAACACCGTAAACACAAGATGATCTGGAAGGGTATTGTGTTCATCCTGCGGCAGATAAATGGCGTAAATTTCATCTTTCTTTGATGTATACGCGATATTTTGATCCCGATATGGTGCAGCCGGGCGTGTTCCGTAAATCGCATATCCGTTTTCCTTAAGCCACTCTCCAATCTCACGAATAATCGGAATCGTATTCTGCGGCAATTTACCATCAGGACGCGGACCGATATTCAGCACAAGGTTTCCGCCTTTTGCCACAATATCGCACAGCATATGAATCACCGTCTTGGCACTTTTATATTCATCATCAAAGCGATAAGAAAAACTGGTGCCCAATGTGATACAGCTTTCCCATGGAACTGAAATTGCTCGATCGGGAACAATCTGCTCCGGTGTGATGAAATTCTCATTTTCACCACCCACAGTTCTGTCTGCGACCATCAGCCACGGCTGGATTTTACGCGCTTCTTTGACGATTTCGGAAATATGAATATCCTGATGATTCTGCGGACACACCTGCCCGCCATCCAACCACAAACACTCGATTCTTCCGTATCCCCGAATAAGTTCAAGAATCTGATTTCTGGTAAACGCACAGAATTTCTCCCACAACTCCGGGTGCTTTTCTGTATCATAACTCGGATTTCGTGTCATATATTCGTCTTTTGCAAACCCTTTGGCCCAATAATATTCGCTGTGCCAGTCCGGTTTTGAAAAGTAAGCGTGAACGTTCAGTCCCTTCTCTCTGCATGCATCAAACAGTGCGCGGCAGACATCTGCATGTTTATGATGATGAAACGGGCAGTCTGGTGAGGTGATTTTATACGCCGAATAATTGGTATCCCACATACAGAATCCATCATGATGCTTCGTTGTAAGCAGTACATATCGAAACCCGCCGTCAACCGCCAGCTGCGCCCACTCCTCCGGACAAAACCGCACCGGATTAAACGTTTTGATCAAATCCCAGTACTGCTGTTTAAACTCAGACATCGGTGTATCCCGGTCAATCTCTTTCCAAGCCCAGCTTTGGTCTGCATCAACAAGCGGCCAGCTTTCGATGATTCCCCACTGAGAATAATGTCCCCAGTGCATCATCAGGCCGAACTTTTCGTCCTGAAATGTTTGCAGTGATTTTAAAACTTCCGGATCAGATGGTGCAACATACTGTTCTTCCTCGCTGCACGGATGATTATACTGTGCATTAAATTCCTCCAAATTCATAAAACAACCTCCTTTTGATTCAGAGTATATCTAAAATTGATTGAAAACGCAATTTATTCAAAGAAAAAACGGCGGAACATGCCGCCGCTTTTTCTTTTATGGTTAAGGAAGAGAATGAAAAGAAGCTTATCTGATTACTCGTTTGCGAATCAAATACGTGATACCTGCCATAAGCAAGCATGCTGCCAGAGGCAGAGTAAACGGAATTGTATCTGACGTATCCGGTACCGGTGGTTTATCCGGATTCTCTGTGCCTTTATCCAACAAAACAAGATTGTTGATCGCCTGTTCGAGTGCTTCTGCCGCAGCATCAATTTCAGCCTGCTGTGCGTTTTCGTCCTCATACACAGCAATCGCCGCTGCCAATGCATCTTTGAGTACATCTGCACTCTCTTTTGTATATTCAGACAAATCAAGCGACTGTGCCAGCTCAATCAGATTTTTAAGTTCCGTTTTGTCAACGGCAATAACAACTTTTTCAAATTCCGCCGAGATGACAACACCCTCGGACGGCATTGTAAAGCTGGTTCCCTCAATCGGCTGACCATTGACCATCAGCGTTTCTTCTTTGAGTGTGTAACCCTCATCCGGTGTGACGGTGAGGTTCACCGTTTCTCCGGCTTTCGCTGATCCGCGATCCGCTTTCACAGTTCCGTTTGGTGTTTCCTCCACAGAAATTGCATAATACTGCTCATCCGACAGGGAAACGGTTGCGGTTGCCGATTTGGTTGGATCTGCTGCCGATTTTACAATGACAGTCAGTGTATCTGCTGTTTCATCTTTTGCCACAGTCAATAAACCATTCGGTGTGATCGTTGTTCCGACCGTTCCGCCTTTGACCTCCCACAAAACGGTATCTACCGGATCGTCTCCCTTGACTTTTGCCTTGAACTGATAGTTGTCGCCTCTTGTCACAGTGGTGGTTTCCGGTGTAATCGTAACCTCAGTCACACCTGCATCCACATGGATAATTGTTTTTGCATAATTTGTACCATCCACTTTGGAAACTGCTTTTACCACAAGCTGTGTCGATGTTTCTTTTTCCGAAATGGTCAGCTTGCCATTTTCGTCAATTGTCGTGTCCGAAACGCCGCCTTTTACGCTCCATTTCACATCGACATTTGCATCGAGCGAAATTTCTTCGCCGCGTTCTGCTTCTGTTTTGTCTGCTGTAATCACAACATCATCTGCATGAACTGCGTCCTCTTCTTCAAAGAAGAACAAGTCGCCCTGACCGCCGCCAATTGTGATGGTATAAGCATATGTATTGTCTTCTACGTGTGTAAGTTCAACCGCCTCCGTTTTTCCGGTATCCCGGTTGACTTTGTACAGATTATCTGCCAGCGAAGCGCTCGGGAGTTCAAAGGTAACGGTGATTTCCTGTGCAGTTTCTTCACTTGTACCGTTTTCCAGCGCCCATTGCCAATCGGGATTGCCGGCGCCCAGTGTCAAAAGATTGACGATCATAAAATATTTCGGATTTTCGCAGGAGAAGAACTGCTCTTCCTCCGGAATCGGATCGAAATAGCCAATCAATACATCACCCGGCAGTCCGTCGTTTGTTTTGCCTGTATTTTTGGCTGTGATGTCTTTGATATAATAAGTGGAGTTCTCCGAAAATTCCGGTGTATACTGCGGCGCACTGATCGAATTCTTCAGCGGCGCTCCATTTACCATATGCTGACCGGAGAGTACGCTGACGCCGGAACTTCTCAAATGAAGCAAATGCTGCTCAAGATTAGTTGACAGTTACTTTTCCGCTGCCGCCTGTACCCAGAATCCGCAGCGAATCATACACGCCCTCAAATCCGGTCAATTCCTGTCCGTTGCAGGATACTGCATTGTTCTCCTGATCGGAAACTGTAAATTTTGCACCGTCATAGACATGATTTTCTGCTGCAAATGTTTCGTCTAATTCATACGATGTATCAAATGCCTCACTCAAATCGACTGTTTTTCCGTTCAAAGGCGTATTGCACAGAGAACGAATTTCCTCTTCGCTCAGCGCATTCGCATAAATTGAAAGTTCGTCGATCATACCTTTAAAATAAGATGTTTGATCTGCGGCACAGCCTAACTGATAAGTATCGCCGTCTTTCCATGCCGTTTTGATTGCAGTACTTGCTTCTTTGTTTCCGTTTACATAAAGCGCCATCTCGCCGTTATCATTGAGTGTCATCGTCACAAAGTACCACACATTCGGCTGGACTTTCGTTGTGCCTGCTGCAAATTTCCCCTGCGGCGCCTGAACGTCATCGCCATCATACACCTGCGTTTCAAATACGCCATTGCGAATCCGAATCATATGAGAATATGCAGCGGAGTTCCCTTCAATCGTCTTTAAAAAGATCGTCTGATCTTTGTTCGATTCCGGTTTTATCCACATCGAAGCGGTAAAACCTGTTCCATTTACAGATGTTTCTGCCGGAATTTTTGCAAATTCATTCGTTCCGTCAAAATGAAGTCCGTTATCAAACAATGCCGGTTTAAAATCAGCGCCGTTATATGTGGTTCCGTCATTACCGAAGCCAGACCAATCTGCAACGTTCTGATCGTATTTTTCATTGAATTTGAAAAGGCCGAGCAGCTTGCTTTCAGAAATTTCAAAGCAATCGATTTTGACATCCGCAGTATTCTCATCATTTTTAATCGTGAGAACATTGTCTTTGCCAGCTTCCAGCGAAACATTGGTTGTCAGACTGCGGTATCCGTTTGAGGATGCGTCAAAGAAAAGTGTTGCAGCCTTTTCCCCGTTGATATAAAGTGATTTTGTTGTGCTGCTCTGTGACTGATAGAAAACAGTCAATCCAAACATTCCGCCGTTGCCGCCGTTTACATGCGATTCGGTCAGATATGCGCCGTTTGCGGACAAATTCTCAACATATGCGCCTTCAGATGCCTGTGCATCGGATGCAATGCGCGTGCCTCGGCCAAGATCGCAATATTCAGCTTCATAACGCGGGCCATCTCCGTTTGTGATTTTTCCTACCACATATGCAGAAAATTTATCAATATTGATTCCTGTTTCTTTTTCGTCTACACCGTCCTCACGCTGAATACGGATGGTATTGTTATATCCGCGGTTGAGCGTTACAGGAACCTTAAGTTCTCCATAGGCATCCCATCCGCCTGTGGAAGGAAATTCGATTACGCTGCGCTCACCGTTTACATAGAGCACCTGTTTTGATACATCATTTTGTGTCGCATACCGAATAATCAGCTCATATTCGCCGCCTTCGGCACCGCCGTCAAATCCCGGAATCTCACAATATGCGCCGATCCGATGCATATCACCAACCGCGCTGCCGCTGACTTTCGCACCGCCGCCCAAGATTCCGTTTTCTGCTTCGTACTCAACCAAACGCTCTCCGTCATGTCCCATATCTTTCGGAGAAATTGTAAATCTGTCGAAGTTTAATCCATATGCGTTTTCCTCAGCGCCGTTATCGATCCGAATGGTGTTTTCTGCGCCGGATTTCAGCGAAACGGTTACTTCCATATCGCCGTATGTCTGCCACAGCCAATTATCTGTCGGCAAAAATTCGATGTCTTCAACATATTCTCCGTTGACATAAAGTGCTTTGAAGACATCCGGCATACCGGTTGAATAGTTGATGGTGAGCGTAAATTCACCGCCATCTGTTCCGCCATCAACGTTGTTGAGTTGTACATATGCACCTGCTTTGTGCATACCTTCTACAATCGTTCCATTTGACGTGACACCGCCGCCCAGTTCGCACTCCTCTGCTTCAAACACAACTGCATCATCCGGCGCACCGACTGCAAATACAGAAAGCGGGAACATCATGAATATCAAGAGAATTGCCAAAACTCCCGCTGTGATCCTTTTTCCGCTTTTTTGCTTATACCACTTTTGCATAACAATTACCTCCTTGCTTTCTGTTTTTTAGTTAACCGTTTTTATTAAAAAAATGAATTCGTTCCTCCTCTCACTAAATAATAGAATATCATTCTCACCGACTCAGCTTATTCCACCGGTGTGAATTCCAATAAAGTAACGCCATGGGGGTTCAATGTAACAGAAATCATTTCCGATGCATCCACATGGAAAATCTGTGCGTCAAGTTCGGATTTTCCTTTTAAAATTTGCAGTTCCTCTGCATCCGGCGTCTCGGGTGCACCGCTCTTGACCCAGCTGTCATAGACCGAACCATGCGCCTGATCAAATGAATACGAAATCATACGCATACGCCCCTCTTGATTTGTAAAACGAATTTCCATCGTTTCATCGTCCTTTTCCAAAAAGGCACCATATCGATCCAAATGAGAGATACACGTCGGATCACCGTTGGCATAAACGTCATTATAATGACAGTAATTCCACAAAAGCACCTGAATCCGATCGTCTTTACGTGTGACGATATAGTTTTCACCGCGGTCGAGCAGTGTGTCGCCAAGGCGTGACAAAAACCAGAATCCATGATACGACGGTTTTTTAAGCCCCTGCACTGTAAGCATTCCGAACCCGCCATGAAAAACAGATTGTCCAAGACTTTCCTCTTCAAAAATATCGGTAAACGTCCAGAACCCGAGCATATCAACCATGCCAATTGTTTTCACAAAGTTCTGTACAACAAACGGCGCCATAAAAGCGGTGTCGTGTACCAGATCCCGGCAGTTCGGCGACGAATTCCACTCCGTAATATAAATTTCCGCATCGCGATAACGTGTTTCGTGGATTGCATTGTTAAGCCATGCAAATGAATCGTACGTTCCGTTTTCATCCTTATAGCACGGACGGCCGTAGGAATAGAGCGGATAAGAATTCGGATACGGATGTGTTGAAACAAAGTCGACCGGAAGATCTTTTTCCTCACAGAATGCTAAAAACTCCTTGATCCACGGACACTCTACTGTGTCAGAACTCGATGTAGCCGGTCCGCCGACACGCAGTTTCGGATCAATGCGCTTGATTGCGCGCGCTGTAATTTCATAGAGCGCAAAATAGTCCTCCTGTGTGCCAGACCAAAACGGCGTAATATTCGCTTCGTTCCACACTTCAAAATACCATTTTTCTACTTCACTGCGTCCATACCGTGCCATGCAGTGACGGATAAATGCAATGACAAGTGCTTCCCACTTCTCATGAACCGGCGGCGTCACATTTCCTTTCCACCAGAAAATTGTTTGCTCGCCCGTGCGCATCGCTGTCGGCGTAAATCCGAGTTCCATAATCGGGCGAAGTCCGACTTCCAAAAGGAACTCCAAAAGGTCATCCGCATACTGCCAGTTATACTGCGGATTTCCGTTTTCGTCCTCGCGATAAATCATCATTTCATCATTGAAAATCCCGTGAAAGCGGATATACGAAAATCCGATCTCCTTTTGAACCTGCCGAAGCTGCGCACGCCACTGCGCATACAATCCTTCGTGTGCACGTCCCGCCGTAATCAGCCGGTTCCAATGCGGCTTGAACGTTTTTCCTGCAGCCTCTTGATCAATTAGAATGTTCTGTTTCATATCCTGTTCCTCTCTTTATCTGCGGTTTAGAAACCGGTTTCTATTTGTCTGCAAAGAAAACCCGAACGCAATAAACGTCGGATATCTCTTTATTCTATCTATTCTTTCTTGGAAACCGGTTTCTTATAGGTTCCAAAGAAATCCCCGTCAATGAATAACTCATTGTTTTCGGGGAATCGATCCGTTTCCTCACTCATTTGGAAACCGGTTTCTGTTAGCTTTATATTACCATAGCATCATCGAAAAATCTATTCGTAAAGATTTACAATTTTTCTCTCTCATTTTCATCACATTACACAAATATAAAAACAAGCCCATACAAGTCGTCAAATGCATAGGACCTAAAAATAATTTTATTACCAAGCCATACAAGCAAATATGATTCGGCATCCTTGGCTCACTTCGATCCAGAAAACTGCGTGCTCAACAAACGTTCATCTCACCTATTGTCTCCACAACTCCATTTCTCCTTGTAAAAATGACGACGATTTTAATTTAATTATTGCATTTTGAAACCAAGTGTTTTCAGGCTCGATTTGCAGTACAAATCCAATCTGTCCAAGTAAATGATTATAGTATTTTGAGACATCTGGTCGTGCATTCATAAAAAACTCTGTTTTACCCGAACGAACAATCTGTTCTGCTAAACCAAACTTCAGCGTATAATATATTTCCTGCCGAAGTCTCCGCTTATAATGAATCGGCACGGATAGTTTTTCATTAACTGTAATTCCTGTTACACTCTGTCTGCTGGCGTTTGAAATAAAATGCGTTTTCTTCTCATTCAGTTCAAATCCCACTTCTTCAAGCATTGTTTTTACTTTTTGATAAACGCCAAATAGAGGTCTATCGGACGAAAACGTCATATCATCACAATAACGCGTATAAGCAATGGCACGCGCTTCACACCAACTGCCGATATAATTGTCAAAATGACACATCACAATATTGGAAAGTGCCGGTGAAGTAGGAGCGCCCTGCGGTAAAACCTCTTTTCTGCAGCAAAGCATCGTGAGCAGTACACCAATCTGCTTTGGAAAATACTTTGTATGAAATGCCGCACTGTAAACCTGCTCAAAAGAAATACTTCCGAAAAAATCTGTGATATCAAGCTTTAATACATATCGCTTGCCAATATGCGCAGCGGCATTATCAATAAGCGTTCCACCCGTTCGATAGGCTTTGGCATATTGGGATATCGGTAATTGGGAAAGGATTTTATCAAGAATTTTTTTCTGAATGCGCTTTAATATATCATTCGGTTCATAAATCTGTCTGTATGTTCCGTTTTTCTTTTTAAGTGAAATCGGGCGATAAAAGGTGTCGCAGTGTTTCATCAGATCAAAAAAATCTTTTCTGCCGATTTTCAAAAACGCCGCCAGCTGATCAGCATCATACACAAACGGAAGCGTGCACACCGTTTTATAATTCAGCACCATTTCGGCAGCATCCAAAACACCGAATTTTTCAACGAAAGCCATATCGCTTTGTTCAAAAATTATACGATTCTTCTTGATCAGCATTATTTTCACCTCAAATAAAATAGGTTCTTTGCAGTACAAAATATCCTGATATAAGCGAAGACGAATCTTCTATTAACGCAGTTAATCGATATTCGTTGAAGCGTTATCAGGTAGGCGCTTTTCGCCAGCGAAAAGGCGTCACTCAGTTTCATCACCAAAGCAGCGACTCGCTGCCCTTTCTTAAAGCATGCTTTAAGATGTACACTACTGCAAAGAACCAAATTTTATATTTTCATTATACGTTCTGTCGATTGAAAAAGCAATTTAAGTTTTCAAATTTTTATTCATGTATTTTTCATCAGTTAAGATGATATTTTGAATCCATGCTTCTAACTCTGATTTCAGCCTCATGCGTTCTTTAGCAAAAGGAAATTCGATGTCAGGGATCTTTTTCATACCGCTAAGCGTAATTGAGAAAATCTCTAATTCCAAATATAAAATCCCCATGAGATTTTTAAGATCATATTGCGCGTACACAGTCTGAAACAATGGAAGAACATCTGCTTCTGCTTCAATCAGCATTGAAAACTGTAAAAAACAATTCTCGTCGTTCCGATATCCATTGATATAACGCATGCATTCAGTAAAGTAGTACTCAATCACTGGTCGTCCGCACCAAGTCTGATTTACATCTATACCAGAAGCAAGGCTTGCTCGAAATGCATCCAAATTTTTTATTGCACCAAGTTTTTTCATTCTGCGCTCTCCATTCCGTCCAGCTGAACGGACAATTTCCGCAGTTCAGTGTGAAGTTCCCTCAGTGCACCAGAATACCAAGGATCTTGCAAAATCAATGTTTTCGCCTGTTGACTGCTTAATAAAATTGATAACAGCTTCAGCCGCAAAACGATATATCTTGAAAGATCAAAAAAATTATCATAATCGCCGGGACTCCCGTACACAATTGAGGTGACATCTGCACCAGCTATGACCAATGCCTGATATTTTTTCAGTAGGGTTTTGTGCTGATCGTTTTTTAGTTCGTGAATGTGCATCAGTTCCCGAAAAATAAACTCTACCAAAGGATAGCCTTTCCAAGTGCCGTTGACGTCTGCACCACCGGCGATTCCAAGAACAAACGCATCAAACGATTCTATACTTCCAAGTTTCCTCAAAAAATCACCTCCTGTTTTCTTCCGAAACTTTCAGGCATTGCCCAAATTGTTGGTTTGGGTTCCTTTTTTGGAAATGACAAACAACCGTCTGTCAGGACAATAATACAATCAAAATCTTTTTCACACGCTTGTTGATAGGATATTGTCAGATCTGTTCCGCCAGTCATCGTTCGACGATACGTTTTTACCGGAACAGCGTGCAGCTGTGTATTGTCGGCAAACCCAGAGGCATATACCAAAGCAAACTGCAACATTTTATAGAGTTCTCCCAAAAACTGTTCATATAAATCATCATCGATACTGCCGCTTTCATCCACCAGAACGCAAATTTTGGACTGCGGTTTTGCAGAAAAAACATCTTCGCAAATTCCAAACTCATCAAATTCATAGGAGAGATAATCCATATCATCGCCAACCGCACTTTTCACCATACTTTGCAAAACACTTTTCCAATTCGCCTTTGCAGCTTGTGCCATAAACTGCTTTATCAAAGAACTGTTTCCGTTTCCCTGCATTGCAAGCCGCCGTGCATCTTCGATTGCTTCCAAGGTAGAGTCATCTTTACAGCGGTTGCTTCCGTCCGCATTGTGCTCCAGCAAATCATTGCTGAAATCAGAGTCGTACTGATCGCCGAATTCATTATACCACACGGCTTTTCCATGGCGTTTTCCGGAAGACTTCAAATCATTTTTTTGAAGCAGTCGATTATAAATGGCTTCTGCCGTATCCTGTTCACCGCTCAATGCACCGGAGGGAAGGGTGTATCCGGAACGTTTTATCTGATCATTGATGGTCATGTCACAAGCAATATTCCAAAGCATATGATGTCTGGCACCCTTTCGTGCTGCATGGCGGTTTACAATAACCGTATACATCTATCGTCCTTTTGCTGCGCTTTTCATATTTATCATTATTTCTATGTGATTCACTAATCACTTCTCCCTGTGCCATTGACAGAAGTATAAAAGGCGTATACCTGCTGATGACATCAGGGTACTTATCCCACAATGCTTCTTCGGACAGCTCCGTTATAATTGCCCATTTTTCCGTTCCAGTGAAACCACTATACTCATACCGAAGGTTGATGAGTTTACAATCCTGTGCAAATAATTCTACCTGCTTTTTTACTGTAAGTTTTTTATTTCCGTAATCTCCTTAAATTTGGAATTTTTGATATATAAGGTCGAAATCAAAAACTCCGGAGATCACGGATACCTACATATAAATGCCTGCCATACTGTGATAGACATAAAGCTCCCTTTCCGCTTGACAAAAGCGAAAAAGGCTGCACAAAAAAAGCAGCTATAACATTCAAGCCCGAAGGCTGAAAGCTATAACTGCTTCTTCAAAACACATATTCAATTCGTTTTGCCTAAGCTGCTGTATTGCCGCCTAAAAGATATTCAACCAGCATTTGAAAATCAAGAAAAATTCTCAAAGCTTTAGGCATA
>CASGAN010000039.1 GCA_949299455.1 uncultured Oscillospiraceae bacterium
CGCAGAGCAAAACGCCGCGGCCGACAAACCGCTCACCCAGGAAGAATGGGATAAAATCAAAGCGATTTTCACCTTCGTATTCTTTGCGGTTTTCTTCTTCGCTTTCTTTGAGCAGGCCGGCACCTCGCTTAACTTCTTTGCAAAGGAGTCCACAAATCTTAACCCTGTGCTTCCTTTCATAGGCGAAATTCCGCTGAAAGCCTCTTACTTCCAGGCCATTAACCCGATATTCGTGGTACTTTTGGCGCCTATGTTCGCCAAACTGTGGATTAAAATGGGCGATAAAGACCCCTCGATACCGAGCAAGTTCGGCTGGGGTTTGTTCCTGCAAGGCTTGGGCTTTACCGTAGTGGCGGTCGGAAGTATGTTTATTGCGCAGGGCCCGGTAAGCGCGTTGTGGCTGGTATTTACCTATCTGTTCTGCACGATGGGTGAATTGTGCCTCTCGCCGGTAGGACTTTCCATGGTAACGAAACTCGCACCGCTAAAATTTATGTCCCTGTTTATGGGCATTTGGCTTATGGCCAGCTTCTTCGGCAACTTGCTTGCCGGTTGGCTTGCGAGCTTCTACGAGTCCTGGAGCCTTACCACGCTGTTCTCCATACCTGCGGTACTTTCAATACTCTTCGGTATAATCATACTGTTCAACGAGATCGTCAATGACATCCTCGATCACAGCATCCACAAACCAACTCTGCTTGTTGGTCGTCGTTTCCTGTTTCTCTTCGGACTCTGCCTTTGACTGATCGACTGTGACAACCGGTGTATTGATTGCTTCTTCATATTCTTCCTGCGTAATGCGGTCAAATTCAAGCATTTTTTTCAAGCAGTTGTCGCGGCGTGTTTTGTTAGCTTCCGGATTGCTGATCGGGTTATAATTTTTTGGCGATTTTGTAATAACAGCCAATGACGCACATTCCGCAAGCGTCAGTTCCGACACATCTTTTCCAAAATACAGATTCGCACCTGCCTGTACGCCAATCGTGTTAAAATGCAGTCCTGCAATGTTCAAATACGCCTCGAGAATCTGGTCTTTTGAATAGTTACGCTCCAAATTCATCGCCTGCATGATCTCTTTGATTTTCACCTCAACCGTACGATTATAAATATCGCCGTTGATATTTTTTACAAGCTGCTGTGTAATTGTCGAGCCGCCGAATCGGTCTCCGCCCGATCCGATATGAAACAGATTCAAAATCTCATTCAGCACTGCGCCGAACGTCCGCTTGAAGTCAACGCCCTCATGCGAATAAAATCGTTCATCCTCAAAATACACAAAGGCATCCTGCAAATCCTGCGGAATCTGCGAAAGCGAAACCCATTCCCGCTTTGCACCGCGGCTTATTTGCTGAACCACTTCATAATCGCCTTGTGCATTGATGGCAAAAATCGTACCTGAATTGCTCATCTCCACTTCAGAGAGCTGAATCACCGGTTCAGAATCAACATATTGAAGCACATAAATCGTCAGTGCCGTTCCTACAATACATCCCGTAATCACCATGACAAGAAACGATGTAAGAAGAACTTTTCCGATGGTTGCAAAAATAGTCTTTGCAACACGCTGCCCTTTTGTAAGCGGCTTTTTCCGGCGTTTTTTGACAGGCTTTCCCGTACGCACAACGCGCTGTACAGGTTTGTTACTGTTTTTACGCTCCATATAACAAGAATCCTCCTTTATCTTTTTACGACATGATTCTTTTCTGATTCAAGCATGACACGGCATGCGCATTTTTGACCATTATAGCACACTTGTTCCGGTTTGTTAAGCCAAAATTTAGATTGTTCACACTTTGCTTATGAATAAACAACATTCTGTTTGCCAATTCTAAGGGAAAGAAATCATAAGAAAGGTGGATTTTTGTGAATATCAAGGCGTATCGAATCGGTTTATTGACCGCACTGATCGTTTTTGTGCTCATCATCTGCATTTTGCTGATTACACTGCCGTCTGCCGCGATAAAACCACAGCCCGCAGAACAAACAGATACTTCTGTACAAACGATGTACCTTTTAAAAGAGTATAACGGACAGATCGGCGCATTCGCTCCGGGAGAATGCGAACCGTTTTACACGCTCGAAACACCGTTTTCTGTTCTGCCTGCTGCTGATCAATCAGCGCTGTTGTCCGGTATCGAAGCAAACAGTAAAGAGGAATTGATGCGGCTGATTGAAGATTTCGAAGGATAATCGGTATATTTCAAAATATCATGATCAATTTGCCTGTTGTTTTTTATACGATATGCAGATTTTTGTTGACTTTTTCTATGTTTTTGTTGTAAACTGAAATTGATTTTAACGACCCTCGGAGGATTCCTATGAATAGTCAATCACTTTTAAATGCATGTCGCAAAGAACAGCTTGACCCTGTTTTTGCTTCTGTTTATGGCACATCGGCTCTTTGCGCTGTACGCGATCGCTTTTGTGCACTGGTTGAAGGATTTGTGCATCACTTCGGCGAGGCGGCGGATGTTTCTCTGTTTTCCGCACCGGGACGCACAGAGCTGATCGGCAACCACACCGACCACCAAAACGGATGTGTCATTGCAGGCTCTGTATCACTTGACGCAATCGCTGCAGCTTCACCGTGTGCTGAACCGACCATTTCCCTTGTTTCGGAAGGATACGCACCCATTCGTGTTTCACTCGACACGCTGTCGCCGCAGGAATCGGAGAAAAACACAACTGCAGCGCTCATCCGCGGTGTTGCCGCAGAAATGGCAAAACGAGGATATCCTGTATCGGGTGCAAACATCTATGTGTCGTCGAATGTATTAAGCGGCTCAGGTCTCAGCTCTTCCGCATGCTTTGAAGTGTTAATCGGCTGCATTTTGAACGAATTTTACTGCGGCGGCGCACTGGATGCGCAGACACTTGCAAAAATCGGACAAGTTGCCGAGAACGTCTTTTTCGGAAAGCCAAGCGGTTTAATGGACCAGATGGCATGCGCTGTCGGCGGATGCGTCTATATCGATTTTGCTGATCCGTCCGCACCAAAAGTCGTTCCGATTGCTTTTTCACCCGATGCATTTGACTGTGCACTCGTCATTGTAGACAGCGGCGCTGACCATGCAGATTTAACCGACGATTATGCTGCCATTCCGGCAGAAATGAAGCAGTGCGCTGCATTTTTCGGCAAAACGCTTCTGCGCGAAGTAAATCCCGATACATTCTTTGATTCTGTCAAAGAACTGCGCACACAAGCAACAGACCGTGCAGTGCTTCGTTCGATTCACTTCTTCAATGAAATTGAACGTGTTAACCGACTCAAAGATGCAATGGAGACAAACGATCTATCTGCTTTCTTCCAAACGGTTTTGGAATCGGGACGTTCCTCTTGGGAGCTTCTGCAAAACATTTCGAGCCCGGCACATCCGAATGAGCAGAGTGTCGCACTTGCACTCACATTTGCGCAACGCCTGCTCCATGGACAAGGCGCTGTCCGTGTTCACGGCGGCGGATTTGCCGGAACCATTCAGGCGTATATTCCCCATTCCATGCTCGATACATTTGTAAACGGCATGGAGCAGGTATTGCATCCGGGATGCTGTCATGTCCTGACGATTCGTCCGGTTGGATGCTTAAAATTTGCAATAGAATCATGTGATAAATGATCTTTTTTAAAAGGAGAGGATATTTTATGAAAAAGCATGTATTCGCACCATACATCATGGAGGATACTGTCAACGACTTGCGCGTCAATGATATTCTGCGTATCACGCATTTAAACATTGCGTTCGGACTCATCCGCGACGATCACACAGTGACTGTTGACCACCTTCAGTACATAGACCGCATCCCGGCATACAAACGGCTGAATCCTGATCTTCGCGTCAATCTTTCCATCGGCGGCTGGGGCGCTGACGGATTTTCGCAGATGGCTTTCACAAAAGAAGGGCGAGATATATTTGTTTCCTCTGCAATGGACATCGTCGAAAAATATGAATTCGACGGCATTGATATTGACTGGGAGTATCCGTGCATTGATTCCGCGGAAATTGCATGCCATCCGTCTGACAAACAGAATTTCACCTTTTTAATGGAAGATTTGCGTGCAGGACTTGATGCGCTTTCCAAAAAAACCGGCAAACGCTATGAGCTCTCCTGCGCAGTAGGCGGCGATGCGTATTTCATTCAAAACACCGAGATGGATAAAGTGGCCAATATCGTTGACTATGTAAACCTGATGACATATGATCTGCGCGGCGGCTTCACCAATGTGACCGGTCATCACACAAACCTCTATCCGCAGACCGGCGAGCCGAACGGCCCTTGCGGTGAACGCACGGTTCAGTTATACTATGATGCAGGCGTTCCGTATGAGAAGATGGTATTCGGCGCGGCATTTTATGGCAGACGCTGGGCAGGCGTTGCAGGCGGTGACACCCATGGCCTTGGTCAGCCCGCTTCCAGTGTGGGCAACATCCGCACTGATTTCGATTTGCAGGATCCGCAGGCAGTCGCACAGCACCGGTTCACAAAATTCTGGGACGATCAGGCAAAGGCCGCATATCTGTATGACGGTGCAGATTTCATCTCCTATGAAACGCCGGAATCGATCTGCGAAAAATGCAAATTCATCCGCGAGAAAAACCTGGCCGGTCTGATGTACTGGGCATACGGCAACCACACACTGTTTGAAGCGGTGGACACCTATTTGGACTAATCTTTCATGAAAACAAGCAGGTTTAAAGCCTGCTTGTTTTTTGTTACTGCTGTTTTCAATGAACAAAACCCATCGAATCTTTTTATGCGTTATTTTAATAAAATCCCTATTTTCAATTGCAATTTTTAGAAATTGATGTTATGTTGAAAACACCAATATTAAGTTGGAGGGAGATTATGAAAAAAGCTGTCATCGTCAACATTTATAATTTTATACGCAAGTCACATGAAGAACCAAGCCGGTTTATTCAGGATGATTTTGATACGATTCGCAATCAAATTTAAATTGCCCGCCAATACGGACTGCCAACAACCTATGCGCTTAAATATGATGCGTTAACAGACCCGCGTTATCAGGAGCTTATTCAAAGCCAAACAGATGAACAGGATGAAATCTCCGCTTGGTGGGAAATCACACGGGAAATGTGCGAAAAAGCAGGAGTTCGCTTCCGCAGTGCTGCAACCGAGGAATTTGATGAGCGCGTGAACAGTGCATACAGCATCGGATATGAACCGGAAGAACGAAAAAAGCTCGTTGATGCGTATATGGACACGTTTTATCATGTCTTCGGGCAGTACCCAAAGACCATCGGTTCTTGGGTGCTTGATACCGTTACGCTTGAATATGCCGCCCAAAAATATGGTATTGTCGCCGGTGCCACCTGTCGCGATCAAATCGGAACAGATGGATTTACTCTGTGGGGTGGATACCCAAACGGAATCTATTATCCAAGCCGTATGAACGAAAATATCCCGGCGCAAACTGCCAAAAATCAGCTTTCCATTCCGGTCTTTCGTCTGTTAGGTCCGGATCCAATCTACAATTTCGAGCAAAACCTTCGCGATGACCTGCATGGAATGGTCTTTACTTTGGAACCCGTCTGGCTCACCGGACGGGATATGAAATGGATCACCTGGATGTTTGATAATTTAACAGAAGAAGACACTTTAGGAATCGGATATGCCCAGGTTGGGCAGGAAAACAACTTCCTTTGGGAAAATATTGAACCCGGATTTGCACCGCAGCTGAATGTGATATCAAAGCTTGCCAAAGACGGCAAAGTCCGTGTAGAAACAATGGCTGCAAGCGCGCAATGGTTCCGGAAAAAATACCGTTTGACGCCTCCGATGACATGGCAGTCCTCGAAAGACTGGAATCAAAATCATAATCTATCAGCGCAGTGGTATGCCTCCAACTGCTATCGTCTTGGATTTTTAGAAGAAGATCATCACCTGCGTATTCGAGACTTTTTCCTCTACCGGGAAAACTATTGTTCCCGATATCTTCATCACGCAATGACGAACACCAAAAGTACATTTGATGCCCTTCCGGTCTTATATCCGCAGCTTTGGTGCGATTTGTGGAAAGAGCGTCCGTTTATCCGATTGATCGACGCAGATGGCAACGAGCCAACCGGAAGCGCTCGTTTTTATGCGGAAAACGAAACCGATGCCTGCGCAGAACTGATTGATTCATCAACAAACAATGTTCTGTCTCGCTTTCTGCTCACACCGGATCGCCTCATATTACATGGTGAGCATCGTCTGGTTTTCGATCTCTTACCGGTTTTAAAGCAGGCAACCGATACACACGTTCAAATGGAACATGAAGGCTTCTTGTATGAATTCATTGCAGAAACGGGCAAAGTCATCAAAACCGGTCCGCAGCGCATCGAAATCATGCCAAAAGGCGGCCGGATTTCTCTGAAACTTGGTGAACCGCAGCCCATTTCAATGCTGTATACAGAATCGTATCGCTCCAATCCGGAAGCGATGGATTCCATCAAACCAGTTTGGAAAGAAACGGATTGCGCACTGCCTTTTCCTCCAACATTCACGCCTGAGGAATCCATCCTGATGCACGGTACCACCGCAGAAATTACGCTTAACACAAATCAGCCGGGAGAAATCCGATATACCACAGACGGCAGTACACCTGACCAAAATGCTCCGCTTTATACAAAACCGATCGTAATTCAAAAAGACACGATCATTTCGGCTCGAGTTTTCCTTCCGGACGGTCGCAGCAGCGACGTACACTCCGCTCATTATCAATTTGCTTTGACCGAAATGGAGCTAAAAAGCCCCACACATTTCGATCCTCGGGAAGTTTTCCATCACGACGGCATCTATGGTTTGCTGAATTCTAAACGCGGAACCTGCGATTATCTATGCGGTCAATGGTTAGGGACGCTTGAAAATTTAGATGTTACCGGTGTGTTCAAACTCCCACAAGAAATCGAAAGCATTGGAATCGGTCTGTTATCTCATCATCGTTCGGGAATTATTTTTCCTGAGTATATTGAGTTGTTTACCGGTTCTGATGAAGCACACCTTTCCTTAAAAGAAATCATGCACATTCCAAACGCTCCATGTGAGAAAGAAATCGTCAAAAAGGATTTCGTGTTTTCCGTCAAAGAATCGATCGGCTGTTTTCGGATCGTTGCGCACCGATACGCGAAAATGCCGCAATGGTGCACTTATAAAGGCGTGTGCGATGTCTTTACCTTGGCAGATCACTTAATTGTAAAACCGATAGAAAAATAAACATTGTCGCACAGGACAAAAAAGACGGGATCATTTGAAACGATCCCGTCTTTTTCGTGAGCACCGCAAAGGCGCTCGATTGTATCGTTAATATGCACCGATTGTTTTAATCAGCGAAACAATTTCTTTCATCTCTGCCAGGCTCACTGTATTCGGAATCGAATGATCGGTTGAGAAAATATAGCCGCCCTGCTGTTTTAAAATCGGAATCAGCCGGTTTAACTCCGCTTTCAAGTCGTCCATCTGATTCCAAAGCAGCGCATTCACACCGCCATGCAGTACCAGACGATCTCCATACGTTTCTTTTAACTTGACAGGATCCATCCTCGCTTTGACTTCCAGCGGATTGAGCGCATCCAATCCGATTTCCATCAGCTCCGGCACAAACGGCATAATATCACCGCAGGAATGCAGCTGTGCTTTCATTCCTTTGCTGTGTGCCCAGTCAATCGCACGCTGATGCACTGGCTTTAAGAGTTCACGATAGACTGTTTTGGAGAAGAACTGATTGTGCTTATACCCCATATCGTCCCACCACCAGACACAGTCGAACCGATAGCCTTCATTCAGTACCATTTCATACAGTGCAATATGCAAATCGAGCATCGTGTTGAACATATCCACGCACCATTCCGGGTCCTCGAGCATGGCAATTAAGATCGTTTCTGTTCCGCACATCCACGAATGCGTCACATCAAATCCAAACCACAGATTGGCAACTTTCCAATAACCCTCATCGAGCCATTTTTGATAGTTTTCTTTTAAGTAATTCCAGTTGATGCGGTCTTTTGTCGGAACCATCCGTTTTTTCGCCTCTTCCCAGCTTTCACGGTCGGTCACTGTAAAGTGCAGAAATTCCGGCGTGGTAGACCGTATTTCCCTCTACTTTTACGACACCGTCTTCTCCCGGTACAAAGTCAAAATAATTGTCCAATAAAAGCACGGTATCCTTCTGACCGGATGATTGCTCCTCACGGCTGCCTACCGGTTTTCCATCCGGTGTATAGAGCCATTGCACGCTGCATTTTTCATCCCCGCTTTCCATCGTTCCACGAACCTCAATATAGCCGTCATCGTGAACGATGACTCTGTCATGTGAATAGTTCGTAATGGTTTCTGTCCCTTGATAGGTTGTATGTACGGTTTTGGGAAAGCTGACTGATAGCGTTTTTTTCTCTGAAAATTTTCCGTAGTCTGAAAAATTTCCGCAGGCAGTCAGCATGGTTGACGCAGCGCACAGTATGACAAGCAATGATATAAACTTTTTCATTTTCATCATGAATCACCTCGCGTTTAATAATAAGAATAGAAATCCAGCAGCATCGCATGCGTACTGCCAAAATTATGGATCATATTCTAGTTTTCCATGGAAAAGATTATCTTGTCCCCGGAAACTGTATAAGTGCCGCCGCTTGTAATGCCGGTTGCCGAATAAGTGAAAGAAAAATGTGTGTTATCCATCGTATAGGTATAATTCTGCCAGCTTCCGTCCTCGGCTCTTAAGTCCATGATGCCGTCAGGCCACAGCCGGATCAGATAATGACTGACATTTTCCGTGTTGGGCTTTGCAATTTCCAATGTCCACTCGCCCAGCATAGGTGTTATGTCGAATTCCGATTGGCCGGCCTGCGTTGATAAATTCTCTGAAACTGCAATCCCCAGCACGTTCAGCATATATTCCATATCCGTCCGAAGAGATTCCGTCATTTCTTCTTTTACATTTTCAAAACCTTTGTCGTAAGCAAACTGGGTGTTTGTGTAAAACTGGGTTTCCTCGCATTTTGTAAATTTCATTCCATCCGGAAGCTGGTTCATATAAAAGGCATTGTTTTCGTATGTATAAACCTCTCGAAATTCCCCATTCTCGTCAAAGCCATATAAATGAACATATATAGGATCAGAATCCAAAGAATCGTATACCGGAACATACAGATTTCCGCCATTCTGATAAAGGCTGACGCTCATGGCCGCCTCATGAAACTCCTTTTGGGATCTTTGAGAAAAAAGTTTAACAAGCCCACCGTCCTCCACCGTAAATAGTTCAATATACGGATAGATACCGGTTTCTTCATCGGTATAGAGCAGCATCAGTTCGTCAGTGCCATCCTGATTCAAATCCAACAGGTCAATTTTGAATACGCCTTGCGCATAGAATTCATTATCGGATTCACCAAAGCCAAGGCTGCCGTATCTTCCTATGAAGTTCTCCACCACATCCTTGTATAGCGAAGTGATATCAGCTGAGGATGAACTGTCTGCATAAGAAGTCTGATCCGATTCTTCCGTTCCGTTCGGTTTTTTCCCGAAATATGTATAGGCGCCGCCTTTCTCATCCGGGATGAAACGATTATACTCAAAGCTGTCCTCCCACTGCTTTAGCCAACAGCTGCCATTCGGGCCCGTGTAAAGAATACGAGGCAAGGCCTTTGTATCTTTCGGCAAAGCGAAAACGGTCTCCGCTAACGTTTTTAAATCAATCAGATGAAGGGACCTATCTTTTAAATAGTAAAGTCCTGCATCACTGACCACAAATCTGTTCTCCGCACCCTCATAGGCTGCCAGAGGCTCCACATCGCCGTTTTCCATATGGATGCGGAAAATCATGGTTTCATCTGCAAAATAAAGATAATCTCCCTTTGGAACACAGGTGGAAAGGGTGGCATGATCCAACTCGGAAGTGTAAGCAAGCTCGGGCATAACACAGATTTTCTCTGCCTCGGCGCCTTCCTTTTTCCGATACAGTGTACCTCCGGCGACTTCGACTTTCGCGTCAAAGGCAAAATAGTAGTAATATCCTTGATCATAGGCGACAAAACGAATCGGTTTGCCTGCTTGAATCATATCGTTCTGCTCGCGGAGCGCTCCGGTTTTGAGATCCAGCCAAATGAGATTCTGTCCGTTGCTGAAAACGAGCGCATTTTCGTAATAATAGATATTCCTTACTTGGGCAAATCGTTCGTTATTGATCAGTTCGTTCAACTGCTCATAGCTTACAAGAGTTCCGTGGTTCTTGCCGTCCTTGCTGATCCAGCAAAGATTGATTTCTTCATCTTCATCGCTGTCATCCGAAACATGTGTAAGCTCAAAAAAGCAAACCTTATCCTCCCATAGGAACAACATATTAAGGGGGTACATTCCCCAGTCATCGCCTCTTATCTGGTCAACTTCATAGAGAATTTCCGGCTGTGCATCCTGCTCATTTCCTACCCGCATAATACGGGCTGTACTTCCTCTGTCGTCTTCACTCAAATAGTAGGTATATTCGTCATCGTAAGCCACTTCACTATCAATCCCAATGGGAACAAAGCTGTCACTTCTTTTAGCGCCGCCTTTCAGGCCGAACACAAAAATCAGCACCGCGGCAAGAATGACCGCCAGCAATACACCGCCACCAATAGACAGGCCGATAATAAGCCCTTTTTTTGATTTCTTTTGAACCGAAGCCGCCACGCCATAACCTATTTGCCCATTGAATGGAGGCGCTTGCATAAACGGCGCAGGTTTCGGCATTTGGATGCTTTCCGCTTCGCCCACTGTACCTACCGGCTGCTGCATCACTGGCGAATTTTCCTGCACAGTATTCACAGGCGTTCCGCACACACCGCAAAATTTTGCGTCATCTGATAAAGGATTTCCACACTTTGAACAGAACATAATCTCTACTCCTCTCTCGCCGGAAACAAAAACAGTTCCAGCCTATTTCCCGTTTCATTTTACCTGAAGCGACAAAAAAGCGCCCCACACAATCAGGTAGTTTTCAGAAAATAATTTGAAAATATTCTGTACGCTACCCTTTTGTGTGAGGTGAATCCGGCTTATTATGTTATAATATTGTTATCATGATCGAACTGGATCGATCAGGTAGAATCATCTTTCGCAGGAGGGAATCCGATGGACGAGCGAAAAAAATCCATTGTTCGGCTTTTTGCGTCAGCGATGCTGTTGTTTGCAGTCTCCGTATACCGGCAGATCAGTATGCGGTACCTACCGGAGGATTTTCTGCGTCCATATCTTGTCTGGGCGGTTTATATGCTGCTGCTTTTTGGTTGGCAACATACGATCAGTACGAAAATCACACAGAAAACCATACGCAGCCACCTTACGGCACAGAATGTCGTCAGTATCCTATATTTGACTGTCCGCTTCATTCAGGATGCTTTTCTCTATACCAATATTTCATGGATGCGTTTTACCGGATACTTTATCAATATAGCGGCTGTCTTCATACCGCTGTTCGGTCTTTACAGTGCACTTTATCTTGGCAAGGCAGATGATTATCGAATCAGTAAAAAATGGTTTCTGCTCCTGATACCGGCTTGTTTTTTGAGTATAATGGCGCTGACCAACGATGTGCATCATTTTCTATATTATATTGTACCGGAAGAACCTCAGCCGAATTTGTATTTTCACCCATATATCGGCACATATATCATCTATCTGTGGGGATTGTGGATAATTGGGCATCAGGTATATGTGATCTATCAGCGAAATGGCACGACAAAGTCAGATCCGCTGTATCGAAAGATGACTCCCTTTTATGAACCGATTCTGCTTCTCCTATTCAGTATTCCCTATGCGCGAGCGGCCTATGTCGTGCGGTTTGAGCTTGTGGAATATTCAGCAGGGCTGATTTTCATTCTTGTGCTTTGCTGGGAGCTTGTAAACACACAGTACGAGGAAGTGTTCCGGCGGTCTACGGTGGCGATGCAAATTCTTTCACCGATCGGTGAGCGAATTGCAGTATCGGAAAACGCGGCGGATATCACACCGGTTATACTGGAATCTCTGAAGCAGAATCAGCATTTTTCTGTTACAGAAGACGTTATCATGCACCTGCACCAAATCCCGGGCGGGTATATGGTCTGGCAGACCGATCTCTCACAGATCAATCAGGCTTTACGGAAACTTCAGAGACTGAATGCAGATCTGGAAGAAAAACGGGATCTGCTGGCGCAGGAAATCCGCATCCAATCGAATGAGGCAAGCATTCGGGCACGCAATGATATTTACGACAGCCTGTCATCGGAAGTTGCTGAACAGCTTGCTTCGCTGAAGCAAATCCTATCGAAAGAAATCATTGCAACAGACGACTGGAACCGTATTTGCCTCATCGGCACTTATATCAAACGATTCTGCAATCTGCAGCTTACTTATCAGGAACAGCAGATGATTCCGATGGGCGACTTAGCCATCAGCTTGCAGGATATGGCAAAATGCATGGAGAATCTTGAAATCAGGACAAGTTTGGATTTTTATCCTTCATCGGGTTTGCAGCCGGAACTTATTCTCCTCATTATGAAAACTTTGGAAGAGATCTTAGAGGGGGCAGATTTTTGTCTGATTTCTGTGGCAATTCGCATCAGCGACACGGCTTGCTTTGAGATTACCGGCACAAACCACGAGCTTGCTCCCCGCTCTTTAGAAAACGGATATCAGTTCCAGACAGAAAAGATTCCGGCAGGTTATCGGCTTCTGCTTTTGAAAGAAGGAGAGATGGCGCAGTGATAAAAAAGAAACCATCAGCTAAAATGATCAAAAAGGCAATTAACTCCTATCCCGGCGGGATCTGCTTTTCCGCATTGGATGGTCGAGTCGTTCTCGTCAATGAGAAGATGAATCAGCTGGTACTGGAACTGACGGGACATACGATTCTGAACGCCAAGGTAGCATGGGAGAAGCTCTTAAACTTTACCAATAACAGTCATGCACAAAAGCTAGCTCAATCCTGGCTGCCGAAAGATACGGACAATAAAAATGAAAGCACCCACCAACAGTTGTTCTTCCGCTTCTCCGACAGCTCGGTCTGGCGTTTTGAACTGAGATTTCTTGATTCCAATACCATCCAGATTGAAGCGGCAGAAATTACCGAACTCTACCGACTCAGCGAGGCATTATATGAAAACACCATTCGGCTGCAAGAGATGCAAAAGCGGCAGAAATCCTTGCTTAATAGCATCGTGGAAGTCAATTTGAATAAAGAGATTCTTGCCGCGAAAATGCATATCCATGATGAGCTGGGTCACTGTCTGTTGGCTACTGCCAAAGCAATTACAGAAGACAGTCTGTCTGAGAACGCCGACACGCTGCGGAAAAACTGGAACAGCACCGTTCACGATTTCTCCAATATCTCTACCGTATGGACGGTTCCCGACTCCTCCCTGCAGTCTGAATTGATGCAGGTGGCGGAGCTGATTGGCTGTAAGGTTGTATTCCTTGGAGAACAGCCAAAAAGCCGTAAGGCATTGCAGCTTTTGTATGCCGCCGTCCGCGAGGCGCTCACCAATGCAGTACGCCATGCAGACGCCACCAAACTGACGGTAAAGATTGAACCATGCAGGGCGCATTATCATGTTGAGATATCCGACAATGGCAACGTTGCTATTTCAAAAATTACAGAAGGCAACGGCCTCAGCGCATTGCGGCAGCGACTGGAGCAGGAAGGAGCTTCCCTGAAGGTACTCTGCAACAGCAGCGTTTCTCTCATTGTGAATATTCCATTTGATTTAGACGAAGCCCAGAAAGGAGGGCGAACATGATACAGGTTTTAATAGTAGAAGATTCCAGGATTACCCGGGACGCCATTGAAAGGCAGATCGCTAAATCAGAAAAATATGTCCTGTACGCCTCCATAGAAAATGCGGCAAATGCAGAAATTGCCTGTCTGCGCGGGTGTGTCGATTTAATCCTAATGGATGTCTGTACGGCTGATGAAGAATCGGGCTTAAAAGCCGCGTCAAAGATTAAACAATACAACCCTAAAACCAAGATTATTATTATGACCTCCATGCCGGAACACTCCTTTATCCAAAAGGCAAAAGCATGTGGCTGCAACGGCTTTTGGTACAAGGAATATGGCAGTACGGCTTTGATGGAGGTCTGTGACCGGGTAATGAACGGCGAATATGTTTACCCCGAGGACACACCGGTGATTCGTATCGGGTACAGCAACAGCACTGAGTTTACCAGTCGGGAATTTGATATTATCCGAGAACTTGCACAAGGAAGAAAATACGAGGAGATTGCGGCAGATCTGGATATTAAGCTAAACACCGTAAAGTATCACATCAAAAATATTTTACAGAAAACAGGCTATCAGAACACCTTGCAGTTAGTAGCTGAGGTGGTTGAAAAACGATTGATTCTGCCGAAGTATTGACACGGAACTTCCTATAAAATAAACCGTAAGCGATACGACTAAAAAAGGAACGGTGGCTTGATTAGGGCTTTTGCTTATACAAAATCATGTTTAGAAAATGTGATGTGCCCCATACAACAGACTGCCTAAAAAACAGAAACCGGAAGGCATTTTGCCTTCCGGTTTCATACTACCCCTATTCTCCGTTAAGAATATCACGGAAAAGGAACAGGAGCTTTTCCATTCAGATTTTCCGTTATTGTTTCCGCACAGACGCACCACAATCATCTGGAATTTGATGAAACCGAGACACGGGAATCTTCTGTTTCCACGCAGCCTCCACCATTATGATTCCATCAGCATCCGATGTCTGACCATTTCTGTTATGCAGACAATGTTTTTAAAAAAGGATTGTTTTGCGCATTGCACAAGAGAAAAACCGAACACTTTCTTCTTGCACCGCACAGTATCCTTTCAATGCTTTTTATGCTTTCAGTTTGAGTGTCACGATCTCGAATCCGCCCACCGAAAGTTCCACTTCCGCCGCATCGGAAGCAAGGACCTCCTGCTCACGTTCCATGAGATCGCACCGCACGATTTCACGATAGTTTTTATCAAATGAAACAAGAATGCGATCCGGTGCGCCGGTATGCTCATACAAACGTACAATCACGCCGTCGCCTGCTTCCGCAGGTTTGACCGTTTCGATGATCGCGCTGCCTTCAACACTTGCAAACGAACCACAGCAAGCCTCGGTTTCTGCTGTCTTAATTGCTTTTGCATAGTGAACCGGAATATTTAACTCATATGCTTCGAGTGCGACCTGTCCTTCTGCTTCATCGCCTGCATGCGGATAGATCGAATACGTAAACGAATGCTGTGCAATATCCGCGTGCTTGCCCGGATATTTCGGACTGCGAAGCAGGTTTAGATCCATTTCCGAACCTTTGATGCGATAGCCGTATTTGCAGTCGTTCAACAGTGCAACGCCGTAGTTATGATCGGAGAGATCCGCCCACTTATTGCCGCACACTTCGAATTTTGCCATATCCCATGTGGTGTTGTCCGTAGTAGAACGTTTGATATTGCCGAACTGTATCTCATACGACGCATTTTCTGCCATGACATCCACATCAAATGAAGTACGAAGCATCTTGAACGATTCGTTCCAGTCGACATTTGTTTCAAAATCGACACGGGCAGATGTTGCCGACAGCCGGATTTTCTGGGTGAGTGTCGAGTTGTGATAGGTGTATTTCTGCTCCATCACTGCGCTCGTACCGTCCAAGTATGCGTTTGCTTCTAGGAGCGTGAATGCTTCCGGCGCTTTGTCGCGATAGGTGATCGGAATATCCCAGCAGTCGCCTTTATCATCGTATACGCTCAAGCGGTTTCCTTTAGTGCCCGCTTTGAGCACTTCGACCTCGTTTGTCTTATCAAAGATGGAGGAAATTGTGCCGTCTTCGTCAAATGTCACACGCAGGAATGTGTTTTCGATCATCTGACCGTCTGCATTCAGCTCAAATTCATCTGCCGAAATCTCCTCACCTTCGTCCACGCGCGCATAACCCATCGGCGGAACGGTCACGAGTTTTAAGCCGTCTTCTGTCTGGACTACGCGGCTGACTTCCCAGGAAAGTGCGTTAATAAGCACATCGCCGCCGGCTTTATTTGCCACCATTTCATATGCTTCTTTAATTTTTTCGTTGACCTGCTCATAAAGCACTTTGTAGCGTGCAAGCGATTCGTCATAGACGCGGTCGATCGACGAGCCCGGAATGATATCGTGGAACTGATACAAGAGTACTTCTTTCCAGACGTTATCGAGCCATTCTTTGTCATACGGCATACCGGAAAGTGTCAGCGCAAACTCCAGTTCACGCAGTGACAATTCCATTTTGCGGTTATACCATTTATTGCGCGCCTGTGTGGTGAGCGTGCCCTGATGTTTCTCTAAGTAAAGCTCACCCGACCAGACCGGATACCGGTCAGTATCATGGTCAATGCGTGCAAAGAAGTCGCGTGCCCACTCCTGACGAACCGGAATGAGTCCCGAGAGATTTTTCTCACGATTTAAATGCTCGATATGTGCCGGAGACGGTCCGCCGCCGCCGTCACCAACGCCGAACAGCATGAGCGCATTTTCGCTGACATCACTTTGTGCAAAGTCGCGCTCGACCTTTTTGATTGCTTTCGGCGTTGCCGGGCCGTTGTATGTTTCCTCAGCGAGCATATGTGTGAGCACTTCTGTGCCGTCGATGCCTTTCCACATGAATGTGTGGTGCGGGAACTTGTTGTGCTCGCTCCAGCTTAATTTCTGGGTCATGAAGTAATCAATACCCGATTTTTTGAGGATCTGCGGCAATGCGGCATTATAGCCGAACACGTCCGGCAGCCAGAGGTTTTTGACATCGAAATCAAATTCATCTTTATAGAATTTTGTTCCGTACAAAATCTGACGCACGAGCGCTTCACCGGAGGAAATGTTGGCATCTGCCTCAACCCACATTGCACCCTGCGGCTCGAACTTGCCTTCTTTGACCTTTTCTTTGACTTTCTCATAAAGCGCAGGATAATGCTCTTTTACCCACGCATACAGCTGCGGCTGGCTTGCACCGAAGCGATAGTCCTCATATCGCTCCATGTTTTCGACAGCCGTCGAGAACGTACGTGCACCTTTGCGGATCGTTTCGCGGATCGGCCAAAGCCATGCAAGGTCGATGTGTGCATGTCCGATTGCCGAAATCGTCAAATCCGGATCGCCGCCTTTTTTCTCGAGTTCCGGACGAAGAATTTCGTTAACCGCATCAATTTCACGATCGGAAAAATCACCCAAAACACAGGCAGCATCATATAATTTCTGCAAAATGCGCTGATGACGCGGTGTTTTTTCGTCAAGCGCTTCCATCAGTTCAAACAGCACCAGCATGTCATAGTAAAGTGTGCGTGCTTTTTCATTGCACACAGCAATCGACAGCTGTTCGACATGACCGCCTTTATATGCACCGAACAAGTCGTTGCAGCCGGCATCCATCCAAAGATCGACCGGCTCGCCGCCGTTAGCTTTTTCCAAAAAACGGTAGATGCGTTTCGCGGGTGTGCCGAGCGACGGATCAAAGTCCGAGCGAACGGATGTAAGACCGCGTACCGGGCAGCCGGTATCGTCAAACACACAAGCTTCGCCGCAGATGTCAAGCATCAATACAACGCTTTTATCTTTGCACTCATTCGGAACGGTTCCTTTTAAATGAAACCATGCGCAGTCCCAAAGGGTTCCCCATGTATCGCCTTTTTTCAAGTTCGGCAGATGGGTGCCCGTTGTTTTTTGTGCAAACGGCACCGGCTCTTTTGTTACATAAGCCTCAGCCGCAAGCTCCGCCACCGGTGTATACACTGTTTCTTTCAGCGCATCAATGGTGCGTCGGACTGCCATTTTCATATGTTGTTTGTAATATGCCATATAAGCACCTCATTTCAAGATAAAAAATATCCGTGGTTATTATACAGGAATTTTTCCGGTTTTACAATCGAAAAATGTTGATTCTTTTAAATTCTATAGCGAATCCCTTATGTCATCGGAGGCAACGGCTTTTCCATGATATAATCACGATTCACAAACCCGCCGGGAAGCGGATACTCTTTGGTTTCGATGATCTCAAACCCATTGCCCTGATAGGCACGCATTCCCAAATGGTTGTCCTGATTGACATTCAATCGAATCGGCTTTTGATATCGGGTAATCAGATCCTTGAATACCGCGGAAGAAATATGCTTGCCGCGATACGTACTTTTGAGATAAAGCTTGTCAAGATAAACATAGGCATCATGCAGTTCATAAGCAATGAAGCCCGCCAGCTGCCCATCGAACATCACATAATCGTAATACATCCCCTGTGCTTGGAAGGCTTTTATATGTTCGAAATCAAAGTACTTATGAATCAGCAGTTCGATCTGTCCTTCCGGCAATACGCCGTGATAGCATTCTCTCCAGATCGGTGCAGCAAAATCCTGAAGGTGTTCCAATTCATTTTTATCCATCGGATGATAGGTAACCATAAACTTTCTCCTGTCATAAAAACGTTTCTGCGCCATTTTCATATATTGCTTGCAGCATGAGAACAATATATATGGTTATTATATAGCGACTTTTACGGTTTTACAATCGAAAATTTTACTATTTTAAACAAAATTCAAAAGCCGCCGCTCTAACATCCGATTTAAGACACAAGCAATGTACCAAACGTCTCTGCACACGGTGAAACGCTTGACACGCTGTGCTGTTTCGCCGTACAATAAGAAAAAAGAACGCAGAAAGGATTGTTTTTTTATGACCGTTACCGAACGTTTTCTTCGTTATGTACAAATTGATACGCAGTCAAAGCCCGATATGGACGTTGTGCCGAGCACACGTAAACAGCATGATCTTGCAAAACTTCTGGCAGAAGAGCTGCAGGCAATGGGCGCACAGGTGACCTATGACACAGATCACTGCTATGTCTATGCATCCATCCCTGCAACCATCCAAACCAATGCATCCCCGCTCGGACTGATTGCGCATATGGATACCTCTGACGCCGTATCCGGAAAAGATGTAAAACCGCGCATCGTTTCCGCTTATCCGGGCGGCGATATTGTATTAAATGAAGCCGAGCATATCGTGCTCTCCCCATCCGTATTTCCGGAGCTGTCTGAATATATCGGACAGGATGTCATTGTAACCGACGGCACCACACTGCTCGGTGCGGACGACAAAGCCGGTGTTGCTGAGATCATGGCACTTGCTGAGCGCTTGCTCGCCGATCCTTCCATTCCGCACGGCGAAATCCGCATTGCATTCACGCCGGACGAAGAAGTCGGAAACGGCGTTGCCGCATTTGACAACGATGTGTTCGGCGCACCGGTTGCTTATACAGTAGACGGTGGAAAAGTCGGCGAAATCGGCTATGAAACATTCAATGCCGCTTCACTGACACTGACGGTTCACGGTGTGAGCACACATCCCGGATCGGCAAAGGGAAAAATGCAGAATGCACTGCTGCTCGGCATGGAATTCGAGTCGATGCTCCCCACCTTCGAAAAACCGGAATACACCGAACAGCGCGAAGGATTTTATCATCTGACCGATATGCAGGGTGATGTTGACACTGCCGTTTTACACTATATTCTCCGCGATCACGATGCAGAAAAACTCGAAGAAAAGAAACAGTGTGTACGCAGAATCTGCAGTTATTTAAATGAAAAATACGGGGAAGGTTCGTTTGAAGCCACCATCTCCGATGCCTACCGCAACATGCGCGAAGTCATCGAGCACCACTTCTATTTGGTGGAACAGGCCGAAGAAGCCATGAAAGAATGCGGTGTAGAGCCGTTTGAATCGGTTGTACGCGGCGGCACAGACGGTTCTGTCCTCTCATTCCGCGGAATTCCGTGTCCGAATCTTTCAACCGGCGGTCATAATTGTCACGGCAGATACGAGTTTATCACGGTGCAGTCGCTTCAGAAAATGACAGACATTCTGGAGCGGATCGTCACACGTCACGCACAGTCTGCGCAGAAATGAAGCAGGATGTTGTTTATATTTTAGAATGCATCGACGGGACGCTGTACACCGGATGGACAAATGATCTTGACGCACGGATGCGGGCGCATTTTACAAAGCGCGGCGCCAAATACACCCGGTCACATCCGCCGAAATCACTCGTATATGTGGAAATCCTTCCAGACAAGCCAACGGCACTGCGCAGAGAAGCGCAGATCAAGCGATTATCCCGTGCAAAAAAGCGCTCCCTAATCGAAACCTATCGTGCAAATATTGACAAATTGTACGGTTCAGGGTATGATAAAAGGGATTATTATCAATTCTATCGAATGGAAACGGAGCGTTTTACCATGTCAACCAATAAAGTCAGAACCCGTTTTGCGCCGAGTCCGACCGGCTATATGCACGTCGGCAACCTGCGCACTGCGCTTTATGCATATCTTCTTGCTAAGAAAAACGACGGCACCTTCATTCTCCGAATCGAAGATACCGACCGTGAGCGTTATGTCGAAGGCGCTGTTGATATCATCTATAATACTTTGCGTAAAACCGGCCTCATCTGGGACGAGGGTCCGGATGTCGGCGGCCCGGTCGGCCCGTATGTACAGAGCGAGCGCATGGGCATGTTCAAAGAATATGCTTTAAAACTTGTCGAGAGCGGTCACGCATACTATTGCTTCTGCGACAAAGAGCGTTTGGATGAAGTCCGCACGATTCAGCAGGCTTCCGGCATTGCACCGCGCTATGACGGCCACTGCCGCAACCTTTCTCCGGAAGAGGTTCAGGCAAAACTCGACGCAGGCGTTCCTTACGTCATCCGTCAGAAAATGCCGACCACCGGCACCACTTCGTTTGAGGACGAAGTATACGGCACAGTAACTGTCGAGAACGAAACACTCGACGATCAGATTCTCATCAAAACGGACGGCATGCCGACCTATAACTTTGCAAACGTTGTCGACGACCACACCATGGGCATCACCCACGTGATCCGCGGCAACGAATACCTCTCCTCCACGCCGAAATACAATCTGCTGTATGAGGCATTCGGATGGGAAAAACCGGTCTATGTACACTGCGCACCGGTTATGAAAAACCACACCGAGAAACTCTCGAAACGAAACGGCGACGCATCGTTTGAAGACCTGCTCGCCAAAGGCTATCTGACCGAAGCGATCATCAACTATATCGCACTGCTCGGCTGGAGCCCGAAAGGCGAAAATGAGATCTTCACCCTGCCGGAGCTGGTTGAGGAATTTGATGTATCCGGTATTTCCAAATCGCCGGCAATCTTTGACACACAGAAACTGCGTGCCATCAACGGCGCATACATCCGCAAGCTGTCGCCGGAAGCATTCTTGGAGCAGGCACTGCCGTACATCCGTCAGACCTGCAAGAGCGAATCGGTCGATCTGCCGACACTTTGCGCAATGCTTCAGCCGCGCACCGAGATCTTCACAGACATTCCGGAACAGGTTGATTTTATTGACGCACTGCCGGAGTACTCGAATGATCTGTATGTGCACAAAAAGATGAAAACAAACCTCGAAAACTCGCTGGCTTCTCTGAAAGCATGTGTACCGGCGCTCGAAGCTGTTAAGGACTGGACACTCGACAATGTTCATGCGGCATTGTTCTCTGTGATCGAGTCGCTCGGTGTTAAAAACGGCGTTGTACTGTGGCCGATCCGTGTCGCTGTTTCAGGAAAACAGTTCACCCCGGGCGGCGGCGTTGACTTGGCAGCTCTCCTTGGCAAAGAGGAAACGATCTCCCGCATCAAAAAAGGCATCGAGCAGCTTGAAAACGCATAATCGAACCTTCTACAAATAAAAAAGATGTCTTAGTCATCAGAATATACTTGTATGTTACAGGACAGCATGGCAAATTGCTATGCTGTCCTTATTTTTCTTCATTTCTCCTGCTCATAACAGAAGTTTTCTCCCCACACCCGCGAAATAAGAAAAATACCGTCACGAAATCAAATTTTACTGCGATTTCGGGACGGTATGACTAATCCGGTATCAAATTTCTTATTTATACGATAGACTCATGCTTTCAGTACAAACTGCTGGAAGCGTTTGATTTAATGATCTTCCAATTTCAGCTGAATACTCAAATGATAATCTGCACCGGACAGCTTATATTTAGAAGGCATTTCCGTGCTCCACGCCATATCTCCGCCAATCGGACCGTGTGCCGCATCAATATGAAATATGGTTTCTTTCCGTACAGGCATCTCAAAATCATGGGCCGCAGTTTTGTAATCTTCAATTCTATGGTGAAGCGCATCAAAATGGAACGGCTGTTTGGAAGAAACGCATAGTGCTGCGCCGGAATCCTGTGTAAAAGTAACCCATCGTGTTTCCTCATGACCGCCGGTTTCAGACGGCGGTACAAACGAAAAGTGCTGTTCGGAGATCGTAGAGGTATATACGCCAAGCGGCGCCGCCAACAAACGATCGGGATAGTTTTCCACGCCGCCTCTGCCGAAATAAGACAGCGTTTTAAAACCATCTGCAAGCACCCATTCCAAACCAACACGAGGCACTGCATAATAAGAGGAATCCAAATGAAAATCGACGGACAAATCCACCGTTTCGTCCCCATAAAAGGTATAAATCAATTTCCCGCTGATTTCAGGAGCCGTATTGTCAGATTGATACAAAGAAAATCCCAGCTGCAATAATCCATCCCCTTCAAGCAAAGTTCCTTGATCAGAAATCAACCGCTGATCTCGGATTTTTGCATAGTCTTCATACCATCCCCATCCAGGCTGCGCATCAAGCCCTGTATACGGACGGTCAAAACAAGAACGTGCTCCTCCGAGAACGTATGGAATGCCGTTTTTACTCCACAAGGTCAGTTCGCCGGTCTTAGCACAAATATTCCACTGGCTCCTTCCCGCAGTGATCACCCACAAATCGTCCTGTTTTGTCCAGCACGGAGTATTTCCGCTTTGTCTCAGCTTCACTGTCTCAGCAGGTCCGCTCTCCAGTGCAAACTGGAACAAACCGATTTCTTGTTCTGCCGGTGCATAAAAGGTTTCTTCCCTGCGGCGCACAGAAAATTCAATGGTATAAACCGCACCCGGTTTTTTCCGGTGCGGAATTTCTACGGTTAAAACAGTGCTTTGTCCCGCAGGTAAATGCGGAAGAAGGACTTGCTGTTCTCCGATCGGGTATCCGTTTTCCCGCAGCACAGCATAGCAGGAGAAATCATCCAGAGAAAGCTCTTGACTGTCATTTCTCAGCAAGAACGTATTCCATCCGCCAGCAGTTTGGCGGGGCGACCAGTTTTCCGGACGCTGAATCTGTACCGGCGCATATGCTGCTTTCACTTCATAAGCCACCGGCTTCCAAGTCAAGTCCGGCAGCACAATGCCGTTGCACGTCATAAAACGAGGACATTCTCCTTTCTCGATAAAGGATTCGTTAAAGTCGCCTCCATAAGCGAAAAACGTCGTTCCATCCGCAGCGGTTCCTTTCAGGCACTTATCCTGCCAATCCCAGATAAAACCTCCCTGAAACCGCTCATACCGCTGTGTCAGTTCCAAAAATCGCTCCATTCCGCCGCCGCTGTTGCGGATCTGATACAAATATTCCACCAGAATAATCGGGCGGTCATCTTCTGGATCTGAGAGCATATGCAGAATTTTATCCACAGGAGCATACATATTTCCGCGCACATCAGAAATCCGTTTGCCCGGTTCCCCGGACTCATACTGGCACAGTCGGGTAGGATCATATTCCTTGATAAAGCCGTACATTGCAGCATGGTTCGGGCCGGTTCCGCTTTCATTTCCCAATGACCAAGAGAAGATACTCACATGGTTTTTATAATTGCGTACCATACGCGCTGCCCGTTCCACAAAATTTGGCGCCCATTCCGGATTGTGCGTAATGGCACCGGATACGCCGTGCGTTTCAATATCACATTCGCATACCAAGAGCAGTCCATATTCGTCACACAGTTCGTACCAATCCGGACAATCCGGATAATGACAAGTGCGCACCGCGTTAATATTCATTCGCTTCATTTGACGAATTTCTTCCAACATTTCTTCTCTGGTACCTGCTCTTCCGGTGAGATAAAAATGTTCGTGACGGTTTACGCCGCGAATGATCAGTCTGCGTCCGTTGAGATAAACCACGCCGTGCCGCACTTCAATTTTTTTAAATCCGAACCGGCAGGATTCCACATCCAATACAGTTCCGTCCAGTGCCAGCAATGTCACCACCGCAGTATACAAAACCGGTCGTTCCGGCGACCAGCAATGAACACCGGAAATTTCTGAAATTGTCCTGGCGGTATTGGCAGTGGGTGCTCGATCGGTACGATATTCCGCTTCTTTGCAAACCTGTGATGTCTGCGTTGCCATGCAATTTCCCTGAGGGTCATAGATCGTTACCCGAACAGAGCAGTCCGCAAAATAAGGTTCCCGAGAAACTGTTACATCTGTCCGGACTGTACCAAATCCGTGACAAAGATCGGGAATCGCCTGCAGCTGAATGTCATCAATATGCAGCTTTTGTTTGGAAATCATCCACACGCTCCGGTAAATGCCCGAAAGGTACCAGTAATCCTGATCTTCCAGATAACTGCTGCTGGCAAATCGCATCACCTGCAATGCCATCAGATTTTCTCCTTTTTGCAGATACTGCGTTACACAAAATTCTGCGGGCAGTTTGCTGTCCTCAGAATAGCCGACCGGCTGGCCGTTAATCCATAGATAAAAGGCGGCTTCTACTCCTTCAAACCGCAGATATACTTCTCTGCCTTCAAACGTATCCGGTACAGTAAACCAGTATCGATAGGCTCCGGTAGGATTCTGTTTTGGAACATAGGGTGGATTCGGAACCCTTGGTTTCCCTTGCTTGGCTTCAATCAGACAATCTTGTTCAGTATCTGCCCAAGGATATACAATATTTGTGTAAATCGGTTCCCCGAATCCCTGTGTTTCCCAATTACCCGGAACAGCAACAAACGAAAATTGACTGTCATCATAGTCAATACGATAAAATTCATCGACTGCTTCCGGTGACGAATACAATCGGAACCGGTAATCACCATTAAGGCGAATGGTATATGGACTGGTTCCATATCGACATTCTTTTGCACGCTCTTGGGTGTCATAAGCACCCCACCGGGAATGAGCCGGCATCCGATTAACGGAAGAAATCTCCACTGTTTCCCAATCGGGACGCGTGTGAAAATCCATTCTGCGATTCATAAGCTTCGCCATAAAAAGCTCCTTTCCGCCCTTGTGCGGCATCTTTTTCTTGCATTGATTATGCCATTTTCTTCTGCCAGGTCTGCCTTGATACACTAAAAAAACAGATTGCTGTCCGGCGTTTTTTGACTTTTCCTGTTCTTTATGATAAACTTTTTTTAAGCAAAAGGACATAGTTTTTTTGGTAAAAACCATGTCCTTTTTGGTAATCATCAGGAGGCAATTATGGGAAATCCAAAATTCGCCCAGTTGGGTCATCAGGTTATCTACCGCTTTGTTGGAGGAACTCCGGAAAACGGAATTCTTTCCTGCGGCTTTATGAGAAAACCCACAGCACAAAAATCTCAAATAAACTTTGAAATTCCTTATTACAGCTGTTTTATCCTGCTTTCCGGCAGTGGAGAATATCAAGATGAAACTGGTTTCTGCGCCACGCTTTCTCCAGGATGCGTTGTCCAGCGCATTCCAGGAAGAACCCATTCCACCCAGGTGATCGGAGACGGAAACTGGTTAGAGTTCTATGTCAGTTTTGGAGAAAGCTGTTTCAGCTCTTTGGTATCACTGGGATTGCTTCATCCGGAACGTCCTGTCAGCTTCTGTCCGAATTTTGAATCTTTGATTTCAGAGTTTCAGCAACTGTTGAATCAGATGACAAATTCTCCGGATGCCGAATTATTCTATCGGCTGTTGGAATGTCAGCAAACCGCGGTGCAGTTGGTGAACCCACCGCCTCAGTATTCTCAGTCAGAAGCTATGATCTGTCGTGCCTGCGCCATGCTCGAAAAAGATTTGGATAAACCTCTTTCCCCGGAACAGGTAGCCCATGAACTTTGTGTCGGATACGAATTTTTCAGAAAACAGTTTTTGAAAAAAACAGGCATTACGCCCGGCGCTTATCGCAGACAAAAAAGAATGACAGCTGCCCAGATGATGCTTATGGACGGTCAATCAGTAAAAGCTGTGTCTCAAGCACTGGGCTACAGCGACCCATTCTCTTTTTCCAAACAATTCAAACGATGCTGCGGTATTTCACCAATGGCTTACGCCAAAAACCCTCAAAACACCTTTTTATCTCCAGAGTAAACATCAGGCAGGAAGCAAAAACTCCCTGCCTGATGTTTACTATATTCTGTTCTGCCAGCTGTTCTTTTGTTCTCAATACTTTATGATCGTTGGTTTGCTTTACGACTGTTTTTCCGCCGCAGAAAATCCGGCTTTTTTCCGGCATCTGCGAAGCCACCCGCCCTGCAAATAATAGCCAACAAACAACAGTGAGGTTGCACCCCAGGTGATTGGATAGCTTACCACAATCGTTTCGAGCGTCGGAGAGAGTGGAACGATCGCAAACATCCAGATGACACGAAGCACACAGACCCCGATACAAGTCATAATCATCGGCACAAGCGCATCGCCCGCACCGCGAACGGCACCCGCCAGCACCTCAATACAAACATAGGTGAAATAAAACGGCGAAACAATCCGCATGGCATGCATGCCGATTTCAATGACATCTTTGTCCGGTGTAAACAGCATGAATACGTACTGTCCGGCAAAGAGCATGATCAGACTCATGATGCCAGCTGTCAAAAACGCCATTACTAAGCAAACCCGCACGCTTTTGTGTACACGATCAATTTTCTGTGCGCCGAAATTCTGCCCGGCAAATGTTGTAATTGAAACACCGAAAGCGCCCATAATCATCCAGAAAATACCGTCGATTTTTCCGTATGCAGTCCATGCCGCCACGGTATTCGTGCCAAGCACATTGATACTCGACTGAATGATAATGTTCGAAGCGGAATACATCACCGATTGCATTCCCGCAGGCAGGCCGATACGGATCATCTCTTTTAAAATATGCAGATCAAACCGGATTTCTTTGATGACAAGACGATAAATTTCTCTGGTGCGAATCAGAGAAAACACCACCAAAACAGCGCTGACGACCTGTGAAAAAACAGTTGCAAGCGCGGCACCTGCAACACCCCAGCGGAACACTGCAACAAACAGCAGGTCGAGCACCAGATTGACCATACAGCAGACAATCAAGTAATAAAGCGGGCGTTTTGAATCGCCGACAGCACGCAAAATACCCGAACCGATGTTGTAAATCAGTGAGAAAATGACGCCGCCGAAATAGATCTCGATATATGTAACCGAAAAGCCCATGATATCGCTCGGCGTTCCCATTGCCGCAAGCGCAAACGGCGAAGCAGCCATTCCGATAATTGTCATACCGATTCCGCCCGCAATACTGAGTGCTGCAGCCGTGTGCACAGCCCTTGAAGTTTCCTGCACACGCTTTGCGCCATAAAACTGTGAAATGACTACCGTTGCACCCGATGACACACCGACAAAAAATCCGACGAGCAGGTTAATCAGTGTACCGGTTGCACCACCGACCGCCGCAAGCGCTTCTTTTCCGACGAAGTTTCCCACAACCACTGCATCGACTGTGTTGTAAAGCTGCTGAAAAAACGTGCCAAGCACAATCGGAAAGAAAAACGCCAAAAGCTGCTTCCAAATGACACCCTCCGTGATTCCGTTCGCTCCACGTATGATTCCTTTTGTACGCAACAATCCCACTCCTTCATTTTGATTTGTTTCATTGTGTGTTATTATAACATAAACCGCTTCCATTTTTCAACGTACTGCCATGAACCCGAAATTTTCCGTTTTTCCTATTGACGAACAAGGTCATTTATGGTATCATATTTCTTGCAGTCAAAATGCTACTGTGGCTCAGCAGGTAGAGCAGCTCACTCGTAATGAGCAGGTCGTCCGTTCGAATCGGATCAGTAGCTCCAGACCTGCGGTCAGCATTTCGCGACCGCAGGTTTTTTTACTATAAAGGTTTATGCCCGCGATTGCAGCGGGTATCTTTTCGGTCAACACTTCTCAAAAATAAAAATCCCCCGGCAAAGCCGGGGGTATTTCATATGCGGGCAAAGCCCTATATTATTAGCGGCACGTGTCACGTCACGTTGGTACGGTCTGACA
>CASGAN010000040.1 GCA_949299455.1 uncultured Oscillospiraceae bacterium
TAGAATCTATGCTGAAAAACTTGCCCTGAAAATGCCGAAAAGCCTTGATAAATCAAGGCTTTTCGCTTGGGCATCTTTTTTAGTGCCCTCTTATGGTCGGAGTGACAGGGTTCGAACCTGCGGCATCGACATCCCAAATGTCGCGCGCTACCAACTGCGCCACACCCCGATTTATTCAATTTTATGCTCGGATTTTTACAGAAATTCCGCAACTGTGGGACACTATGTGGTCGTAAGCCTATTATAGCATATTTCTTAAAAATATGAAAGCGGAAAAACCGCAGTATTAAAGGCTTTTTTGAGGTGTCTGGGATTTTACTTGAATTACCTATCTCACAGTCCCAAACCAAGCACTCTACCAAACTGAGCTACGCCTCGTCGATTTCTTATTATAACTTGATTTTTAAAAATTGTCAAGAAGCGGTGCGGCGGTTCTGCTTTAAAATGTTTTGTTTATGCATAATCACTGCGAAATCGTGAGTAATACGAAGCGTAAACTTTCCACGTTTTCAACATTTCGATTGTTGAAAACGTGGAAACAGGCGGTTTTATGCACTTCATTTTCAACATCGCTGTTGAAAACAAGAGAACCTATCCCGAAAATACGCCGTTTTTCCTGCATAAATTACGATTTGTAATATTTTTCGCAGTTAAAATTTTTTCAAATATGTATTGACATATCGAAGATATCCCGCTAATATGTAGGGGAAGTATTCTTTACAAGAAAACACAGGAGGTCTTGCAATGGGAAACACCATTAAAAACGTCTATATCGTCCATCATTCGCATACCGATATCGGCTATACCGATTTGCAGGAGCAGGTGGTCTATAACCATATCTATAATATCAAAAAGGCGATCCGCATGATCGACGAAGGCTACAAACAAAACACAGATATGCGCTTTTTCAAATGGAACTGCGAAACGTACTACTGTGTCGAGCAATTTTTAGCGCATGCGGACGAAGCGGAAAAAGAGCTGTTCTTTGAACTGGTCCGCCGCGGCAATATCGGCATTTCGGGCACCTATTTAAACTTTAACGACTTAGTGGACTGCGGTGCGCTTTCCCGTAAAACGAAACAGATGCAGGAATTGTTCGCCGCACACGGACTGCCGGTCAATGCGGCAATGAACGCGGACATCAACGGCATTTCGATGGGTGCACGTGATATCCTGATCGAAAACGGCATTGAATTTTTGTTCACCAATATCCATACCCATCACGGCATGTATCCGCTTTATAAAAACCAGACACCGTATTTCTGGGAAGCAGAAAACGGCAAACGTCTGCTGGTGTGGAGCGGCGAGCACTATAACCTCGGCAACGCACTCGGCATTGTCTATAACAAAAACACCTACTACATGACGAAGATGTATTTCGGTGAGCAGAATGAAACCGATCCGGTGGATATGCTGCACGAGAATCTGACAAAAAGCATCAAAGAATACGAGGACGACGGCTATCCGTATCCGTTCTATATCACGAGCGTGTCCGGCGTGTTCAGTGATAACGCACCGCCGAACCCGACCATTATCCCAATGATCAATGCATTCAACGAGCGGTACGGCGAGGAAGTCCGACTGCAGATGGTCACCGTAGCAGAATTGTATGATTTGATCCGCAATGAAGTAAAAGATGCACCGGTTTACCGCGGCGATTTGAATGACTGGTGGGCAAACGGCGTTGGCAGTACACCGTATTCGGTCAAACACTATAAAGAAGCACAGCGCCTTGCACACATCTGTGACCGCCTCGAGGAAAAAACGGGCATTCACAATGATGCACTGGCAGAGACCGCAGACGAAAATATGCTCCTCTATGCAGAGCACACCTGGGGTCACTCTTCGACGATCACAAACCCGTATGATACCATGGTGCAAAATCTCGATATCCGCAACACCAGCTATGCGTCGAAAGCACACGAAGCAAGTGCGATGCGGAAAAACGAGCAGTGTCATGCACTCGGTGACAGCCACTATTACTATAATACCACCGGCACAGTGAAGGTAGTCAACCTTGCAAGAACGGCCGGCAAATTCCCGGTGGAGTTCTATGTGGAAACCGCAAAAATGAGCGGTATCCGCGTGACTGATCCTTCCACAGGCGCAGAAATTCCGGCACAGATGTCTGCGCATCCGCGCGGTGTGCTCGTAAGCTTTGTTTCGTTCTTTGAAGCAGGCGAGGAGAAAACATTCCGTTACGAGGAAATCCCGGATCAGACCAAACCGGCAAGCACACGTGTTGCATTCGTCGGCGCAGAGCGGGTGCGTGATGTCGAAAACAATCATGACACCGAATCGTATCTGCTGCCGTATCAGATCGAAAACGACTGGTTTAAACTGTCGTACCGCATCGGTGAGGGATTTACATCGTTCTATGATAAACAGAGCGGCAAAGAGCTGTTAAAAGACGGCATCAACACCTTCTTCACACCGCTTTACGAAAACACGGAAATCCGCACCGACGTCTATGAAGAACGCCGCCGTATCGGCAGAAACATCCGCGGCCTGCACGCGAAACTGTACCAGGCAGAGCTCACCGATGTCACAGTTACAGACTGCGGCCCGGTCTTTGTCACAGTGAAATTCACCTTCTCGCTGCCGGGCACAGTACACACTGCGGTCATTGTCAAAATGTATCGTGAACTGCCGCGCATCGACTTCAAACTTCAGATTGGCAAAACGATTTCGCATGATATCGAAAGCATGTTCCTGCCGCTGTCGCTGAACACGGAGAATGTGTCGTATATCAAAAAAGGCGGCGTCATGATGCGCCCGGGTATCGACCAGCTGCCGGGTACCAATATGGAATACTACACTGCCGATCACGGTGTGGTGTTTGTGTCCGACGATGCAAGCTATCTGGTAAGCACACTCGATACCGCACTGTTGTATCAGGGCGAGATGCGTCACCATCCGATTCACCTGTGCGACAATAAAGAAGAGAACAATGCACGTCCGCTGTACAGCTGGATCATGAACAACACCTGGGAGACAAACTTCAAAATGGATCTCTCCGGCTTTACAGAATACTGCTATGCGATCGAGCGCGTGAGCGGGGAAACACCGAATGCATCGCTTGACCGGTTGGAAGACCGCGACCTCGGCGTCGTGACCTTTATCACCGGCGAATAATTGAATTCGTACATGATAAAAACTGCGCTGTCTGAATTCAGACAGCGCAGTTTTGTTATATCCTCATCGATTTATCCGAATTGTATTGTTTACTTTACAGGATAATACAACAAATAGAATAACAGAAGATATTTAATACAAACAGTAATCAATATAATCGCGAATCTTTGATTCCTAATCGTATAAAATAATTATATTATTCCAAATCGGAATATTCATCTGTGTCCGTGCAGGCATATTGCAAAGCCTGAGCAAACAGCCGCTTCGGCATCGAGGCGGTGATGCGGATACCGCCTTCTTCAAAATCGGTGGAATCGACACGGCCAAGTTTTCGGATTTCTGAAAGCAGTGCGCCCTCCTGATATGGCAGCAAAAATGTGCCCGACTGCATTTCGGCAGCCAGCAGCTGTTCGATTTTTAGCAGCAGATCGTCAAGGCCTTCTTTGGTGAGCGCTGAGGTGACTGCCGTGTGATCGTTTGTCCGCGGCCGGAGCGAAAGCGGCACACGGTCGCATTGATTGTAGACGGTGATCGTCGGAATATCGGTACAGCCAAGTTTGCAAAGCAGCTGCTCGGCAATTTCCTTTTGCTCTGCGACACGCGGGTTTGAAAGATTGCACACATGCAGAATCAGATCGGAGGAAGCCGCTTCCTCAAGTGTTGCGGAGAACGCTTCGATCAGTTCATGCGGCAGGCGGGACAGCAGTCCGACCGTATCGGTGAGGATTGCCTCTTTTCCGGAGGGGAGCGAAAGCCGGCGCGAGGTGGTGTCAAGCGTTGCAAACAGCTGATTTTCGGCATAGACGTTTGCGTCGGTCAGCGCGTTTAATAGCGATGATTTGCCGACGTTTGTATAGCCGACGAGCGACACAACCGGCAGTTCGCTTTTTTGGCGGCGTTTGCGCAAGTCTCCGCGCCGGCGCTTTAACTCGTCGAGCTGGCGGGTGAGCGATTCAATCCGGCGACGGATGTGACGGCGGTCGCTTTCAAGCTTTGTTTCGCCTGGGCCGCGCGTACCGATGCCGCCGCCCTGACGGGAGAGTGCTTGCCCCATGCCAATCAGCCGCGGCAGCCGGTATTTCTGCTGCGCAAGCTCGACTTGCAGCTTGCCTTCGTTTGTCCGTGCGCGCTGTGCAAAAATATCGAGAATCAGCATCGTGCGGTCGATGACAGGGATGCCGGTTTCCGCTTCGATGTTGCGCATTTGTGCGCCGGTCAGCTCTGTGTCAAAGATGAGCAGGTTTACGTCGAGTCGTTCGGCAGCTTCCTTGACTTCTTTAAGCTTGCCGATGCCTAAATACGTTGCCTGACGAATCGAGGGGAGCGGCTGGATGACTTGTGCCTTCACTTCGCCGCCTGCCGAGCGGACGAGTTCCGCGAGTTCTTCCATGGATTCTTCTACATCATATTCGCCTGTATCGACTGCGGCGAGCAAAACGCGTTGTGTTTCTTCTTCCAAAAGATGCATGTGTGCGTCATTCCTTTGCGAATCGGTTTGGCAGTATTATACCATATTTTTTAAAGAAGCGAAAGACACGCGCCAGTGAGCAGGCAAACGCCCGGCACGCCGAGCACCGCAGAAACTGCGCCGGTGAACAGGTTGGCGGTGAGTGGGAGTATCGTGTTCGGCACGAGCGCTGTGCATAAAAACAGCGCACCGACACCCGTGCATGCCCAGCAGAGTACGCAGAGCCTTGCGCGCCGGTAATGCCGCAACAGCCACAAGAGCAGGATAAGCAAAGCGGCCAATACAAACAGCGTAATCCATTCGGAGGGCAGAATATTCCCCATAGACGATCGCTCCTTTTTTAAAAAGATGCGAGGCGGGTTAAAACGCGGTGATGTGTTCGCGTTTTGCGCATTTGATGAGGTAGGAATACTGTCGTTTGCACGCTTCGATTTCAAAGACATATGCGTCGATGCGGTCGAAGTCGGTTTCCAAGTCGAAAGCCTGTTCGAGCGCGGCGAGTTTTTGTTTTGTTTCGTGAAGTGCGGCAATCAATTCTTCGGCGCGCGTGGGCTGTTTGGAAGCCGGGCGGTTTAAGACGAGTGCGCAGATTTGTGCGCATTTCGATTGTGTTTTTGAAAGAATTCCTTCCATGTGCGGTGCCTCCTTTTATCATATGTAAAAGGTTGGACCGTTTTTCCTGCATTTATACAGCTTGTGCAGATAAAAAATGCTTGACAACAGTGTGTGCGGCTGATATAATAATAAAGCTTTCTTTTTGAAGTGATTTACTTGCGGATGTAGCTCATCTGGTAGAGCGCCACCTTGCCAAGGTGGAGGTAGCGAGTTCGAGCCTCGTCATCCGCTCCACACCTGCGGTGGAGCAATTCACCCCGTATCATACGATACGGGGTGTTTATTTTTTTATGAAGTCTCCAGCGCGGGTGGTGAAGGTCGGCTTTGCACAAAACTTCGTGCGCGAACTGCCCCACCGCAGGTGGGCGCGAGGTCAAAACGCCTTAGGCACCGAATTGGCGCTTGACGTAACCGCCGCCGCTTACCGGCGTGCCGGATTCACTGTAAATGCGGTGCTGTGCCGGATTTTTGATGTTCGAGATCGTGTCGAATGTGTATCCCGCTTCCAGCATCACCGGAATAATCTCACGAAGCGCCGCGCATAAATTTTTGTTATCTTTCGAGTCGTGCATCAGAATGACCGGTTCATTCAGCTTCATCGCCGCCGGCAGAATATTCTGTATCAGCCGATCTTTGGACGGACGCGGATATGTCGCGTCACCTGCCGATACGTTCCAGTCGTTGTGCACCGCACCCATGTTTTTGGCTTCGTGCAGAATCTCGTTCATCACAGAGGGGGACGCCCACTTTTTCGAAATACTGCTTCCGCCCGGGAACCGAAACTGAAGCGTCGGTGTGTCGCTTCCGGTCACATCCATGATCCAGTTCTGTGCTTTTGTAAAATCCTCAAAGAATGCATCTTTTGACTGATAAATCTTTTTATAATCGTGGCAGGCGCTGTGAATCGCAATTTCATGTCCTTCGTCAAATGCGCGCTTTGTGTAAGCCGCATATTTAGAACCCGGTCCGGATACCACATAAAACGTCGCTTTCACACCAAACTCGTTGAGTACATCAAACACCTGCGGTGTCATTGGGGTCGGTCCGTCATCAAAGGTGAGGTATACGGTGTTTAATCCCTTGGGACTTTTCGGATATGTCACTGGTTTTTGGGGAGTCGATGATTCCGGTGCAGAAGGTTTCGGTTTTGATTCCGTCGGCTTTGATGAAGACGGTTTCGATGATGCCGGCTTTGACGATTCCGGTTTCGAAGACGTTTCTTTTGAGGATTCGGGTTTTGATTCCTCACTGATTTCTTCTGAAGATGTTTGCTCCGATGCAGGCTCACTTACACGTTCGATACTGCTGTCTGACGATTCTGCGGAAGGCAGTGCGGGTGTCTGATAAGGCACACAGCTGCAAAGCATCAGGCATGCAGTAATACAGCAAATGAGTTTTAAGAAGTGAAATCCTTTCAAAACAAACACCTACTTTCCTCTTGTTACTTCTTATTATAATCGACAAAATACGACAATCAAGAGAAAAGTGAAATTTGTTTATCAACTGTAATAAATGTTGTCGGAATGTAATCATTTTCCGCAGGTGCGGTGCTTACAGATCAAACTGTGCACCGGCAGACAGCTTCATGAGCCGTGTACCGAGATGTTTTGCAAGAATCTCATATGGTGCGCTTCCGGTACAGTGACCGGTGAGATAGCGTGTATCGGGAAATGCGGCGAGTGCCGCGGCCGCCTGCGCGCAAAATGATGTATCAAAGGCGAGCGGGTTGCGCGGGTCGCCTAAATGAAATCCGCCTGCAACGAGATCGGGTGCGCGTCCGAACAGCGCGCAGAACCGGTGCATGATGTTCACAATCCCGCGGTGTGCACAGCCGGTGTAGAGCAGGAGTGTTCCGTTTTCTTCGAAGACGGCGTATTGTTCATGCAAAAACGGGTCGGGAAAATCGCCGTCAGCTGTGCGGATCAGCAGTTTTTTGTTTGCGGCAGGGGAAAGTGCAGTCGGTTCTGCACCCGAAAAGACAGATACATGATCGCAGACCGGAACAATGCTGTCACAGGAAATGATATGCAGTCTTTCGTGATCGTTTAGCCCAGACGGCAGTCCGATGAAGGCGAGTCCTTCTGCCCGGCGGGAATAGAGCGGAGCAAACGCACCGTCGTGCAGGTAAACAGGTGCGGTTTGATTTACGCGCAGAAAATCGGCAATACCGCCGCCGTGGTCATAGTGTCCGTGTGAAATCACAGCGCATGAAACGGCAGCAAGATCGATCCCACAGGTGCGGGCATTTTTCAAGAACACATCGGATGCACCGGTGTCGAACAAAACGGCGCAGTCGGTTGTGCAGATATGAACAGAAAGGCCGTGTTCACATGAAAATTGAGGTGCAAAGGCACTGTTTTCTGAAAGAACCGTCAGTTTCAAGGGAACCCCTCCGATCAGTCAAATAGGTTATTTATAGTATAGAAAAAGAAAGCGGCCGGTGCAAGAAAAATAAAAATAAAAAAATCGAAAAAAGGGGTTGACTTTTTGATAGACAGCGTGCTATAATAATCAAGCACGAAACGTGCTGGTGTAGCTCAGTTGGTAGAGCAGCTGATTTGTAATCAGCAGGTCGGGGGTTCGAGTCCGTCCACCAGCTCCACTTTTGTGTTTTATATGTGGGAGATTTCCCGAGCGGCCAAAGGGGGCAGACTGTAAATCTGTTGCTTTTCAGCTTCGATGGTTCGAATCCATCATCTCCCACCATCTGGGGTAGACACTTTAGATGTCTACCCCATTTTTGTCAGTATTCATGCGGGTTTGCGGGCTTTTGAGAGCGCAAAATCCAAAGTGATTTTCCATAGATGCCTTTTCCAAAAAATAGCAAAACAAAGACTTTTTATGAGCATAAGCGGAGTTTTCACCTGATTTTTCAGGCTGGGAACTCCGCTTTTTTGCGTTTACCACTCTTTTTTCCCGTTGTCGGAACTGTAAAAGTTTTCGGCAGATATATAGATAGATTGACGGAAGCCCCAAATGGGTCAATTTCAAGCCCTCAAAATACAAGGGGGTAGTGCGCCCTTTTTCAGAACCGCTCCGGCTGAATGGCCGGGGCGGTTTTCCGCTTTCCCCCCTCTCACACTCTCCCCCCTAATACTTTACCAGCTGGGAAAGAACAAGATAACTCTAAGCTCTAGCCAAGATATGAATTCGTCTAAGCTGTCCGCATCTAAAACTCAGAAAGGAGAAAACCACTATCGTATATACCAGCGTTATCCCCGTTCACCGCCTTGTCCCCGTTCACCGCCTTGATAACGCCATCGACTATGCTCTCGATGAGAAAAAATCTTCCCGTGCCGAAAACAGAGAATCGTTGGAAGGGGAGATCGATAAGGCTCTCAATAAAGACCAGTCAGAACAGGATCTGTTCCAGTCAGCTATCGGCTGTACCATAGACTCTGCCTTTGAGGATATGTGTCAGATTAAAAAGATATGGCATAAGGAAAAAGGTGTACAGGGATTCCATCTGGTGCAGAGTTTTGCTCCCGGAGAAATCTCCCCGGAACTGGCGCATCAAATCGGAGTGGAATTTGCGGATCGGCTGTTCGGCGGAAAATTTCAGGCGGTGGTCAGTACCCATCTCAACACCAAATGCATCCACAACCATATTGTGTGGAACTCTGTTTCCATGGAAAACGGGAAAAAGTACCGCAGCAATGAAAAAAATTATGTGACTGGGGTGTGGAAGATTTCGGACGAACTGTGCGTAAAGCACTTGTTCTGCAATTATGTTATAAATATGTTTGTAAAATCGTAATGTTATGTGCACATTGGTAACTTTTGTGCAAAAATATTTAGGGAGATAGATAGAAGCGTATATTTGATATTATAACAATCAGAGAATCAAGCTAAGACTATGCGGTATGAGTACTGTTCGATATAGGCTATCGTTCGAGACCGCATAAAATCATCGTGCCCGGTGAGGAAACTAAGGACGGTGAAAGAAAATATCGCCATATTTGTCCAACTTTTTGAATGCATTTCGCCAGCGAGTGGTTTCTTTATATGGAAGAAAATAAAAATGTGTTGACTTATCTTGATGTATCCAGTATACTATTTTCTGTTGGAATAAGTGGTGGAGTCTGTCATAGAGAGCAATAGCGTCTCTATTTATTCCAAGTAAGCGCCTTTTATATCATGATTTGGTTTAGCAAATGTTGGTTGTTAAAGGGACAGACCCTCAATTTGAGAGTCTGTCCCTTTTTGCTATTGCTTAAACAACCACTGGCTCAGCCGGTGGATAAAGAGCTTATAGCTATGGACAAAAAAAGAACTCCCCAATAGAGTAAAGGAAAAGGTCTGCCAACCTAACCAAAACTATCGAGGAGGTCTTCGCATAAAAGACATAAACAGTTTAGAGCATACGAAATGGAGATGTCAATATCGTATTGTATTTGCACCTAAATATCGTAGGCAAGCAATCTATAAAGAGTTGCGGGCAGATATCGGAGTTATCCTAAGAAAGCTGTGTGAGCAAAAAGGAGTAGAGATCATAGAGGTAAATGCGTGTTGTGACCATATTCATATGTTGCTGAGTATACCACCGAAGTATAGTGTTTCGCAGATTGTAGGATTTTTGAAAGGAAAAAGTAGTCTGATGATTTTCGATCGACACGCAAACCTGAAATATAAGTATGGGAATCGACACTTTTGGGCCAGAGGATATTATGTAGATACAGTAGGGCGAAATAAAAAGCAGAAATCAGCGGCAAGAAGATCATTTGGCAGACCATAGGGCTAATCAAGTCTCCAGCTTAGCCGGAGGTTTTGACTACCAGATTATATTAAGGAGAGAATATATGGATATATCGTTTTCAGCTTTTATAGAGGGAATTGTGTCAAGCCCGATTCTTTGCATCACGGTGATACTTACCTTGGGCGTTATTTTTGTGAATGGGTGGACAGACGCCCCCAATGCCATCGCCACCTGTGTGACAACACGCTGTATGGGCGTTCGGAACGCTATACTTATGAGCGCCGCCTTTAATTTTTTGGGGGTGCTGGTTATGACCCAAATCAACAGTTCTGTGGCTTCGACTATCAGCAATATGGTGGATTTCGGCGGCAATGCCCATGAAGCGCTGATTGCCTTGTGTGCGGCGTTGTTCTCTATTGTGGTGTATAGCGTGGGCGCGTCGTATTTTGGGATTCCCACCAGTGAGAGCCACAGCCTGATTGCGGGACTTACCGGCGCTGCGATTGCCATCCAGAACGGTACAGCTGGCATCAATATGGCAGAATGGGCAAAGGTGATTTACGGTCTTGTTCTGAGCCTTGTCCTTGGCTTTGTATTCGGTTGGGTTATATGCAAGATTGTAGGGGTGATTTGCGGGTCCATGAACCGCAGAAAAACAAACTGCTTTTTCAGCGGCGCTCAGGTTTTTGGTGCAGCCGCTATGAGTTTCATGCATGGTGCGCAGGATGGGCAGAAGTTTATCGGTGTTTTATTTCTGGGGCTTGCTTTTTCCAATGGGCAGGAGGACGTCAGTGGAATTACGATACCGGTTTGGCTGATGTTGCTTTGTAGCGTTATTATGGCCGCTGGCACCGGCGTCGGAGGAGAGAAGATTATAAAGTCCGTTGGTATGGATATGGTAAAACTGAAAAAATACCAAGGCTTTTCCGCAGACCTTGCGGCAACGGCCTGCCTTTTGATTTCCAGCCTGTTCGGCATACCAGTTTCCACTACCCATACCAAGACAAGCGCCATCATGGGGGTGGGGGCTGTAAAGCGGCTTTCTGCAATTAACCTGGGGGTTGTAAAGGAAATGGTGCTGACATGGATTTTTACATTCCCAGGCTGTGGACTGATTAGCTTCGCAATGGCGAAATTGTTCATTGCGATATTTTAAGTAAATACATAGGCATATCAAAAAGTATGAGGTGGCAAATATGTCAAAAAAACAGGACGCATTTTATTTTCAAAATTTTATGGAATGTGCAGATCATTCGCGGCAGGCCGTCAAACTTCTGAAGGAAATAATGATACACTTTGATTTAGAGAGTTTACCGGTGTATCTTGATGAAATGCACAAAATAGAGCATGAGGCGGATCTGAAAAAGCACGATCTCATGAACACTCTGGCAAAGGCTTTTATCACGCCGATTGAACAGGAAGATATCATGCAAATCAGCCAGAATTTGGACGATCTTACAGACAAAATTGAAGATGTTCTAATTCGTATTTACTACAACCATATTACAGAAATTCGGTCAGACGCTCTGGGATTGGTTGATATACTTATCCGCTGTTGCGAAGAGGTCTGCAATCTGATGCGGGAATTCCCAGAATTTAAGCGTTCTAAGCGTCTTCATGAGCATATTGTCTGTATCAACAGCTTGGAGGAAGAGGTAGACAGAATGTTTATAGACTGTATGCGCGAGCTTCATAGCATATGTAAGGATCCCTTCAATGTGATTGCATGGCGTGAGATTTATCTTTATCTTGAAAAATGTGCGGATACCTGTGAACATATCGCTGATATTGTAGAAAGTGCAATCATGAAGAACAGTTGACATCAGGAGACAGAACATGAAACCAGCATTCCTCGGTACAATTAAAAAGAATCTTTTCGGAATTATTACAGCTGTGCTTTCAGCAGGCGTTTTGTTGGGATTCCTGTTTTCCGCAGATGGAATCGCATCGTTAGCCCGAATATCGCAAAATATGAGATATGAATGGTTGCTGGTTGCTTTGGCCGTGGCTGTAGCAGCATGGTTTTTGGAAGGAATCGTTCTGAATATATTTTGCAAGGTGATTTATCAGCAATGGAAATTTCGATACTCCTTTTGTATCGGGATGGAGGGAATATTATACAGCGCTCTCACTCCCTTTTCCACAGGCGGGCAGCCAATGCAGATTTATTCTATGCGCCGGTTGGGTATGGATACGGGAGCAGCCAGTTCCATTATCGCAATGAAAACAGTGGTGTATCAGATAATTCTGGTGCTGTATTCGTTGGTTATGGTTGTGTGGATGCTTCCTTTCTTTCAGACCAATGTGAGCAATTTCTCTTTTTTAACAGTAGTAGGGCTGCTGTGCAACAGTACATTCATTATTCTGATTATTTATTTTGTGTCAGCAAGCGAGCAACAGATAAAATACTGAGAAAAGGAATTTGGATTTTTCATAAGCTCCATCTATGCAAACATCCGGAAGAGCGCTATGAAAAAATCAAACAGGAATTAGCGGTATTTCACGAGAGTTCCAACCTATTCGGGAAGACCTGGAAGCCCTACTTGACGACCTGCATCTTAACTATTGTGCAAATTGCCTGCACTTGTTCCATTCCGTATTTTATTTATCGAAGTTTTGGCTTTTTAGAGCAGCCAATTAACGTCATTATGGCAGCGCAGGCATACGTGTCCATGGTTAGTGCCTTTGTCCCGCTTCCAGGCGCCTCCGGCGGAGCAGAGGGAAGTTTCGTTCTGTTTTTCCGCTCTTTTTTTCGGAAGGGACAATTATCCCCGCCATGGTTGTTTGGAGAACCATGTCCTACTATCTGAATTTCCCCATAGGATGTATCTGCACATATATTGCCGACCGGTTGCCTAAGCTGTCGTTCGGGTCAGAGAAAATGAAAGAGTGCGCATAAACCATAGAAAATAGAACTTTACGAAAGGAATGACAAAGCTGGATCTCTGATTGCCAGCCAAAAGAATGAAACACTTTATCTTCCAAATAAAAAAACAGCCGCCAGGCAGGCTAATTGTAATAGGGTTTGCTCTGGTCATACTATTCGGAACAGGATTGTTGCTTCTGCCCGTCTCTGTAAAGGACGGAGCGCGTGTCAGCTTTATTGACGCCTTGTTTACCTCAACGAGCGCCGTCTGCGTAACTGGTTTGATTGCGATTGACGTGGCGGATCATTTTACAACTTTCGGGCAAACAGTTGTAGCCGCCCTGATACAGATCGGCGGTTTGGGTGTTACCTCAATTGGAGCGGGCTTGATTATCGCAGCACGAAAAAAAATTGGAATCAAGGGCCGTGTCTTGGTGAAAGAAGCCTTTAATGTAGACGGCTTCAAGGGCATGGTTCGTCTAGTAAAAGCAGTCTTGCTCATGACATTGTGCTTTGAACTGGTGGGGATAGGGCTAAGCTTCATTGTATTCGTCCAGGACTATCCTCCCTTAAAGGCGCTTGGAATCAGCGCGTTTCATTCTATTGCCGCTTTCAACAACTCAGGCTTCGATATCTTGGGCGGTTTGAGAAACCTCATTCCGTATCAATCAAATGTCCTGCTGAACCTTACAACCTGCGGTTTAATCATCTTTGGCGGTTTAGGCTTCCTCGTCATACTGGACATTTTGAAAAAACGCTCTTTCCGAAAGCTAAGTTTGCATTCCAAGGTAGTTATTACCACAACGGTTGCCTTGCTCGTAATTGGCACCCTGCTTCTAAAAGCAACGGAAAATATTTCGTGGCTAGGAGCGTTTTTCCAAAGTGTATCTGCCCGGACGGCAGGATTTTCAACTTATGCGATTGGCGAATTTTCAAACGCTGGGTTGTTTACATTGATTATCCTGATGTTTATCGGAGCTTCTCCGGGGTCTACGGGCGGTGGTATCAAAACTAGTACCTTCTTTGTTTTAATGCAGCAGGTAAGAAGCCTGTTTACCAAAAAGCATATTGGCGCTTTTCGCCGAAGCATCCCTTCGGAAGCTCTCTCAAAAGCCTGCACGATTTCGCTTCTCTCCGTACTGCTGGTATGCGCAGGCACCTTTCTGCTCTGCATCATAGAGCCGGAGTGCAGCTTTGTGCAGCTGCTTTTTGAGGAAGTGTCCGCGTTTGGCACAGTAGGGCTTTCCACGGGGATTACGCCGGATCTTTGTGAAGGCAGCAAACTGATTCTTATTTTTACAATGTTTGCAGGACGAGTTGGTACTTTTACGCTGCTATCAATATGGATAGATCGTCCATCGCCCAGCGTGCATTACACAGAAGAATCGATTACGATTGGTTAATAGAGAAAGGAATTTGGAAATGAAAAAAAGAGATAACCCTGCTTCTTTTGGAATTATAGGCCTTGGCCGGTTTGGAATGGCGCTAACCGAGTGCCTTTCCAAAGCAGAAAAAGAAGTGATTGCGATTGACAAGGATGAATCCCGCGTGAGAGAAGCGCGGCACTTTACCGAAATGGCGCTGGTAATTGAATCCCTGGACCAGGAAGCGTTAGAGGAAACTGGAATTCAGAATTGTGATACGGTAGTGATTTGTATTGGCGAGCAGATAGATGTTAGCATTTTAACAACTATAACCGTGCTGAATATGGGGATTCCTCATGTTATATCTAAAGCGACCAGCTTTATGCATGGTGAGGCTTTGAAACGTCTGGGAGCTACGGTGGTTTTCCCAGAACGGGATATGGCGGTACGGCTTGGAAAAGGATTGACTTACAACAGCTTTCTTGATTCTGTAACTTTGGAAGGGGATGTAGAGGTCCGGAGAATTAAGGTTACAGAAAAACTGTTTGGTATCAGTATACGGGAAGCAGATACCCGTCAAAAATATGGTTTAAATATTATTGCGATTGAGCATTGTCAGTATACTGACGTGGATTTTTCTTCCGATTATTGTTTCCAGGATGGAGACGTTATTTGTGTGATTGGGCGAACCGGAAATATAGAACGGTTTGAGAGTAATATCCAATGAGTGTTGCACAACCAAGACAAAACGCACTTCCTCAAAAATATATTTCAACCTTGTGGAAAGGCGCAGTCATAGGAGGGACTATGCTGGTTCCAGGCGTCAGCGGCGGTTCCATGGCTATGATTCTGGGAATCTATCAGGAACTTATTTCAGCAGTCAGTTCCTTCAGAAAACAAAAGAAATCCAACTTCCTCTTTCTTACTGTATTTTGTATCAGCGCAGTATTTGGTATGCTGGTGATTGCTACGCCCATTTCTAATTTGATTGACATATTCCCAAAACCCACAATGTACTTTTTCATCGGAGCGGTTACTGGAGGAATCCCGCTGATTTTTCGAGAAGCAAAAGCTACTGCCTTTTCGTGGAAATTTCCGGTGTATATCCTCCTTGGCGGGATTATTGTTTCGGCAATATCTTTGTTTCCGGTCAATATGGCCGGCATGCAGGAAGGAGAGGAAATACAGAATTTCCTATTCCTTTTTGCCGCAGGGGCAATTGCGGCGGTCGCACTGATTCTTCCCGGTATCAGTGTTTCTTATCTTCTTTTGCTGCTGGGTCTTTATGACAAAACCATGCAGGCAATTAGCGGATTGCAATTTTCATTCCTGATTTCTTTGTTATTAGGAGGAGTGATTGGAATTATCCTGACTACAAAACTATTGGAAAAGATAATGACGCATTTTCCCCAGCCCACTTATCTGATTATTTTAGGTTTCATTCTGGGCTCTGTTATTAGTATTTTTCCCGGTTTTCCCAGCTTCAGCGAACTTGCAATCTGCACAGTTACATTTTCAGTGGGATTTATCTCTATCTATTTGATTTCACGCAGGCAGTCAGACGCGGTGTGACCCCCACAAAGTGTATCTGCTTTTGAATTATAATAAAGAAAGGTGTTTTGGAAAATGCGAAAAACCAAAATTATTTGTACCATCGCACCTGCTTGTGAAGAGGAAGAAATCCTGACACAGATGTGTAAAAACGGAATGAATGTTGCACGGTTAAATTTTTGACATGGAACGCATGAGGAACATCTGGCAAAGAACAAGCTCATTAAAAAGGTAAGGGAGAAACTGAAACTGCCGATTGCCATCATGCTGGACACAAAGGGTCCTGAGTACCGGATCAAGACCTTCAAAAACAAAAAGATTACTTTGTCGTAAGGGGATATTTTCATCTTTACAACCGATGATGTGGAAGGAAATGAAAAGCGTGTTCCCGTCAATTATGACCACTTGACGGAAGAGTTATGAATATTGATGATTTTATAATTTCAAGTAAAATACTTTTAGAAAAAGGACAATTTGAATCCGCTTTATGTTTAATATGTTGTGCTATAGATGCCTGTGCAAATAGTAAATATAGAAATATCAAGGGTAACAGAAATCGTATTTGTAATTTTTCAAATGAGCATATGTCAATCATTACACAGTTTGGCATGCCGGTACAGTTCTATCAAAAATGCAAATTTCAATTTGGGAAAAATATCAAAGGCTTGAAAACTGATAACAATGGGTTTGCTGGAATTGAAGATATCATATATTTTTGTATAAGATGCGGTTTGGTTCATGAAACTTGTGTATCGCCATCTTTAGTATTTAGCAATGATCTTGTTTTTACCTATCACGATGGAATAATGTTTCTTCCGAAAACTTTGATATTAGGTTTGATTGAGGCTGTAGAAGTATTTAGAAGAGATGAAGACAATACTTAATTTAGACGAAGACGGTATCTAAAGTGTCCACCCCTTCCAGAAAGGTTGCATAAAATAGATGCAGCCACGAAAAACCTCGATTTTATCGAGGTTTTTTGCTATATAGGCTCAAAAAACAATAGGGTTGACTCACAGATGAAAAAGCCCTTTTTTGATGATTTTAGAGAGTTGAACTCTCGTACAACCGGATATAGAACCGTAAAGGCAGATAGATGAAAAACCTATCTGCCTTTTTTGCTGCCCGGAGTTTTGCAAAAGACTCCGGGTTTTTTTCATTTCACAAAAAGGAGAAAACCAAAATGTATTTTACCAATACGCCTTTCCTCAACAGCATGGAAGCGATCATGAAACAGCCGCCGGGATACCGTCAGCGAGGCGGAGGAAGAAAGAGAAAACCGTATCAATACACGAAAGCGGATTGCAGTTGCAGACTCTGCCCCCACTATCAAGGGAAAAGAGGCTGTGCCGTTTCCGTTTGTCCGGTGCTGGACATCCGGCTGGAATGCAGCGCCGCTCCTCTGGAGGAAGCCGTTCAATCCACGTTCAGTGAGGTGACACATACACCATTCAAACAACGGCTTCAAAGAATATACAAAGAAAAGCGAGGTGGTGAATGGTTGCCCTACCAGAACAGCGTGCATCAAAAAATTTTCGAAACTGAAAGTCTTAAACTTCGTTGTCCGGACAACAAATCTCTTGCGGTGCTGTACTTGCTAACGGCGGATCATACGCTTTGGAGCGAAGCAAGACACCATATCCAATCCGGACGGATAGACCTGAAAAATATGCATATCGGTCAGGTGTCCCCCGACAGCTATGTCCTGTGGAAAGCGGCGAGGGAATTCCAGACGGAAGAAAAACAGATCACCCTGGGCGAGCTTGCAGATCGGAAAATGGTATCCGATAAGGTGTTTCGGCTGATCATGCAGGCAGCCGCTGTTGCTCGGTTCGGCAAAGTAGTATTACAAGGAAAGAATGAATAAAGCCATGATAACAGCCGTAATCCAACAAGAGATACAAGAAACAGAATGGAGATGAACGGATATGAACGAATGGGAAAAGAACCGGAGAATGGCGGAACAGTACCGACAGTCGTATCCGCCCGGCACAAGAGTCCTGCTTCTTGATATGGATGATCCGTATGCGGCGGTGCCGTCCGGGACCAGAGGTACGGTTGCTTTTGTCGATGACCAGTCCCAAATCCATATGCAGTGGGACAACGGCAGAGGTCTTGCGCTAATCCCTGGTAAGGACTCTTTCCGCAGGCTGACAGCGCAAGAACTTGCGGAGGAACAGAACAATGAACCGACCGAGGGACAAGACTGTCCAGCCATGCGTATGTAAACCTATATTTCCAAGAAAGGTTGTGAAGGTAAGTGAGCATTGAACAAAGGATCAAAGCATTTAATCGGGCGAATCCTCCCTTCTATCTCGTTGAACATGATGATGGGACATTCAGCCTATGTCTGGCGTTTTCCTTTTTAAGAGGGAAATATGCGGGTTTCGGTCAGGACGCATTTAATCAATATGCCAAACAGATCGGAGAACCCGTTAAAGAGGACGGATTTTACACCCACGGTAACGGATACGAATGGGAAAGCGTATTCAAAAAAGCCTTTGAGAAAACCCCTAATATCAGTAAAATTAGGTTTGACTGCGAGGCCGATGGATTTTTCTGTTACAGAAGGGATTTATCGGTTTTGGAGGACTTGGGCAGCCAATTCCGGAAAATCTGTCTGGACAAAAACGGGTTTGCAGAGCTTGTCTGCACGGCTCTGGAAGAAGCAGTGATTCAGGATGAGGAGGAAAAACAATGCCTAACTATGCGATGAACCAGATATCTGTGCAGGGTGATCCGACAGGGACGGTCATCACCAGGGAACCGATTGATTTTGACGAAAAAAGAGTATTTCTTTTAAAGGCGAAACCTTTCCAAACTTTACGGGCGAATCCATGACCTTGGAAGAATTTATGCGGGATCAATCCCCGCAGGAGGGCGAGGTGATGAAACTGTGCTGAATCTTGTTATCGGACTGCTTTTGGGCGGCTGCATTGCCGCGGTGATTCTGTGCTGTATACAGATCAGCCGCGTGGGGCGCTGTGAGCAGGAGATCCGAAGGCTCAAAGAAAAACTAAATAAGCAAGGCTAAATAAAAGAGGTCGTTTTGCGTGTATGGAAACCCGTACATGGAAAACGGCTCCTTTTTTCTTTCCCACGGGTTTTTGTCACGCGGGACACCTCCCCAAAAGGAGGTAAGCGTGAATGATATGCGGTTACGGATTTTGAAGTTGACTGAATTCACGCCCGAAAATGCTTCGCATTTTCCAAAGATGGGTGGTGAAGGCAATTAACAGCTTTATGTCCTGGGTGGGAGGCAAGAAAGCATTGCGAGATGAAATCCTTGCTCGGTTCCCTCTGGAATACAAACGATATATCGAAGTGTTCGGCGGCGCGGGTTGGGTGCTGTTCCATAAACCACCCGGCAACGATTTTGAAGTGTTCAATGATTTCAACGGAAATCTTGTCAACCTATACCGCTGTGTGCGGGAGCAGCCGGATAAACTCAAGGACGAACTGCGGTATATTCTCAATTCCCGTCTGGATTTTGAATATATGAAGCATGTCCTCCATTCTCAGGCGGTGCTGCCCGATGTCAGGCGAGCCGCCTTTTACTATGCCCTCATCCGGTACAGCTACGCAGCAGGGACCAGTACCTTCGGCAGCCAGCCACACTCGCTCTGGAACGACTTCCCGCCAATTGATGCGGCGGCCGGCAGGCTGCAGAAGGTGGTCATCGAGAACAAGGACTGCGTAAAACTCATCCGCCAGTATGACCGGCCGGACAGCTTCTTCTATTGTGATCCGCCATACTGTCAGGCGGATCAATACTATGAGGCGGTGGGTGCGGACGGATTCGACCATGACGGCCTGGCACAGGCGCTGTTTTCTCTGGACGGGAAGTTCCTGCTGTCCTACAACGACTGCCCATATATCCGGGGCCTGTATTCCCATCCAGGCATCGTGATCGAAACCACAACACGCCTGTCCAATATCGCACAGCGGTATGATATGAGTCTTGATATTTGAAAAATAAGTCAAAGGCGTTTATACTATTTTTTATAGAAAGAAATATTACCACGATCCGCTCTAAAACACAATTACAGGATCATTGGATATGCAGACATTTCTTGGACGGAGATAAGAGATCTGGGAAAATTCTAGTTTGTCTGCACCAACCACTGTTGAAAAAACACTTATGGTTTCTGCAAAGAGCTTCTGGCTTGACCAAAGATGAAATTGAGGACATAGAACAAACCGTGTGGCTTCGAGCATTTTCCCAGATAAAAAACTACAACAGCCGATATCGATTTTGGACATGGTTGAAACAGATTGTACGCAGTGTGTTCAAGCAGACGATGAAGCAGAAGAAAAAGCACTTGCCAGAAACAGTATTTGCTGAACGGAGTTTTGAATCAGTTGCTATGAGCCATAATATCGACAATTGGTTCAGCGATGAGTATGTAAATTTTCTACTACCCAGTTGACAGAACGAGAATATAAAATTGTGACACGGTATTTATTGGAAGGCGATACACAGCATTCTTTAGTGAATGAGATAGGTTTGTCCAAGTCAAGAATTAGCCAGATTTATCTGGAGGCACTGGAGAAGTTACGGGAAAAGGTGGAGACAGAACGTTGTTTATAGGAATAATGTTAAAATTTATTAGAAAAGGTGATATAATTAAAATATAAAAGACATTGATGCATTTTCTAGATTAGTAGCTCCAGGTGTATTTTAACTTCAAAACGAACACCAAAACAATTTTGGCTCTTTATAAATTGAGTCTGGATTACGGTTTGTGTAGTCCTTGAATATAGGGGACAATTAAATGGAGGGGAAAAACTATTTATCTTCTGAAACTCTTACGAGTATATTTCGAACGAGTCCCAAAGATAAGTCACGTATAATTAACCGTGAAGGAATAACCATGGAATTCAAAGAGTCTTATAACCATGGAAGTATGGCTCAATATTTTAAAGCAATGGATTCTTTTGCTAATAATTCTGCAGGATATATACTTTTTGGTGTTGGTGATAGACCTCTTATCATCCTGAAAAAGTGCGGTTTGTTAATCGAAATCTTGGATTAAACACGGAATGCTGTCCTAATTTCTTCTGTTGCTGTCCCGGATGTTCACATAAATAAAACGGTTTGAAATTGTATATAACTGAAATAGGCGGTATAGAACACTTAAGCTCGTGTTCTATACCGCCCTTTTTTCGTTTCCTGAAAACGCAAGTAGCTTTCCCAAAGCAATTTTCTAAGTATCTTGCGCACCACCATCTACGTATTCAGTCCGCAGTTGGAAGCTTTACAAATGAGACCTGTTTTAAAAGATGCGGTTCTGTACTTGAATATTTTTGCCTTTCTTCAAGCAGAGAGCCGTCGTCTCTTTTGATTGCGGCTCTCTGCTTGTTAGGCTTTTTCTTTTATCGACAGCACGTGGGTCAAAACACTACTCTTTATCGGCAATGCTGTTGAATGCATAAGCTGGCTAGAAATTGTTTTTACTATTTCGCTTCTGCTTTATCGGAAACCACCCCCAGTAATCCGCTGGATACAAACGCTAAAGCTGCCCACAACAGAATATTGCTGTTGTATCCGGTTTCGGGAGAATCCGTATCCGGCTTATAATCTGGATCAGTAGCGCCACAGACAGTGCATTGGCCGTCTTTGTAGTCTTGATTCAGTTTCTCAATGAACTCGCCTTTTTCAATTACTTCTCCGCATACCGTACACACTTCATCGCCCGTATAGCCTTTCTCCGTACAGGTAGCGACTTTTTCCTCCGTTGCCGTCCGGGATAATCAGTGATGCGCCTGTCGGAATAGTCAGCTTAATCTCTTCTTTGAGAATAACATCTCCTGGGAGAGTAAGCAAACCGGTAACAGTACCCACATTGTCCATAAACACGGCGATGTTGGCAATATCAGCGTTTGTATTTACCGGACCGCCCTTGGTTTCAACCCAGGATCCGGTGATAGTGGGTAGACTGCAGCTCTATAATGGATTTTAACTGGGTATAGATGGCCCGTTCCGTCTCGTTGAGATAGCTGGTAGTACTCCCCCACGAGGCCCCCAGCATTCGGCCGAAAGTAATGCCTTCGGCATTCGCCCAAGAGCCGACAAACGCTTGTGCATCTGCCTGTACTACCCGTATTGCCTGTGCCTCCACAATGCCGGAAGGTGTTTCTGTGAGATCCGTTCCCCGCGCCCAGGCAGAAACTGGCAGCGTGGTCACCGCCAACAGGAAGCTAAGAAACGCAGCCAATATTCTTTTTTTTATGTGGATCCCCCCTTATTCTTGTTATATTTATTTTATCCCGTGCTTTTTTCTGCTGTATACTATGGCACTCATTACACTGACGGACATGAACAGCCACGTAATCCACAGCAGGTAATTGCTGTTGTCGTTGGTTTCGGGGGAAGTCAAAGGTATGGGCTCCAAATCGGTGATCGCGTCCTCAATGGCTTTGGCCATGGCGTCCACTTCCGTCTGCTGTGTGATGTTCTTCCCGCGTTCAACTGCATTGACAGCCGCTTCTACGCCTGAGAAGTCCTTGTATTCCTCCGCATTCAAAGCTTCTGCTTTTGCGATCGCTTCGTCCACCTTGCTGTAGTCCGCG
>CASGAN010000041.1 GCA_949299455.1 uncultured Oscillospiraceae bacterium
AGCACAGAGGGAAATATAGGCGATATCGTTTTGGAAAAGGTAAATTGGGTCAATGACCATAAAGATACCATTATCCGAGCATTTTTGGATGAGAACGATGACTGTATAGACGTCGTGAATGAAATGATCGAAGATGGAACGCTGGAAGCGGATGGAAAGATTTCAGAAGATGAGTTTGTAAAAGCACTGTTTGTAAACAATGTAACGGTATTTGTAAATGGAAGTGAAACTGGCTTTTACATCGATTTGGATGCGGAACCCGACTATTTCATGGGACATTTAGTTTGTATCGAGGTCAACTGCAAATATAAAATTGAAGTCGGCGGATTCAACGGATATACAGACGACAAGGCGGCAAGCATTGCGTATTATCTTGCAAACGGAGAAATGACACTCGAGGCGGTTGAAGCACTTGAAGAGGAAGCGTGGACGGGATATCAAACTTCATTTGATATCGAACCGAATCATCAGTATGTCATTTACGTAAAGATCACCGATCACGCAGGAAATGTGACGTATTTAAGCTCGGATGGTATCGTGCTGGATGCGGAACCGCCAAAAGTGTTTGGAATCGAAGAGGGAAAGACTTACTGTGGTGATACGAAGGTTTGGTTTGAAGATGATGCGGCCAGATTGAATGTCAATGGACTGATAAGCAATGTTTTTCCGGGATTTGTATGTGTTCTTCACCCGGTATCCGGTAGAGTAATGAAATATGAGATCACGGTCACGGATAAGGCAGGCAACGTCAGTTCGTATACAGTCTATCTCAATGAAACACATACGTTTACCACGTATGTGTATGACAACAATGCAACTTGTGATAAAGACGGCACTGAAACAGCAATATGCGAATGTTGTGGCGCAGCAGATCATCGCAAAGTTGAAGGCACGAAGCTTCCGCATACAATGACGTATCATGATGCAGTAGAAGCAACCTGCAGCAAGGTCGGTCATGTGGAATACTGGTCTTGCGCAACGTGCTTCAAAAATTATGACAGCGAAGACGGCAGTAAGATGATTCCAAACGTTATAACGCCGATCGATCCGGATAATCATAATCTTGTTCATTATGAGAAGAAAGAGGCAACTTGCACCGAAGCCGGTTATGAGACGTATGATGCGTGCACATACTGCAACTATACGACGTATCAGGAAATTCTGGCATTTGGTCACAGCTGGAATGCAGTGTTTCACTGGTCTGCTGACGGCAGGACCTGCAGTGTGACATTCACCTGTGCATATGATGAAACGCATGTCGAAACGGTGGAGGAAGCCGAGGTAACACCGGAAGTAACAACCGAGCCGACATGTACCGAAATGGGTGTGACGACGTATACAGTATCCGTGACATTTGCAGGGGAAACCTATACCGAGAACAAAGAAGTGACAGATGTCCCGGTACTGGGCCACAGCTGGAATGCAGTGTTTCACTGGTCTGATGACGGCAAGACTTGCGGAATCACATTCACCTGCGAACATGATGAAACACATGTCGAAACGATGGATAACGTCGAGGCAACACCGGAAGTGACGACTGTGTCGACATGTACTGAGATGGGTGTGACGACATATACAGTATCCGTGACATTTGCAGGAGAAACCTATACAGCATCCAAAGAAATTACAGATGTTCCGACGCTGGATCATGCGTATGAAGACGGCAAATGCACGATCTGCGATGCGGAAGATCCCGATTACAAACCGGAGATTTCGTCGCCGGATACAAGTGATGAAAATGGTTTCATGCTTTGGTGTGTTCTGTTCCTTGCGTTCGGCAGTATGCTTAGCGCAGTCATGTACAGCAGAAAGCGAAGAAATTAAAACAAAACAAACACGTCAATGAACAAAGACGGCAGCGAACAGAGATGGTTCGCTGCCGTCCTTTTATAGTGAAATAAATAAGAATATATAAAACCTTCGATGCAGTGCTTCTGCTTTGCGCTGAATCGGAGGTTTTATCAATTTTACATGTAGATGTTTACATCAGAGATTATGCGGTTTCAATCCGGCTGGCTTCCTGTAACTTGAGCGTCTGCACAGCTTGTTCACGCATTTTGTATTTCAGGATTTTTCCGGCTGCATTCATCGGGAATGCGTCCACGAACGAAACATACCGCGGAACTTTGTGTTTCGCCATATGAGAGAGTACATATTCCTTGAGCTCTTCTTCTGTCATCTCTTCACCCGGCTTTAAGATGACGCATGCCATGATTTCCTCGCCGTACTGTTTATCCGGTACGCCGATGACCTGTACGTCAGACACTTTCGGATGGGTGTAGATGAAATCTTCGATCTCTTTCGGATAGATATTTTCACCGCCGCGGATAATCATATCCTTGATACGTCCGGTGATTTTGTAGTTTCCGTTTTCGTCACGGCGTGCGAGATCGCCTGTGTGCAGCCAGCCGTCTTTGTCGATTGCAGCGGCAGTTGCTTCCGGCATTTTGTAGTAGCCTTTCATGATGTTATAGCCGCGTGCGACAAATTCGCCGTCAACATTGTCCGGCAGATCTTCGTTTGTTTCCGGATCGACGATTTTGCACTCAACGCCGAACATCGCAGAGCCGACCGTATTGACGCGTACGTCGATCGAATCGGTTGTTTTGCTCATTGTACAGCCCGGAGAAGCTTCCGTCTGACCATAGGTGATGCAGATTTCGGACATGTGCATTTTTTCAATGACATCCTGCATGACTTTAATCGGGCAGGGACTTCCTGCCATGATGCCGGTGCGCATGTAGCTGAAATCGGTCGTTTCAAAGTCAGGATGTCCGAGCATTGCGATGAACATCGTCGGTACGCCATGGAATGCGGTGATTTTCTCCTGATTGATGCATGCGAGACCTTTGCGCGGTGAAAATGCCGGAATCGGGCTCATTGTGACGCCGTGTGTCATTGACGCAGTCATTGCCAGTACCATGCCGAAGCAGTGGAACATCGGCACCTGAATCATCATGCGGTCAGCCGTCGAGAGATCCATGCAGTCGCCGATGGCTTTACCGTTGTTGACGACATTGTAGTGTGTGAGCATGACGCCTTTCGGGAAACCGGTTGTACCGGAAGTGTACTGCATGTTGCAGACATCGTGTTTGTTGATGGCAGCTGCGCGGCGATACACCTCTTCCACCGGAACACAGTCAGCAAGTGCCAAGCTTTCTTCCCATGTGTAGCAGCCTTTTTGCTGCGATTCACAGGTGATGATGTTGCGCAAAAACGGCAGCCGTTTTAAGTGCAGCGGACGTCCTTTTTGTGCAGTTTCCAGTTCCGGACACAATTCTTTGATGATGCCGACATAGTCAGAGTCCTTGTATCCGTCCACCATGACGAGTGTATGGGTATCCGACTGACGGAGCAGGTATTCGACCTCATGAATCTTGTATGCGGTATTCACGGTAACGAGTACAGCGCCTATTTTTGTGGTTGCCCAGAATGTGATATACCACTGCGGAACGTTGGTTGCCCAAATTGCCACATGATCGCCCGGGCGAACGCCCATTGCAATGAGCGAACGTGCAAAGGTATCCACATCATCGCGGAATTCCGAATACGTGCGGGTGTAATCGAGTGTTGTATAGCGGAACGCATATTGATCCGGGAATTCTTCGACCATGCGGTCAAGCACTTGCGGGAAGGTGAGATCGATCAAATGCTCTTTCGGCCAGACATATTTGCCGGTTTTTGCGTGATTATCGTACAGGCGGCGGATTTCGTGCGGGCCGTCCATGTACTGTTCCATATAGTTTGCAAAGTGCGGGAATACGATGCCCGGATCGCTTAAATCGGGTGCATATTTTTTGAGCCATTCGAGCGATACATAGCCCTCATAGTTGATGGAACGAAGTGCCTGCATGATTTCGCTCATCGGCAAGTCACCCTCACCCATGATTTTGTAAACGGTTTTGCCGTTTTCAATCACGGAATCTTTTGCATGAGTATATTTAATGTATGCACCGAGATTCTGTACGGTTTCGCTCGGTGATTCGCCTGCATAGCGATAGGGGTGATGCAGGTCCCACAATGCGCCGATGTTATCGCTTTCGATCTGATTGAGCAGCTCGCGCAGACGTGCTGTGTTTGCATAGACGCCGTTTGTTTCAACAAGCAGTGTGACGTTTTTCTCCTCTGCATAGGGGATGAGTTCCTGTAAAGCCGAGAGTACGACGCTGTCATCAACCTCGTCGACCGGTGCTGCTGTCAGATCGCCGAGTACGCGAATAAACGGAGTGCCGAGTTTTCCGGCAAGATCAATATAGGTGCGCAGTTCTGCGATTGTGTCCTCGCGTTTTTCGGGAAAACGCAGTGCGCATCCTGCTGACAGACAGCAGATTTCGAGCCGTTTCTTTTTTAACTGTGCGATCGTTTTCGGAAGCTGGTCTTCTTCGAACAGTTTTGCATGAATCGAGAACGTTTCATCTGCAAGACCGCGCATTTCAATGCCGGAAAAACCGAAGTCTTTGGCCATGGCATAGATGTCTGTCCACGAAAAATCGGGACATCCGAGTGTTGAGAATGCAAGTTTCATTTTTGTGTTCCTCCCTTTTCATTTGCATGAAAAAATCTTTCTGCCGGAGAAAACAAAAAGAAAAAGCTTTCATCTCCGGCTTTATGCAAGAGACGAAAGCTTTGGTTACAATACTTCCGCGGTACCACTCTTTTTGGCGAAACACACGCCCACTCACGGCATCCCATTTTGGAATACCATCCCTTGATAACGGCGGGAACCCCGTCCTGACTTAATCCGGAAAACCGTTTCAGCCGGCTGCTCCAGGGGGAGAAGTCAACTCCGTCCGCACCGCGTTCCACCACCCCGCGGCTCTCTGTGGCATCTTGAATCAACGAAACCCTTTCATCGCATTTATGTTTTCAAATACTATAGCACATTTTTTTGCTGTTGTAAAGTGCGAAATTCAATTTTATTTGAATTTTACAGCGGTGCCGTATGCCATCACTTCGGCAGCGCCCGCCATCACTGCGGATGATGCATAGCGAATATTCACCACTGCATCAGCACCGAGCGCTTCTGCTTCCTCTGCCATGCGTTTGGTCGCCAGCGCGCGTGCATCATTCATCATTTCAGTATATGCCTTGAGCTCGCCGCCTACAAGTGTCTTAAAGCTCTGGGTGATATCCCGTCCGATGTTTTTGGACTGGATCGTGCTGCCTTTGACAAGGCTGATCATTTCGAGTTCTTTTCCTGTGATGTAATCAGTATTGACTAAGATCATCTTCCTCACCGCTCCTTATTTCTTTAATGCGTTCTACGAATACAAAAATGCTCACACCGGACAAAAACAGCCACAAGATTCCGCCGGTGACCGAAAGCCAAAGGGGAAGTCCCGGCACAGTGACAAACACCACACCGAAGGCAATCAGATATACAAGCGAAATGGCTGTAATGATAATGGGTGCAATCATTTTTTTGAGATGTTTCATGAAGAATCCCTCATTTCATGATGCATAAGATGCTGTCTTTGTTGTATCGCGTTTCATGAAAAAAGCAAGAGAAAAATCAGTCGTAACGGCGGTAGAGTGCAACAAGTGTGCCCAAAATAACCACTTCATCCACGATAAACGGCTCCATTGTGCTGTTTTCCGGCTGTAGGCGGTAGTGACCGTTTTCTTTATAAAACCGCTTGAGCGTTGCTTCACCGTCCATCATTGCCGCGACAATCTGTCCGTTCTGCGCAACGGGTGTCTGACGCAAAATGACGATGTCACCGTCTAAAATTCCTGCTTCTATCATACTGTCGCCATGAACGTTTAATGCAAACAAATCGGAGCTGTCGCCGCGAACATTAGAAATCGGAATATAGCCTTCGATTTCTTCGATTGCAGTGATCGGCTGTCCGGCGGTGATGGTACCGATCACCGGTACCTGGCATGTTGGCGCAGAGGGGAGCGTGATGTATCGGTGCTTGTCATTTGTGCGGCAAATGAGTCCCATTTCTTCAAGCTCATTTAAATACCGGTGAACGGTTGATGTTGATTTGATCTGAAGCCGTGTGCAGATATCGCGAACACTCAGTGTGCCGGCGTTTCCGGCTTCGCTTTTAATCAGCGCATAAATTTTTTGGCAAATCTCTTTCATGGGTCTTCACTCCCGTACAGTTTTTCGTTTCTTTTGTAATTTTATTATACAAGAACGAACATGTGTTTGTCAATCATTCATTTATGAACAGGCGCTCATAATTTATCGATGAAATCTTCATGATCTTTTCATACGAGAGTAACACCCTTTTTGTCATCCCGTGCTATACTAAAACCATACTTTTAAGGCAAGCTAAAAGTATAAATTTTCACCCCTCCTCAATAATACCTATTGAACAATAATGCACAGCGACCGCCCCAGTTGCTGTGCATTGTTGTTTTTGCCGGTGCATTTTCAAAAAGAGAATTGACTTTTTTAATTGTTTTGCTATGATAAAGGTGAATAAAAATGTCTAAAAAAGAGAGGAGCGGGCGTTTTCAATGAATCGTGCGCAGATGGATATTTTCCTGAATCAGCTGAAATGTGAGTTGTCACCTGATTTTTACGGTGTATTTTATGAGGAGATCAATCACGCCGGTGACGGCGGGCTGTATGCGGAGCTTGTCAGAAACAGAAACTTTATGGATGCGCGCTTACCGGAGCATACTGCCTGGTATCAAGGACGTGCTGTAACAGAAAACGGGCATGTGGAACCATGGCCGATGGATGATCCGCTGCCGGGATGGTGCCTTTATGTGAGGGGAAATGCCAAAGGCGAGATGCAAGGGACAACGCAGTCGCCGCGCAATGAGCGTGTGCCGAATCAGTTAGCGCTCATAGCAAGTCACACCGATTCTGGCGAAGTCACCGTGTATAATGCAGGATATTGGGGGATGACCGTGCATCCGGGAACATATCGGCTAACCGTGATTGCGCGCGGAACGATTTCGTCCGTTCGGGCATTTGTGGAAACGCCTTATGGTGAGACTGCGGCCGAAGCGCAGGTGACTGGGATCGGCGAATCGTTTTCAAAAATCGAAACAACGCTCACGGTTTCCCGTCGCGCAAGCGGATGCCGCTTGGGATTAACGGCTTGTTCCGACGGCGTTTTGATGCTCGACTTTGTCTCTTTGTTTCCGAATGATACATTCTGTGCAAGAGAAAACGGCATGAAACCGCACATCGCGCAGATGATTGCCGATTTGTCGCCGTCGTTTTTCCGGTTCCCCGGCGGATGCATTGTCGAGGGCATCAATTTGAGCAATGCGTTTTCGTTTGCAGACACATTAGGTCCCGTGGAGGACCGTCCCGGGAAATATAATCTGTGGGGATATCGGCGCACCGACGGTATCGGATACCATGAATATCTGACGTTTTGTGAGGATATCGGCGCAAAAGCGATGTATGTCGTAAACTGCGGAATGTCGTGTCAGGCGCGCCAGGCGGAATATGGCACAAAAGAGCAGGTGGAATCCTTTTTGCAGGATGCGATTCACGCCATCGAATATGCCATTGGTGATCCGAATACGAGCGTGTGGGCGGCGCGGCGTGCAGAGGCCGGACATCCGGCACCGTTTCCGCTTGCATATGTTGAAATCGGAAACGAAAACTGGGGAGACGAATACCTTGCTCGGTATGAGCTTTTTATTGAAACGCTCAAACAGCGTTTTCCTTCGATGACTTACATCATCAACGATTATGGTGCACAGCGCAGTGATGTACATCCGGAATATGACCTGGTTGACGAGCATTTTTATGTGACGCCGGAGCGCTTTTTAGCGATGACAGACCGCTATGACCGGTATCCGCGCAACGGAAAAGGCGTGTATGTCGGAGAATATGCATCCAATCAGGAAGCAGGAAGCGGCAATATGGCGGCAGCTTGTGCAGAAGCGGCATTTCTAATCCATATGGAAGAAAACGGCGATGTCGTGAAAATGGCATCGTATGCGCCGCTTTTATGTCACTTAAATGACCGAAAATGGCCGGTGAATCTCATTTGCTTTGCGGATGACCATGTGTTCGGTATTCCGTCCTATCATGTACAGAAGCTGTTTTCAAGCAGCCGTCCGCAAACGATGCTTAAAACGTCGCTTTTTGTGGATTCATTTACCGGCGAAGCGCAGATTCGGGCAAATGCGGGCATTTGTAAAGATGGCACACTCATAATAAAGATCGCTCATTTTTCAAAAGAGGAAACAGAAATCAGCGTAAATATACCGGACGGATATATCCCTTCCGGGTTGTCCGCAGTGCTTGCAGATGCGCCCGAAACAGAAAACAGCGTGGAAGCGCCGCAGCGTGCGGGCATTTGCACATGTTCTGCGTCTGCGTCGTTTGTGATGCGGCCTTACGGTGTATACGTATTGACATGTACCAGGGGATCTGATGAAAAGATGTAAAAAAAGCGGTGATCTTGCTTATGCTGCAGAAGAATCCTGCTAAAAAGCTTGAAAAAACACGAAATATCGGGTATAATATATCCGATTAGCCATGTCCGGACATCCGGAATGGCTGTTTTGGTATCAGGGAATCATCAATACACGTGCTGTATTGATTCGATGACGGGGCAACTTGATGCGCAGTGAAACAAAATCTTTTAGTAATTGAACAAAAGAGAGGAAGTACAGTCATGACGGATTTGAAAAAATACAACAAAGAACGTCAGGAAATGATCGAGGCGCGCCGTCAGAAAGCGGAAGGAACCATCAGTGAGGCACAAGCTGTTGCGTATATTGGACCGCAAACACCAAAAGAAAAGATGGAAAATTTTTGGTACCATTATAAATGGTTTGTGGTTGTAGGTGTTGCACTCGCAATTTTGATTACAATTGTTGCGATACAGATGTTCAATCGTCCTGAATTTGACGCTTCGGTCATTGTCGCTTCGGAGAAATCATTGGAAGGACTTGAGCCATTGCTTGAGCCGGGTTTTGAAGGGATTGTCGAGGACTATGACCAAAACGGTGAAAGGCGGGTAGAAGTCAGTATCTTTAAACTGGGAGCCGAAGAAGGGGAAGTTGTTTCGCCGCAGGTTGGCCAAATGAACTATGCAAAGCTGACGGGACGTGTGACAAATCGTAAAGATTTTATCTTCCTTTTGGATGAAGTTGGCTATGATTTTTTGACCAATCTCGGAATGGAGTTTGAGGATGTTTCTGCGTTTACCGGAAGCGATGAATCGCAGGGTGACCGTTTCTTTCTGGAGGGAACAACAGCGGCACAGCAGATTCATTTTCAGAATACCGGAGAAGACCTGTTTTTGTGCTTTGCTGATTTTGACACATATCCCGAGAAATTAAAGTCTGATCCTGAATATCAAAAAATTTACGAGATTCAGCGGGAATATTTTGAAAAACTGATTGCATCGGTGTCTTGATTTATGGAAAGCGTCTGTGCGTCGATCAAAAAGTCGGGGAATAAATGCTCCGGCTTTTGGCTTTTTCAAAAAAGTACAGCTGAAGAACCCAATGACGTTTTTTAAGGAAATGAGCAGGTGATGAAGTGAAACACCGTATGTTTGGTACTTTTTTCATTGCAGTGTGTTTGCTGTTTTGGTGCGTAGTGCCGCAAACTGTTTTTGCAGCGCAGGAACCGGCAGAGGAGCTGACAGATACGCTCGTACTTTCGCACAATCGGCTGACTGCGCTTTCGAAGCTTACTGACGCTTCGTATACGTCGAAAATTCAAATGCAGACAGGCGATGAACTCACCCTGTCATCAGATACGCCGATTGGTGCGCTGTATTTGATTTTTGATCGTCCGCCCGCACCGTATACCGTGCAAAACGGAGAAACGACGATTCACTGCGGCGAAAATGGATTTTTGCATGAAACCATCTATATTCCGAACCCGCAGACCGAGATTACGATTCATTTGTCCGAATCGGTGCTTTGTGATGTGTATGCGTTTTCAAAAGGCACGCTTCCCGATTTTGTACAGGACTGGAACAAGCCGTATGATGACTGTGATCTTCTTTTGCTGCCGACACATGCGGACGATGAACACATTTTCTTCGGCGGAATCATGCCGTACTATGCAGGTCAGCAGGGCAAAAAGGTGCAGGTCGCATATCTGACGAATCACTGGGGAGAACCGTATCGCCCGCATGAGCTGCTGAATGGATTGTGGACGGTTGGTGTTCGCGCATATCCTGTGATTTCGGAATTTAACGATTTGTATTCGATGTCGCTCGATCATGCGAAAACCTTGTACGATACAGAACAAATGCTTGCCTATCAGGTGGAACTTCTGCGGCGGTTTAAACCGGAAGTTGTCATCGGGCATGATGTAAACGGCGAGTATGGTCACGGTGTACATCAGCTCAATACATATTTGCTGATGCAGGCGGTGGAGCAAAGCGCAGATCCAAATGCATTTGCTGATTCTGCACAGAAGTACGGAACATTCGATGTGCCAAAAACGTATTTGCATTTGTACGAGAAAAATGCATTTGTGATGGATGTGGACGAGCCGCTTTCCGCGTTCGGCGGCAAAACGGCTTACGAGATGGCGGTCGAAGGATTTGCACAGCACCGTTCGCAGCAAAAGTGGTTTTCCGTTGAAAAAAGCGGGAAATATGACTGTCGGAAATTCGGACTGTATCGGACTACGGTCGGACTGGATACGGGAATCGGCGATTTGTTTGAGCATATAAAGACGATGGATGCCACACAAACGATGGAGCGTGTCGGCGATCTGACGATTACAAAGAGTTCTGCCGCGGCGCAGTCATCGAAACAAGAACAAACGCAAAACAGCACAATGCTTTTGTGGATCGGCATTTGTTCAGGCGCTGTGATCGTCTGTGGAATTGTATTATTTGCTTTACGAAGGATGAAAAGGAGAACGCATAGATGAAGATTCGGTCATCGACAAAAAAAGGAAGAGTAAAACGCGTTATTGGACGCACTGCGATTATGCTCGGCATCTTTTTGGCATCACTTTTGGTGCTTATCTATACAGCGATGCTTGTGATTTGTTATGGTCCGTCGCCGCGTGCACGCGATCTGTTTGTGAATACATGCATGGAAACCAGCTTTTTAAAATATTTCCCGCCGCTTGTGATGTCGTCTTCGCGAATTGAAGAGATTCGAAAAACAAACGGAATTGTTGATAACGGTGAAATAACCGTCGGTCAGCAGGATTATACAAACGTGGGGAATCAGGATAAAAGTCAGCCGGATATCGAAATTGTGGATGTGGTCGGTGCAACCTATAAAGGAAAAATGATGATTGTCAAAGATCCTTCGCGTGTTGTAGTGGGAACTTCATCGGACACCTTCAGCGCGAGCAAGGGCGGTAAAAAACTCGATCAAATGATTGCAGATGAGGGTGCGGTCGGCGGCGTGAATGCCGGCGGATTTGTCGATGACGGCGGCGTTGGAAACGGCGGCATGCCAATCGGCCTTGTGATCAAAAACGGAAAGCTGTTAAACGGCGGATTGAACACACCGTTTACTGTAGTTGGATTTGACCAAAAGAATATGCTTCATGTCGGAACCATGACCGGTCAGCAGGCAATGGACAAGGGACTGCGTGATGCGGTCAGCTTTGGACCGGCGCTTGTTGTCAACGGAAATCCGCTTGAGTCGAGCGGTACGGGCGGCGGACTTAATCCCCGTACAGCAATCGGTCAGCGTGAGGACGGTTCTGTGCTGATTTTGGTCATTGACGGCCGTCAGCCGCACAGTCTTGGTGCGACACATAAGGATTTGGTGGATGTCATGATGGAGTTTGAGGCGGTCAATGCGTGCAACTTGGACGGTGGCTCTTCTTCCATGATGTATTACGAAGGAGAACTGAAGACGGTTTGTTCTTCTTTGTACGGACCGCGCCGGATTCCGACAGCAATTTTGGTGAAATAAAAGGAGGCATGACATGAGCCGGACAGCTGAGATGCAGCAGGAACAAAAAACATCAAAAAAAGCGAAAAAAGCACATTCCACGTTTTTTAAAGCGGCGTGGGCATTTGTGGGTGTTATGGCTGTTTTGATTATCACGGTATTGCTGGTTCTTTGGAACTTTCTTGGAAACTATGAACGTTCCGATCCGCGTTACTACTTGGATCAAGTCGTGACACTTCTGGAAAATAAGCAATATGAGGAAGCCGCAAAACGATCGGGATTTGAAGAAACCACATTTTTTACATTTGAGCGGTTTGAATCGTATGTCACAGAAGTGCTTGGCGATACGACAGATCTGAAAGTGCTGGAAATGAAATCGACACAGGAGAATGAACGTCATTACCGCGTGATCGGTGAAAACGGAGAACTGAAATTTATCTTGACAGAAGAACCGAATACACTGGGCTTTGGCTTTTCAAGCTATTCTGTAAAAATCGATTTGGGAAGCGGTGGAACATGGAAAATTGTTGCACCGCAGGAGATTGTGGTTTCGGTGGATGATGTTGTGTTGGATGAGTCATACCGGATTGATGAGAAGATGATTCCTACACCGTTCGAAACACTTAAAGACGATTCTATCGCACCGAAACTTGCGGTGTATGAAGTGTCAGGACTGTATACAACACCGGTCGTTACTGCGGAAAATGCAGAGATTGTCTATGATGAAAAAGAAAACACTGTGCGGATTACCGATTCGCTCAAAACACCGGAAGCATCGCGTGAAGAAATGATTATCAATGCTGCGAAAACGTATGCGGCATTCATTTCCGGTGACGCACAGATGAAAGATGTTGCGGCGCTTTTGTATCCGGAAACCGAGTTTTACGATTCGATCAAGACGTACTCGAGTTACTGGTATATCGATCATGACAGCGCTGAGGCCGAAAATGTGAAGCTTTTTAACTATACGGAATATGCACAGGATGTATTTTCGGCAGAAGTTACGTTTGATTATCGCGTCAAACGAACCAGAGGCAATATCAATCAGGTCTATCCGACGCATTATCGGTTGTCGTTTATGAATATTGATGGTTCGATAAAACTCGTGAATATTGAAGTGCTTTGATATTTTTCTTTTAAAAAAAGAGGTGCAAAATCTATGCACCTCTTTTTTGTATAACGAAAACCACTCGCTAGGCGAGTGGTTCAAAAAAAGGCTTATGGCGATGATGTAGAAAGAAAAACTCCTTTTGTTGTAGAATAAGA
>CASGAN010000042.1 GCA_949299455.1 uncultured Oscillospiraceae bacterium
CTCAAGCTGCTGGCGGATGTGGGACTGGTTGGTTTCCCGAACGTCGGCAAGAGTACGCTGATCTCGATGGTCAGCGGCGCAAAGCCAAAGATTGCAAACTACCATTTTACCACACTTTCGCCGATTCTGGGCGTAGTTGGTTATGGTGAAGAAGGCAAGACCTTTGTCATGGCAGATATTCCGGGCCTCATTGAAGGTGCTGCGGACGGCGTTGGCTTGGGGCATGATTTTCTGCGCCATGTCGAGCGCTGCCGTCTGATCGTCCATGTCGTGGATGTTTCGGGAATCGAAGGCCGCGACCCGAAAGAGGATTTTGAAATCATCAACCGTGAGCTTGCAAACTTCAGTGAGGAGCTTGCCGGCCGTCAGCAGATTGTCGCAGGCAACAAATGCGACATGGCAACGCCGGAGCAGATCGCATCGTTCCGTGCGTTTGTGGAGGAGCAGGGTTACCGCTTCTTTGAAATTTCCGCAGCGACCAATCAGGGAACACGTGAACTGATCGGTGCGGTTGCACAGACGCTTGACACACTGCCGCCGATCAAACAGTATGAGGCACAGCCGCTCACAGACGAGGAGCGTTTGCAGCGCGATACCGTTTCCCGTTCGTTTACCATTGAGGTGGAAAACGGCGTGTATTATGTGGATGCCGATTTCCTGGAGCCGGTGCTCATGACTGTCAATATGGACGACTATGAATCGCTGCAATATTTCCAGCGCACACTGCGCCAAAGCGGCATTATCGACGCGCTCGAAGAAAAGGGAATCGAAGAAGGCGATACGGTCGATATCTTTGGATTCCAGTTTGACTTTGTCAAATAACCAGAAAGGATGAGTGAATGAAACAGTTATCATCCGATGCAATCAGAATGATGAGCCCGTTAGGGCTTGCCTATATCGGCGACGGCATTTATGAGCTTTTGACGCGTGAACATATCGTTTCCCGCGGGAATATGCCGGTTGCGAAATTTCACAAGGAAACGGTGTCGCTTGTCTGTGCAGCGGCACAGTCAGATGCGGTCGATGTGATTTTGCCGATGCTTGATGAAGAGGAAACGGCTGTGTACAAACGCGGACGCAACGCGCATGGCAGCCAGGTTCCCAAAAATGCCGATGCCGTACAGTACCGGCGGGCAACAGGGCTTGAGGCCTTGTTCGGCTATCTATATTTAAATGGCAGAATGGAGCGGATTCACACGCTTTATGAGGCGATTTACAATGCGGCTTGCTGCTGATGGAAAGGAGAAACCCATTGGGAATTAAACGATTGTTTTCGACCAATCAAAAACCGGCTGTCCGGTGGACGATTGATATTATCTGCACGATTTTCGGCTCGTTTTTGTTTGCGCTGAGTACACATATGTTTTCTGCACCAAACCATTTTGCACCGGGCGGTGTCACCGGTATTTCCACGATCATCAACTTCTTGACCGGAATCCCGATTGGTACAATGACCATTATCATCAACGTTCCGATCGTTATTCTGGGTGTTTGGAAAATCGGCTGGCATTATATGCTGCGTTCGATCATTTCGATTTTGGCCTATTCGATTTCGATTGACTTTGTTTTGGTCAATGTACCGGTGTATACGAATGACAAAATGATTGCCTGCATCTTCGGCGGTGTGCTGATGGGCTGCGGTGTCGGCATTGTCATGTCGCGCGGCGGTTCCACAGGCGGCATGGATATCATCAATAAGCTGATCCAGCGCCGTTTTCCGCACTTAAAGCTCGGTCAGGTTACGTTTTCGACCGATATGGTGATTGTGGCAACATCGGCCTTGGCGTTCGGCAGTTTGGAACCGGCGCTGTATTCGCTTGTCTGCTTGTTTATCTCTGCGACAGCACTCGATACGGTGCTGTATGGATTTAATAAGTGCAAAGCGCTGTATATTGTATCGCAAAAGCATGAAGAGCTTTGCCACCGGATTCATTCGGAGATGAACCGCGGCGCAACTGTTCTGCGCTCCTATGGTTCTTATACCAATGAAGAACGCCCGACCATTATGGTCGCTGTGAAGCAAACAGAATATTATAAACTGCGAAAAATCGTTCAGCAGACCGATCCCAATGCGTTTATCATCATGACAAGTGCATCAGAGATCGTGGGTGAAGGATTTGCAACCGGAAAATAAAAAACGCTTCCGGAAATGTTCCGGAAGCGTTTGCAGGAAAACAGTGATCAGTCGTGTACGGACGGGGTATTCATTTTGTTCTGCATTGACGATTGACGCTGTTTCATCTGCGCTTGTTTTTTGGTGCTGTTTTTTGCGGATTTGCGTGTATAAGCGGAAGAATCGGAATTAGATTGCATATTGATTTCATTTGTGCAGTCATAAGATTGCTGTTTTTTCATGGTTATCACCTCTTTCGCGATTAGTATGTGCACATGGTGCACGCGATATCAGTAGATAAATTTTCCTTTTTTAAAGGGAATGGAAACAATAAAGAAAGGTTTGAGAGGATATGTCCGGACATTCGAAGTGGAGTACAATTAAACGTAAAAAAGGCGCAAATGACGCTGCACGTGCAAAAGTGTTTACGAAAATCGGCAGAGAAATTGCCGTTTGTGTAAAAGACGGCGGCCCGGATCCGGCTGCAAACGCAAAACTGCGCGATTTGATTCAGAAAGCAAAACAGAACAACGTGCCGAACGACAACATTGAACGTGTCATCAAAAAAGCAGCAGGCGACGGCGAGAAAAACAACTACGAGTCGGTGACCTATGAGGGATACGGCCCGAACGGTATTGCTGTCATTGTCGAAACACTGACCGATAACCGTAACCGTACTGCAGGCGATGTGCGTCACTATTTTGACAAATTCGGCGGCAATATGGGTCAGCCGGGCTGTGTGTCGTTCATGTTCAGTCAGAAAGGTATGATCGTCATTGAAAACGACGGCCTTGACGAGGAAAAAGTGATGGACGATGTCATGACCGCAGGTGCAGATGACTTTACGTTCTCAGATGAGGCGGTTGAGGTTGTGACCGATCCGGCAACATTTTCCGAAGTGCGTGATGCACTCGAAGGAATGGGATATACCTTTGCTTCTGCACAGGTGGAGCAGGTTCCGTCTACTTATACGGCAATCGATGATCCGGATGTCCGCGTGAAAATGAATCGTCTGCTTGAAGCACTCGAGGATAACGACGACGTGCAGGAAGTTTGGCATAACTGGGAGAACCCGGACGAGGAATAAGTTCGCTGGATCTTCACAAAAAAGAGCAGATTGTATGGAGGAAAAACACCATGCAATCTGCTTTTTATTATTGCTTTCGTTGAAAGAACGCTCCAGCTTTGCTGGGGAAGCGTAAAAATACATACGAAAAAGAAGGTATCGGTCAGCGCTTTTTTTGAGAGAAGTTACTGCATGGACGACGAGCGAAACAAAATACACCAAGGCATAAAAAGAAGCCTCTCAAGAGGCTTCTTTTTATGCCTTTTTAGCGCACACTTCATGCTCTGAATGAAGTTATGAGGCATGACTGTATCAGGAGGGAAAATTATTTGTCTACACCGAGCTGTTCTTTGATGAATCCGGTGGTGAAAAGTTCATCGCCCGGGACAGTGAAGACATAGCTTTCCGATTCTTTTACTTCTTCTTGAACATTACGGGTACTGTTTTCTTCAAACTGCTTGCGGCGGTAGTCCGTGGTGTAATCGTAGGAGAGAAACACTTCCGGGACATCGCAGAGTTCAAGTTCATTGTTGCACGAGATGGTAAACTCTTTTTCAGAAATAGGATAGTCCTCGCCGACATTTGTGACGGTAATTCGGATTTCGCTTGCGGTAGAGTAACTCCGTCCAACATATTTGAATTTTTCTTGCTGTAATTTTGACTCTGCCTGAAGTGAAACTGGTTTTTCGAAGATTGCGTCAATATACTGCTGTGCAAGCGCTGTGCCAGTGATATCCTTGGAGTAATCGTATTCTTTTGCTTTATCTATTTCATCTTGGGAACGATAGTAGGAAACAAGTGTTACCGATTCAATCTGATCTTTTGCGGTGAGGTGCAAAAGACTTGCGATTGTGGTTTTTGGCTTAAACAGGAAAATTCCCGCCGTGACAAGAACTGCCGCAAGAACCACTGCACCAGCGATAATAAGAATCCGTTTTTTCGTTTTTGTCATGGGAAACATCTCCTTTCGGGTAAGCGCAACATTATTCACTTACGCCGAGCTGTTCATTGATAAAAGCGGCGGTGAATAATTCCTCGTCGGGCACAAGGAACACATAGCTTTGGTTCTGATTGAGGTTTTCGTGAATGTTGCGTGCAAGATTTTCTTTAAATCGTTTGCTGATGTATTCAGTGGTGTAATCGTAAGAAACGTACACTTCCGGAATGTCATATAACTCAGGAAATGCACTGCACTCGATCGGAATCTCTTTTTGAACGAGCGGTGCATCCTCACCGCAGTCGATTGTGAGTTTGATTGTGACGGTTTTATAATCTGTGCCTTGAACAACCAGCGCCGGACATTTCCCGGCACCATCAAGCAGTGTTACCGGCTTTGAAAAGATCACATCTATATATTGCTTGCCGAGCGGTGTATCGGTGATATCAAGCTGTTTGTCGTATACCGTTTTTTTGTCGGTGCTTCCATAGTGCGCGTTTGCTATGTGCATGGAGGAAATTTTGATTTGTTTGATCTGATCTTTTGCGGTGAGATGTAAAAGATCAGCGATCGTTTTTTTCGGGAAAAAGACGGAAACGCAGATTGCTGCGATCAGTGCGACCGACAAAACAACGGCAACAACGATAAGATTTCGTTTGTTTACATTTGTCATGGAAACCATCTCCTTTTATTGAAAAGGATCTTTTATGTGCAGGGAGAATCCATCTTCCACATCGGTATCATCTTCTTTCAAGTGTTTTAATAAGAATACAATATCTTCCTAATTTCAGTATATCATTTTGATAAATAAATATCAATCAAAAGAAACTGTCGGTTGTGTAGAAAAAGCACAGTACAGTTTGCGCAGGATGTATAGTTTTGTACGGACTTTTGCAAAAGATAGCGCGCCGGCTGGCTTTTCCTTGACATTATTCTTGGTTTTTAGTACGATACCATTGTGTTGGTATGAGATTCCCGTTGTGAAACGGCAGGAGGTTTTTATTATGGAGAAAATTCGCATTCAGAAAATGATGGCAGATAACGGCGTTTGTTCCCGCCGGAAAGCAGAAGTGCTGATCGAAGAGGGGCGTGTGAAAGTTAACGGTCATCCGGCGCTCATTGGTCAGAAAATCGATCCGATGAAGGATCTTGTGACGGTGGATGGTGAGCGGGTGTTCGTCGCACGCAAAAAGACACATCTTTATTTAATGATGCATAAGCCGCGCGGTTATCTGACGTCGATGTCGGACGATCGCGGCCGCCGCTGTGTGACAGAACTTTTACCGCATGATCTGCCGGTCCGTGTGTTCCCGGTTGGACGGCTCGACTTAAACTCTGAGGGCCTTTTGCTCTTTACAAGCGACGGTAAATTCGCAAATGATTTGATGCATCCGTCGCGGAACGTGACCAAAACGTATCGTGTGACGGTGCGTCCGGATATTACGGATGAGCAGGCGGCAAAACTCTCTGCAGGCGTTTATCTGGACGGACGGATTACAGCACCGGCAGATGTGCGCGTGCTGACAAAAGAGCCGAACCGTGTGGTTTGTGAGATTGCAATTCACGAGGGCAGAAACCGTCAGATTCGTCGGATGTGCGAATCGGTCGGACTGGAAGTGGCGCGTTTAAAACGGACATCAATCGGACCGCTGCGCCTCGGCATGCTCAAACCAGGGGATGTACGCGAGCTTTCCAAAGAAGAACTGCGTGCAATCCGCACCGCAATTTCAAAGCCGCAGGCGGGAGGCAGAAAATGATTGCGTTTTTGCCGATTCGTGAACAGCAGCTTGTACAGGCACTTTCAAAAAAAGAAGGGGTGTCGGCTTCATTTGGCTATGCCGTGTTTGAAAACAATGCGCCTGCCGCATATGTATTATATGAGATTTGCGGTGAGGAAGGCGTTTTGGTATGCATTGGCGGTGAATATGACCGTTTGATTGCAGAGGGACTGATTCGCGCAGTGTTTTCGAGCTTATATGATGCAAATATTTTACGTGCACGGTTTTTGGACGGAATTCCGGATGCACTGACGCGTTCGTTGGGGATTACCAAAGATGATTCGCGTGTGGTTGAATCGATTGCTGATGTTTTGTTCCACTGCGGATGCGAAAAATGTCATTAAAATCTTTGCTGTGTTCTTGCAGGCGTTGCTTTGATGTGCTATAATCGAGATAATAAATTATAGTTTGGGGGTCTTTTTTATGAAAAAAGGCAAATTTGGCGTTTGCTTGTGGTTCTATGCTGTGCTGGCATTTGTTCTGGCATTTTTGGGTCAAGTGCTGCTGGGTGCTTTGCTGTTAGGCTTTGTCATCGCAACAGAGAAAGACGAATGGCTCACAAGACAAACCATCGAGGCACTCTGCCTTTCGATTTTTGCATCGGTAGTCAGCAGTGTCTTCTCACTCGTTAACCGTGTGTTCTCTTGGATCCCGTTTGTGGGCAGCACTGTAAGTGACGTGTTCTCCTGGCTGAACTGGCTCGTTTCCATTGCAGTTTTGGTGTTCGTGATCATCGGCATTGTGCAGACTGCAAAAGGAAAAGATGCTTCTATTCCGGTGTTCTCGTCGATTGCTTATAAAGCAGTGGGATTGATGAAACAAAAACCGGTATATCAGCCGCCGCAGTACCAGCAGCCGATGAACGGTCAATATCCGCAGCAGCCGGTAAATGGACAGTATCCGCAGTACCAGCAGCCGATGAATCAGCCGCCGCAGAATCCGCAGCAGTAATTCATGCATTTCGTAAAAAAGACATCGTGTACAGATACACGATGTCTTTTTTTGAATCTTTTTTTAAATCCCGAAAAAACCGCTTGTTATTTAGAGTTTGATTGTGTATAATTAAATTTGATATCGTATGCCGTATTTCCTTTTCGGAAAACAGCAACGCATGAACACAAAATAGTCCATGATGGTAATACTTTTTCGGACTGTTTTGCTTTAGATAAAGAAACGGAGGAACAAAAATGGGTTCGACAAACAAGATCGAAACACTCACAGCGCTCAATGCATCGCTGAAAGCAGACAATGCTGCTAGAAACAGACTGCTCCGTCTGTTTGATGCGGACAGCTTTGTTGAGCTGGATGCGTTTGTGAAAGCAGGCGAAAACGAAGCCGGCGTTGTGGCTGGATATGGTTTGGTGGAAGGCGCTGTTGTCTACGCGTTTTCGCAGGATGTTTCCGCTGACAGCGGTGCAGTCAACGCTGCACACGCAAAAAAAATCATCAAAGTATATGAGCTTGCTGCAAAAACCGGCTGCCCGGTTGTTTGCGTGTATGACTCAAAAGGTGCAAAAATTTCTGAAGGCAACGACATGCTCGCTGCATATTCCGAAATGCTTGCCTGCGCAGGCAGAATTTCCGGTGTTGTGCCGCAGATCGCTGTCGCTCTGGGCACTTGTGCAGGTGCAAGCGCGCTGCTCGCAGGCGCTGCTGATGTGCTCATCATGAGCGAAAATGCAGAGCTCTTCCTGACAGCACCGTTTATCTCGGCTGCAAACGGCGATACCGCTGAGGATGCAGGTAGTGCAAAAGCAGCACAGAGTGCGGGTGTGGCTTCGATTGTGAAAGCTGATGAAGACGAAGCACTGGCTTGTGCAAGAAAAGTGCTTACTATGCTGCCGCAGAACAACCTCGCAAGCCTGCCGCTGTTTGACTTTGCAGAGAGCGGCGTTTCTGTGGACGCAGAGGGCTGTCCGAAAGATGTTGTTGCTGCTGTTGCGGATGCAGATTCGCTCGTTGAGCTTTATGCAGGCTATGCAAACAGCATGTACACATTCCTGGGCACTGTTGCAGGTGCAACAACCGGCTTTGTGACAACCAGCAAAAATAATCCGATTGATGCAAACGGCTGTGATAAAACAGCACGCTTTGTCAAAATGTGCGATGCCTTCAATATTCCGGTTGTTACCTTTGTAAACAGCGAAGGCTTTGTCAAAGATGCAAACGTTTCTGTTGTGAAAGATGCAGTTCGTCTGGCTGGCGCTTATGCAGAGGCAACCACACCAAAAATCAGCATTCTCTCCGGTAAAGCATTCGGTCCGGCATATTTAGCGCTCGGTTCGAAAAACGCAAACGCTGACGTGACGATTGCTTGGCCGCAGGCTGTCATCAGCGCGCTTGATCCGAAAACCGCTGTAGAATTTTTGTGGGCAGACCGCTTTAAAGGTACAGAAGATGTAAAAGCAACCCGTGAGGCACTGCGTGAAGAATTTGAAAACACAGTTGCATCGCCGTTTACTGCTGCGGCAGACGGTCATGTGGAAGCTGTGATTGCACCGGAAGAAACCCGCAAAGCGCTCATCAATCTTCTGGATATGTTGGCAGGCAAACGTGAATCGACACTGCCGAAAAAGCATATGACATTTTAATTGAAACAGATTTTTGATCTATTTTTTGATCCGATTAAATTTGCAGGAGGAACATCAAAATGAAAAGATTTAATGTTGTAGTAAACGGCACAGCATACGACGTATCCGTGGAAGAATTGGGCGCAGGCGCTGCTCCGGCTCCTGTTGCTGCTCCGGCAGCAGCTGTCGCAGCTGCACCGGCACCGGCTGCCGCTCCGGCTCCGGCTGCTGCACCGGCACCGGCTGCTGCACCGGCTCCGGTTGCAGGCGAAGGCACAAAAATGGAAGCACCGATGCCGGGTACCATTTTGGACGTCAAAGCCAGTGTCGGCGATACTGTCAAAGCAGGTCAGCCGATTGTGATTCTCGAAGCAATGAAAATGGAGAACGATATCGTTGCACCGGTAGACGGCAAAGTGACTTCGATCCTCGTCAAAAAAGGCGATTCAGTCAACTCCGGCGACGTTTTGGCAACCATTGCATAAAAATATGATTGCGGAAGCGCTTTCCGCATCTTGAGTGAATTACGATGGAGGAGAAAACAAATGGCAAAGGTTAAAATTACGGAAACCATTCTGCGTGACGCGCACCAGTCGCTGATCGCAACACGTATGCCGATTTCCGATATGGTTCCGATCCTTTCCGAAATGGACAAGGTCGGCTATTATTCCGCTGAAGTTTGGGGCGGCGCTACATTTGACGCATGCCTGCGCTTTTTGGATGAAGATCCGTGGGAGCGTCTGCGTACCATCCGCAAAGCAATGCCGAACACAAAACTTCAGATGTTGTTCCGCGGTCAGAATATGCTCGGCTATCGTCACTATGCAGACGATGTGCTCGAATATTTCGTGCAGAAAACTGTCGCAAACGGTATGGATATCATCCGTATTTTCGATGCGCTCAATGATATCCGCAACCTGGAAACTGCAATCAAAGCAGCGAAAAAAGAAGGTGCTCATGCACAGATTGCAATTTCCTATACCACCGGCGAAGTGTTCACCGATGAGTATTATGTAAACTATGCAAAACAGATCCGCGATGCAGGCGCAGACTCGATCTGCTTAAAAGATATGGCTGCGTTGCTCACTCCGTATAAAACCGAACAGCTCGTTCGTGCAATCAAATCGGAAGTCGATCTGCCGCTTCAGATTCACACGCACTATACTTCCGGTTTGGCTTCCATGTGCTTGCTCAAAGGCATTGAAGCAGGCGCTGATATTGTGGATACCGCAATGTCGCCGCTCGCACTGGGTACTTCCCATGCACCGACCGAGTCGATCGTTGCTGCTTTGCAGGGCACAGAGTATGATACCGGTTTGGATCTTGTCAAACTCAATGAGATCCGCGACTATTTCATGACACTGCGCGACAAATATATCAAATCGGGTCTGCTCGATCCGAAGATGCTTGCAACCGATGCCGGCGCACTGATTTATCAGGTTCCGGGCGGCATGCTTTCGAACCTCTTGTCGCAGCTCAAACAGGCTGGCAAAGAGGACAAACTTCAGGAAGTGCTCAACGAGGTTCCGCGTGTACGTAAAGACGCTGGTTACCCGCCGCTGGTTACGCCGAGCTCCCAGATTGTCGGCACACAGGCTGTGTTCAACGTTATCATGGGCGAGCGCTATAAAACAGTCACCAAAGAATTCAAAGGCATCGTTCGCGGCGAATACGGCAAAACACCGGTTCCGATTGATCCGGAATTTCGTAAGAAGATTCTCGGCGATGAACAGCCGATCGACTGCCGTCCGGCAGATCTCTTGAAACCGGAGCTTGATACCCTGCGCAAAGAGTGTGCAGAGTGGATCGAGCAGGAAGAGGACGTACTGAGCTATGCACAGTTCGGCCAGGTTGCTGTGAAATTCTTTGAGAAACGGCGCGCAAAAAAGTATAACATTGATGCGGAACACGCTGACAAAGAAAGCGCAGTTCATCCGCTGTAATTATTGATTTAAAAAACGGTACGGCAGTTTTGCTGTACCGTTTTTTGTATAACGAAAACCACTCGCTAGGCGAGTGGTTCAAAAAAAGGCTTATGGCGATGATGTAGAAAGAAAAACTCCTTTTGTTGTAGAATAAG
>CASGAN010000043.1 GCA_949299455.1 uncultured Oscillospiraceae bacterium
CACATTCCCGGGCTCACAGCGTTGATATGTCCGCAATAAGAAGCTTGTCCCTTACGGAATGCTGCACGGGATGCAAGCTTGGCCCAGGCGTTCATAATATGGGCGATAATCGCATTGCCGGGAGGCTGCTCATCTTCTATGACCGATTGCATGAGCGTAGATAGTGACACATCCAACTCGTCGGGGTTCTTTACACCAAGGCTCACCGTGAGGCTACCTTGCGGGTCAGCGTCAATCAGTAAGACCTTATTTCCGGTGTTTGCAAGACCCACGCCGAGATTAACTGTAGTAGTCGTTTTGCCTACGCCGCCTTTCTGGTTCGTGATAGCGATCACTTTACAGTTTTCCATGCGTTTTCCTCCTTTCTTGGGATTCACAGCGATCCATTTCTGTACCGCTATGTACCTGTGCGTTATTTGTCCTCGACGCCCCACGCACATGGGAATACATCAGACGCTTGCTTGCGAAACAAGTCCATGGGAATCTCACCCCTGCCGGGTCCTCCGCCAGCTCCGTAGAGAAGTATCATTAACCCTGTAGCGTTTCATGGCCATATCCGTAGCAACCGGATATTTCAGAATGGTTCGGAAACGCTCGCCACCTTGCTTTCCGTTATAACCCGGATGGGCAGGAGGGTCATGGCGCACCTTCATTCGGCTGGGACTTTCGCCCCCGCTCAGGAACGTATCTGATGAATGTGTATTCAGTTGTCAAGTAGCGATGAGGTTTTTTGCCTCTACTCCTGTACCGCAACATCGAAAGCTTTTTTTTCAACACCAAAATCAAAAAAATTTTTTAAGGGAAACAAAAAAGCCCGCTGACAACCTCCGGAAAGCAGAGATCTATCAGCGGGCATAAAAAAAGAGACCTACCTATCTGTTTCCAGATGATAGGTCTCAATCGGTACTAATAGTGTTTTTCAGCGACTAAAAGTGATTTGCACATTTCTCGTTCTGAATTTGGAGAAACTTTGGGGAGTTTTGGAGAACACTTTGGAGAATCTCCAAACGAACACTCCCTATAAGTCTCTATAACACAGGTTATTTCTGCGTTTCCTTGTCCAAGGGTTTCATTGTGGGGAACAACAGAACGTCGCGAATCGATGCACTGTCGGTCAACAGCATGACCATACGGTCGATGCCAAAGCCGATACCGCCTGTCGGCGGCATGCCGAGCTCGAGTGCATACAAGAAGTCTTCGTCGGTGTGGTTTGCTTCCTCATCGCCCTGTGCCAGAAGCTCTTCCTGTGCGGCAAAACGCTCACGCTGATCAATCGGGTCATTAAGTTCCGAATATGCGTTTGCCATCTCCCAGCCGTTCATGAAGAACTCAAAACGCTCTACATACTCCGGATTCTCCGGTTTTTTCTTTGTGAGCGGAGAAATCTCGATCGGATGATCCATGACAAAAGTCGGCTGAACCAAATGCTCCTCTACAAACTGCTCGAAGAACAGATTCAGAATATCACCTTTTTTATGACGCGGCTCAAATTCGACACCGTGTGCTTTTGCAGCCTCGCGCGCTTCCTCGAGCGTGTGGATCTCATTGAAATCGACACCGGAATACTGTTTGACTGCGTCAAGCATTGTAATTCTGGTAAACGGTTTGCCGAGATCCATCTCAATGCCGTTATAAGTGATTTTTGTTGTGCCAAGCACTTCCTGTGCCACGTGACGGTAGAGGGATTCGGTCAAATCCATCATGCCGTGATAATCGGTATATGCCTGGTACAGCTCCATCAGTGTGAATTCCGGGTTGTGACGGGTGTCAAGACCCTCGTTGCGGAACACACGGCCGATCTCATATACTTTTTCCATACCGCCGACAATCAGACGTTTTAAATACAGCTCGAGCGAAATACGGAGTTTTACATCCTCGTCGAGTGCGTTATAGTGTGTCGAGAACGGACGCGCTGCTGCACCGCCGGCATTTGCCACGAGCATCGGGGTTTCTACTTCCATGAATCCCTGCGCATTCAAATAGCTGCGCACTGCGCTGATGATTTTCGAACGTTTGATAAAGGTATCTTTAACCTCAGCGTTCATAATCAGGTCAACGTATCTCTGACGATAGCGCATATCGGTATTGGTAAGACCGTGGAATTTCTCCGGCAGTACCTGCAAGCTCTTCGAAAGCAGTGTCACTTCTTCCGCATGAATCGATACTTCGCCTGTTTTGGTCTTAAATACTGTACCCTTGATACCGATCAAATCGCCGATATCCATTTTTTTGAATGCTTTGTATGCATCTTCACCAAGGCTGTCGCGTGCCACATACGACTGGATATTGCCGGTCAAATCCTGCAAATTGCAAAACGACGCTTTACCCATGATGCGTTTTGACATCATACGGCCTGCAACACAAACACATGCACCCTCGAGTGTTTCAAACGCCTCTTTGATGTCTGTGCTGTGATGTGTCACATCATATTTGGTGATTTCAAACGGATCGTTGCCCTCTGCCTGCAACGCTGCAAGCTTTTCACGTCTGACGCGAATCAGTTCGCCGTAATCCTGAACTGCTGCATTATCTGCCATTCAATATATCCTCCTTATTTGCCGATCTCGAGTACTTCGTACACGATGACACCCGACGGTGCTTCCACTTCTACCAAGTCGCCGACACGATGGCCAATCATTGCTTTGCCAACCGGCGATTCATCGGAAATTTTCTTTTGCAGCGGTGCCGCCTCTGTGGAACCGACGATTTTGTACGTATCCACTCTGCCGAGTTTGGTGTGTTTAATCGTAATCACAGAGCCAACGCTGATGGCATCGGTTGTAATGCCGGACTCATCGAGCACGGTTGCATTTTTGAGCATCTGCTCAATTTCTGCAATACGTGCTTCCACCATTGCCTGCTCGTTTTTCGCTTCATCATATTCACTGTTCTCGGAAAGGTCGCCAAACGAAAGCGCTACTTTGATTTTTTCAGAAACCTCTTTGCGGCGAACCGTTTTGAGCTGTTCGAGTTCCTGTTCCAGTTTCAAATGTCCTTCAGCAGTCAGAATGATCGGTTTTGTAGCCATTCCTATTTCCTCCTAATTGCGAATATCCGCATATAAATTCCAATTACAACGAAGACAGGCAGTATACTTGACACTGCCTGTCACTGCCGATGAATTCAAAAGCGCATAGCACCGGCACTATAATATTTAGATTATAGTAAAAAACAAAACAAAAGTCAAGACGAAACTTTTGCGCTTCCCTGATTTTCCACGTTTTTGAACATAAAAAAGCGGCTCAGCAAACACTGAACCGCTTTTTCTTTCATAATAAATGCAATCAGAACAGGTGGAACGCCATAATCACACCTGCAAAGACGATCGACACCATCGACAGCAGTTTAATCAGAATGTTAATCGACGGGCCGGATGTATCTTTAAACGGATCACCGACGGTATCGCCGACGACTGCCGCTTTGTGTGCGTCACTGCCCTTGCCGCCATGTGCGCCGCTTTCGATATACTTTTTCGCATTATCCCAAGCGCCGCCGGCATTTGCCATCATAACCGCCAGGATAAAGCCGGACACGGTTGCACCTGCGAGCATGCCGCAGATACCGTTGACGCCGAGCAGCAGGCCAACCACGATCGGCGAAACAACTGCGATAATTGCCGGAAGGATCATTTCTTTCTGTGCGGATTTCGTGCAGATATCAACACACGCTGCATAATCCGGATCTGCTTTTCCTTCCATCAGGCCTTTGATTTCTTTAAACTGACGGCGAACCTCCACAACGATGCTCTGTGCCGCACGGCCGACTGCATCCATTGTGAGTGCTGCAAACAAGAACGGCAGCACACCGCCGGCAAACAAGCCGATGAGTACCGGCGGATTGATGATGCTCAATTCGAATTTGAAATCCGGATCGATCACCTGCACCTCTGCGATAAACGATGCAATCAATGTGAGTGCAGTCAGTGCCGCCGAACCGATTGCAAAGCCTTTGCCGGTTGCAGCAGTGGTGTTGCCCAAAGAATCGAGTGCATCTGTCCGTTTGCGCACTTCTTCGCCGAGACCTGCCATCTCTGCGATACCGCCTGCGTTATCAGCCACCGGGCCGTATGCGTCAGTTGCCAATGTGATGCCAAGCGTTGACAGCATACCGACTGCCGACAAGCCGACACCGTAAAGTCCCTGATTAAAGCTCGGATCGCCAATCGATCCGGAACCGCCCGACAACGTATAGCTCACCAAAACGGAAATACCGACGATGACAACCGGCAGAACGGTCGACAGCATGCCGAGCGACAAACCGCCGATGATCGTCGTTGCCGGACCGGTCAGTGAAGTCGACGACAATTTTTTCGTCGGACGATATGTATCGGACGTATAATATTCGGTGGTAATACCAATGAGAATACCTGCTAAAAGACCGGACAGCACTGCAAAGAAGAATCCAATATTCTCTTTGCCGAGTCCGAAGTAAATGAGCGGGAATGCTGCAACTGCGATGATTGCACCGCTGATCCATGTGCCGCGGCGCAGTGCGAACAGCAGGTTTTTCTGCGTTGCACCCTCTTTTGTGCTGACGAAAAAGGTACCGATGATCGAAGCGATGATACCGATAGAAGCCATTACCATCGGAATGGTCACGCCTTTAAAACCGAAGCCTGCCGCAACAGCGAGCGCTGCGGTGGAAATGATGGAACCAACATACGACTCATACAAGTCAGCGCCCATGCCTGCCACGTCGCCGACGTTATCGCCGACGTTATCTGCAATCACGGCTGGGTTGCGCGGGTCATCCTCCGGAATGCCGACTTCCACTTTGCCGACCAGGTCAGCGCCCACGTCAGCTGCTTTTGTGAAAATACCGCCGCCCACACGTGCAAACAGCGCCATTGAGGAAGCGCCCATGCCAAACGTGAGCATTGCAGAGGTAATCGCCTGAATCTGTGCTTCCTGGAACGTCCGCCCTGCGGCAACGACCAGATGTGCCGGATCAGAATACCAGAATTTTAAGAAGAAATACCAAAATGAAATATCCAAAAGGCCAAGACCAACAACGACAAATCCCATGACTGCGCCCGAGGAAAATGCAATACGCAGTCCGGAATTCAAGCTTCCGCGTGCAGCATTTGCTGTGCGTGCGTTTGCCGCCGTTGCAATCTTCATGCCGATGAATCCCGAAAGGCCCGAGAAAAATCCGCCGGTGATGAACGCAAACGGCACAAACATGGTCAGATAACCCATGAATGCAAGAACCATCAAAACGACAAAAATGACAGCGAAGAATAAAATAACGCCGATATACTGCCGTTTCAAATAAGCGTTTGCACCTTTTCGCACCGCGAGCGAAATCTTTTTCATCAGATCTGTACCCTCCGGCGCTTTAAGCACCTTTCGTGCAAGCAGTGCCGCAAACAAAAGCGCCAATGCCGAGCCGATTGGTGCAAGTAATGTCAAATCCATAACATCACCCTCCATGCGTATATTTTATATTCTTTATCATAGCAAAGTTTATGAATAATTTCAATAATATTTTTTCAAAAAACGCTGTTTTTCAAGATTATTTTGACGAAAACACCTATCGTATCGCAAAATGTTTCTTTCAAAATATCATTCTGATGAATCATTTGCACATCAATAAAAAACGCCCTGCGGAAAAATGTCCGCAAGACGTTTCCCACTATTCTGTTTGCGCCGCTTTCATCAGCTCAATAAACTGTTTGGCAACACGCGGCGAATATCCGCTTTTTCGAATTGCAAATGCATCCGCCTTCACCCGAAGTTCCTGCGGGTCCATCGTAACGCCGTACTGCTGTGCCAATTCGCGCACAATCTCCTGATACTGCGTTTTATCCGGCCGTAAAAATGTAATCGTCAGTCCGAACCGATCGGAAAGCGACAGCATTTCCTGCATGGTATCATTATAATGAATCTCATCGCCCTCACGGTCAGAAAATGTTTCACGCACTAAGTGGCGGCGATTGCTCGTTGCATAAATCACCACATTCGCTGCATTCGACGAAACAGATCCCTCAAGCATTGCCTTGAGCGCAGAAAAATCATCGTCATCCCGTGTAAACGACAAGTCGTCAATGAACAAAATGAATTTGAGCGGGTTATGCGCCAATGTATCGACGAGCTGCGGAATCTCACGCAGCTGCTCTTTTTTCAGTTCAATCAGCCGCAGTCCCTGCTCACGATATGTATTCACCACCGCTTTTACCGTGGAGGACTTGCCGGTTCCCGCATCGCCGTACAGCAAAAGATTCACTGCCGGCTTTCCCTGCACGAGTGCAAGTGTATTTTCAATGACCTCCTGCCGCTGAATCTCATAGCCGTAAAGCTCGGAAAGCGATGTCTGATCCGGATGAGAAACTGGCATAAGCTCTCCGTTTTTCAAGAAGAACGTGTGATATTTTGCAAACAAGCCGTATCCTTTGGTGGATGCCGATTTCATTCGCTCAAAATAAAGCTCTGTAAAATCGCACGGCTCTGTTTCCCATTTCGGCAGGTAATCACCGCCGCCGATTGCGTTTTTCACCGTTTCACTCGAAAGCTCTGCCGCCGTTTGCAGCGTCAAAAGCTCTTCTTTTAGACAGTCCCGCATCACAGCGGACGGTTCTTTTCCTTGTGCACACCGGCGCACATAGGCGTTTTCATGCATCAAAACCAGCGACCGAATCTCATTCGTCAAATTGCCGCTGCGGGCATAAAGCTGCTCTGCAAACGCTGCATAATGGTCGACCGCTTGAATTCCTTGTTCTCCTTTGGCGGCTGTATCAATTAGTTGTGTGAACACACACCAAAGCGAATCGGACGAAAGCGACCGAAACAGTGACAGCGCGTGAATTCGTTTGGAAAGAGAGAGAAAATCCATCATTTCGCCCCGTTTCCGCTCTGTTCACGCAAGAACTTTATCGCTGCAAGACCGGCTTTCGCACCTTTTGCAACTGCTTCAGCAATTTGCAAAAGTCCGCCGGTGCAGTCTCCTGCCGCATACAGTCCCGGCAGATTCGTTTCGCCGTTTTCGTTTGTGACAATGCGGTTGCCCTCTGTCAGCGCACCGAGCTTGCGCGCAAGATCTGCCGACGATGCCACACCGACCGCTACAAACACGCCGTCTGCCGCAAGCGTTTCGCCGTCTGCAAACGTCACGCCGGACACAGCATCTTCGCCGTCAATCGAAACGATTTTTCTCGTATCCACCGCAATTGATTCCGGCACTTCTACTGTGAGCGGCGCACCATTTGTAAGCATCGTGACAGAACCTGCCACCGGCAAAAGCGTCTGTGCCTCATGCAGCGCATATTCGCCGCTGCCGATCACCGCAACATTCTTTCCGCGATAGAAAAACGCATCGCAGATCGCACAATAGCTTACACCGTGTCCCTCCAGTCTTGCAAGACCGTCGATTTTCGGTGCTGTCCGCGACGCACCTGTCGCAAGGATCACTGCCTCCGCTTCATAAGTCGCCTCGGTTGTCTGTACTGCAAGTGTATTCAAAAACGAAACCCCGATGACCTCTTCTTCCTTTATGGTGCAGCCTAATCGTTTGGCATTCGCAAGTCCCTGCTCATACAGTTCTTTTCCGCTGATCGGCTCTGCAAATCCATAATAATTTTCGATCTTTTCTGCTTTTAAGAGTGCGCCGCCGTCTTTTGATAAAATCGTAACCGACACGCCGGCACGCGCAAGATAAAGCGCTGCCGACACACCGGCTGGACCGCTTCCCACAATAATTGCACGCATGAAAAAACCTCCTTCTATCAAACCGATGCATGTTTATGCAAAGAACCGACCATACTATCCCATACATCGTATCCTTTTTTACTGCAGATATGCAGCACATCACCGGCTTTTTTCTTATCAGAATTATAGCACAAAAAATTTTTATAAAAAAGGACTTTTGCACTTGACAAGATGATTTTTAAAATATATAATAACAGTAATGATTCTTGTTATTGGAGTGAGACGATGCGATATTCAAAACAAAGGGCGCTGCTTTTCGATTTGTTAAAGGCGCACCATGATCATCCCACTGCCGATACCCTCTATCATGAGCTTTGCGAAATTCTCCCCTCCGTCAGTCTTGGCACCGTATACCGCAATTTGAACCAACTGGCTGACTGCGGCGAAATTTTACGCATCGGCACCAAAGGATGCGAACGATACGACGCACAGCTTTGTCCGCATGACCACATTCAATGTACCATATGCGGCGGCGTGTTTGACTGTCCGCCCGATCTTTACACCATCGACAGCGCGGCAGTTTGTGCGGCAACGGGCTTTCAGCTCACCGCAAGTAAATTAATCCTTTCAGGCGTTTGCCCTGACTGTCAAACCCATTTGTCAGAATCCGCAGAAGCGGTTTCAAAATAGAAAGAAAAAGGAGCGTTTTACACATGAAATCTTTAAAAGGTACCAAAACAGAAGCAAACCTGATGGCTGCATTTGCAGGCGAATCGCAGGCAAGAAACAAATACACCTACTACGCATCGAAAGCGAAAAAAGAGGGTTATGAGCAGATCGCCGCTCTCTTTTTAGAGACCGCAAACAACGAAAAAGAACACGCAAAAATCTGGTTCAAACTGCTGCATGACGGTGCAATCGCTGACACTGCAACCAACTTGCAGGACGCTGCAAACGGCGAGAACTACGAGTGGACCGAGATGTATGCAGAATTTGCAAAAACCGCAAAAGAAGAGGGCTTTGACAAAATCGCATACCTGTTTGAAGCAGTCGGCAAAATTGAAAAAGAGCACGAAGAGCGCTACAAAGCATTGCTCGCAAACGTAAACGGCGGCTTAGTCTTCTCCCGTGACGGCGAAATGATCTGGCAGTGCTCGAACTGCGGTCACATCCACGTCGGCAAAGCAGCTCCGGAAGTTTGTCCGGTATGTGATCACCCGAAAGCATACTTCCAGCTCAAAGCAAACAACTACTAATTCAAAAAAAGCAAAAAGAACGGCAGAATGAGCAGGGTTGCTAAGGACAGTTATGTTTTATAGGAACGCTGAGCATTGCGAAGGGCAAGAGAATTGGGAGAAGTTTAGGCTTCTCTCTTTTTTCTTGCCCTTTTTCTTTTTATAGCGGTACATTCGACTGTTAAGCCTTCTTTAAGTACAATTATTGTAGAAACTTAAAGGAGGTTGTTTTTATGGGTAAGTTTATTGAAGAATTTTATTACGGCAACATTGATCCGCAAGCAAGAAGCACCAAGCAAAACAAAGCCGTGCAAAAGCAAATGGCAGTTTTAATGCTTAATGAGGACTATCTTACCGAAAATCTTTCGGGTGAAAGCAAAAAGAAATTCCTCGACTTTGTAAATGCGTGGAGCGTGGTAAACGGCGAATCCAATCTCGACAGTTTTATGATGGGGTTTCGGTTTGGAGCGCAGTTTACATACGATACGTTCGTAAACGATGATGCTCCATTTAAAGATGGTGTGGTATAAAAAAAGTTGACAGTTTATTCTCAAGGATTTCATAATAGAATCATGAGAATAAGGAGGTATTCAAAGTGGCACGTAAATATGACCATGAATACAAAGTACAGGCAGCAAAGCTTGCCAAAGAAATCGGTGGCGCTAAGGCTGCTAAAGAATTAGGAATCCCTGAAGGAACTATCCATACTTGGCTGAAAGCTGTAAGGGCCGGTAAGTTAGATATCGGGGAAGGTTCCCAGACCCCTGCCAGTGCAATGAGCCTGTCAGAAGAGATTACTATGCTGCGTAAGCGGGTGAAGGAGCAGGATAAAGAAATTCGCCGCTTGAAGGAAGAAAACGAATTTCTGGAGGAAGCCAGCGCTTTTTTCGCCGCCAGCCGTCGGAAGTCAGCAAAAACCAGAGAATGATATTTCTGGCTTTGAAATTTTATTGCCGGATGCTTGGTATCAGCCGGCAAGGTTTCTATAAATATCTTGCGAATAAAGACCGTCCTTGGAAGTACCAGGACTTGGCGGATGCCATGAAAGAAATCATCAACGAGGACGAATGTAACGATACTTACGGACGGATCCGGATGTATCAGGCACTGTTGCTGAAACAGCCGGAGGGAGTGCATATCCCAAGTGAGCGGACTGTATACCGGGTTATGGATCAAATCGGTCTGAGTCATCGGCCAAGGAGAAAACCGAATGGACTCACAAAGGCAGACCGGGAAGCCATGAAATCGGATGATCTGCTGAAGCGGGATTTCCATTCCGATGTCCCATTAGAAAAGTGCATTACAGATATCACAGAGATCCCGGC
>CASGAN010000044.1 GCA_949299455.1 uncultured Oscillospiraceae bacterium
AAAACAACTAGAAGAAGATCAAGCTGGAGAACAGTTGACGATGGGAAACTTCTAAAAAACTCGTTTACGAGTAGCAAGTAACAAGCTTTTCGCAGATGTAAGACCGTACCAACGTGACGTGACACGTGCCGCTAATAATATAGGGCTTTGCCCGCATATGAAATACCCCCGGCTTTGCCGGGGGATTTTTATTGTGTTTTTACGTGGCTTGCGTTTTTTGAAAATCCCATTTATAATAAGAGTAAAAAGCGGGGAGTGTGGGCTTCCCGCTTTTTTGGCAGGAGAAGTATTTTGACTGCGAAAATGTTTGTCTTGATATGCAGTTGGCGGAGGAAAACAGATGAAATCAGTTCATTCCATTCACGAACGCATCCGGCAGTTTTCTGTCATGGAATCTGCGGCGATTGCACAAATACTGGCGAGTCCGGCGGGCGGGCTTTGTGATAAGCAGATTGAAGTACAACGGGTGCAGTACGGTGAAAATCAGATGACGGGGAATCATCACGATACGGTTTGGTTTCGGTTGCGCCGTGCGTTTATTCACCCGTTTTCGATTACGCTGTTTGTTTTGGCGGTGATTTCACTCATTACCGATGTGTTCTTGGTGTCCCATGTGCGGCGAAATTTCACGACGGTACTGATCATCTCTGTGATGCTGATTGTCAGCGGCGGCGTTCGCTTTGTGCAGGAGATTCGTTCGAAAAAAATCGCAGACCGGCTCACAAAATTGGTGCACGATCAGGTGTTGGTACGCAGAAATGGTACGGTGCAATCTGTTGATTCCGAAGATCTCGTGGTGGGAGATCGTGTATTGCTGCGTGCGGGTGACCGTGTTCCGGCAGATATCCGGCTGACATCCGTCAATGATTTGTTTGTATCACAGTCGGTGATTGCGGGGGAAAGCGGTGTATTCGAAAAGAATGCGGCGCCGCTGTCTGCTGTGCCTGTTGAGCCGGCAGGTTTTGAAAATACGGTGTTTTTGGGAACGACAGTCACTGCCGGAAGTGCAGAGGGCATTGTGCTGGCAGTCGGAGAAGATACCGTTTATGGTACGACATCAAGCATGATTTTAAAGCGGAAAAACGGCTTTGACCGGGGCGCCAATTCGATTGCGCTCGTACTGATTCGGTTTATGGCGATTCTTGTGCCGACGGTCTTTCTTGCGTGCGGTCTGACAAAAGGTGATTGGGTTGAATCGTTTTTATTCGCGCTGTCTGTGGCGGTTGGACTGACGCCGGAGCTTTTGCCGATGGTGATTAACGCATGCCTGGCAAAAGGCAGTGCGAATATGGTAAAAAAGCAGACCGTCGTCAAAAACATCAATGCGATGCAAGGGTTTGGCAGCATGGATGTGCTGTGTGTCGATAAAACCGGAACGCTGACGTCCGATCATGTACAGCTCGAATATTATATGGACATACTGGGCAATGAAAGTCAAAAGGTGCTCGATTATGCGATGCTTAACAGTTGCTATCACACGGGTGTATATAACCATTTGGATGAAGCGGTGATGCAGTACAAAACAATGCCGGGAAAAGAAGCGTATTTTGCGTCGCTCATCGGTCGGCATGAAAAGCTTGATGAATTGCCGTTTGATTACAGCCGTAAAGCGGTCAGCGTACTGCTTTCCGATCAAATGACGCATTTGCTTATCATGAAGGGCAGTGTTGACGCGGTGCTCGAACGGTGTGGAGCCGTGGAACATCAGGGTGTACGCTATCCGATTGTCCCAGACGCTTCTCGTCAGGTGCACGCAGTCGTAGACGAGATGCTCGAGGATGGCATGAAGGTACTGGCGGTGGCATATAAGCCGATAGAAACGGATACTGTCACGCCGGCGGATGAACGAGATTTGATTTTGCTTGGCTATCTTGCCTTTTTTGATGCGCCGAAACAGAGTGCTGTTAGCGCGATGCAATCACTCTCGGATTTGCATGTGGATATTAAAGTGCTGACCGGCGATCAGAAGGAAGTGGCGTGTTCGATTTGCAGACGGCTTGGAATTGATACGTCATTTGTGCTTACCGGTGCACAGCTTGAAGCATTATCAGAAAATGAAATGCCTATATGCGTCGAAAAAGCAACGGTATTTGCGGCGCTTTCACCGAAACAAAAGGCACAGATTGTTCAGATTTTACAGGAAAACGGGCACACGGTCGGCTTTTTGGGGGACGGTATGAACGATTTGCCGGCAGTTGTGCAGGCGGATGTGGGAATTTCAGTCGATACGGCAACTGAAGCACTCAATGAAAGCGCCGATGTGATTCTGCTGAAAAAAGATTTAAACGTATTGGAAGAGGGCATTCTGGAGGGCAGAAAAGCCTTTATCAATATGCTCAAATACGTAAAGATCACGGCATCGTCTAATTTCGGAAATATCTGCGCGGTGGTGATCGCGAGTATTTTGCTTCCGTTTTTCCCGATGACGTCTGTACAGCTGCTGCTTTTAAATTTGCTGTATGATAGTTTGTGCTTGATTCTTCCGTGGGATCATGTGGACCGGGAGTTTTACAAAAAGCCGCTTGACTGGTCCGGGCGCACGCTTGGTCGGTTTATGCTGCGGTTTGGTCCGATCAGCTCGGTGTTTGATTTGCTGACCTTTGCATTTTTGTTTTTCGTTCTGTGTCCGGCTGTATGCGGCGGTCCGTTTTTCTCTTTGCCGCCGGAAAGCCAAGTTTTGTTTATCGCATTGTTTCAGACCGGGTGGTTTTTGGAATCGATGTGGACACAGATTTCGATTCTCCATTTGCTGCGGACACAAAAGCTTCCGTTTTTGCAAAGCCGGCCGTCTTTGCCTGTGGTGATTGTCACCGTATTGGGGATTCTGGCGTTTACGGTGCTCACGGTCACACCGGTTGGCAGACTGATGGGGCTTTGTGCAATGCCGGGTGTCTATTTTGTGTTTCTTGTGGGGATCGTTTTGCTGTATTTGCTGTGCGTCACTGCGGCAAAGGCGATCTATGTCAAAAAATATCGCAATCTGCTTTGAACAGGAGGGTGCCAAATGAAAAAGAAAATTGGATTTGTGAGTTTGGAGCCCTCGCTTGCACAGTGGCTTGTTGAAAAAATAAAGACGGCACCTGCTTCCATTTCGGGAAAACAGGAATTTTCAGACGCAATTTGCGCCCTGATGCAAAACGAAAGCACGTCGTTGATGATCGAGCTGTCTGAATCGGGACAAAGCGATGTGTTTTTTGATGTGATCCAGTGCGGTGGGCTTTCCATTGATGCAAAGACACGGCGTGTTGTTCGCGATGGAGAAGAGATTTTTTTAACACCGAAGGAGTTCGATATTTTATACTTTCTCGCCAGAAATCGCGGCGAGGTGTTCACGAAAGAACAGATTTATCAAGCGGTGTGGGCCGGCGAGTATCTGTTTGACGATAGCAATATCATGGCGTTTATCCGTAAACTGCGCAAGAAAATTGAGCCGAATCCCGATGCGCCCGAATATATTTTGACGATTTGGGGAATCGGTTATAAGATGAACGATCGGAATCAATAAATAGTTCTTGCAAAATCGCAAGAAAATCGCAAGGAAATCTTCATGGGATTTTCCTTGCGATTTTTTTATACTGTAGATGTGGACAGAATGGCTGCCGTCCATGAGAAAACAGGAAAGAAGGGTGTTTCGATGAATGGCACATGTATCATATTCGGATTGCTGTTTTTGACAGCGGGGATTTTGTTTTTCTGTGGAAAAATTCATGGACGTCTGGCGTTGTGGAAGAATATGCCCGAAAATGAACGGCAGAAAATTAAAATTCGGCCGCTTTGCCGGAATATCGGCTTTCTGATTGCGCTGTCAGGTGTTTTGTTTTTGACCGCCGGTGTGTCCGCGTGGTTTTTAAACCATGCGTTTGTGTGGGCGATGATCGGCTGGATGGTGACAGCGGGACTCGATGTGCTGTACATCGGAAAAAGCCGGCGGTATCAGGTGAAACAGTCCACAGTGTTTTAAACAGACGAAAGAATTCAAAAGGATGGTGAGAAAGATGGATACAGGCTCCGGGTGGGATGTTTCCCGATCAATGAAACGACAACAAAACAGACAGAACCGGAAGATCCGTCTTTTTCTTCCTGTTCTGCTCTGTGACAGGGAGGCGCTTTTGAATGAATCAGAACAAAGGACTGCGTACACGCGCAGTAACAGAAAAATCTCTTGTACGCAATGCGCACGAACAAACGATTCGATTTGCGGCAACACATTCGGTCAAAGAGGTGCTCGGCCGATTGGAGGCGACACTTCGCGGACTGTGTCCGGAAGCAGTTGAACAAAATCGTGAAACCTATGGCGAAAACAAAGTGACTCGCGAAAAACAGAAATCACTTGCGGCAAAACTGTTTGGCGCATTCGTCAATCCGTTTACTGCCATTTTATTTTGTCTGGCGCTCGTTTCGACTGTGACGGATATGATTTTTCCGTATTTTTCGCTGTTTGGCAGTGATCCCGAATCATTTGACTGCCTGACAGTTGTGATTATTCTCACAATGGTATTGATTTCGGGAACACTGCGCTTTGTGCAGGAGTCGCGAAGCGGTAATGCGGCGCAAAAACTGCTTGCGATGATTACGACGACCTGTACCGTCACACGCATGGAGCAGGGAAAAGAGGAAATTCCGCTCGATGAGGTGGTTGTGGGCGATATTGTTCATTTGTCGGCGGGTGACATGATTCCGGCAGATGTTCGCATTCTGGATGCGAACGATTTGTTTGTCAGTCAGGCAAGTCTGACCGGTGAGAGCGAACCAATCGAAAAAACGCCGGATGTTTGTGAGATAGCGGACAGTGTGACAGATTATCGGAACATTGCGTTTATGGGAAGCAATGTGATTTCCGGCAGTGCAATGGCGGTTGTCGTTGCTGTGGGTGACCGCACGCTGTTCGGTTCAATGACGGCAGCTGTTGCGGGGGAAGCCGTGGAAACAAGCTTTACGAAAGGCGTCAATGCCGTTTCGTGGGTGCTGATTCGGTTTATGCTCGTGATGGTTCCGCTCGTCTTTTTTGTAAACGGCATGACGAAAGGGGACTGGCTGTCGGCATTTTTATTCGGTATCTCGATTGCGGTGGGACTGACTCCCGAAATGCTGCCGATGATTGTGACGACCTGTCTTGCAAAAGGCGCGGTTTCCATGAGCAAAAAGCAGACAATCGTCAAAAACTTAAATTCCATTCAGAATTTCGGTGCAATGGATGTGCTGTGCACCGATAAAACCGGAACGCTCACACAGGATCAGGTCGTTCTTGAATATCATCTCGATTTAAACGGTAAAGATGATATGCGTGTGCTGCGTCACGCATATTTGAACAGCTATTTCCAAACAGGATACAAAAATCTGATGGACTTGGCGATTATTCGAAAAACAGAGGAGGAAGAAGCACAAAATCCGATGCTTACCGACCTCTCTGAACACTATACAAAGATCGATGAAATCCCGTTTGACTTTGCACGCCGCCGGCTGACGACTGTGGTGCAGGATAAAGACGGTAAAACACAGATGGTCACAAAAGGCGCTGTGGAAGAAATGCTTTCGATCTGCACGTTCGCAGAGTGTGACGGCTTGATTCAGCCGCTCACAGACGCAGTACGTGAACGGATTCTCACAACGGCAGAACAGCTGAATGAAAAAGGATTCCGTGTGCTTGGCATTGCGCAGAAAAGCAATCCGTCTCCGACGGAGTCATTCAGTGCGGCAGATGAATGCGAAATGGTACTGATGGGATATCTTGCGTTCCTCGATCCGCCGAAAGAATCGACTGCTGAGGCAATTGCTGCGCTCAAAGCACACGGTGTGACAACAAAAATTCTCACCGGTGATAACGAGAAGGTCACACGCACCATCTGCAAACAGGTGGGACTCAAAGTCCGGAACATGCTGCTCGGAAGTGAAGTGGAGCAGATGAGTGATGTGGAGCTTGCACAGAAAGCAGAGCATACCGATGTATTTGCAAAGCTCACGCCGGATCAAAAAGCACGTGTGGTGTCTGTACTCCGGACAAACGGTCACACAGTCGGATTTATGGGTGACGGCATCAATGATGCGGCGGCAATGAAGGCGGCGGATATCGGGATTTCGGTCGATACTGCGGTCGATGTTGCAAAGGAATCGGCAGATATCATTCTGCTCGAAAAAGACCTTATGGTGCTTGAAGAAGGCATCATCGAGGGACGCAAAACGTATGCCAACATGATTAAGTATATCAAGATGACGGCGTCGTCGAATTTCGGCAATATGTTTTCCGTGCTGGCGGCTTCTGCGCTGCTGCCGTTTTTGCCGATGATGAGCATTCATTTGATCGTGCTCAATCTGATTTACGATTTGAGCTGCACAGCCATTCCGTGGGATCATGTGGACGAAGAATATCTCGCAGTTCCGCGCAGATGGGATGCGTCGTCTGTGGGCAGCTTTATGATCTGGATTGGACCGACCAGCTCCATCTTTGATTTTACAACGTATATTTTCATGTATTTTGTGTTCTGCCCGCTGTTTGTGTCAAACGGTGTGCTGTATAACGATTTACCGAATCATTTTTCGGGTGCACAGCTTGAGCAGATGCAGAATCTGTATGCCGCAATGTTCCAGGTAGGATGGTTTGTTGAGTCGATGTGGAGCCAGACACTTGTCATCCACATGATTCGCACGCCGAAGATTCCGTTTATTGAAAGCCGTGCCTCTGCACCGGTTTGTCTGCTCACGTTTGCGGGAATCGCTGTGCTGACAGTCATTCCGTTTACAGCGCTTGGCACATTGCTTGGGTTTACGGCACTGCCGCTTTCTTACTTTGCATATCTCATTCCGTGCATCTTGCTTTATATGATGCTTGCGACCAGTTTGAAAAAAGCGTATGTCCGTCACTATGGCGAGCTGTTGTAAGGAGGAAGGACAATGATGACAGAGATTTTTATGAAATTGTTTCATCGCAGTGAATTGTTTGGGCTGAATATTGGTTTTTGGGTTTCACTTACAGCTGTTTTGCTGATTGTGATTTTGATGAACGCTGTGTTTTGGGGGATGAAACCGAAAAAATAAAACATCGGCTGTGTGATTGTAGCTCAATATTGCTGCGATAACATACAGAAGAATCGCTCGTTTTTTATAAAGCGGGCGATTTCTTTTTTGCAGAAGTGAATTCGCCGAAAAGAGATGACAGCGGTGAATTTTTTGTGCTACAATACGGGTAAAATAACTCCTTAGGGGATGATGAGATGTTTGACGGACTTCATATGGGGATGGGATCGATTTTTTTGACTTCTGATGCCCAAACACGCTCGATTTCACCGGAGAATATGACCGGTGAAAAAGGAAAAGGCGGCATGTGTGAGCTTGCGGATGGAATTGCAAAAGAAGCTGCACGAGATTTGGGAAAGGGATGGAAAGTCAATCCGTATATCCGGATTCCGGCTGGTGAGACATTTGTGATTGCCGATGTGGACGGTCCCGGCTGTATTCAGCATATTTGGCTGACGCCGACCGGTTTGTGGCGCAATACGATTCTTCGCATTTATTGGGATAACAGAGAGCAGCCATCAGTAGAATGCCCGATCGGGGATTTTTTTGCAAGCGGCTTAAACGAATATGCGCAGATTTCGTCGCTGGCGGTTTGTGTCAATCCCGGAAGTGCATTTAACTGTTACTGGCCCATGCCGTTTCGCAAACACTGCCGCATGACGCTCGAAAACCGCAGCGATGAGCCGGTGGTCATGTATTATCAGATTGACTATACGCTTACAGAAGTACCGAAGGAAGCAGGATATTTTCATGCGCAGTTCCGCCGGGTGAATCCGCTGCCGTATGGTTCAAACTATGTGATTTTAGATGGTGTCTGCGGAAAAGGACAATATGTCGGTACGTATATGACATGGGGTGTTCACAACAACGGATGGTGGGGAGAAGGTGAGATCAAATTCTTTATCGATGGCGATCAGGAATATCCAACCATTTGCGGAACCGGAACAGAGGACTATTTCTGTGGTTCGTATAATTTTGAGCATCCGGGCAAGCACTGCTATCAGCCGTTTTCTACGCCATATTCAGGCATGGCACTTTCGGATACGGACGGACTGTATCGCAGTCAGATGCGCTTTTCGCTGTATCGGTGGCATATTATGGACCCGATTCGTTTTCATACAGATATCAAAGTGACGATTCAGGCACTCGGCTGGCGAAACGACGGGAGATATCTGCCGCTTCAGGATGACATTTCGTCGGTTGCTTTTTGGTATCAACTTGGAGAAACCAAGCCGTTTCCCCTGCTCGGTGACCGGGATGCGCTGGAGCTTCGTTAATGATGATTTTCACTAAAAACAACACGCGGCTTTCTAAAAAGCCGCGTGTTGTTTTTACCGCATCATATACGAAGCGTTTTCGATGATGCCGCCGACGGCACGAAGTGCTTTTCCGGCGTTTTTCTTAACCATAGTGGCAGTTTTCTTTTTGCTGCTTGTCATCATATAAGAGGCGGTGCCGACTACGGCAGCGGCAGCAGCGCCGGTTACCATTGCCATTGCAACAGGATGCTGTTTGCGCATATTTGAATCATTCCTTTCCTTAAATTCCGATTTGTCTATCCAATCCTCAAAAACCATTGATTTTTCAAGGCTTCACGCCTGTTTTTCATTCAAACCTTATCTGTTTGCCCTTGTTTTTGCCCTTACGAGCCGAAACAAGGGCAACTTTTTATTCCCCGCCGACCACCTTATCCAGCAGCCTTGCGGA
>CASGAN010000045.1 GCA_949299455.1 uncultured Oscillospiraceae bacterium
GGAATCGAAACACTGCCGGATGCCTCGCAGCTGCCCGGGCCATAGCCGCCCGACGTTGCGAGAAAGTCCGCCGAAATGCTGACGTCCGGATGCGAGCCGTCCGCATTGTGCGTGATCGTCTTTGTTTTGCTGTATAGCTTTGTTGTGATCCACTGCGGTGTGGTGCTTCCGACATTTTTCTGTCCGCTGTAGGACTGGCTGTCACCGGCAATCGAAATGTGACCGGACGTGTTGCCTTGAAAACGAATGTAATAACTGTCGAGCATCATGTCAGCAGTGATCGTCGTCTGATTCGCCGATTGATTCTGTGACAGATATACATTGATGTAGAACCGGTACTTTGCAGTATTCTGCGTAACCGATCCGTTGATCTTTGCCAAACACTCACCCCCTTTAATCGTTTACTGTGAACAGATTGTGCCCGTCTCCGACCGACGAGAGCACAAGCCCCTTTTGTTTGGACGCCGGTTCGATGGTCAGCGTTCCCCGTACGCTCGTTTTCCCAAACTGCGCGCCGTTTTCATCGAAAAACGCCTCGTATTTTCCCGAAGCATTGTTTTTGACGGCGAACGATGCATTGTCGATCCGGGTGGAAAGCTTCTCGCCGCTTGCGCCGATCGACAGCACACCACCCGAAAACGTCATCTGCTCCGTGAGGATTTCATTTTGTGCCTGCTGCCAGTCGGACACCTCAAGTCCCGGCATCAGGATCAGATCGGCGACGATCAGCGTTCCGGATGTGCATTCGACTGCAAAATCGACCGCTGTACCCGAAGCAATCAGATTTCCTTTTACCTGTGTCCATTCGGACACAGGTGGCAGCTCCATTTCCGTGCCGCCTGCAATGACCATTCCGGCCGCTGCACCTGAGCCGAGCAGTTTATACCGCAGCATAAAGCAATACTGCCCGCCCGGAATTGTATCGGCCGTTTGAGAAAGCGACGCTGCACCCTCAAGCACAAAGCCGCCGCCCGCCGCCGAGTAATGGCGAACATCTGCAGCGTATTCGCCGTCACGCGACAGTGAAACCGCTCCCTCGGTGACAAAATCCTCAAGGCTGAACGCTGCCGTGCCATGAAGCAGGTTTGCGCCGCCCCGGTGCTGTGTCTGCGCAGAAACGCCGTCCACTGTGATAGACAGTGCGGCGAGCTCCTGCCGAATTTGCGTGTCTGCATCCTCAAGATCGTCCATCTGCTCGCTTGTTGCGTATGTTTCGGATACCTGCGCGAGGATTTCTTCTTTTGACTGCAGGACGCTTGATTCTAACAGGACGTCTGTTTCCCCTTTTGTGTATGTTTCAGCGATCCGGGCGGTATTCGTGTCCAAATCGCGGCGGATCTCGTTGATCTTCCCCTGCTGGCGGATGAGTTCTTCGTCCACCCGCCCGATGACTGCCTGTTCAATCTGCGCAGAGAGTGTGACACTCTCTGTCGAAAGTGTAATCACGTTCATTTCTGGTGCTGCCGGATATCGCGTTTTCTGTACGACCTCGAAAATCCGCCGCGTATTCCGCTCGGCATCCATCAGCATGACTTTGTCATACAGCGAAATGTCGAGCAGCTGATATTCCGGATTCATCTTTGCAAGATCGATCACATCAAGCTCATACGATTCAACCGGCGATGCAATCTTTGCGAGCCGTTCGATCGCGGCATCTTTTAACGACTGCGGATCGGTGTACCTCTCGTCACGCCAGATTTTCGCAATGATCTTGTCGGCATATGTGCGGTTCTCGACATACTCGATGCCGTCATTGACCGATTTGATATTGAGCGACTCGCCGGTTTCCTCATCGACCGCACCATATGGATACAACCGTGTGCAGAATTCAACCGTTTCGCCTTTATAGTCGCTTCGGCGCAGGTTGACCTGCTCGGTGATATAGGCGCCGTTCCACTCGATTGTATCCGGTTTTATCACGGTGAGCACCTTGTTCATGCAGTCGAATGCAAAAACGCATGCGTATGTATCCTGCGTCTGCATCAAAACGCCGTAATCATCCACATCCTGCATCTCGATCGTTCGCCGGATGGACACAAGCGACGCATTTTCAATTTTCCATCCGGCGGGTTTGATCCCATCGAGCACAGCGGACAGCAGCGCTTCCTCTGATCGATACGAAATGTGCACGCGCGTGTGCCAGTCGTCCATGTCAAGCTCCGCCGTAATGGTCAGCTGACTGTCCAGCTGTTCCACTGATTTTATGATCCATGCGTTTTTGTCGCAAAGGATGCGCGCTTCCTGTTTTAATTGGTTCAGTGGAGAATCGACTGCGCCGGATGCCGTAAGTGTCTTTGTTCCGTCATAGGAGTCGATGATCTGTTCATCCGCTTCGATCGGGATTTCGTTATATACAATCAATTTACATTCCCCCTCTCAGTACCGCGGCCGATATGAGATCGTGAGCGTCATGCTGTCTGTATCGCCTGATACACTGACCGGATACACACCGACGGCGGTGGGGAACGCAGTCATCTCCACCTTTTTCATGTCGGCGATCCCTTTTTCGCTGTCGATCGTCACGGTTTCGCCGTTGCACGCAATTTTGATGCCGTTGAGTGTCACCGTGCCGGATGACGTGCAGGTGATGTTCAGATACGTTTCCTTTGCACCGGAAACGGTGATCTGCTTTGTATCGGCAGTGAGCGTTTCTGTTTTGCGCCCCCCATAAAGCTGCGCGGCAAACGTAAACTCCAAAATGATGATATTGGTGTATGACGTGCGCATGATGCCTGTGATATCGCACACCCAGTGCTCCTGCGGCTTGTCCGAAAACGTGATTTCGCAGTGCGTAAGCCTGCCCACCACCTCAGCCGCCTTTGTCCGGGCATCTGCACCCGACACAATGAGCTGGATCGTCAAGCTGTACGGATCGAGCGTTGTTTTCACACGGCGCGGCATAAGAGACTGCGGCGTCTGTTCGTTTGTGACGCCAACTGCACCGTCATCGATTCGCCAGCCGACTTCCGATGCGATATTGAACGCTGAAAAGTCAAGACTTTCGCCTGTTTTGTCGATGATCTGGATCAATTTCGTTTCCCCCTTTTGGCATCAAATCCGAGCTGCTTTCCGACTGCCGGTGCAGTTAAGTATCCGACTGTTTTTGCATCCATCTGCACGGTCAGGCCGGCATCTTTCAAGGCTTTCACCATAACAGAGGCAAATGCATTCATATCGACGGACTGTGTACGATTTGCCTGCGGTGATACTGTTGGCAGCGTCATTGCGCCAGCGGCTTGTGCGCGGCGGGAAAGCTTGTTCATTTCTTCTTCCGGAATACGCATGACGAACTTTGAGGCATTTTCGATCAGTTTGGCATTGTCCTTTAAGCCGATCGCGTAACCTTCCACGATTTGCCCGGAACGGCGTTTTGCCAGCCTGGACGGCGAGTAGATCTCGTATTTTTTTCGCGTTTCTGTATCAATGACACCTACAACCTCTCCGGTGGTTTTTTTCAAATACTCTGTTTTGCTTTTTAGTCCGGCAGCGAGGCCGTCCATGATTGCTGCACCGGCGCCCTTTGCATCTGTGTACAGTTTTGTTCTCAGATCAAGGCTTTGATATCCATCAAGGATTTTTTGCGCAGTCCCTTCGCCATTTGTATACATGACGTTTTTGTTTTCATCAAAAGTAAGATTCATTGATGAGAACATGTTTTCTACTGCTTCTTGAAGTTCTGACGGCATTGCATCATAAGCGTTCAGAATTTCTGAAAGGAAAAACTTTTGCTCAGCAGTCAATTCTCCGCCGCTTTCAATGGTCGTTTGAATGAGCGATGCATAGTGATTCAAATACATTTGATTTTCATCGCTAAACAGTTCTCCCATTTTTACAATGGTATCTTGCATTTCCTCGCTATTTCGTATCCATTCTGATCTTAGACGCTTATAGTGTTTTCCAGACGAATCTGCAAAAATTTTTTGATTGTTCGATGCTTCTACATGATATTTTTGTTCCGCCTCTATATTTTGACCAACGATGTTTATGAATTCATCAAAAAACTCTTTGCTTCCGCTTAATTGATTAGAATAAAAAGAATTGATTTCTCCTAACGTTTCGTTGTGTATAGTCGACAGGTTCTTCATATCTGTATCAAATTTTGCGTTTACCTCTTCCACCCTCGTTTCATATTCTCCGAGAGTAATGACGCCTTCATTTAAGAGGCTTTGAAGCGCTTCAAGTTCCTTTTTTCGTGATTCCTCAAGATTTGCGGCAGAATCCTGATATAGGCTATTGATGTTTTTTATCCAAAAAGAAACTTTATCAATGTATTGCTCGGCGTTTCCGTCGAAATTTTCAATTTCTATTTTTACCTGCTCTGAAAATCGCAAAGTCGAGCTATATCCTTTTTCGGTTTCTTCGCTTAATTTGTCTATGAGTTTTTTGTATGCTTCTTCTGCAGAAATAAGTTCTTCTTCGGTTATTTTCTCGCGTTCTTGAGAACCCTCGCTTGTTATTTCGGTTAGTTTATCCTGTAAAGCCTTAGCTGCATCTTCAACAGCTTGGCTATCTTCTATTTTCCCCACCCTCGTTTCTATAGTGATATTTTTGACTTTTTCAGAAAACTCGTCTGCATACTTCCCGGCTTCGTTAAACGATTCCGACAGTGTTTGGCTGGCTTTGTACATTTCCGAATCTTTCCATTTCGCATCAGCCATCAAATGTAATACTCCAATTACTGCCGCAGAAACGCCGACCGGACCTGCAATTGTAGTGATAACTGAGCCGAGTCCTGTAACTAAAGTTGATGCAAAACCGCTTGCACCACTAATCGCGCCGCTCAAACTTCCGAAACTCCCGCTTGCTACACTCGCCGCAGATTCAAGCCCTTCTGTCGCCGTTTTCGCGCTTTTTGCCGCCGCGAGCCAGTCTCCGACCTTTTTGACGCCGGAACCGACGGTGGTGACAAGGTTCCCCATGCCTTTTGTGATTTTTCCGAGCGTGGATACCGCCGGTCCACCGATTGCGATGAATGCACTCCATTTTACGATGTTTTCACGCTGTTCGTCGGTGAGAGAATCAAACCACTCGCCCACCTCTTTGACAACCTCCGACAGGTCTTTTAACAGCGGCGCACCGGTGGTCAAGATGGTTTCGCCGATGTCCGAGAGTGCTATTTTTGCTTCCTGCATGGCGATTGTCGCCTTGTCGGATTCGTCTGTCATGCCTGCATAGGTGTTTTGCAGTGTGCCCGAGGAATTCTTCAGTGCCTCGGTGTATTTCTCAACTTCAAACCGTCCGCCGCGGACTGCATCCGCCAGATCGTTTCCAGCTTCTGTACCGAAGTTTTCTGTTGCGATTGCAGCAGCTGTTGCAAGATCCGGCGCATCTTTTAATTGCTGCAGAAGTTTCGCGAACTCTTCTTGTGCGTTTTTTCCTTCCGAGGACCAGCGGCCCATTGCCTGGCGCATACCGGAGAAAGCAATTTCCGTGTTGACGCCGGCTTTTTCCCATGCGGCAAACAGCGCGATCGAATCCTCGATCTCATAACCGAGCATACGAAGCGGTGCGCCGTACTTTGCAAGGCTTTCCGCGAGCCTGTCAACGCTGATTCCGGACAGCTGTCCCGCCTTTGTGAGACTATCAAGCACCATTCCGTATTTACTCGACTCAATCGACGCATCGCCCATCGCACGGGAAACAAGCTGGATCGATGTGTTCACATCTGTCCCGTTTACCCGCGCATATTTCAAGAAATCAATAGATGCCTGCTCAAGCGCGTCGCCCTGCAGCTCCAAACGAGTGTTTACCTCGCCGACCGCAGAACCAATGTCAGAAAACTGTGCATTGATCGTGCCGCCAATGTTTTTATAAATTGTTTCAAACGATTTGAGCTGTTCGCCGGTTGCGCCGGTTTTCTGCGTGATGATATCAAGACCGTCATCCACCTCGTTAAACGAAGCGACAGCTGCTGTTCCAATCGCCACAAGCGGCACTGTGACACCGGTTGTCAGGCTGTTTCCGAGCTTCTCGGTTTTGTCGCCGATCTTGTCAACCTTTTCCCCGACCTTTTCAACCGAATCGCCGAAGTCCTTCATTTTCTGCGCGGCAACCTGCGTTTTGTCGGTCAGCTTCTTTGTTGCGGTTTCATTGTCAGATATCGCCTTTTTGGTTTTTACGAGCTGTGTTTCGACGGCAATTTGTTTTGACCGCCAGTTGTCTAAACTGGTACTGATTTTCTCCGTCTGTGCCTCCTGACGGGAGAGGCCCTGCGTCAGCTCGTCCACCTGTGCGGCGGCGTTTTTGGCTTCTTCCGAATTTTTGCCGTACTGCTCCGCTGTTCTTTCCAGATTCTTTTCGGCGTCCGCAAGTGCTGATTTTGTCGCATCGATTCGCTCTTTGATGTCCTTTTGCGCGGTTTCATATTTTTTGACCGCTTCGGTGATCACATCAAGCTTTTTCTTTTGGTCGTCGTACTGCTTTTGCAGCAGTTCGCCTTTTTTCCGCAGAGCTTCCTGTGAACTGCCCACATCATCAAATTCGGCCGAAAGCTTTTTACTCTCCGCACGAGTGAGCGACATGCTCCGGTCGATTTCTTTTAGCTGTTTCTTAAACTGTTCATCGCCATCAAGCGCGATGGCTGCACCAATTTTAAAATCCGGCATTGTTGTTCGCCTCCTCATTTCTGCGCAGGAAATCTCCTGCGCAGTAATCAAAAGCCGAGCAGCTTGTCGATGGACGGCTGATTCTGTTCGGGGAGCTTTCCTCCCTCCCATTCCATGTGCTTGTCAAACAGAATGGCGAGCTTTTTGAGCGTCATCCGCCATACTTCCGGCTCTGTGTATCCGAGGATTGATTTTCCTCGATAAATCCACATTGCCACATCGACAGGCGCCCGGCTTACCGGTTTCCCTGCGTCTGATCTGCAGCCGGCAGTGACAAGTCAAATGCTTCGAACAAAGCGGCCTGCATGATGTGAAAGTTTCGCGCGGTGATCTTCCGTGAAAGCGCTGCTTTTGAAACCGGCTTCCACGGATCGTCCGGATGCACTTCGTTGTGATAGTCGATGTTGTCGTTGATCATGCAGCGCATGACCTCGACAAAGCCATCCGCTTTTTGTGTTGCTGTGAGCGCGGCCTGCAGGCTTCCGTATTGATCCTGCAGCTGATCGATCACAGAGAGTGTCATTGCGATTTCGTATTCTCTGCCGTCAATCGTAATAACTGCATATGACTGTTTTACTGCCGACATCGTAACACCTCTTTATTATTCGATCTGTGCTTTTGTCTTGAGTGCTTCCAGTGCATCTGCAAGCGTTGCGTATACTTCACGGTATCTCCATTCACCGGTGTTGTCCGCAAGACCGACGCCAGTGACGGTAGGTGTGCCAAACGAAATGGACTCTCCGTTTGTGTTGTACGTCTCGGCAGGCGGTGTGAACTTCACTTTCGGCATCCAGAACAGGTGATATTCTTCCGTATTGCCGGAAAGGCCGCCTGCGATGAATCCAAAGCCGCCGTATTTTGCTGTGTCGGTTGTTTTCTCCGACACTTTCTCCTTGACGCTTGACGGCACGGCTTCGGTATGTGTCGCGCCGAACATTGCCGTATATGCTGCAAGCGGCAGTGTGGTTGTCTGCAGCGACAGATCCAGCTGTTTAAATGCCGTGACGTTTGCAACGGATTTGTCATCGCCGTACAGCGGCGCGCTGTTGAACTGCGGTGTCATGCCGACAACCATCGCCTCGCCGAGAAATGCGCCTTCACTGTATGTCGGCGCTGCAGCTGCTCCTTCCGAAGCAATCGGCGCAAACACCGGAAATGATGTTTTGTATTGATACATCTATTCGTCCTCCTTTTTGTCAAATCGTACACGAATGATCGTGTGATAGTATCCATCGGGATCTATCGTTGTCATTGGTTTTTGCAGAATCCATGCGCCGCCGGCTTTTAAAGCCTGCAAAAGCTCTTCCGCTTTTGGGTTCGGATCAAGTCCTCCTGACAGGCCGCGTTTTGTAAACAGATTCACCTGAATCCACCAGCTTGTCACCTGCGCTTCATCGTTTCCGGCAAGTGCTGTGCGGTTGTCCTCCTCGATCCAGACGACAAACTGTTCCGGCAGCGGATTTTCGGTGCACTGGATCCAGTCCACATGATCGCAGACTGACCGAAGAATCGGCGAAACTGTTTGATTGATCGGCTTCACTTCACGCGCACCTCCTCTTCAAATACTTCCTGCATCTTTTCTCTGACCGGCTGCTGGCTGTTGTTGAGCGCTTTGGTCAAAACGGGAATTGCAGGCTGTCTGATTGTCCCGTATTCAAGCCATGCGAGCTTTTCCATGTTCCGCACGCCGTTTTTGTCGACGCCGGTCGGGCGGACCACGGCATAAAAACCGCCGTTTTTTGTCTTTTCTGCTTTGGTCCGTTTTACGGATTCCATCATTGCACCAGTTACTCTGTGCGGCGCAATTTCCGCTTTCACATTCTTCTCGATGATCGGCGTTGCCGCGTCGAGCATTTTCGGCGCATAGTCATCGATTGCACCGAGCTGTTCAAACTGCCGGATCAGATCCGG
>CASGAN010000046.1 GCA_949299455.1 uncultured Oscillospiraceae bacterium
CTTACCTCCTTTCTTTCGGGGCTGCGCAGCAAGCCCTCCATTCTGGACATTGGAAGCGGCTCCAGCAGAAACAGGAGGGACAGGCGGTGGCACGCTGCCCGACGGCTGTCCGGCTGCATTAACCGGCTCAGCTTCTTGTTTCACCTCAAGCGGCCCGCCGCATTCCGTACAGAAATTCACTTCATCGGAATATTCCCTGTTACAATTATGACAAACCTTCATTTTATGCTATCGCTTTATTCTGTTTAACTTGATCCAACCCCATATTTATGAGAATCATAACGACCACCCATACCGCAATTGTCAGAAGTATAGGCAGCAGGTATATCTCCGCTCCGAACGGTATCGGCATATCCCAAACAGAATGGAGGACTACCGGTATCGCGAACAATTTAAGGAAACGCGTCGACACCACGGCATCGAACGTCAAAGGCCCGTTGCCCTTCGCTATCATCAATGCCGCTCCTGTAATCGCCGCCCATGTCACATGCCCGCCCGGAGCAAGAAAGCCGCGCAACAAAATCAAGTCAATCATGACATCGACATCGCCCTGCGACCACAAAAGCCAATTAAAGGCATAACCGGCCGACTCGAACGCAGCGAACCCCGCTCCTACGGCCGACCCTACCAACAAGCCGCCGAGGATATGCGAGCAACGCGGCATCTTCAGCAACGCAATGTAGACAATCACCAATTTTCCCAACTCTTCCACTATACCTATTATCACCGCACCGGCAAAATCGACAGACGAAGGGAATATGGTATAGAACAACATCGTGGCGAGCAAGGAGGCGCAACCACCGACCAAGAACACGACAATCAGCTTGAACAGGCTTATGTCGCGGTATGCGTTCACTTCAAGGAAAAGCACCATCGTCGTAAGAGGCACCGCAAACGAGCCCACAGCTATTATTCCGGGTATCAGATTCCAGTTTTCCCACAAATTGAAACTGAACACAAGAATGATACACGAAACGACAAATGCAAGAAACAAACTGAAAAATAAAAATCTCGATTTTATCGTTCTGAACTCTTTAAACGATAAAGGTGCCGGATTCCGTTGCGATACAAATAAAATTACCATCATCGATTGCAACGGAACAACACCTTATCCGCTGAAGACAAAGCAGGAAGTCGCAAGCGACATCGTAGACAAACTTGTATCGTTATACAGAAAAGATTCATAAAATCAGAAAATGTTACAATCCATTCATATAGAAAATTACGCACTGATAGAATCATTGGATATCAAATTCATGCCCGGCTTTTCTGTTATTACCGCACAGCGCGTCGGCGCCGACGATGAAGAGGGCATTCGACGCAGTGTTGCCACATCCTTGATTCTGAGTGTCGGCGTGACGATTGTGTTTACGATTCTGAGCGTGTTCACTGCACGGCCGCTGCTCGAACTTATGCGCACACCGAGTGATATTATTGATGATGCATATCGATATATCATTGTCATTTACTACGGGATCGTTGCCGCAGTGTTCTTTAACTTGTTTTCAAGTATTCTGCGTGCACTCGGCGACAGCAAAACACCGCTTTTGTTTTTGATTGTTGCCTGTGCAATCAATATTGTGCTTGACTTTGTGTGTATTTTGGTTTTCCATATGGGTGTTGCCGGAGCAGGATGGGCAACCATTATTGCACAGGCCGTTTCGGCAGTGCTGTGTCTGTTTTACAGCCTCAAAAAATTCCCGGTGCTGCGGCTTAAAAAAGAGGATTTTTCGTTTTCCTGGCGCTTTGCATGGGAGCATTTGCGCATTGGCATTCCGATGGCGTTTCAGTTTTCGATCATCGCAATCGGTGTTATGATTATGCAGGCAGCGCTCAATGATTTCGGTTCTCAGACGGTTGCTGCGTTTACCGCGGCATCAAAGATTGAAAATATCGTCACACAGCCGTTAAACTCTCTTGGCGTGACAGCGTCTGTATTTGCGGCGCAAAACTATGGTGCAGGGAAAATCGCGAGAATCCGTGAAGGCGTTCGCAAATCGACGCTGTTTTCATTGACCTGGGCGATTATGGGCGGCTTGCTTGTCATTTTCGGCGGACAATTTTTAACACAACTCTTTGTGGGCGAAAGTGATGCTGCAGTCTTACAGCAGTCCCAGTTCTATTTGAACATTATGGGTGCGTTCCTGTTTCCTCTTGGTCAACTGTTCATCTACCGAAATGTGCTGCAGGGAATGGGACGCGGCGGTGTGCCGGTGTTTGTCGGCTTTGTCGAGCTTGCCATGCGCTCATTTGCGGCGTTTTGCCTTACCATTCCGTTTGGCTACTTGGGTGTTTGCCTTGCAAATCCGGTTGCTTGGATTGGCGCGGCAATTCCTCTTGCCATTGCATATTTTTATTACATGCACAAAATGAAACAGAAGGAACGCAGTGTGCAAATATCTGTCGATCAAACATAAAAAGTCAGTAAAAAACCACCGATGCAATGCATCGGTGGTTTTTTATCATCAGAAAATGAATTATGCTTTGTTGACAGAACCGAACAGTTCCATTTTCTCTTTGACAGTTGCTTTGATTGCTTCAAAGCCCGGAGCCAACAGTTTTCTCGGGTCAAAGCCTTTGCCCTGCAGATCTTTGCCTGCTTCAATGTATTCTCTGGTAGCAGCAGCAAATGCAAGCTGGCACTCAGTGTTTACGTTGATTTTTGCAACGCCCAGGGAAATTGCTTTTTTGATCATATCTTCCGGAATGCCTGTACCGCCGTGGAGAACGAGCGGCATGTCGCCTGTTTTTGCCTGAACAGCGTCGAGTGTCTCGAAGCTCAAACCAGCCCAGTTTGCCGGATATTTGCCGTGGATGTTGCCGATACCAGCAGCGAGCATGGTGACGCCCAGATCAGCGATCATTTTGCACTCGTCCGGATCTGCACATTCGCCAGCGCCGACAACGCCGTCTTCTTCGCCGCCGATGGAGCCGACTTCAGCTTCCAAAGAAAGGCCCAGTTCGTTGCAGATGTTTACGAGTTCTTTTGTTTTTTCAACGTTTTCTTCGATCGGATAGTGCGAACCGTCGAACATAACGGACGAAAAACCAGCCTCGATGCATTTTTTTGCACCTTCATAGCTGCCGTGGTCCAGATGTAGTGCAACCGGAACGGTGATGTTCAATTCTTCGAGCATGCCATTCACCATACCGACAACTGTTTTGTAGCCAGCCATATATTTGCCTGCGCCTTCAGAAACACCGAGAATAACCGGAGAGTTCAATTCCTGTGCAGTCAACAGGATTGCTTTGGTCCATTCAAGGTTGTTGATGTTGAACTGGCCAACCGCATATTTACCAGCTTTTGCTTTTGTAAGCATCTCTTTTGCAGAGACTAACATGACAAATTCCTCCCAGAACTTGAATTTACAAGCGCTTTATTATCAAACGCCCATAGTACAAGCTTTATTATACTATATTTTGCGCCGGATTGCAATTCCTTTGCATAAAAGAAGTATGATTGACGAACAACGAAAAAACAGATACAATAAAAGACAAATAAATCAGAAACGGAGTGATGAAACACTTGCAGTGGATCAAAACGAAATGGAAAACAATTCTCACCTATTTGGCGGTTGTTGTCATATCGGTTCTTTATTTGGTGGTCGGCAATCGGATTGCATCCGCGAATTTTTCGTTCGGAAGTGTCGCATCGCTTCAATATACTGCAGATATCATTGAAATTATAGATATAAAGGAAGAAACCTATATACTCAATGGAACGGCTTCAGAGATGAAAAGTGAGACAATCACATTCCGCGCCCGTGTGACAAGCGGACGAATGAAAGGCGCAGAAGTGGAAGCATCCCAGCAGATTGACTCGATTGTGGCGGTCAGTCCAAAGCGCGTGGAGGCAGGGGATTCTGTTGTTTTGAGTTATGAATCGGAATACGCTGCCAATGAAGACGGTTCGGCTGTGCCAAACGGCAATTATCAGTGGCGTTTTTTGCAGTATCATCGCAGCGGTATTTTGATCGTGACCGGTATTCTTTTTTGCATCTGCCTGCTGATTTTCGGAAAATGGCAGGGGCTGCATACGGTCGTTTCACTTGCGTTTACGTGCCTTGCGGTGTTTGCCGTATTTGTTCCGTCGATTCTTTCAGGACAGAATATCTACATCTCCGCAGCAATCACGTGTGTCTATATCATTGCCATGACGCTGCTGATCGTGGTCGGTCCGCATAAAAAAAGTCTGTGTGCGGCAATCGGCTGTATCGGCGGATTGTGCGTCACAGCAGGGCTTTCCGCACTTTTGACGGTTATTATGCACTTAACCGGTCTGACGGACGAACAGACGCTGTATATCACCATGATGGAGTCCGCGAAAATCGACCTTCGAGCACTGCTGTTCGGTGGTATTTTGGTCGGTGCGGTCGGTGCCGTGATGGATGTGTCGATGTCGCTTTCGTCCTCGCTTTATGAGGTTGGCGAGCAAATGGGAGAGCGGCGGTCAATTCGTGCGCTGTTCCGCTCCGGTATGACGATCGGCCGTGATATCATGGGCACGATGGCAAATACGCTGATTCTCGCGTATATCGGAAGTTCACTTTCCGTTGTGATTTTGCTGGCGGCGAATGAAACATCGCTGCTGTCGCTGTTTAATCAGGAAATGATTGTCGAAGAAGTGATGCAGGCGCTCACAGGCAGCTTCGGCATCTTGTTTACGATTCCTGTGACATCGCTCGTTGCGTCTGTGCTCTATACACGAAAAAGACGGCATCAGAAGGTGTCGAAGCAGCGCGCATAATGAAACAGATACTGCTGTGCAATGCCGGCATATGGCAAAATCTCTTCCGGCAGTCCTGCTTGATAGTATCGCGCCATGACTTTTTTCATCCAGGTATCCATCGGTACACACGAAAGCCGTGCAAATCCGTACAGCAGGACGCATTCCGCAACTTTCGGACCAACACCGCAGATGGTTCGCAGTGTCTGACGTGCTTCTTCGATCGGACAGGTATAAAGCTTTGACAGATCAATTTCACCCGAGGACACCTTTTGTGCCGCATCCAGCAGGTAACGGTCACGGTATCCGAGTGACAATCCCGAAAAATCCGAGAGGGAAGCGCTTGCCAGCGTTTTTGCATCCGGAAACGCAAATGTATCCGGTGCAATCTGGCTGCCAAACCGCTCACACAGCAAATTGATGCTTTTGGTGATGCGGGGAATGTTGTTGTTTTGCGAAATCAAAAAGGAAATCAGCGTTTCAAATCCGTCTTGACGCAGCACACGGATGCCGCCCGTTTTTTCGATGGCGCGGTATAAGGTCTGGTCGTTTGAAAACAGCGTATGAAGCGCGTCGTAGTCGGTGGCACAGTCAAAATAATTCGCCCAGACTGCTTGAAATTCTTCTTGTGTCATATCAAAAAACCGGATGAACCGATCGGTTTGCTCGATTTTTAACAGGCGCCCGTTTGCAACGCCTAAAAAGACGCCGTTTTCTTCAAAAAAGCGGAAACACTGACCGCATTGGAGCGTCATAGACAGAGAAAACGCGGAGGAAGGAATCATCCAAAGCAGATCATTTTTTTCTTGTACGATATCAAAATTCATCGAAAACCGTCCTTTCATACGGTTTATCATACAAAACTAACGGAGGTTCGTCAAGTATGAAGGAATCAATCTATACCATTCCGCTGACCGATATTTTCAAAAAAGAGGCGAATGACGGCTGTCCTATTTGCCGGATGCGTGAGATGCTTGAAAACCGGTGCATCGAATATATCATGGGTGCGGCAATGATGGAACCGGACATTCGCATGGAAACAAACAAATACGGCTTTTGTGCATCGCATCTGGAACGGATGATGCATCAGAAAAACAGGCTGTCATTGGCGCTCATGCTGGAAACACATCTCGATGAATTGATGGCACAGCACATGCCGCCTGCGGCAAAAAAGAAGGGGGAGGAATCGCCGACACACACATGTTTTGTCTGCCGTGAGATTGACCGCGTGAGCGAAAAGTTTCTGCAAAACGCCGCACGTACAGCTGCTGCTGATCCTGCATTTTTAGAACTTGTCTGCGATCAGGAATACTATTGCTTTGCACATTACGATTTGTTTTGCCGGATTATTGCGGATACATTGCCCAAAAAGCAGGCAAAACCGCTGATTGATGCACTCACACAGCGGACAAAAGCATATTTGCAGACACTGCGGGACGATGTGCACAGTTTTACATTGATGTTTGACTATCGCAGTAAAGGTCAAAACGAGAACGAACGGACAAAGCAGGCGGTTGCAAATGCCGTTTCGTATTTATCAAAATAAAGAGAGAAAAACACCCAAGCAGATCATATACCTGCTTAGGTGTCGTTATTGTATAACGAAAACCACTCGCTAGGCGAGTGGTTCAAAAAAAGGCTTATGGCGATGATGTAGAAAGAAAAACTCCTTTTGTTGTAGAATAAGAAT
>CASGAN010000047.1 GCA_949299455.1 uncultured Oscillospiraceae bacterium
CCCAGGTGGACCGCGTCGATGATATCGTTGGTGCCCTGGCCTTCGGTGCCGGTGATTTTGTAGATCCACACAATCAAAAGACCTGCCGCCGGCAAGGCAAACAGGAGCACGTGTTTTTTCTTCATTTTTCCATCTCCTGAATCATATTATCAAGCATAAGCCTGTATTATCATTCTACTATCGCTTATTACAAAAGTCAATGATTTTTCGACAGTTGTCTAGAAAATTTACACCCTCCGCAAATTACTTTCTGTCCTCTATCGGCACATATTTTCTGTGTTCGCACACCGCCTTGTACGCGGGCCTTATTATCTTGCCGCCGCCCACAAGCTCTTCTATCCTGTGCGCGGACCAGCCCGCTATGCGCGCGATCGCAAACAGCGGCGTGAACAAATCCTCCGGAATATCGAGCATCCGATATACCGTTCCGGTATACAAGTCAAAGTTTGCACAAATCGGCTTCGTAATGCCTTTTTTCGCCATCAGCTCCGGTGTGAGCGATTCAATCAGATTGAGTGCTTCAAAGTCTTTTTCAAATTCAGTACCCTTTGCATGACCGACCGCATATTTTTTGAGGATTTCCGCACGCGGATCAGAAAGTGTATACACCGCATGACCCATACCGTAAATTTTGCCCGAACGGTCAAATCCCTCTTTATTCAAAAGCTTCTGCAGATAATCTGCCACTTCGCCTTCGTTTGTAATATCGGATACATGCTCTTTCATATCAGAGAGCATGCGCATCACCTGCAAATTCGCACCGCCGTGCAGCGGACCTTTCAGCGCGCCGACTGCGCTTGCATATGCGGAATACGCATCAGTGTGCGACGAAGTTAAAACACGGCACGCAAACGTCGAGTTATTGCCGCCGCCGTGCTCCGCATGAATCATCAGACACAGATCAAGAAGCAGCGCTTCATCTTCTGTATAAATCCGGTCACCGCGCAAAAGCGAAAGCATTTCCTCGGAAAAGGAAAGGCCCGGCTGCTCCGGATGCAAGAACATCGTCTTTCCGTCAAAAAAGCGGCGCTTGACCTGATATGCTTTGACTGCAATATTGCCAAGCCGTGCAATGATCTGAAGCGCGCGGCCGATTTCCGATTCAAGCGACAGATTATCCGGATCTTTATCATAGGAATAAAGCGCCAAAATACTTCTCGCAAGTTTGTTCATGATATTTGCCGACGGCGCTTTAAGCATCATATCCTCAAAAAAGCCCTCCGGCAAATAGCAAAAATGCGAAAGAATCCGTTTTAAACCGGCAAGCTGCTCTTCCGTTGGCAAAACACCGAAGATCAGCAGATAGACAACCTCTTCAAATCCAAACCGGCGCGCTTCTACACAATGGCCGACAAGTTCTTTTACATCATATCCGCGATAATACAGCGCACCTTCCACCGGCTCACGTTCACCTTCGTTGACGACATAACCGTGCACATTACAAATCTGTGTCAGTCCTGCCATCACACCGGTGCCGTCCTGATTGCGCAAACCGCGCTTGACATCGAATTTCTCATATAATTTTGCGTCGATCTGGTTATATCTGCGAAACTCCTCACATAAATCTTGAATACCACGAATGACACTGTTTTGCCGGTGCATACGCTTTCCCCCTCTTTCTTTTTCTCAAGTAGCCCTATTATAACAAAGTGCATCCACTGTGTCAATGCAACTCGCTAAAATAATTGAAATTTTTATATTATCATCATTCAAAAAACGCTTTTATTCTGCAAAAGCTCAAATTCATTCTTCCGTTTTTGCAGGATAAAAAATATTTTCATTCATCGAAAGAGAGGATGTTCTAAATGAAACGGTTTTTCAGCGTATTTTTTTTCATCTTTTTAACGCTGCTTTTGATTCCAGCGATTGTTTTGCTGCGTATCCCCAAAAATCAAAGCGGAATCTACTTAGTCGAAAATACGCAAACAAAGCAAACACTCTCACTGACACCGCTTGAATATATAAAAGGCGTTGTCGCCGCGGAAATCCCGATGTCCTATCATGAAGAAGCGGTCAAGGCACAAGCAGTTGCGGCACATTCCTATGCGTTGTATCGCATTCAGCAGTGCTTAAATGATCCGGAATATATTCCCGGAACACCATATTTGACAACCGATCCTGCCACATGCCAGGCATATCTCGACGAAGCAGGACGCAAAGAGCTGTGGGGAGACGCATTTGCCGCTTATGAAGAAAAACTGACCAAAGCAGTAAGCGCTGTCATTAACGACGTTCTTTTGTACGAGGACAAACCGGCACTTGCGATGTTCCATGCGGTTTCCTCCGGAAAAACAGAAAATGCAGCAGACGTTTTTTCAACATCCACTGCATATCTGGTCAGCGTGACAAGCGAAGGCGATCCTCTCTCGCCTTCCTATTCTGAAACAAAGACGGTGGCAACCGACGAAATGAAAAACGCACTTTTATCCATCGATTCTTCCATCACACTCTCGGAAGATCCTGCATCCTGGTTTCAAGGTGCTGTGCGCAGTGAGGCCGGATCGGTTTTGACGATCACAGTCGGAGACAAAAGCATCAAAGGAGCAGATCTCCGGACAAAACTATCATTGGCGTCTGCCAATTTCACCGTTTCCTTTACGTCTGATACGTTTACAATCGAGACAAAAGGCAAAGGACACGGTGTCGGTATGAGTCAATACGGCGCTGATTTTTTCGCCCGCCAAGGAAAATCGTACAAGGAAATTCTTTCTCACTATTATCCGGGAACCACGCTTTCTGCGATTCGTTCATCTTAACGGATAACGCCTGAAATAAGACAGTTTTTTATAAAACGGGAGATGCGCTTTCACATATTTTTGAAGCATTTTCAGGAACACAAGCAGCTGTGAACGCTCCTCTTCGCTGATTGGAACATCGGAAAAACGAGCACGTTCGGCGATCCGCGTCACTTCTTTAAACGACATTCCTATGAAGATCGTCGCATCAACATGTGCCGCAAACCGGTCACTGTCTTCAAACATTTCCTTTGAAAGTCCGATCAAACGCATCAGATGCAGACACTCCGCATAAATCGCACACGCTGCACGACTGCGATCCGACGAATGGATTCGTTTTCTTCTGCGACAGATATTCGCACCTCTTGCCAATAACACCGCGCCGAACAACACGATTACCGCCAATGTGCTCAGCCCGGCAACAATCCACGCCGTAAAGTCATAAGTTTTTGCATCATCGGGTGGAATCGTTCCGGAAGATTCATCAGGTACCAACGAAAAAATACTTGATTCCGCCTGAGACGATTCTTCTGCCGCACTTGATTCCAAAATGCTCGATTCCGGCTCAGATGCCGATGATTCCGGCTCAGAGGACGGCTCGAAATTGGATGAAGCACTGCTTTCGGATTGACTGCTCGACGATTGCTCTTTCTCTTCTTCAACAGGCCTCGGCGCAATCGATGCTGCCGAAAAGCCCGGTGTCACTTCCACAGGAACCCATCCGAGCGGTTCAACATAAATTTCTGCCCACGCATGCGCATTCTGATCTTTCACTGCTGCAACACCGTTTTTCGCATTCTTTACATCGGTTTCCGTTACAACATATCCTTCCGCATATCTGGCCGGAATGCCGGCTGCACGAAACAGCATCACAGCTGAGGCTGCATAATGCATACAGAATCCTTTTTTATTCGTCTTTAAAAAGTAATTGACAAAATCCTGATCTGAAGGTGTCTTTCCGGGACGAAGGCTATAGGTCGTTCCATCCTGTACTGTTGATTTTACAATATGAACGGCGTCGCTTAAAGATATATTTTCCCAAAACAGCTCCTTCATCCAGTCAAACCGTCCGTCTTCCGGCAGTTTGGTATACATTTGATCTGCAAATGATTTATAAAATGTTGCATAAGACAAGTATTCTTCCGGCATGGAATTTCGCAGATCTAAACGCAGCTGCATGAGGTGACGTTCGTCTTTTGCATCAATCTCACGGATGACATTTCCGAATCGATCATCAGGATATGCATACATTGAATACGTCCACTCATTTTTTCGGTCAGGGACCAATCCGGTATCATAGTAAACCTGTCCATCCAAAAACGCCTTCTCTCCGGCAAACGCATATGCGTAATACGGCACATAGGTGTACCTGGTGTCGGCGCCAACCCGTTTCACCGTAATAGTGCGGCGGATTGTGTCCTCATTGCCGCCCATCAAAGCGGGCAGTTCCGTTTCCCAAAAGGGAGAAAAGATATCAAGCGGTGTGCGTTCATATTCACGCCAAAGTGTGTTTTTTACATCACGAAAACTTTTGGAGTAGCCGCTGAGATTCTGCGTATAGTTTT
>CASGAN010000048.1 GCA_949299455.1 uncultured Oscillospiraceae bacterium
GCATATTTATGAACGAGCCGATATGAACAAGATCAGCGCATTTATTGACGGAGTGCCGTATATCTCCGATTTGCAAAAGGAGTTTTATAAGCGGTATATTGCGGCAAGACGGGATTTAATCCTTCGTCCTGTTTTTGAAATGACAGAGCTGACCGAATCGGAGCAAGCCGGACCGACAATGTTCCTGTAACAAAATATTTTACACAGAGCCATCGCAGCACTGCGGTGGCTTTTTGTATATCCAATGAGGTGAGAATTTGAAAGAAAACAACGAGCTTGAAAGAGCCGATATTGCTGTCGACCGTGAGATGGAGGTGGACTGCGATATCGGGCAGGAAATCACCGCCTACATCGAAACATGGTTTGATGTGGATAAGAAATTCGGCATCCACACCGCAGACGATGACGGCACATGGCTGAATATGTACGGCAAATACAACCCCTTCGAAGATACGCTTCGCATCGAATGCGAAATCAGCCGCGATAACGACAGCGAATATTTTGACTACCAGCCCACCGGCAGCGAGGCGCAGCTCATCAAGGAAATGATTGCAGACAAAATTCGTGAGGAATACCATCAGACACCGCAGGAATTCTGCGGCGATATACAAAATGGAATGATGATGGGAGGAATGTAAGTGACGCAGTATCTGTACCCGCAGAATCTGAAAGCTACAGCCAACCTGTGGCTGTGGGGACTGCGGGATTTTTGTATTCTCGGCATTGCCGCGCTGCTATCCATTGTGGCGCTGGTGCAGCTTCGGATCGTGATCCCTGCCGCCGCCACGCTCTGCTATGGCTTTCTGACTATCCGTCTGGACGATACGACCATACTGGATTTTATGAAATATGCTGTGCGGTACTTTATATCTACCCAACAATATTTTGAGTGGAGGTGATTACGCTTGACAACCAAAGACAAACCACAAAAAAAGAAAAAAGGACGTTCGGTACAGGAGGTTTTAGGCATCAAGACCTTTACCAAATACGGACTTGCGGCTGGCAAGTACGAACTGCTTTTTTATCTCGTCTCGCCCACCAACATCTCGGTGCTGTCCCATACCAATATCGAAATCAAAATCCGCCATCTGATGATGGTGCTGTCCGCCATCCCCGATATTGAGATCACCTGCACCGACTCCTCCGAGTGTTTTGACGATAACAAATCGTATTTAAGCGACAGGCTCTCGGAGGAACAGAATCCGAAGGTGCGGAAAATCATCAAAAAGGACATCGACTTTCTCGACCATATTCAAATGGAGATGGCGACCGCAAGGCAGTTTTTGTTTATCGCAAGGCTGAAAGACCGTAAAGATAAGCAGACCTTTGAAGCGGCAAACCGTATCGAGAAAACCATCTCCGAGCAGGGCTTTGAAGTGCAGCGGATGAAGAAAGCGGACATCAAGCGCTTTCTCGCCCTGTATTTTGAAGCCAGCATGAACGGAGAGCAGATGCCCGATATTGACGGAGAACAATTCTATGAGGTGGACGATGAAGCTTCGGAGGATTAATCTTGCCGTTCTTTCCGTTCTGCTGTCGGCAATCGCCGCCTTGTCCGGCTTTATGATTTATACGCAACTGTCCGACCGGCAGAAAGAAAAAGAAGAATTCGATACCCTTGCCGAGATGGTGGAAGTAACGCCGGAAAAACCCAATGATGAAACGGCTGTGCCAACGGATGATACTTCCGAACTTATGCGGGATCTGTCAGGGCTGCTTGCACAGAACAGCGAGTGCATCGGCTGGCTGTGTATTCCCGATACGTAGCTAAGCTATCCCGTCATGCACACGCCGGACAATCCGCAGAAATATCTGCGCCGAAGTTTTTACGGCGGATACAGTCAAAGCGGCGTGCCGTTTCTGGACTGGCGGTGCGACCTGCAAAGTGATCATCTCATTGTTTACGGTCACAATATGAAAAACGGCACGATGTTCTCATCCCTTCGGAATTATACTGACCCGGCGTTCTGTGCCGAACATCCGGTCATAGAATTTCAAACAGCAGATGGTGTGGAACAATATACTGTCTTTGCCGTTGCCGCTGTTCAAAAAACCGACGCTTGGTACAGCTTTATTCATGCGGCCGACAGCACGGATTTCACCGAACAAGCCGCAGAAATCATGCAAAAATCGCTCTATGATACCGGCGTTACACCTGTGTACGGCGGGCAGATTATCACCTTGTCCACCTGTTACGGTTCAGGGAAAAACGGCAGGCTGATTGTGGCAGCCGTAAAAATGTAATTCAAAATATTATCAGTCGTTTTGCAGACAGCAAAGCGGCTGATTTTTTGTGCCTTCCTTCTGTCTGCAAAATGGCAAAAGGAGGCCATATATGTTCAAAAGGAAACCAAAGGTACTCACACCGGAGCAGGCGGAAGAAATCAGAACAAAGGATTTTTTCGACATGATCCTGCCCGGCACAATCAAATTCCTTTCCGACCATTATATCTTGGGCGACAGTTATCGCTGTGTATGGGCGATCCGTGAGTATCCGCCCTCTATAGTTATATATGATCTACACATAAAACAGCTAAAATACTTTCAGCAACAACTATAACCTTAGCGAGTGTTATAGTTGTTGTTCTCTATTTGAAAAGTGAACAAGTTAATGATATAATTAAAAAATAGTTTGTAAAGATATGGGTGTATTTATGGAAGACAAGATATTATTTCATTACTTTAGTGCCGCTGAAGATAAATGCGGCAACAATTATTCCTTAAAAAGTCTAAAAACTGGTAAAGTAAGTTTTGCTCATATAAACTGTTTCAACGATCCTTGTGAAATTGCTATTTTACCTGACGAAATTCCTTTTGATACAACAAATTCAGATATGAAATATTTGTATGAGTTATACATTCGAGTTTTCTGCTTTTCTGAAACCTTCCAAAACCCACTTATGTGGGGACATTATGGGAATTCACACAAAGGTTTTTGCGTTGGGTATGATTTAAATGATATATTAAATATTCCTGAATATAAAGACACTCTTTGTTTTGGAAAAGTTTCATATTCAGATAATATCCCGTTACTTTCAGATGAAGATATTGAAAAAGGTGCAGCCCTTTATTACAAAAGCTCTGATTGGGAAAAAGAAAATGAATCGCGTGCGACTATACGCTTACCCCACAATAGTGATAACCATATCAGTGAAATAGAGTTTAAAAGAGCAAGAGAAGAATGGCTTGAATCAAATCCTTTTTTTGAAAAAGCGGTAGATTCCCATTTGAGATTACCTTTTCCTCTGTCTTCTGATGTTAAAGAAATACGAAGTCGCATCCAAACTATTCGTCAAGATATCAAAGGATTTGAAAACAAGGATTATGCTTACTGTGCATTTACCGAAAAGACAACGGGGAAAACAGTCTACGAAAAATTTCCGATGCGAGTGGAATGCTCACTAAAAGCGAAAGTTATATATATTGGGTTAAATACTTCAGATGAAGTAAGAAAAGAATTGAAAAATTATGCAAAGGCAAATGGGATAGAGATATATGAGATGGGTATTGAACGAGGCAAATATTCATTTGTTCCGAAAAAAGTTGTACTGCTGTAATAAGTTTTGAGTTAAGGCTAAATTTCCATAGAATTCTCTCCGCTGAACTGCAAGGGTTCAACTCCCTCCGCCGAAATGCTGAAAATATCTTTTTCATGTGGCTTAGACAGACTGAGTCTGGACGCAATTCGCGTTCGGACTCTTTTCTTTTATGCAAATAAAGGTACTCGCGTCGAAAGTCAATATGTCAAACGGGCTTAGCCCGCCTGCGGTGAGCAATTCGCGACCGCAGGTTTTTTATTTTGTAAGTAATTAAAAGCCCGCAGCGAATCAATG
>CASGAN010000049.1 GCA_949299455.1 uncultured Oscillospiraceae bacterium
AGGTCCTCGATGGCCTCCTTCATCTTGTCTGCCGGCACGATGTAATGGGACGCCGGATAGATTGCCACATGTTCGACAACGCTTTTGACCTCGCCGGTCAAGGGATTGATCTCACTGATGCGGTCGATTTCGTCGCCGAAAAATTCCACGCGAATTGCCGTTTCAAACGCATATGCCGGATAGATCTCGACCACATCACCGCGCACGCGGAACTTGTTGCGGATGAAATTGACGTCGTTGCGCTCATACTGAATCGAAACGAGCCGCTTTAATAGATCGTCGCGTTCTATCTCCATACCGGGACGCAGTGAAATGACCATCGTACGGTAGTCGATCGGGCTGCCGAGCGAATAGATACACGACACACTCGACACGATGATGACATCCCGCCGTTCCGCCAGCGAGGACGTTGCCGAGTGGCGCAGCTTGTCGATTTCATCGTTTATTGCGCTGTCCTTTTCGATATACGTGTCGGTATTCGGGATATACGCCTCCGGCTGATAGTAGTCGTAGTAGGATACAAAATATTCGACGGCGTTGTTCGGGAAAAACTCTTTAAACTCCGAACAGAGCTGCGCCGCCAGAATTTTATTATGTGCAAGCACGAGTGTCGGACGGTTTACTTTGGCGATCACATTCGCCATTGTAAATGTCTTGCCCGAACCAGTCACACCCAGCAACACCTGTCCCTTGTCACCGCGCAGAATTCCGTCGGTGAGCTTCTCGATCGCCTGCGGCTGATCACCGGTCGGCTTATAGGGAGAAACCAATTCAAACGATTTTTCTTTCTGCATCCGTCACATGTGCTCCTTTCTTCATTTGCTGTTCTTATCGTGTGCAGAGGCATTTCATTCATACACACACTCTTTCCTTCATCTTGGCGGAGAACGCCTGTTCTGATCTCATTATACGGAGAAATTTTTATATTGTCAAGCAAATAAACCGGATCCTTCATGCACATATTCGGTCATAAAAATCGTTCACAAATTGTTTTCAAAACGCTCTTGACAAACAGATTTCGGACTGATATATTAGAAATAGAATAATTCTAAAAACTGAGGATGATTCATATGCGCTACAGCAGCTGTGTATTGAAACTGATTCAAGATTCAACCGAACATCTGACTGCTGAACAAATTTTTTTAGAACTGAAAAAAACATATCCTTCTTTGGTACTGGCAACGGTATATAACAATCTGAATCTTTTGTATCAGCAAGGAAAGATCCGAAAGATCAGTCTGGAAGGCGCGCCTGACCGCTATGACAACACGACACGTCATGATCATTTGATCTGCCGCCGGTGCGGAAAGCTGTCTGATATCCATCTTTCCGATTTCACGAATGCATTAGAATCGCAAACAGGGTTTCCGATTGACGGATATGATTTAAAAATTCAGTATATTTGTCCGCAATGCCGCGCCGCGGAACACGATTCATGTATTTGTGAGTCGGATGACTTGTAAAGATAAAATCAACACAATTTTAAATGAGGTTCGCACAATGAGAAGTATCACAACATTAGACCTGCAATACGCACACAGATTTTATGGATTCAAAGGCGAAGCACAATATCTCCACGGACACACTGGTGTTTTGACGATCGAGGTGGAAGATTCCGTTAATCCGGGTGTAAACATGGTGTTCCCATGCAATGAGATTCAAAAAACCGCTTGGTCCGTACTCAAAAATTTTGACCACGCACTGATTTTGCGTGAAGATGATCCGCTTCTGCCGGCTGTTTTAAAAGTTTATGAAGAGCAAGGCATCCGCGACGGTGCACCGCAAAATCAGATGAAGGGTCCTGCTTTCCAAACAGAATTGGCAACCGCATATCCGGAATGCCGTCTGGTCGTGACGAAAGAAACCATGACGGTTGAAGGAATGATTAAAATTGTCTACGATCTCTTAAAAGACAAACTCAACATTGCAAAAATCACATTCACCAGCGGTGTGAATGCTGCCAGTGCAGAGTTTGTTACCAAAAATGAGATTGACCGCTGTCCGTTGTGCGGAATCGCTTTAAATGAAAACGGTGTATGCCCAAAATGCGGATATAAAAAGAACTGATTTTCTATAACAGCAAAAAACACTCCATGCATCTGCATGGAGTGTTTTTTTATAATGCTTATCTGTTTTTCAATCGATTCCGAACCGTTTCGCAGTCGAATGCAGGTTCAACAAATTCTGCTTTGCAAATACCATTTTGCATCAGACGCATGCCGACCACACGATATCCGCGCCGCACAAGCAGCAAAGAAGCCGTCCCCTTCGCTGCCGATGCACAAAGCTGCTCCATTTCCTCGTCGGTGACTGCGGATTCGCCTTGTTCATTCCGCCAGCCGTTTATCAGTTTGCGCACCTGCCACAAAATATCCGCATCGCTCAGATCCGGATGTTCCACGCGCGTAAATGTTCCCTGCTCCTTCGGCGGCAGACAAAGCAGGATCACACCGGCATCATCCGTCCCATTTTCCAAGAAGTCCTGTCGCTTCCAGAAACGAAGCGCACGTACACAATGGGTGTTCAGCTCAAAATACGCCGCACCTTCATGCATAGCCTGCTCTTTAAACAATGCAAAAAACGCACTGCCTGCGCCCTGACACCGCAAATGGGACATCACATAAAAATCAAAAACAAAGCACTTTCCGTCCTCGGATGCGTAGATGCAGTACATCACAAAACCGACAATCTCCTCGTTTTGCGCAAAAAAGAGGCGGCGGATCGGATCTTTTTTGCGATGGCAAAGCGCTTCAATCTGATCACAGCGAGACGAAGAAAGCAGCAGTTCCTTTTCCTCCTCTGTGAACGGAGCGAGCAAATCCTCTGCGCAGAACACGTCGTTTTGAAGCATTGTTCTCTGCATGTCCCAGTACCGTTTGATGTCCTTCTCGGACACAACCGGCAATAATGATTTTGTTTGTTTCATTTGTTTTCCTCCAGACAATTTCTTGGAGGGTCAAACAAAGCGGGCCCTCCATACGCTGTTTTTCTTCATCGTACATCCACCCTTTCTGAAAAAACGTACTGCATGTGCAGTCATGATTACCATATCACACCGCTGCACACCTGTCAATCATCTGCTTACAGCAATAAAAATCCCCCGGCAAAGCCGGGGGTATTTCATATGCGGGCAAAGCCCTATATTATTAGCGGCACGTGTCACGTCACGTTGGTACGGTCTGACA
>CASGAN010000050.1 GCA_949299455.1 uncultured Oscillospiraceae bacterium
GAGCTGACAAACGGCTTGTCGCTGCCAAAAGATACGGAACTTATCCTGCTGCAGCCGCAGGCTGAGGAGAAAGTAAAAGCACGTATCGAGGAAGCACGCGAAAAATTTGATGTTGTAGTGGTCAACGTGCACTGGGGTGTTGAATATACGTTTAAGCCAACAGATTTCCAGCGCGAATTTGCACAAAAACTTGCCGACTGGGGTGCAGACATTATTCTTGGACATCATCCGCACGTGATTCAGCCGGTGGAATGGGTGGAGCGTACAGACGGCAGCGGCAAAGCGCTTGTTGTCTATTCACTCGGTAACTTCATTTCCACGCAGGAGATGGGCCCGACAATGATTGGCGGTGCGCTTGACGTCACAGTGGAAAAAGAATACGAGAACAATACCATTTCGATTAAAGAAGCGCGGTTTATCCCGCTTGTCACACATTACGGCTACGGTAAATCGGATGTGCGTGTGTATCCGCTTGATGAATACACCGACGAGCTCGCAGCAAAGCACGGCATTCATCAGCATATCAAGCGGTTTGATATCGATTATATCAATGAAACGGTTTCTTCGGTGATCGATGAATCGTTTTTGACGCCGTACCAATAAACTGTCAGCGATAAAAGGAGGTTTTATCCATGAAAGTCATCCATGAAGTGTATTTTACGGAAAATGTCGCAGTGCTGTCATTTGACAATGCGCCTGCCAACAGCCGCTTTTTGAGCGAACTGTTCTGCGGGGTGGCAAAGGCGGGCGTCAATGTGGATATGATCTCGCAGACGGCGCCCAAAGGTGAAAAGAACACAATCTCGTTTACAGTGGCAGACGAAATGGTGCCGACTGTGCTGAAAGTGGCATCATCACTGTCTGCAAAAATGCGGCCGATGGTATCGACCGGCAATGTGAAAATTGCGCTTTACGGCGAGGAAATGCCGAGCAAAGTCGGCGTTGCAGCAGAGGCGTTTGCGCTTTTAAGCGAAGCGGACATCGACATTTTGCTCATCACGACGTCGGAAGTGGATATTTCGCTTGTCGTGCGCAGTGCGCAGAGCGACCGCGCGTATGAAATTTTAAAAAAAGCGTATCAAAATGCGTAAAAAACATTTGACAAGCACCACTTGACATGATAAAATAATAAGGCCGCTTGTATAGGGTTTTTAAGTCAAAGCAGCACGCTTTGCCCCGAACACAGCGAGATTATAGAAAAGGCAGGTGCCTTCTTAGAAATGTACGCAATTATTGAAACTGGTGGAAAACAGTACCGTGTCAGCGCAGGTGACCAGATCTTTGTTGAGAAACTCAACGTCAATGAAAACGACACTGTTGAATTCGACAAAGTCATCGCAGTTTCCGGCGACGAAGGAATGAAAGTCGGTGCTCCGTATGTTGACGGCGCAGTTGTAAAAGCAACCGTTGTCAAAAATGGCAAAGACAAAAAAATCACAGTCTTCACTTACAAACCGAAAAAGGGTTCTGCGCGCAAACTCGGCCACAGACAGCCCTACACAAAAGTAAGAATCGAAGCAATCAACGCGTAATCCAATGATTACGGCAGAATTTTTTTTACAGGGAGAGCGGTTTTCGGGCGTTTCGGTACGCGGACACGCCGGATATGCCGCATATGGACATGATGTCGTTTGCGCTTCGGTGACTTCCGCTGTGGAGTTAGTCGCAAACGGTATTACGGAGATTTTAAAGATTCCGGCTTCGGTCGGTGCCTTTGAAAACGAAGTACGCATTGACCTTCCTGACGATCTTCCGGTGGAAGCAGAGCAGTTTTTAAAAGCACTGCGGCTTCATCTGGAACTTTTAAAACAGGACTATCCTGAAAATTTACGATTGACCGATACGGAGGTGTAGATCATGTTAAAACTGAATATGCAGTTTTTCGCACACAAAAAAGGTGTAGGTTCCACAAAGAACGGCCGTGATTCCGAGTCGAAACGTCTTGGCGCAAAACGTGCTGACGGCCAGTTTGTGTTGGCAGGCAACATCCTGTATAAACAGCGCGGCACACACATCCATCCGGGTGAGAACGTCGGCCGTGGTTCTGACGATACACTGTTTGCAAAAATCGACGGCGTTGTCAGATACGAGCGTATGGGACGTGACCGCAAAAAGGTCAGCGTTTACCCTGCACAGTAATTGAAGATTTCACAAAAAGGCGTGCCGACCGGCACGCTTTTTTTGTGGAAACTCCGATTGATAAGAAAAGGAAAATCCGGTATAATAAAATCGGATGTTTGTAGTTTGTAGATATCAGAAAGAAACGCATCAGAAAGGGAATGCTATGTTTATTGATCGTGCAAAAATAACGGTTCGTGCCGGCAACGGCGGCAACGGTGCTGTGAGCTTTCGCAGAGAAAAATATGTCGCAGCAGGCGGACCGGATGGCGGTGACGGCGGAAAAGGCGGCGACGTCATTTTTGTTGTGGACAACAACATGTCGACGCTTGTCGATTTTCGCTATAAACGCAAATACATTGCCGAAAACGGCCAAAATGGCGGCGCAAAGCGTTGTTCCGGAAAAGCCGGTGCGGATCTTCTGGTGAAGGTGCCGCGCGGCACACTCGTGCGTGAGGCGGAAACCGGCCGCATTTTGGCGGATCTTTCGTCGGACGAGCCGGTCGTCATTGCAAAAGGCGGCAAGGGCGGTGCCGGAAACTGGCACTTTGCAACTTCGACACGTCAGATTCCGCGCTTTGCAAAACCGGGCAAGCCGGGCGATGCATTCGAGCTGTCGCTTGAATTAAAATTGCTTGCAGACGTTGGACTCGTCGGATTCCCGAACGTGGGAAAATCGACGCTCATTTCCGTCGTCAGCGCGGCAAAACCGACGATTGCAAACTATCACTTTACAACGCTGACACCGGT
>CASGAN010000051.1 GCA_949299455.1 uncultured Oscillospiraceae bacterium
AGGTGACAGCAAATCAGGAGCAATGGATCGAGAAGCTCACTGCGCAAGGATATCTTGCAAAAGTGTGTGTCGGCTTTGAGTCGGCGCAGCAGCTGATCGAATCCTATCTGAAAGGAGAAATCACGCATGAAGTATAAAAAGATCGTGTCGCTTTGTAAGGAAGAAAAAACGGTTGTATCCTCTGCATCCGATTCGGGTGAACTCACATGGTTCGGCACAAACAAAGCGCTTTATCCGGCATATGGCCTGTCTGTCATGACGGCAAACGAGATTCTCCGCATGAATGATGTGCCGGAGGATAAGCTTGAGGAATACAGCACACTTGATCTGCCGTTCACGTTTGACGTGGACAGGCTCGAAAAATGCACCGATCAGGTGATTGAACCGCTCAATATGCAAATCGAGCTCAGAGGAACGAGGTACAAGCTGTTTTGTGATGCGGAAAAAGCAGTGCTGTTTGTTGAAAGCGCGTACACTGCACCATATGCGGATGTGACAGAAGAAAAGCTGTATATCCTGCGCCAAACGTCCGCGGGGCTTCGGTATATCGTTGTGCTCCGCGGCTTAACGCCGCTCGCTGTGCTGATTCCACAAAAAGTACCGGTACCCGATACGTTGTACATGGAGGCGTCGATGCTCGCCAGAACCGCCCGCCGCGAAATCGAATCGAAGCAGGAAGATGCGCAAGCAGAACAAATGACGTTGTAAAGGGGGAAGCCATATGAAAACGATCTGTCTTGAGCGATCCTGTGAATGGGCAAACGGACCGACAAAGAACTGTCTCTGGCCGCGCGGATGCCCGAAAGGAAAAGAGCCGGTCGTTGTAAAGAAGGTGAAATCAAAACCATTGCCTCAATGGATGAGCGGGTATGCAAAGGGGGAACCAATTTGAAGAAAGAAGAATCACGCGATTACATCACCGCGGCATTTCGGTATTATGCCGCTGTCAAAGCGGGAAAAGCGGAAGTCAAAACAATCCCGGAAGAGGAGGACTTTGATGCCGTCCAAAAGACACTTGAATTGCTCGCACGAGGCGGCCGGCGGTATATCGTTGACGCAGTGAAAGCTGTGTACTTTGTTGACTGTCAAAAGCCGATCAGCAAACATACAATCGCGCTGCGTGTGCGTCGGTTTGCAATCACCATGCCGGCAGATGAACGCACCGTTTATCGCTGGCTGCGTGAGGCACGCAGGATCTGCATGGGCATTCGTGGCCTAAGACTGTAAAAAATTAGAGAAAACGTGTCGCGCAGAGGTTCATAAAATATTTTATACTTACCCGTAAGCAAAGGACAAACGGCTTTGCTTGCGGGTTTTGTTGTTTTTATCCGTCAAGTCAAAGCAGGGAACAAAGATGATCCGAACAGGACGCAGGGGCGGGAGCGTGTGATCATATGAAACCATATGCAAAAACATTTTATAAGAGCGTCGCATGGCAGACAACACGGGACGCATATGCAAAGAGCGTCGGGCACTTGTGCGAGTGCTGCTTGAAAAAAGGAATCTACAATCCCGGCGAGATTGTGCACCACAAAATCCATCTGACGCCGGAAAATATCAGCCGGTCAGAGATCTCACTGGCGTGGGAAAACTTACAGCTTCTCTGCCGCGATTGTCATGCAAAAATACACGGAAACAAAAAGCGGTACCGCATTGACAAAAACGGGCGTGTCGTGGGAAGAAACACCGGACCGCCCCCCATCAGAACACCGTGAGCGGGTGGCCGCCGACCGGAAAGCAGTAGTAGTCTTTCCTCTCTGCGGGTGCGTGACCCCCTGCCAAAGGCGAGAAAGGAGCAGGATATGGCAAGAAAAATCACAGAAAAATCTGAGATCGAAAGACTCAGCCGGATCTATGAAGAGTTACCGGAGAATCAGTTTGCAGTGGCACAGGGACTGATCGTGCAGGCCGCCCGGCTGCGTGTCCGGCTCGACAAGCTGTGGAAGGACCTGTCCAAAAACGGAGAAACGGAACTGTTTTCTCAGTCAGAAAAAACCGAGCCCTATGAGCGTGAACGCCCGGCCGCACGGCTTTTTACGGCGACAGACAAAAACTATCAGGCAATCATCAAGCAATTAAACGAGCTGACGCCGCCGAGCAAAGCAGGATCGAAGCTCGCCGGAATGTTTAAAGATGAATAATATCTACGCCTACTATCAGGCGATCCAAAACGGTT